>NZ_JBVJAH010000007.1:145140-317519 GCF_055590785.1 Streptomyces sp. NPDC041796
TCCCCCCCCCCACCCCCCCCGCGCCCCCCCCCCCCGCCCCCCCTCCGCCCCCCCCCCCCCCCCCCCCCGGGGTGGGTGGCCCGGCCGGACACCGGGCCCGCGGGTGGGGTGGGGCTCAGCCCCGGCGGCGACGCAGCCGCAGGGCGCCGGTCAACGCGAGGGCCGCGGCGGCCAGGGCGGCGGCCCGGACGGTCCCGGCGGTTCCGCCGGTCCCGGCCGCCCAGACGGCCCCTCCGGCCCCTCCGGCCCCGGGGTGCGGTGCCCGGGCGGGCGCCGGGGCCCCGGCGAGGGCCGGGCCGGCGGACGCGGGCGGGCCGGGTGCGTCCGGTACCGCGCCGGCGGGCCCTCCGTACCCGCCGGCGCCGCCCTTGTGCGCGTACGCCGTGCCGGGGATCTTGTCCCCGTACGCCGCCGCCACCCTGTCCCGGTAGGCGGCGAGCGTGGTGCCTCGGGAGCCCACCGCGCGTACCGCGTCCTCGTCCAGCGGGAGAACCTCGCCGCCCTTGTGGACGTACCAGGCGTCGATCTGGGGTTCCCGGAACACCGTCCCGCCGGCCAGGCGGCGGGCGCCCTCCTTCGCGTACCGGACCTCGTCGTCGCCGGTCGCGATGTTCACCACCTGCCAGCCCTTCGCGCCCTGGCGGGCGGTCCACACCGACGCCTTCTGTCCGTCCGAGGACACCGCCCCGGCGGCGTGGAACTCGACGCGGGCGACCGGCGCCCCCTTCCTGCCCGCCACGAAGTCCGGCGACAGGACGCGTACCGGGACCGTGGGGCCCTCGATACGGGGCTGGGCGGCGGCCCGCGTCACGGCGCCGTCGCGGGCGAAGAACCGGGAGAGCGTGTCGAGGGTGGCGGGTGCGGTGACCGCCGCCCCCGGGGTGTCGGCGGCGGTGGCCGTGGGGGCGGCCAGAAGCAGCAGGGCGGGGGTGAGCGCGGCTGCTGCCAGGAGACGGCGTGGGGTCATGGCGCTCACGCCCCTATCCGGTAGAGCGAGTGCGTCCAGGAGAAGGAGTCGTTGTCGACGTACCAGGCGTGCGACGCCCAGTTGTAGCGGTCGCTGGAGGGCCATGGATCGCCCCAGTACACCCAGCTGTTGGCGTCGTCGTACCCGTGGATGACATGCATGTGTCCACCGCCGCTCGCCCACTGGATACGGGTTTCGACGGGACGGTTCGCGTTGATCTCGGTCTGGACGGTGGAATAGCGCAGCCAGCCGTCGACGTACGAGCCCGGGCTGACGCCGGCCCAGCGCAGCCCGTTCTGGACGTTGCCGAGAGTCGCCTGCCAGTTCGGGCAGTCGTAGCCCTGCTGCCGGTTGAAGGCGGCGTTGCAGAACTGGTTCTGGGAGTAGGAGCGGCCGAACCAGGTGGCGATGGTGTTGCCACCGGCGGCCCAGCACCAGTTGGTCTTCGCCTGCGCCTGCATGGTGATGTTCAGGCGCTTGGCGGCGAGTGCCGTCGCGGAGTGGTCCTCGGCGGTGGCGGCGGTCACCGGGAGGAGGGTGGTCGTGGCGGCGAGGAGCACCCCGAGGACGAACTGCCTTGTCCGTCCCGGGGAGTTGTTCGGGTTGCGCATCGCGTTCCTCCGACTGGGGATGTGGGGAGGGAGGATCGCGTCCGGACGCTGCTGGGAGCATCGATCGTTGTCGGTGGCAGGTCAACACGCTTCAATGCGGGGTGACACCGCGCTGTGAACGCCACTGGTTGACGAGTGAACGGATCCCCGCCCCCACCAGCCCGCCCGTCGCCACCGGCCCGGAGTCGTACCGCCCCGTCGTGAACGTTCACCGAGGACTCCCATGGCACACACCGAGACCGACCTGGCGCAGATCCTGCACACCGGCCCGTTCCACCTGGCGCTGCGCGCGGCCCTGGCGGTGCGCGGGCTGCCGCTCCAGCGGGTGCAGCACCATCTGGCGCACCGCGGTATCAAGGTCGGCGTGACCAGCCTCTGCTACTGGCAGCAGGGTGCCCGCCGTCCACAGCGGCCGGAGTCACTGAAGGCGGTGCGGGCCCTGGAGGAGCTGCTCCAGCTGCCCGGCGAGTCGCTGATCCGGCTGCTCGGCGACCCGGTCGCGGGCACGGAGGGACCGGCTGCTCGGGCACGGCCGGCGGCCCGTTCGTACCGCTCCCTGCTGGAGGTCTCCGGCGCGGTGGAGCAGCTGATCGCGGAACTGGAGGCGCCCGCGGACGGCGGGCTGCACACGGTGGGGCACCAGGAGCGGGTACGGATAGGCGCCCGGCGGGAGCTGGTCGGGCGGGAGTCGCAGCAGGTGGTACGGGCGCACCGGGACGGCGTCGACCGCTACCTGGCCATCCACCACGGGGACCCCGGCTGCGACCCGGAGCGGGTGGTCGTGCGAGCGGGCGAGAACTGCCGTACGGGACGGGTGCGGCGGCACGGGGGCACCGGCGTGGTGGTCGCGGAGCTGCTGTTCGACGCGCGGCTGCGGGCGGGCGAGACGTACCTCTTCGGGTACGGCTTCGAGGACGGCACCGGCGGGGTCAGCGGCGAGTACGTGCGCGGCTTCAGCTTCGCGGGCGGGCAGTACGTCCTCCAGGTGCGGTTCCACGAGGACGCCCTGCCGGTACGGTGCCGGCGTTTCGCGCAGACGGCGGCGGGCGCGCCGCGCGGTGCCCGCAGCGACCTGACGCTGAGCGGGCGCCACCGTACCGTTCACTTCGTGGAGCAGGGCGTCCGGCCGGGGATCCTGGGGATCGACTGGGACTGGGACTGATCGACTGGGTCTGAGACTGATCGACTGGGCCTGGGCCGGGGCCTTCCGGGGCCTGGGCCGGGGACTGGGCCGGGACAGGGGCCTACGGGGGCCTGGGACTGAGCGGGACTACGCGTCCGGGCCCGCGACCAGCCTGCCGCCGGTCACCCTGACCGGCACCTCGGGGAGAGCGGCGGTGGCCGGCCCCTTGAGGGCCTGGCCGGTGGTCACGTCGAAGCGGCTGCCGTGGCAGGGGCAGTTGCCCTCGGTTCCCTCGACCTTGTCGAACACGCAGCCGGCGTGGGTGCACTGGGCGCTGAACGCCTTGTACTGGCCCTTGGCGGGGCAACTCACCACGAGGCGCTGCTCACGGTAGAGCTTGGCGCCGCCGACGGGTACCGCGTCCGCGGCACCGAGGTCGACGGGAGCGGTCGGGGTGGGAGCCTTCGCGTGGCCGAGCTTCGACTCGGTGGAGCAGGCGGCAGCGCCGAGCCCGGCGGCACCGGCGAGTGCGGCACCTTTCAGCACGGTACGGCGGGCGGTCGGCTGGCCGGGCATGGGGGCTCCACGGTGGGCTGGGGGGTATCGGTGACGGAACCGACGATACCGGCGTAGATCGGCGGCCTTTCGCCGGGGTTCGGGGTGGGGGTGAGGGGCGAGTGCGGGTGTGGGGTTCGGAGGGCGGGGGTCGGGGGGCGGGGCGAGGGTGGGGTGCCTGGCGGGGCCTGGCGGGTGCGGGGCCGGGGGCCCGGTGCGGTTCGGGGGCGAGGGGTCGGGGTCGGGGCGAGGGCGGGGTGCCTGGCGGTGCGGGGGGGTTCAGGGCGGGGCGGGGGTCCGGCCGGGTCCGGCCGGGAGGCCTGGCGGGTGCGGGGCCGGGGTGCCCGGTGCGGTTCGGGGGGTGCCTGGCTGGTGCCGACCCGGGGCCGGTGGCGGGGGCGTGGCGGCGGGATCGGACCCAGGGGCCGGGGCGTACCCGGCGGGCGCGGGGGGCCGGCGGAGGCGAGCGTTCGGGCGCGGGGTGCCTGGCGGAGCGATCGGAGCCGGGGGTGGGGCCTGCCCGGCGGGCGGGCGGGCGGCCGGCCCGGGGCCTTGGGGGTACCTGGCGGGGGCGGGGCGTGGCCGGCGGAGGGCTCGGGCATGGGGGCGCGGGGGCAACGCGCGGGGCGGGGTTCGGCAGGGTTCCGGGGTGTCGTGGGGCGGGGCGCATGGGTTACGTTCGGGCTCGTGATCGTCGCCGCCGGAGAGTCCCTGATCGACCTCGTCCCCGACGCGCCGCCGGGGGCCGGGCCGCTGTCGGCCCTGGTCCCGCGCCGGGGAGGCGGCCCGTACAACACGGCGGTGGCACTGGGCCGGCTCGGCGCCGAGGCCGCCTTCTGTTCCCGGGTCTCCACGGACGCGTTCGGTGAGGCGCTGCTGGACGGGTTGCGGGCGGCGGGTGTCGCGACGGGGCTCGTACAGCGAGGCACCGAGCCGACGACGCTGGCGGTGGCCTCGGTCGGGGCGGACGGCTCGGCGGGGTACTCCTTCTACGCCGAGGGCACGGCCGACCGGCTCTTCGAGCTGCCCGAGCGGCTGCCCCTCGCGGTCCGGGCCATCGCCTTCGGCACCTGCTCGCTGGTGCTGGAGCCCGGCGCCGGCGCGTACGACGCGCTGCTGCGGCGGGAGGCGGGGCGCGGGGTGCTCACGCTGCTGGACCCGAACGTCCGGGCGGGGCTCATCCCGGACGCGGATGCCTACCGGGAGCGGTTCGTCGGCCGGCTGCCCCATGTGTCGGTACTGAAGCTCTCCGAGGAGGACGCCCGGTGGCTGGGCGGTTCGCCGGAGGAGTGGCTGGCGAAGGGGCCGTCCGCGGTGGTGCTGACCCGGGGCGCGGAGGGGCTGACGGTGTTCACGGGCGAGCTGACCGTGTCGGTGCCCGCGGTCCCGGTGGCGGTCGCCGACACCATCGGCGCGGGCGACACGGTGAACGCGGCGCTGCTGCACGGTCTGGGTTCCCGCGCTCCGTCCGACCTGGACGCCGCCGCCTGGACGGACCTGCTGTCCTTCGCGGCCCGCGCGGCGGCCGTCACCTGCTCCCGTCCGGGGGCGGAGCCGCCGTACGCCGCGGAGCTGGTGACGGCGGATTCCGTGGTGCCGTTGCACGGTGTCCCGACGCTCGTCTGCGTGCCCGACGGCCCGCCGCTGGACGGTCGGCAGGCCGCACTGGACCTGATCGGTGAGGCTCTGGGCCGGGCGGCGGAACTGGTCGCCGTGCCGGTGGAGCGGCTCGGTAAGGACTTCTTCTCGCTCGGCACGGGCCTGGCGGGCGAGGTCGCGCAGAAGTTCGCGGACTACCGGCTGCGGCTGGCGGTCATCGGGGACGTCTCCTCCCATGTGGCGGGGAGCACGTCGCTACGGGACTTCGTCCGTGAGGCCAACCGCGGCACCCACATCTGGTTCGCCGACACGTTCCCCACCCTCGCGGCCCGCCTGGCTCCCCGCCCCTAGGGCCACAGGGCAGCCGCGCCTCTGACGCCGTCCCCGTCGGCACGGGCGGTGCCCCAGGCCGCGACGCCGGGCCGGGGGCGTCCTCACGTGCGGCACACCGGGGCCGTCCGGCCGAGGTACCGCGCCCGCCGCGCGCCCGCCCGGTCCCCGGCCGCAGAATCGCACCGCCCCGGGCGTGAACCCGGGGCGGTGCGATGCCGGAGGCAGCCGGGACGGCCGGCCGTGACCGGTCAGGACTTGGCGGCGCGGGCCGTCTGCTTCTTCGGCTTCGTCGTCTTGGCCGTGGCCGTCTTGCGGGCCACGCCGTCCGCCGCCGAAACGGTCTTCTTGGCGGTCGTCCGCTTGCGCGCCGCCGGAACCGCCGGGGCCGCGTCGCTGATGCGGTCCGCGCCGAGGATGTCCCGGAGGAACTTGCCGGTGTGGCTGGCCGGGACGGCCGCGACCTGCTCGGGCGTGCCCTCGGCGACCACCAGGCCACCGCCGCTGCCGCCCTCGGGGCCCATGTCCACGACCCAGTCGGCCGTCTTGATGACATCCAGGTTGTGCTCGATGACGATCACCGAGTTGCCCTTGTCGACCAGGTTGGACAGAACCGTGATCAGCTTCGAGATGTCCTCGAAGTGGAGACCGGTGGTCGGCTCGTCCAGGACGTACACCGTGCGGCCCGTGGACCGCTTCTGCAGCTCGGACGCCAGCTTCACACGCTGCGCCTCACCACCGGAGAGCGTCGGCGCGGGCTGGCCGAGCCGGACGTACCCGAGGCCGACCTCGGTGAGGGTGCGCAGGTGGCGTGCGATCGTCGGGACGGCCTCGAAGAAGTCCAGGGCCTCCTCGATCGGCATGTCCAGCACCTCGGCGATGGACTTGCCCTTGTAGTGGACGTCCAGCGTCTCCCGGTTGTAGCGCGCCCCGTGACAGACCTCGCACGGGACGTACACGTCCGGCAGGAAGTTCATCTCGATCTTGATGGTGCCGTCACCGGCGCAGTTCTCGCACCGGCCGCCCTTGACGTTGAAGGAGAACCGGCCCGGAAGGTATCCCCGGACCTTCGCCTCCATCGTCTCGGCGAACAGCTTGCGGACGTGGTCGAAGACACCGGTGTACGTCGCCGGGTTGGAGCGTGGCGTGCGGCCGATGGGCGACTGGTCGACGTGGACGACCTTGTCGACCAGGTCGTCGCCGTCCACGCGCGTGTGCCGCCCGGGCACGGACTTGGCGCCGTTGAGCTCACGCGCCAGGTGGGTGTACAGGATGTCGTTGACCAGGGTCGACTTGCCCGAGCCGGACACACCGGTGACCGCCGTGAGGACACCGAGCGGGAAGGAGACGTCGATGTCCCGCAGGTTGTTCTCGCGGGCGCCGTGCACGGTCAGCCGGCGCGACGGGTCCACCGGGCGGCGGACGTCCGGGGTCGGGATGGACCGCTTCCCGGCCAGGTACTGACCGGTGATGGAGTCCTTGTTGGCCAGCAGCTGCTTCAACGGGCCGGAGTGCACGACCTTGCCGCCGTGCTCGCCCGCGCCGGGGCCGATGTCGACGACCCAGTCGGCCACCTTGATGGTGTCCTCGTCGTGCTCCACGACGATGAGCGTGTTGCCCATGTCACGCAGCCGAACCAGGGTCTCGATCAGCCGGTGGTTGTCGCGCTGGTGCAGGCCGATGGACGGCTCGTCCAGCACGTACAGCACACCTACCAGACCGGAGCCGATCTGGGTGGCCAGCCGGATGCGCTGGGCCTCGCCACCGGAGAGCGTGCCGGCGGCGCGGTTCAGCGACAGGTAGTCCAGGCCGACGTCGACCAGGAAGCGCAGCCGCTCGTTGACCTCCTTCAGCACCCGCTCGGCGATCTTCTTGTCGCGGGCGTTCAGCTTCAGCTCGCCGAGGAAGTCGGCGCACTCGCTGATGGACATCGCGGAGACCTCCGCGATGGACTTCTCCATGACCGTGACCGCGAGGACGATCGGCTTCAGGCGCGTGCCCTCACAGGTGGGGCAGGGCACCTCGCGCATATAGCCCTCGAAGCGCTCCCTGCTGGAGTCGCTCTCGGCCTCGCTGTGCCGCCGCTTGACGAAGGAGACGGCGCCTTCGAAGGCGGGGGTGGTGTACGCCCGCTCGCGGCCGTACCGGTTGCGGTAGCGGACCTCGACCTGGGTCTTGTGCCCGTACAGCAGCGCCTTCTTGGCGCGGGCGGGCAGCCCGGCCCAGGGGATGTCGGTGCGGAACCCGAGGGCCTGGGAGAGCCCGCCGATCAGCCGCCCGAAGTACTCCTTGGTGTGGCCGTGCGACCAGGGGTGGATGGCGCCCTCGTCGAGGGACCGCTCCTCGTCGGGGACGACCAGCTCCGGGTCGACCTCCATACGCGTGCCGATGCCGGTGCAGTCGGGGCAGGCGCCGAAGGGCGAGTTGAAGGAGAAGGAGCGGGGCTCCAGCTCCTCGAAGGACAGGTCGTCGTACGGGCAGTACAGGTGCTCCGAGTACATCCGCTCGCGCTCGGGGTCGTCCTCGGGGAGGTCGACGAAGTCGAGCACGACCATGCCGCCGGACAGGCCCAGCGCGGTCTCGACGGAGTCGGTCAGCCGCCGCTTGGCGCTGTCCTTGACCGTGAGGCGGTCGACGACCACCTCGATGGTGTGCTTCTCCTGCTTCTTCAGCGTGGGCGGCTCGGCCAGCTGGATGGTCTTCCCGTCCACCCGCGCCCGGCTGTAGCCCTTGGTCTGGAGGTCGGAGAACAGGTCGACGAACTCGCCCTTGCGCTCGCGCACCAGCGGCGAGAGCACCTGGAAACGGCTGCCCTCGGGCAGCTCCAGCACCCTGTCGACGATGGCCTGCGGCGACTGGCGGGAGATGGGCCGGTGGCACTCCGGGCAGTGCGGCTTGCCGATGCGCGCGAAGAGGAGACGCAGGTAGTCGTAGACCTCGGTGATGGTGCCGACCGTGGAGCGCGGGTTGCGCGAGGTGGACTTCTGGTCGATCGAGACGGCCGGGGAGAGGCCCTCGATGAAGTCCACGTCCGGCTTGTCCATCTGGCCGAGGAACTGCCGGGCGTAGGAGGAGAGCGACTCGACGTACCGGCGCTGCCCCTCGGCGAAGATCGTGTCGAACGCGAGGGAGGACTTGCCCGACCCGGAGAGCCCGGTGAAGACGATGAGGGAGTCACGCGGGAGGTCGAGCGAGACGTTCTTCAGATTGTGCTCGCGCGCGCCACGGACGATGAGACGGTCGGCCACGCCGGTCCGCACCTTTCTTGAGAGAAGCGGGGGCACAGCCCCCGTCCCAGACTGTTCAAGCCTACGGGGGGCCGCCAAATGGATGTCTGTCTTTCAAGGATGCCTCCACCGAGCGTATAGCACGCGCATTCGATTTCCGGCCTCGCGCTGCCACCTTCACCCGATCGTGTGGCGGCGCTAGGGTCAGCAGCATGATCGACCATGCGCATGACCTGGCCTCTGTACGTGAGGCGACCGACCGGCTGCTCACCGCCGCCGCCAAACTCGACGACGCCGCCGTCGCCGCGCCGTCCCGGCTGCCGGGCTGGACCCGTGGTCACGTCCTGGCCCACCTCTCACGTAACGCCGACGCCCTCGTGAATGTTCTCCGGGGTCGCCCGATGTATCCCAGCGCGGAGGCGCGCGACGCCGACATCGAGCGCGACGCCCCCCGGCCCCTGGCCGCCCAGCTCGACGACGTCCGGGACAGCGCCGCCCGGTTCCAGGCCGAGGGCGACGCGCCGGCCGACTGGGACCGCACCGTGGAGCTGCGCAACGGAGTGACGGACCGGGCCGCACGGGTACCCTTCCGCCGTCTCGTCGAGGTGGAGCTGCACCACGTCGACCTGGGCATCGGCTATGAGCTGGAGGACCTGCCGCAGGAGTTCACGGAGCGCGAGATCGCGTTCCTGGCGGACCGCTTCACCGGCCATCCCACCGTGCCCCCGACCCGCCTCCTGGCCGCCGGCAAGGAGTGGCGCACGGGCGGCGGCGAGGGCGCCGAGGTGACCGTCTCCGGCCCGGCGCCGGACCTCGTCGGCTGGCTCGCGGGCCGCCGCGACGGGGCGGCCCTGGAGGTCACCGGCGGCCCCCTTCCCGTACTGCCCCCGCTATAGGCTGGGTTCATGACGTACAGCGGAGCGGTGAAGGTCGGCGGGCCCGCCGATGTGCACGAGCTGACGGACCTGATGGTCTCCAAGGTCGCGGTCGGGCCGATGGACAACAACTCCTACCTGCTGCGCTGCCGGGCCACCGGCGAACAGCTGCTGATCGACGCGGCGAACGAGCCCGCGACACTGCTCCGCCTGATCGGTGACGACGGCATCGCGTCCGTCGTCACCACCCACCGGCACCGCGACCACTGGGACGCGCTGGCCGAGGTGGTGGCGGCCACCGGGGCCCGTACGTACGCCGGGAAGTACGACGCCGAGGGCATCGACGTCACCACGGACGTCCCCGTCGACGACGGGGACACGATCCGGGTCGGCCGGGTGGAGCTCACCGCACGGCGGATGGTGGGGCACACCCCCGGTTCCATCGTGCTGATCTACGACGACCCGCACGGCCATCCGCACGTCTTCACCGGCGACTGCCTCTTCCCCGGCGGAGTCGGCAACACGTGGAAGGACCCCGACGCCTTCGCCAGCCTGATCCTGGACGTCGAGACCAAGCTGTTCGACGTCCTGCCGGACGAGACCTGGATCTACCCCGGCCACGGCAAGGACACCACGCTGGGCCAGGAGCGCCCGAAGCTTCCCGAGTGGCGCGAGCGCGGCTGGTAGACACTCCCGTACGCCTCCCCCGCGCCCCCGTAACCCAGGGGCGCGATGGGTAGTTGGCGCGGCATGCGCCACAGTCTTCATCCGGATACGCCCGCGCGTACCCCCTCCATGGTGCGGCTCGCCGCCGCCTCCCTCGCCGGCACGGCCGTCGAGTTCTACGACTTCTTCGTCTACGGGACCGCTGCCGCGCTGGTCCTGGGCCCGCTGTTCTTCCCGACCTTCTCGCCGCTCGCCGGAACGCTGGCGGCTTTCGGGACGTTCGCGGTCGGCTTCCTCTCCCGTCCGCTCGGGTCGGCGCTCTTCGGGCACATCGGTGACCGGTACGGGCGGCGTCCGGTGATGTTCGCCTCCCTGATCCTGACCGGCTCGGCGACCGTCGCGGTGGGGTGCGTGCCGTCGTACGCGACGCTCGGCGTGGCCGCTCCCGTGCTGCTGCTGGTGCTGAGGTTCCTCCAGGGGCTGGGGCTCGGCGGGGAGTGGGGCGGGGCGGTGCTGCTGACGGCGGAGCACGCGCCCGCGCGGCGGCGCGCGCTGTGGGCGAGCTTTCCGCAGATCGGCCCCTCGGTCGGGTTCCTGCTGGCGAACGGGGTGATGCTGGCGCTGTCGGCGGGGCTGAGCGACGCCCAGTTCCGGGAGTGGGGGTGGCGCGTGCCGTTCTGGGCGGCGGGGCTCCTGGCGGCCGGTGGGCTGCTGCTGCGCACCTCGCTGACGGAGACGCCCCAGTTCCGCGAGCTCGCCGAGAGCGGGAAGCGCGCGGCCTCCCCGCTGGTGGAGGTGGCGCGGGACCACTGGCGGCTGGTGCTGCTGACGGCGGGCGCGCTGGCGGTCGGGTACGCGATCTTCTACGCGGTGTCCACGTGGGCGCTGGCGTACGGCACCGAACAGCTCGGCGTGAGCCGCACGGTGATGCTCGGCTGCATCATGGCGGCGGTGGCGATCAAGGGGGTGGTCACCCCGTTCGCCGCGATGCTGGGCGACCGTTACGGGCGGCGGCCGATGTGCCTGATCGGCTGCGCGGCCGCCGCTCTGTGGATGTTCCCGATGGTGGGGCTGCTCCACACGGCGCGGCCACTGCTGATGTTCCTGGGCTTCACGGGCGCGCTGCTGGCGTTCATCACGATGTTCGCCGTGGTCGCCGCGTACCTGCCGGAGCTGTACGAGCCGAGGGTGCGCTGCACCGGCGCGGCCGTCGGCTACAACCTGGCGGGCGTCGTGGGTGGAGCGCTGACACCCCTCGTGGCGACGGCCTCGGCAGACGGCTCGGGGCCGCCATGGGGCGTTGCCGCGTACCTGACGGCGATCGCCCTGCTCAGTCTGGGCTGCTTCGCCCTGCTGCCGGAGACACTGCCCGAACCGGCCGTCGAACCGGCGAGGGAGTCGGCAGCCGTATGAGAGGTCCGGCAGTCAGCGCAGGCTGTCCTGCGCCACGAGGTCGCAATTGGTGAAGGACGGCGCTCGGGTGCAGAGGGCGGCGATCCGTTCGGCCATGTCCGTGGTCTCGGGGTCTTCGCTGTTACGCATGGCCTCCTCGTAGGAGTCGAACTGGATGACCACGAGGTAGCGGTCGGCGTTGTCCCGGTCCCGCAGCAGGAGGCGGTGGGTGGGACCGCCGGGCCGGCCCGACATGTCGGCCCTGCGCTGCTCCAGCAGCGCCTCCATGTCGTCGATGCGTTCGGTCTCGAAGTCGATGATCTGCGCGAACTTCATGCCGTTCTCCGCGTGCGCCGGGCCCCGGGGGTCGGGGCGCTCACCGTCAAAGCAAGCACCGGCCGGGGCGGCCCGCAATGCGGGCGCCCCGGCCGGTGCCGTTGCTCCGGTGCCGCGCCGGTGGCGTGGCGCCGCCCGGGTCAGGCCTCGACGCTGTCCTTCGGGGCCTTCTCGGCCCCTTCGGCGGCCTCGCGCTCCGCCTGCTTCTTGGAGGCGATCAAGCTGGTGATCGTGGTGATGATCAGGACACCGCAAATGACCGCGAGGGAGAACGGGATGGAGATCTCGGGCACGTGCACCTCGGACTCGTGCAGGGCGTGCAGCACCAGCTTGACCCCGATGAAGCCCAGGATCACCGACAGGCCGTAGCTCAGGTGGACCAGCTTCTTCAGCAGGCCGCCGATGAGGAAGTAGAGCTGCCGCAGACCCATGAGGGCGAAGGCGTTGGCGGTGAACACGATGTACGGGTCCTGGGTCAGGCCGAAGATCGCGGGGATGGAGTCCAGCGCGAACAGGACGTCCGTGGTGCCGATGGCGAGCATGACCACCATCAGCGGGGTCAGCACGCGCTTGCCGTTGACGCGGATGAAGAGCTTGGTGCCGTGGTACTTGTCGGCGACACCGAAGCGGTTCTCGATGGACTTGAGGAGGCGGTTCTCCTCGAACTCCTCTTCCGGCTCGTCGGCCCGGGCCTCCTGGATCAGCTTCCAGGCGGTGTAGATCAGGAACGCGCCGAAGATGTAGAAGACCCACGAGAAACTGGCGATGATCGCGGCGCCGGCGGCGATGAATATCGCGCGGAGCACCAGGGCGATCAGCACACCGATCAGCAGCACCCGCTGCTGCAGGTGGGTCGGCACCGCGAACTTCGCCATGATCAGGACGAAGACGAAGAGGTTGTCGACACTGAGCGACTTCTCGGTGATGAAGCCGGCGAAGAACTCGCCGGACGCCTGGGTCTCACCGAAGACGAACAGGCCGAGGCCGAACAGCGCGGCCAGGACGATCCAGACGACCGTCCAGATTCCGGCTTCCTTGACCGACACGTCATGGGGCTTGCGCCCGATGAAGAAGTCGACCGCGATCAGGGCGGACAGACCAAGAATGGTCGCCACCCACAGGCTCATTGAAACGTCCACTGCGCCTCCGGCGTCGTACGGCTACTGATCAGCGTCGTCGCTGCCGGAGGTCTCTTCCACCCGGGCGACCCGGCATCCGTCACCAGGTCAGACCACGGGCCGGCGCCCCGGGACCGGTCTTACGTCCGACCGTCCGTACTGACGGGCACGCCGCGCACGGGAGTACTCCCCTCCGCACCAAGAACGTTACCGTAAAGACCAAAGAAAGGTAAAGGGAAAAGTAAAAGAAACACCAAGTCCGCAGGTCAGCGACGCCAGTTGGTTCGGGCGCCGACCACCTGGGACAGGACCTGGTGCAGGACACCACTGCCCGGGGGCAGCCGAGGCGGCTCATAGGTCCAGGCGTGACCCACCCATGGGTCGGCCAGGTGGTCGTCCGGGACGGGCGTCAGGCGCAGCAGCGACCGCCAGAGGGGATCGAGCACCGGTCCGTAGGCACCGGCCTCCTCGCGGTCGGCGACCATCAGCAGATGGACGCCCACCGCCGGGCCCTCGTCCGCCAGGTAGCGCAGCTGGGTGACGGCCCGGTCGTCGAAGCCGTGCGGGAAGTCGTTGACGATCAGCAGTTGGTGCGCGGTGTCCAGGTCCGGCGGGAGCGCGTCGGTCGCACCGCCGCTGACGGCCATGCGCACCAGCTCCACCCGCTGCGTGAGACGCGTGAGGACCGAGGCCACTCCCGCCGCCCCGGTCGCCGGCGGCGCGGCGAGCACCCCGGAACCGGTCAGCGGGGCGAGCGAGGCGGCCGCCGAACCCGCCGGGTCGATGACGTGGACGGCGTACTCACCCACCGGGTGGACCGCCAGCAGCCGTGTCACGTGCAGGACGGCCGTGTCCATCGCCATCCGGCGCAGCTCGGCGTCGTCCGTCATGAGGGCGGCCTCGGAGCCGGAGCGGCCGCTGTCCACCCACAGGCCGCGCTCCAGCGGGAGCCGGACCAGCATCGGGATGCGCAGCTCGGGTCGCTCGGGGAGGTGGAGGTCACCGAGGCGCAACGCCATCGCGGACTCCCGGGGGACGCGGTAGCCGTGCCAGACCGGGTTGTCCCAGTCGGCGTACGCGACGGGAAGGGCGGGCGTGACGACCTCGGACTCGGCGGTGAGCTGCGCGAGGTCCCGGTCGAGCGCCTCACGCGCCCGGGCGGTCAGCTCGTCGCACTTCGCGCGGGCCGCCGCGCGGGCGGCGTCGCCGGCCGAGCCGATGCGGCTGCGCGGGTCGGACAGGACGCGGTCGAGCTCCTGGTCCATGCGGGACTCCGCGAAGTCGACGGCGCTGCGGTACGCGGCGGTCGTACGGGCCAGATCCTCGAACATGCCCCAGACCTGGTTGTACAGGCGCTCGTCCATGGTCCAGCCGGTGGCGTCCCCGGCGACCGGCGGAGCGGGCTGCCCAGCCTGTGCCGGGTGGGCGGGCGGTGGCGGAACGGCGGGCTGAGCCGCGGGCCGGCCCGTGTCGGCGCCCATGGGCGGCGGGGCGGCGGCCCTGCGGCGCGGGTGGGCGTAGTCGATGGGCCCGCCCGGCGTAGCCCCGGTGGTGGTGGCCGCGCCGGTGTCGGCGGCCAGGTCACCGGGGGCCGTTTCGCCGGGGCCCGTGGCGCCGGGCGCGCCGGACGCGGTCAGCGGGGCACTGTGCCGGGCACGGTCCCCCTCGGCGGTACGGGGCGGAGGTGCGGCCACCGACCGGGTCATCCCCGTCGCGACCGCTTCTTGAATGGTCGCCGCGAGGTCGGCGGCCCGGTCGAGGCCCTGGTCGGCGAGCATCGCGGCGAGCCCGCCCGCGTACCCCTGGCCGACGGCGCGCATCTTCCAGGCGCCCTGGCGGCGGTACAACTCCAGGGCGACGACGGCGGACTCGGTGTCCAGACCCGTCATGGTGTAGCCGGCGACCCCGGTGCCGTCCAGGGCGGTGACCGCCGCGAAAGGCGCCGCCACGGCACCGAACCGGGCCGGGCCGGCGGGACCGTCGGGCAGGGCGAGGAGCACCGTCACCCGGTGGACCGCCTCGGGCAGGGCGTCGAGATCCACGGCGAGCCGGTGCTCGGCGGCCGCCTGCCGGGACACTTCGAGGCCCGGCAGCGCGGGCGAGCCGGGGTGGGCGACCCACTCGGCGCCGGCGACCGTGCCGTTCTCGTCGCCGAGCGTGGCACCGGCGATGACCGGTGCGCCGGCCGTCACCCGGATCTCGAGTCGGGTGTGGGGAAGCGGATGGTTCTGTCCCCTGACCAGCTCGGCCGTCATGCCTGTGTCCCCTCGGTGCTGCGGTGCCTCGGTGGTGCCTCGGTGTGAACCGCAGCTCCCGGCGGCCTGGCCTCCGGGAGCTGCGGGTGTGTGCGTGTGCCGTGCGCCTACAGGTGCGGCAGGATGAACGGCATCAGGTCCTGGAACGTACGGCCGTTGGCCGAATTGCCCAGAGCCGTCATCTGCCAGCCCGTACCGGCCCGGTGCACCTTGGCCATGATCTGCGCGGTGTACTGGCCACCGCCGTCCAGGGTGTAGCGCGCGAGCTCCTGGCCGTTCGTCTCGTCGACGATGCGGCAGAAGGCGTTCTGGACCTCCTGGAACGTCTGGCCGGTGAAGGAGTTCACCGTGAAGACGATCTGGTCGATGTGGACCGGAACACGCTGCAGGTCGACGAGGATCGCCTCGTCGTCGCCGCCCTGTCCCGCGCCACCCACCAGGTTGTCACCGGTGTGGCGGACGGAGCCGTCGTCACTCACCAGGTGGCGGAAGAAGACCACGTCCACGGGCTGCTTCTCGGCGAAGAGCACCGCCGAGGCGTCCAGGTCGACCTCCCGGGTGCGAGAGCCGAACAGACCGCGACGCGGAGCCGCCTGCCACCCGAGCCCCATCCGCACCGCGGTGAGCGTACCCCCGTCGCTCTTCTGCAGGCTGATGGCCTGGCCCTTGGTCATGTTGACCGTCACGCGCTGTCCCCTCTCATTGCGTACTCCCGCGACCGTCTGAAGAGTGCGGTTGCCAGCACCCTACGCAGGGGCGGCGACATGACATCAGGCCAGGCCCGCTTTTGTGGCGGTGTTGCAACACACCGGCTGCCGCGGCGTCAGGCGATGCCCGCCTCCTTCATCTGCCGCAGCTCCTTCTTCAACTCGCTGACCTCGTCCCGCAACCGTGCCGCCACCTCGAACTGCAGCTCGGCCGCCGCCGCTCGCATGCGGTCGGTCATCTCCTCGATGATTCCGGCCAGTTCGGCCGCCGGGCGGTCGCTGACCAGCGCGCCCTTCGCGCCCGCCTTGCCTCCCTTGGCTCCTGCCCTGCCGCCCTGCGCGGCCTTGGAGCCGAGCGAGGGGACGGGGGCCTTGGCGCCCTTGCCGTCCTTGGACTGGCGGTAGCCGGTGCCGAGCAGTTGCTCGGTGTCGACCTCCTCGCGCGCGATGGTCGCGACGATGTCGTTGATCTTCTTGCGCAGCGGCTGGGGGTCGATGCCGTTGGCCTTGTTGTACGCGACCTGCTTCTCGCGCCGGCGGTTGGTCTCGTCGATGGCCTGCGCCATGGCCGGGGTGATGGTGTCCGCGTACATGTGGACCTGACCGGAGACGTTCCGCGCCGCGCGCCCGATGGTCTGGATCAGCGACGTGCCGGAGCGGAGGAAACCCTGCTTGTCGGCGTCGAGGATGGCCACGAGGGAGACCTCGGGGAGGTCGAGACCCTCACGGAGCAGGTTGATGCCGACCAGGACGTCGTACTCACCGGCCCGCAGTTCGCGCAGCAGCTCGATCCGGCGCAGGGTGTCGACGTCGCTGTGCAGGTAGCGGACCTGGATGCCCAGTTCCAGGAAGTAGTCGGTGAGGTCCTCGGCCATCTTCTTGGTGAGGGTGGTGACCAGAACCCGTTCGTCCCGCTCGGTGCGCAGGCGGATCTCGTGGACCAGGTCGTCGATCTGGCCCTCGGTGGGCTTGACGACGACCTCGGGGTCGACCAGGCCGGTGGGGCGGATGATCTGCTCGACGAAGCCGTCGGAGCGGGAGAGCTCGTACTGTCCGGGTGTGGCCGACAGGTAGACGGTCTGCCCGATCCGCTCCTGGAACTCCTCCCACTTCAGTGGCCGGTTGTCCAGCGCGGACGGCAGCCGGAAGCCGTGGTCGACGAGGGTGCGCTTGCGGGAGGCGTCGCCCTCGTACATGGCGCCGATCTGGGGCACGGTGACGTGCGACTCGTCGATGACGAGCAGGAAGTCCTCGGGGAAGTAGTCGAGGAGGGTGTTGGGCGGGGAGCCGGGCTCGCGGTCGTCGAAGTGCATCGAATAGTTCTCGATGCCGGAGCAGGAGCCGATCTGGCGCATCATCTCGATGTCGTACGAGGTGCGCATCCGAAGTCGCTGGGCCTCCAGCAGCTTGCCCTGCTTCTCGAGCTCGGCGAGGCGCTCCTCCAGCTCCCGCTCGATGCCGTTGATCGCCTTCTCCATGCGCTCCGTCCCCGCCACGTAGTGGCTGGCCGGGAAGACGTAGAGCTCCTGGTCGTCGCTGATGACCTCGCCCGTGAGCGGGTGGAGGGTGGACAGTGCCTCGATCTCGTCGCCGAACATCTCGATCCGGACGGCGAGCTCCTCGTAAACCGGGAAGATCTCGATGGTGTCGCCGCGCACGCGGAAGGTGCCACGGCTGAACGCCAGGTCGTTGCGGGTGTACTGGATGTCGACGAAGCGGCGCAGCAGCTGGTCCCGGTCGATCTCCTCGCCGACCTTGAGGGGCACCATCCGGTCGACGTACTCCTGGGGCGTACCGAGGCCGTAGATGCAGGACACGGAGGCCACGACCACGACGTCCCGGCGGGTCAGGAGCGAGTTGGTGGCGGAATGGCGCAGCCGCTCGACCTCCTCGTTGATCGAGGAGTCCTTCTCGATGTAGGTGTCCGACTGGGGTACGTACGCCTCGGGCTGGTAGTAGTCGTAGTACGAGACGAAGTACTCGACCGCGTTGTTCGGCAGGAGCTCGCGGAACTCGTTGGCCAGCTGGGCGGCCAGCGTCTTGTTCGGCGCCATCACGAGGGTGGGGCGCTGGAGCTGCTCGATCATCCAGGCGGTCGTCGCGGACTTGCCGGTGCCGGTCGCACCGAGGAGGACCACGTCCTTCTCGCCCGCGCGGATGCGCCGGGAGAGGTCGGCGATGGCCGTCGGCTGGTCGCCGCTGGGCTGGTAGGGGCTGACGACCTCGAAGGGCGCCACCGAGCGTTCGATCTTGGAAACGGGCCGCATGAATCCACCGTACGACCCGGCACTGACAGTCGGGGGCCGAGCGGGGGTACGAGCCGTCTCCGGGCGGTGTCCGCGACCGTCAGTGGTCGAGGCTGCGCTCCCGGCGGCGTGGCCGGCGGACCGGTGACCGGACGGCCGGCTCGGCGTAGGAGCGGCCCTGCCACGAGGCGGGCACGCCGGGGCGGCGAGGGGCCGGGAGTGCGGGCCGCTTCCGGGTTCGGTCGCCCATCACCAGGAGCGGGTCGAACATGACCACGACGCCGGCGAGGAGCAGGAACACCGCCGGACCGACCAGCATGGGGCCGAGGAGCGAGGTCGCGGTGTCGCCGCCCGTGGCGGGCCCGTCGCCGTGCAGGTGCACGCGGACCGCGGCCATGCCCGTGTAGTGCATCCCGGTGACCGCGACACCCATGCCCAGGCTGGCGCCGAGGCTGGGCAGGAAGCCGTGCACCGAGACGGCCGCCCACAGCGCGGAGGTCGCCGCCACGACCGCGATCACGACGGAGAGGGCGACGGTGGGGGTGTCGTACTGGAGCCGGCCGGGGAGGCGCATTCCGGCCATGCCCAGGTAGTGCATGGTGGCGATGCCCAGGCCGGTGAGGGTGCCGCCGGTGACCAGCGCCATGGCGGTGGCGCCCCGGTACCCGACGATGAAGATCCCGATGCCGACCATCACGATCGCCACGGCGAGGCTGGCGAACGTGATGGCGGGGTCGTAGCCCACCGGCGCCTCGTGGACGGTGAAGCCCATCATCGCGATGAAGTGCATGGTCCATATGCCCGAGCCGATGGAGGTGGCACCGAGGGCCAGCCAGCCGAGCCTGCGGATGCCGTGCCTGCCCAGCGACCTGATGGTGCAGCGCAGCCCGAGGGCGCCGCCCAGGCACGCCATGACAAAAGCGGCCACGGGAGTGACGAGGCCATAGCTGAATCCGTCGACTGTGCCCTGCATGCCCGTACGCCCTTCGCTCCTTGTGCCCCGCCGTCCGGGAGCCTCGCGCCCGAGCCGCGGCGCCGATGGTGCCATGTGTACCCGCTGGTACGGGGCCGAGGCTATGGCGCATCGACGACCGAACGAATATTTGCAAGGAGATGTGTCGACATAAGGGTTCCGGCGAGGCGGCCGGGGCCGACTCCCGCACATGACCCACACACTTTCGGCCGCTTCCCGCCGTGGCGGAGCGTTGTCAGTGGCCGGTCGTACGGTGGTCGGCATGGACAGCAACGGGCAGTTCGTGGAGTGGGCCGTCATGGGAAGCGACATCGGTCCGCTGTTGCTCGCAGCGACGGGCGAGGGCCTGGTGAGCGTGGTGTTCCACGCCGGCGACGCGGTGCGTGACCGGGCGCTGAAGCGGCTGGAGGGGCAGCTCGGCGCGGAGCTGGTGGAGAGCGCCACGGGGCGGCTGAGCGAGCCGATACGCGCGTTGGAGGCGTACTTCAGCGGTGGGCTGCGGGAGTTCGGACTGCGGCTGGACTGGTCGCTGACCGCCGGGTTCAACCGGCAGGTGCTGCGAGAGCTGGCCACCGGGGTGCCGTACGGCACGGTCGTCGGGTACGGGGAGCTGGCCGGCCGGGTGGGGCAGCCCGGAGCGGCGCAGGCGGTGGGTGCCGCAATGGGCGCCAATCCGCTGCCGGTGGTGGTGCCGTGCCACCGGGTGGTGGAGAGTGACGGGGGGATCGGCGGATTCGGTGGAGGACTGGAGACCAAGCGCCGGCTGCTGGCGCTGGAGGGGGTGTTGCCGCAGCCGCTGTTCTGACACCTCTCCGACCACTTTTCCGATCATGTAAGGGGTGGCACACTTCTCCGGTGACTACAGACCCCGACATATCCGGGACCTCAGGGCCGGTGACGACGCCTCCTTCCGGTGCCGGTGGCGCCGCCGCGGGCTCGACGTCCGTCGTGCCCGCCGATCTGCCCGCCCTCCGGCGGCGGATCTCGGCCGTCCTCATCGCCGGCCAGATCCTGGGCGGGCTGGGGGTGGCGACCGGGATCGCACTCGCCTCCGTGCTGGCCCAGGAGGTGAGCGGCACGGAGGCGCTGTCGGGGCTGGCGCCGACCGCCACCGTCGCCGGGACGGCGTTGCTGTCCATGCCGCTGGCCGCGCTGATGACCTCGCGGGGACGGCGGCCCGGGCTGGTCCTGGCGTATGTGATCGGGGCTGCCGGGGCGGGTGTGGTCGTGCTGGCCGCGGTCATCGGGAGCTTCCCGCTGCTGCTGGCCGGGATGGCGGGGTTCGGTGCCGGGTCGTCGGCCAACCTCCAGGCGCGGTTCGCCGCTGCGGACCTGGCGGAGCCGGAGCGACGCGGGCGGGCCATCTCCACCGTGGTGTGGGCGACGACCATCGGGGCCGTACTGGGCCCGAACATCGCCGCACCGGCCGGGCGGAGCGTGTCCGGGCTCGGGATACCGGAGGCGGCCGGGCCGTTCCTCTGGGCTGCCGGGGTGTTCCTGGTGTCGGCGGCGGTGGTCGCGGTCCTGCTGCGGCCCGATCCGTTGCTGACCGCGCGAGCGCTGGCGGCCGGCACCGAGGAGGCCGACCGGCCCGAGGGCCGGTCTCTGCGGGCCGGTGTGCGGGCGGTGCGGGAATCGCCGCGCGCGCGGCTGGCGCTGGTCACCGTGGCGGTCTCGCACACCGCGATGGTCTCGATCATGTCGATGACCCCGGTGGCGCTCAGCCACCACGGGGCGGGCATCACGCTGATCGGGCTCGTCATCAGCGGTCACATCGCGGGCATGTACGCGTTCTCACCCGTGATGGGCTGGCTGTCGGACCGTCTCGGCCGGCTGTCCGTGATCGGTCTGGCCGTGGGTCTGCTGGCCGTCGCCGCACTCCTGGCCGGCACGGCCGGGGCGAGCCACGGGCAGACCGCGGCGGGGCTGTTCGTGCTGGGGCTCGGCTGGTCCGCGGGGCTGGTCTCCGGCTCCGCGCTGCTGACCGACTCCGTGCCGCAGGCCGCCCGCGCCGCCGTGCAGGGTCTGTCGGACCTGACCATGAACACGGCGGCGGGCGTCGGCGGGGCGGCCGCCGGCCTGGTCGTCGCCCAGGCGGGGTACGGCTGGCTGAACGCGGTCGGGGCGCTGCTGCTGCTCCCGCTGGCCGCTCTGGCGCTACGGGGGAAGCGCGGCTGACACGACCGGGCGGCCCGGCCGGGCGGGCGGCGGGCCCGCTCCGGGCGCCGGGTACGGCCTCGGGCGCCGGGGCGTCAGAGGCAGATGTGGTACGCCTTGCGCAGGGTCTCGTGCACCGTCCAGGTCGTACGGTCTCCCTCGCGCAGCACGCACGCGTCGCCCGGGCCGAGCTCCAGGGTGTCGCCGCCCTCGACCTCCACGGTGGCGCGCCCGCTGACGACCACGAACAGCTCGTTCGCCTCGGTGTCGGTCACCACGCCCGGCGTGATCTGCCAGATGCCGCGAAGCTGCGTCCCGTCGGCCGACTCCCAGAGCACCTTGCCGGACACCACCGGGTCGCCGGAAACGATCTGGTCCGGGTCGAGGGGCTCGGGCTCCAGCTCGGCGTCGGGTATGTGCACGGCAAAGGAAGGTCGCTCAAGGGTCGTCATGGCCGGTGACTGTAGCGGGGCCCTGCGGCCACCTCGCGACCGGCTCGGGACGGAAACCACCGTCACCAAGCCCGGTGCCGTGGCATCGGGGCCGTAACGGGGCGCCGGGGCCGTGCCCGTGGCACCGGGGCTGTGCTCGTGGCGCCGAGGCCGTGGTGCGGGGCCCTGCACGGAGCCGCGCCGTGGGCCGAGGCCGCGGCGCCGGGGTCTGGGGGCGGAGGCCGCGGCGCCGGGGCCTGGGGGCGGAGGCCGCGGCGCCGGGGTCTGGGGGCGGCGGGTCCATCTGCCGCCCGTCCGGACGTTTGCGCGGGCCGCCGCCGCGCCAGGGATGGGACATGCCGGAGACCACAGTGACGTTGTCGGAAGAGGTACGGGAGGCGCTGGCGGCGCGCCGGCCCGTTGTCGCCCTGGAATCGACGATCATCGCGCACGGCCTGCCCCGCCCGCGGAACCTGGCCGTGGCGGAGGAGTTGGAGGCCCTCGTCAGAGCCGGTGGAGCCGTTCCCGCCACGGTCGCCGTGCTGGACGGCGTGGCGCGCGTCGGGTTGGACAAGAAGCAGCTCGAGCGGGTCGCGGCCGATCCCGGCGTACGCAAGCTGGGCCATCGCGACCTGGCGCCCGCCCTGGCGGCGGGGGCGAGCGGTGCGACGACGGTCTCGGCGACGGCGTTCCTGGCGGCGCGGGCGGGCATACGGGTCTTCGCGACCGGTGGGCTCGGCGGCGTGCACCGTGAATGGGCGCTGACGCAGGACGAGTCGGCGGACCTGCGGCTGCTGGCGCGGACACGGATCACCGTGGTGTGCGCGGGGGTCAAGTCGATCCTGGACGTGCCCGCGACACTCCAGCGGCTGGAGACGCTGGGCGTGGGGATCCTCGGGTACGGGACGGAGTACTTCCCCGGTTTCTACCTGGCCTCCTCCGGCGAGCCGGTCGACTGGACGGTGCGGTCCCCGGAGGAGGTGGCGGCGGTGATACGGGCGCAGGAGACCCTGGGCGGCCCGGAGGCGGCGCTGATCGTCGCCAATCCGGTGCCGGAGGACGAGCAGCTGGACCCGGAACTCCACGACCGGGTGCTGGCACGGGCGCTGGAGGAGTGCCGGGAGCGGGGGGTCACCGGGCAGGCGGTGACGCCGTTCCTGCTGGAGTACCTGATGCGGCACACCGACGGGGCGTCCCTGGAGGCCAACCTGGCAGCGGTGCGGGGCAATGTGCGGCTGGCGGCGCGTATCGCGGCCGCGCTGTGAGCGGCGCGCTGCTCGTGGTCGGGGACGTGGTCACCGACGTGGTGGCCCGGCACCGTGCGCCGCTCGCCCCGGCGACCGACACGGCCGCCGAGATCCGGACGCTGCCGGGCGGGGCGGGGGCGAACGTGGCGTGCTGGGCGGCGTGTTGGGGCAGCACGGACGTGCGGATCCTGGCGCGGGTGGGCACCGACTGGGCGGCCTGGCACGAGGAGCGGCTGCGGCGAGCGGGGGTGCGGCCGTTGCTGGTACGGGATCCTGGCGCGCCGACCGCGACGGTGGTCGCGCTGGTGGACGCGGCCGCCGAGCGGACGTTCCTCACGGACAGCGGCGCGGCCCTGCGGCTGGAGGCTGGCGACTGGTCGCCAACTCTGCTGGACGGGGTGTCCCATCTGCACCTGTCCGGGTATCTCTTTTTTGCCGGGACCAGCCGCGAGACGGCGCGGCTGGCCCTGGCGACAGCACGGGAGCGGCGCGTGCGGGTGAGCGTGGACCCGGCGTCAACCGGGTTCGTCTCGGAGCTCGGCGTGGACCCGTTCCTGGCGGCGCTGGAGGGCGTGGAGCTCCTCCTGCCCAATGCCGATGAGGCGGCGCTGCTGACGGGCCTGGCCGACCCGGTGGAGGCGGCAGCCGCGCTGAGTCGCCGTTTCTCGCTCGTCGTGGTGACGACCGGCGCCGCAGGAGCCCTGGTCGCCGAGTCGGGGCGGGTCGTCGCGCGGGTCGGGGCCCCGGTGGTCCGGGCGGTCGACTCCACGGGCGCGGGCGACGCGTTCACCGGCGCTCTCCTGGCGGCGCTGCTGTCGGGTGCGGACCCGGTCACGGCGGCGGAGGCGGGCTGCCGCGCCGGGGCCATGGCGGTCACGGTGCTGGGCGGCCGCCCGACGGCGGGTGACGAGGGCGGGACGGCCGGGGACCCGGCTGCGGGCCAGGGCCCTCGAGCGCGGCATGATCCGAAAGACACGTCCTAGGGCAGGTCCGTCCAGGCCGGGTGGCGGGGGTCGTCGGTGCGGACGACGACGTCGGCCGTGTCCGTGGGGGTGACCTCGGCCTCGTACCGTTCGAAGGCCGGGAGCGTCCACGGCTGCTCGGTGCGGCGGGCCAGCGCGCCCGGTGAGAGGCGCAGGTGAACCGTGAGGTCGAAGGGGAACCAGTGGCCGAGCAGGAACGGCCCGTGCAGGACCAGTACCCCACCCGGGGCCAGCGTCCGGTAGGGGCTGCGGGTCGCCCGGTCCGTGGCGGGGTCCCACAGGTCGGGCAGCACCCGCCCGCTGCCGTCCGGCTCGAGTGGCCCGAACACCTCCCGCCACAG
This sequence comes from Streptomyces sp. NPDC041796, assembly GCF_055590785.1. Lineage (NCBI taxonomy): Bacteria > Bacillati > Actinomycetota > Actinomycetes > Kitasatosporales > Streptomycetaceae > Streptomyces > Streptomyces sp. NPDC041796. The sequence goes on from NZ_JBVJAH010000007.1 coordinate 169,280, forward strand.
GGCGCCGGTGTCGAACCAGCTGCTGTAGTACGAGTCGGCGTCTTCCTTGCCGTACTCGTACCGCAGCGACGCCGGCCGCAGGAACCCCTCCGTTCCCACCGTCATCACCGCCCGCCCGCGCAACCGCAGAGCGTCCGCCAGCAGCCCGGCCGGGTGGGCGGGCCGGGCGGCGGGCGCCCCGTCGACGGCGACCTTCAGCCACGGCCCCCCGTCCGCCGGGCTCAGCCCGTCCACGTGCGTGGCGAGGGCGTCGGCAAGGCGTTCCCAGGTGATCGGTTCGAATTTCACGCCCTCATGCTGCCCCAGCAGACCGAGGGCGTGACCTTCCTGGGGGTAGGCGCGAGCGTCGACTCACTCGGCCCCACCTGCGGGCGCTCCCCCACCTGCGGGCCGGCGCTCCCCCACCTGCTGCGGGCCGGCGCTGTCCCGACCCGCCCCCGGGTTCTACTCCTGTGCGCACTCCGGCGGTTCCTCGTCCACCGACAGCGGAGCTCCGGCGGGCAGCAGGTAGGTCACGTACAGCACGACCGGTTCACTGCCGAGGTTGCGCCCGATGTGGCGGTGGCGGTGTCCCGCCGGTTCGACGAAGACCTGGCCCGCGCTGTACTGCTCGACCGAGCAGTCGTCCAGGGTCCGGGTCAGTGACCCCGACTTGACCACCACGATGAGCTCGCCGGGGTGGTTGTGCCAGCCGGTGGAGCCGCCGGCCTCGCCCGTGACGGTCCGTACGACGACGTCGGTACGGCCGGGCGGTGACTTGATCTTCAGCTTGCCGTCGGACGTCCCACTGGCGAGTACGGTGCCGGTCACCCCGTCGCCGGGTGTGGCGAGGGCGCCGGACGGCACCGCCGCGAAGGCGAGGACACACCCCGCCACCACCAGTGTCTTGCCGATCCCCGCCCGCGTACCCATCTTCGTCCTCGTCCCCGTCCCCATGGATCCCCTCCAACGCCTGGTGATTTCACGCCAGTTCGCGCAATGGGGAACTTTGTCACGCATCTGTCGCCGAGTCGGTGGATTCGCAGGAATTGGTACAGGATGGGTCAGATCGGCCTTGTGGTGCCCCTGAGGGCCCTCGCCAGAGCGCCTTCCCCCTCGACCTCGATACGCCCTGACTTCACGCCTTCATCGACCGGCATGTCCCCGCGCGCCACGGTCACGCACGTCGCGGCGTCCATCCGCAGACGGGCGTCCGGAGCCTCGTCCGCGGGGCCGTCGGCGTAGGCCGCGCCACCGTCCGCACCGCCCACCCGGACGTGGAACGTCCCCTCGTCGAGCCGGACTTCCACCACTCCCGGACCCATCGCCACCGCCTCCAGGGCGTCCAGCAGCGGGATGGCGAACCAGTGCGCCCGCACCGCGTCCGTGGGCCGGGGTTCGTCGAGCGCCCGGGCACCCCAGGCGGCCAAGGCCCGGAGCACGGGGAGCAGGTCCCGGCCGTGCTCGGTGAGTTCGTACACGTACGCGGAGGCGGGCGGCGGGAGGCGACGGCGGGTCACCAGATCGTCCCGCTCCATGTCCTTGAGCCGCGAGGCCAGCATGTCCGTGCTGACGCCGGGCAGATCGGCGTGCAGGTCGGTGTAGCGGCGCGGCCCGGCGAGCAGTTCACGGACGATCAGCAGCGTCCAGCGGTCGCCGACGTCGTCGAGGGCACGGGCGGCGGCGCAGTACTGGTCGTAACGTCGGCGTCGTGGCATGCGACGCAGTCTAGACAACTTGTTGGACTTTCCAAGCTCGAACTTGGTAAAACCAAGCAACACCATTTCTGGGAGGTCGTCGCGCATGGAGTTCCGGCAGTCGAGCAAACTCAGCGAGGTCTGCTACGAGATCCGCGGCCCGGTGATCGAGCAGGCCAACGCGCTGGAGGAGGCCGGCCACAGCGTTCTGCGCCTCAACACCGGCAACCCGGCCCTCTTCGGTTTCGAGGCGCCCGAGGAGATCGTCCAGGACATGATCCGGATGCTCCCGCAGGCCCATGGCTACACCGACTCCCGCGGGATCCTCTCCGCCCGCCGCGCCGTCGCGCAGCGCTACCAGGCCCTCGGCCTCCCGGACGTCGACGTCGACGACGTCTTCCTCGGCAACGGCGTGTCCGAGCTGGTGTCGATGGCGGTCCAGGCCCTGCTCGAGGACGGCGACGAAGTACTCATCCCGGCACCCGACTTCCCCCTGTGGACCGCCGTCACCACCCTCGCCGGCGGCCGGCCCGTGCACTACCTGTGCGACGAGTCCGCCGACTGGTACCCCGATCTGGACGACATGGCGGCCAAGATCACCGACCGCACCCGGGCCGTCGTCATCATCAACCCCAACAACCCCACCGGCGCGGTCTACCCGCGCGAGATCCTGGAAGGCATCCTCGATCTCGCCCGCCGCCACGGCCTGATGGTGTTCGCCGACGAGATCTACGACCAGATCCTGTACGACGGCGCCGTCCACCACACGGCCGCCTCCCTCGCCCCCGACCTGGTCGTCCTGACCTTCTCCGGTCTGTCGAAGACGTACCGCGTCGCCGGCTTCCGCTCCGGCTGGCTCGTCGTGACCGGGCCGAAGCAGCACGCGCGCAGCTACCTGGAGGGGCTCACGATGCTCGCCTCCATGCGCCTGTGCGCCAACGCGCCTGCCCAGTACGCCATTCAAGCCGCCCTCGGCGGCCGCCAGTCCATCCACGACCTGACCGCCCCCGGCGGTCGCCTCCACGAGCAGCGCGACAGGGCGTGGGAGAAACTCAACGACATCCCCGGCGTCTCGTGCGTCAAACCCAAGGGCGCGCTGTACGCGTTCCCGCGCCTCGATCCGAAGGTGCACCGCATCCACGACGACGAGAAGTTCGTCCTCGACCTGCTGCTGCGCGAGAAGATCCAGGTCGTCCAGGGAACCGGTTTCAACTGGCCGCGCCCGGACCACTTCCGCATCCTCACGCTCCCCCACGCCGACGATCTCGACGCGGCGATCAGCCGGATCGGCCGCTTCCTGAGCGGATACCGCCAGTAGCCCGGAAAAGGAGCGGGCCCGGGGGCGTAGCCGGCCCCCGGGCCCTGTGGATACCGCTCACATCACACGCCGGCACCGTCGGACCCGGATCAATCGTCATGTCGCCGCGTCCTGCCTTTAGACGACCGCACATCGAGCTGCGCGGGCCGGAGTCGAACCGGCATTTCGACGCACCGGGGTCCAGGCCCGGTCGTACCGGCGATGAGCGGCGAATGCTGAGTCTGGAGCAATAGTCTGAGTCTGAGGGCGGCCCTTACCGGAACCGCTCCGTCACGACAAGCTTCAGCTTCAGCTTTGCGCTCCTCGCGCACCCCGGCCCACATGTGCGCGGGCCGGGGAGTTCATGGGTGTGGCGTGCGGGTCACCCGAAAAGGTAGCCGAACACGGCGTCGCCGACGCGCTGGTCGGTGACCTCCGCGCTGTTCGCCTCCTCGCGGGCGAACTTCACCGCCTGCTGGAGCTTGTCCACCCGCTCCAGCAGCTCGTTGACGCGCCGCGCGGGCAGCGCGCCGGAGAACTTCACGGTGGTCCAGTACCCGACGGGGACGTCCTCGTAGTAGACCTCGACCTGGGCCGGGTGCTTGTCGGTCGCCTCCGCCTTCACATGGTTGCGCGGCACCTTCTTCGTCCGCACCGTCCGTACCGGCTCGGTCTTCCACGCGTCGGTCGACGGGTCCTGGCTCCACGACTCGGCCGCGTCGAGCACCGGCAGCTTGCGGAGGAAACCGGCTATGTCCGTCAGCTGCTTCTCCAGGAAGAGGAGATACGCGACAGGGGCCTGGCTCACCAGCACGCGCCCGTCGACGGTGACATCCGCACGGGCGGTGCAGTTCGCCCAGTCCTTGGTGGCGGTGACGTCGAACAGCCTCGTCAGCGTCTTCGCCGTGTCCCGCAGCACGTCCTCCGCCTTGACCTGGACGAGGGTGGACTCGGGCGGCAGCTGCTCCCCTTCCTCGTCCTTCGGCTGGTACGTACGGGCGATGCCCGCGAGCAGGGCGGGCTTCTGCAGCCCGTGGTGCGCCGCGGCCAGGTCCTGCTGCGCCTTGGCCTTGACGCCCTTCTCAACGGCGATGATCTGATTGAGTTTTGTCGTTGCCACGGGGGAATTCAATCAGCACCGGTGTGCCTGGATCGAATGATTTTAGGAGTGACGAGGAGGGCCCTCGAGGTGACGCACCGCATGCACGAGGCGAAGGACGAAGCGGACGACGAGGCGAAGGACGAAGCGAAGAACGTCGCGGAGCGGGAGCGGCGTTCGCAGGAGGCCGTCGAGGCGCCGGCCGCGTCCCTCGGGGCCGCGGCACCGAGCGTGTGCTGACATGGCGGGCCCGGGGGTGGCGGCCCCGCTCGTGGTGATCGAGCCTCGGGGGCGCCGCCACTGCGCGGAGTGCCGCGGCGGACCGCTCGCACGGATGGTCCTCGAGTTCAACGCGCCGCTCTGCCTCGACTGCGCGGACCTCGGCCACCTGGTCCACCTGCCACGCGGCGACGCGGCACTCACCCGCCGGGCCCGGGAGGCGAGCGGCCTGTGGGCGGTGGTCGTACGGCACAACCGGCGCCGTACACGGTACGAACGCCAGGGCATCCTCGTGGAGGAGGCCGCCCTCGCGCGGGCCGAGGCGGCGTGCCTGGCCGACGCCGAGGCGCGGGCCCGCCGCCGGGCGCGGGACGCGGTGCGCCGGGCGGCCGAGGACGTGCGGTTCAGGGCCGCGCTGGGCGCCGAGATCCTGCGCCTGTTCCCCGGCTGCCCGCCGGAGCGTGCCGCGGAGATCGCGGCGCACGCCGGAGAGCGGGGGAGCGGCCGGGTGGGCCGTACGGCCGCGGGGCGCGCACTGGACGAGGGCGCGGTCACCGCGGCGGTACGGGCGTCGGTGCGGCACCTCGACACCGAGTACGACGCCCTGTTGATGCGCGGTGTCCCCCGCCGCCAGGCGCGTAACCGCGTGGCACCGGTCATCGAGTCGGTGCTGACCGCCTGGCGGCGGTGACCTTCGGCCGGCTCGCTCAGGTGCGGTCGGCCGTGAGGCGGAAGCGGCGGTAGAGGAGGCCACCGCCGAGCACGAGGCCCATGGCGGCGGGCACTCCGACACCGATGAGGCCGGCGCCGGAACCGGTCTCCGCCAGCGACGTCAGGCTGGTCTGCGGGAGCGGGGCGGGGGCCTGGTCGGCCGGTGCGGGGGCCGGGGCGGCGGGCTCGTCGGGGTCGGGCGCGACGGGCTCTGCCGGCTTGGTCGGCTTCGTCGGCTTCGTCGGCTTGTGAGGCGTGGCGGGCGGCTTGCTGCCGCCGTTGCTCGAGGCGTTGCCGAACGCGGGGTTGAGGATGCCGACGACGCTGACGGAGTTGCCGCTGACGTTGACCGGCAGGTCGACGGGCAGCTGGATGCCGTTGCCGGAGATCACGCCGGGCGACTTCACCGCGGTGCCGTCCGCCGAGGCGCCGCCGCCTCCACTGCCGTTCGTGCTGCCGCCCTTGCCCCCCTGGCCACCGTGCTTGCCGTGCGCGGTACCCGGGCGGTCCTTGTGGTGGTGGCCGCCGCCCTTGTTCTCGCACGTGTTGCCGGCCGCGGGGTTGAGCAACCCGACCACATTGACCGTGTTCCCGCAGACGTTGACCGGGACGTCCACCGGCAGCTGCACGGCGTTGCCGGAGATCAGCCCCGGCGAATCGGCCGTGGCGCCGGCCGCGTCGGAGTCGGCGTGCGCGTATCCCGCCGCCAGAGCGAGCGCGCCGCCCGTGGCCATCAAGGTGACCAGACCATTTCGGCGAGTATGCCTCATGGCTTCCTGCCTTCCGGAGACTTTCACGGGCACCCGCCCGCACCGGAATTAACGCGTTACAGCCGAGTGGGGTTATGACGCATCCGCCATTCACCCCATCGAGTGGCGGCCCAATCGAACCCTCACATGGTCTTTACCAGGCGTCCCCCTGGCCACCGGGGAAGAGGCGCCGACGGAGCCCATGTGCGTCCTGGCTCTCAGCGCTCCAGCAGGTCCGTGAGCGCTCCGACCGGGTCGGCGTCAGGGGTGCCTCGGGGCCACCAGTCCTCGCGGTCGGGGTCGGACTCGTACCCGTACCAGAGGCCGTCGCGGCCGTAACGCAGTTGCAGCGAGCGGCTGGAGAGGCGATTGCGCCAGGGACGGAAGTGCGGGAGGTCGGCGGCGATCAGCGCGGGGCGGGCGCGGTCGAAGGGGCCGGCGGGCGGGTCCCACGGCTCCTCCAGGACGGCGAGCCCGGCCGGTCCGCCCTGGCGCCAGGCGGCGACCGCGCGCGCCAGGTCGGCGGGGGTGCGGTCGAGGGCGGCGGCGAGGTCGCGGTACAGGGCGCGGGTGGATGCGGTCAGGCCGGATCCGGGGTGGGCGGCGGCGAGACGGACGGCGTCCTGCCAGGGGGTGAGGGCGGCGACCGGGTCCTGGCCGGTGGTGAGGAACGTGTGTGCGCGGGCGGCCGCCTCCGTGGCCAGCATCTCCAGGGCCAGCGGGTCGGGGGCGTCCGGATCCTCGGGGTAGAGGGGCGGGCGCCCCGGCCGGTCGGGCGCGGGGAGCGGCGGCGGCAGGGTGGTGGCGGGCGGGGCCAGGACCGCCGCGCGGGCGGGCACGGTGGGCAAGGGCGGGGGCGCGGCGCTGGTTTCGGCCGCCTCGTGGGCGGCGTTGCGATGGCTGAGCGCCGCGAGGATCTCCTGCTCGCCGCGGCCGCGCATCAGGAACAGCACGAACGGGTCCTCGTCGAGGAGCCGGGCCGCCTGGTAGCAGAGGGCGGCGGCGTGCTTGCAGGGATAGCCGTGGTCGGGGCAGGAGCAGTCCGGGACGAGGTCCCCGGGCCCGGGCAACAGGTCGACCGCCGCGGCCAGGGCGTGCGGCACGTCCTTGTCGAGGAGCGCCGCGATGTGGTCGGGGCGGGCCGCGGCGGCGTCCAGGAACCGCTCCCAGTCGTCGTCGCCGAGGACCCGCAGCCGGATCTCGGTGCGGTACGGGCGGGGCCGGCTGCCGTGGACGTACGCCGTGACACGGCCCGGTGTCACGGTGATCGCGTCGACGTGCCCGGTGGCGGCATACGCCCGCCCGCGGGCCAGGCGTGCCGGGTCCAGGGCGGTGTCCTCCAGGGCCTCCACCCAGGCGTTGCCCCACCAGGTGGCGGCGAACTTCCCGTCGGCGCCCTGGGCGGGGGCGAGCTGCGGGAACGTACGACGGCGGTCGTCGTGCAGCGGGAGGCGCCGGGAGCCGGGGCGTGAGCCGGGGCGGTGCGGGCTCATGACAGCCTCCTCAGCGACACGAGGTCGGCCAGCTCGCGGTCGGTCAGCTCGGTGAGGGCGGCCTCTCCGGAGCCGAGGACCGCGTCGGCCAGGGCGCGCTTGGTGAGCAGCATCTCCGCGATGCGGTCCTCCACCGTCCCTTCGGCGATCAGCCGGTGCACCTGCACGGGCTGGGTCTGGCCGATGCGGTAGGCCCGGTCGGTGGCCTGCTCCTCTACGGCCGGGTTCCACCAGCGGTCGTAGTGGACGACATGACCGGCCCGGGTGAGGTTGAGGCCGGTGCCGGCGGCCTTGAGGGACAGGACGAACACCGGGACCTCGCCGGACTGGAACCGGTCCACCATGCGCTCCCGCTCCGCCACCGGCGTCCCGCCGTGGAGCAGTTGGGAGGGGACCGCGCGGGCCGCGAGGTGGGCCGTGAGCAGCCGGGCCATGCTCACGTACTGGGTGAAGACCAGCACGGAGCCGTCCTCGGACAGGATCGTGTCGAGCAGTTCGTCGAGGAGGGCGAGCTTCCCCGAGCGGCCGGCCAGCCGTGCGGGCTCTTCCTTGAGGTACTGGGCGGGGTGGTTGCAGATCTGCTTCAGGGACGTCAGCAGCTTCATCACCAGCCCGCGGCGTGCGATGCCCTCCGCGCCCTCGATCTGCGCCATCGTCTCGCGCACCACCGCCTCGTACAGCGAGGCCTGTTCGCGGGTGAGGGGGACGGGGTGGTCGGACTCCGTCTTGGGCGGCAGCTCGGGCACGATCCCCGGGTCGGACTTCTTGCGGCGCAGCAGGAAGGGGCGGACGAGCCGGGCGAGCCGCTCGACCGCCTCGTCGTTCTCGATCTGTTCGGCGTTCTCGACGGCGCGTGCGTGCCGGGAGCGGAACGCCTTGAGCGGGCCGAGGAGGCCGGGGGTGGTCCAGTCGAGCAGGGCCCACAGCTCGGACAGGTTGTTCTCGACGGGGGTGCCGGTGAGGGCGACGCGCGCGGGCGCGGGGATGGTGCGGAGCGCCTTGGCGGTCGCGGAGAACGGGTTCTTGACGTGCTGGGCCTCGTCGGCGACGACCATCCCCCACTCGTGGCCGGCCAGTTGGCCGGCGCTGGTGCGCATCGTGCCGTAGGTGGTCAGCACGAAGCCGCCGTCGAGGCCGTCCAGGGTGCGGTCGGCGCCGTGGAAGCGGCGCACGGGGACGCCGGGGGCGAACCGGGTGATCTCCCGCTGCCAGTTGCCCAGCAGGGAGGCCGGACAGACGACGAGGGTGGGGGCCCGGCGGGCACGGCGCAGATGGAGGGCGATGAGGGTGACGGTCTTGCCGAGGCCCATGTCGTCGGCGAGGCAGCCGCCGAGTCCCAGGGAGGTCATCAGATCGAGCCAGGCCAGGCCGCGCAGTTGGTAGTCGCGCAGGGTCGCGTCGAGGCCGGGCGGCGGGGCGACGGTGCCGGGGCCCGCCACGAGCCGGTCGCGCAGCGCGGCGAGCGCGCCCACGGGGACGGCCTCGACCGTCTCCCCGTCCACCTCGGCGGTGCCGCTGAGTGCCACGGCGAGCGCGTCGACGGGCTCCAGCAGGCCGAGCTCCCGCTTGCGCGCCTTGCGTACGAGGGCCGGGTCGACGACCACCCACTGGTCGCGCAGCCGCACGACGGGGCGGTGCGCCTCGGCGAGGGCGTCCATCTCCCGCTCGGTCAGCGGGTCTCCGTCCAGCGCGAGCTGCCAGTTGAACCTCAGCAGTTCCTCACTGTCGAAGAACGCCGTGCCGTCGGTGGCCGAGCCGGGCGCGGGCCGGACGACCGCGGCGGCGGTGAGCGACCGGGCCAGTTCCCTGGGCCAGTGCACGGTCACACCGGCCGCGCCGAGCCGGGTCGCGGCGGGGCCCAGCAGCTCGTACAGCTCGTCCTCGGTGAGCGACAGGACGTCGGGGACGTCCCGCTCCAGCAGGCGGGCCAGCGGCGTCCAGACCCGGGCGGCCCGCCGCAGCGCCAGTACGGCGTCGATGCGGGCACGCGGCCCGAAGTGCTCGGCGCCCTCCCCCGCCCACAGGGCCGCCGCGTCGACGACCAGGGTGGGGTCGGCGAGGCTGTGGACCTGGATCAGCGCGGCGGCGGCCTGCCGTTCGTCGCCGCCCTCGGGGGTCGTGTCGAACAGCTCGTACCCGGACAGGTCGAGGCGGAGGGAGACGCGGACCCCGGCGTCCATGCCCGCCGCCGCCTCGGCGGCCCAGGCACGCGCGCGGGGCAGGTGCTGCGGGGCGGGCGCCGCGAACGGTTTGCCGGCGGCGTAGGCGGCGGCCGGTGTGCGGGGCAGGGTGTCGGCGACCGCGTCGAGGAACGCCCGCACGAGGGCTTCCGGCTCGGGGAGGCGGAGGGGGCGCGAGCCGGGGACGGGCACGGCATGGGCTTCGTACGGCATCGCCGCCGCGACCGCCCGGAGGTGGGCGATGTCGTCCGCGTCCAGGGGCCCGGCCCGCCAGGCGTCCAGGTCGTCCGAGGTGAGCCCCGGCAGCAGTCGGCCGCGCCCGGCCAGGTGCAGGGCGTGCAGGGCGGCCGCGCCCCAGCAGGCGGCTGCGGGATGCGCGGCCGGGTCGTGCCGCGCGGTGACCAGCAGGGGCAGGGCGTCGGCGACCGGCAGGATCACCGCCGGCACGGTCCGGCTCCGCACCCCGGCCCCGTGGGCCCGCACGACGGTGATCGTCCCGGACCCGGCTTCCGCCCCGGCCCCGTCTTCCGACCCGCCCACCGGCGGCAGGGGGCCGCCGTCCGGGGACCAGAAGGCGACCCGGCCCTCGCGCGGGAGCGCGGCGGGGAGGAAGACGGCGGCACAGGTGTGCGGCGGCCGCTGCCCCATGGCCGGTCACCTCCCCTCACGCTGGTCGTGTCGTGGATCTACGACCTTACGGCGGGGGTCTGACAATCGGCTCGAGCCCCGTCAGCGCAGCCCCTCCCACAAGGCCCGCTCCGCTCCTCGTGGGTCCTCGGCCACGCCCGCTCCGGCGTCGTCGAAGATCATCGTCGTGCGGGTCCGGAGGTCGTACGCGGCCCATCCGGGTCGCCGGTCGTGGCGAACGCCACCCATGCCCCGTGCATCGCGTCCGCCACCGCCCGGGCCGGGTCCTGGCCGATCATCGGCGCGTAGGCGGGGTCGTCGAGCCGGTCGAAGACGTACGCCAGCTCCCCGGCGTGGCAGGCGCCGAGCCGCCCGTCGAAGGCGGAGGAGCGCCGCGCGAACTCGTACATGTAGGAACCCGGCACCGACTCGGCCAGCCTGATCGCCGGAATCCGGTAGAACCAGTCGGTCACCATCGCGTCGAAAATCTCCCCGGGCGAGGCGCCGTCGGGCCGCGCCTCGCGGTAGACGGGCAGGGCCTTGTCGGGTTCGAGGCCGTACGCCCGGGCCGTGGCCCGGAGTTTGGCCTCCGGCAGGAGGTCCAGCCGCCCGGTGGGGACCAGGAAGAGCCGGTACTCCTCGCGGTTGCTGCCGACCAGCAGGTCCACCGGGCAGTCGGGCCCCGGCAGGGGAAGGCCGTCGATCACGGGCTCGAAGGGCATCGCGTTGAGCGCCGCCTCCCCCCACAGGGCGGGGTCGGGGCGGGCGCCGATCTCACCGCGCAGTTCCGACTGGGCGGTGAGGAGCCTGTCGAGCGGTACGGCGGCGAAGGCTTCGGCCGTCGGTTCCACCGCCAGCTTCTCGGCGAGGCGGGCGGTGATCCGGCGGGCCGACGCGGGGCGGAGGAAGTGGTGCGCCGCCCCGCTCTGCAGGATCGCCCGGTGGAACAGGCCACGCGCCCGGGGCTCCCCCAGCAGGACGCCGATGCTCATCGCGCCGGCCGACTCGCCGAAGAGGGTCACCCGGTCCGGGTCGCCGCCGAAGTTGGCGATGTTGTCGCGTACCCATTCGAGCGCCGCTATCTGGTCGAGCAGCCCCCGGTTGTCCGGGACGCCGTCCAGGTGCAGGAACCCGTCCGTGCCGATGCGGTAGTTGAGCGACACGAACACCACGCCGTCCCGCGCGAAGGCACTGCCGTCGTACGCGGACGACGACGCCGACCCGTTGGCGAACGCCCCGCCGTACAGCCACACCATGACCGGCAGTCGGGCGCCGGGGCCGGGGGACGGGGTCCACACGTTGAGGTTGAGGCAGTCCTCGCCGGGGACGGTCGTTTCGGGGAGGAGGGCGTCGAAGGGCGGGGTGTACGGGGCCTTCGGCGGGGTCGGGCCATGGGCCGTGGCGTCGCGTGCGCCGCTCCAGGCGCGGGGCGGGGCGGGTGGCCGGAAGCGCAGGGGGCCGAAGGGCGGTGCGGCGTAAGGGATGCCGAGGAAGGAGGCGGTCCCGTCGGCCGAGGCGTTGCCCCGTACCGCGCCCTGCCTGGTCATGCACACCGGTCGCATGGAGGTCCCTTCGTCGTGGTGCCTCTCTCGTACCGTGCCGCCCTTCCCCGCGTAAAGGCCGCCGCCGGCTCGCGCTGCCGTGGAGGTGGGCGGGGCGGGGCGGCCGGGGGACCGTCCCGAACTCATCGGTGCGCCGGCCGTGCCCGTACCCAGGTGCCGTCGTCCGTCAGATACGTGTCGACGGCGAGCCCGGCCGCGTCCAGGCAGTCCTCGAAGTCCTCCTTCGTCAACGGCCGGGACAGGAAGGTCTGCGTCCAGCGGGCGTCGGGGAAGACGTACTCGCAGACCACCGAGTTCACCCCGTCCCCGACCGGTTCCGCCGACGTGATGCGCACCGTGCAGCCGGACGGGTCCTCACGCTCCCGTGGGACGCGGGTGTGCCAGTCGACGCCCTCCCGCTGGATCAGTACGCATCCGTCGTCCGCGACGTGCCGCCGGCAGGCCGCGAGCATCCCGTCGCGCACCCGCCGGTCACCGGTGTGCACCAGGAACGACGCGAGCAGCACGACGTCGAACCGCTCCTCCAGGTCCAGCGCCTCGATCGGGCTCCGTACGGTCCTGATGCCGGGGACCCGCTCGCGGACCCGTTCCAGCATCTCGGCCGACTCGTCCACGGCGGTCACCTCCAGGCCGCGTTCGACCAGGGGCCGGGTGATCCGGCCCGCCCCGCTGCCGAGTTCGAGCAGCGTCGCGTTCGCCGGCACGGCGGCGGCGACGATGCCGGGCTCGGCGCCCGCGACGAGCCTGCTGTACAGGTCGACGGCACAGCCGTCCGGGGTGATCGCACCGGGCCCCGTGCCCCGGTGTCCGTCACGCACACGTCCACTCATGTGCCCTGAACGGCCGGCGGCAGGGGCCCGTTCCCGTCCCGGTCCTCGATCGGCCTGATCGAACAGGGCCGGGACGGGTACCCGGCGGAGCGGAGAGCGATCACCATGCGCAGACGTACCGGCAGTGAACCGAGAACCGCACGAAGCCCCCTCCGCATCCGCTTCTGGCTGGGGGTGTGGGGCCTGATCTGGGCGGGCGCCGGCACGGCGGCCTTCGCCCTGGCCGGGCGCCCCGGCTGGGCCGTGGCGTGCGGGCTGCTGGCCGTGGTCGTCCTGGTCGACCTCGTGGTCATCCGCCGCCACATCCGCCAGGGCCCGCACTACCAGCCGGGTCGCGACGTCCCCCCGTACGAACCGGACGACCGCTGGTAGCGCCCCTCAGGGGTGCGGGCCGACGGCGGTCACTCCTCGGGGGGTACCTCGTCCGGGAAGTCGACCGGGAAGCGCGCCGCCTCCAGGTACTCCGGCTTCGGCTCGAGGGCGGCGGCCAGCCGGAAGTGGCGCTTGGCCTGCTCGGGGCGGCCGGAGCGCTGGAAGGTGCGGGCCAGGGCGAAGTGCGCGAAGGCGTTGTCCGGCTCGCGCTCCAGGACCAGCTCGAACTCCAGCTCGGCGGGTCGAAGCTGGGCCGCCGCGAAGAAGGCCCGCGCGCGGAGCAGGCGGGCGGCGGTGTTCTCGGGGTGGGCCGCGATCACGGAATCGAGGAGCTTGACGGCCCCGCGCGGGTCCCGGGCGGCGAGCAGCCGCTCCGCCGCGCGGTAGTCGATGACGTGGGTCTCCGGGTTGGTCTCGGGCACGCTCACATCCTTCCCTCGCTGCGGCGGTTCAACATGGACGGCAGGGGCGGTATTCCTCCGGCCCGCCGGGGAGCCACCCCGGGCCCGTCCCCGCCCTCCGGTCCCCCGGCGTCTCTCCCGTACCGGCACGCTCATGCCTCCGGTTCGGCCGGCGGAGCCGCGGCGGCCCGTTCGGTGAGCCGCTCCCAGACCTGGCGCACCTGGGGCTCCAGGTCCTCCAGCGGGCCGTCGTTGTCGATGATCAGGTCCGCGACGGCTCGCCGCTGCTCCCGGGTGGCCTGGGCGCCCATCCGGGCGCGGGCCTCGGCCTCGGTCATGCCGCGCAGCCGTACCAGCCGGTCGAGCTGGGTCCCGGGCGACGCGTCGACGACCACGACGACGTCGTAGATCGGCGCCAGGCCGTTCTCGGTGAGGAGTGGTACGTCGTGGACGACCACCGCGTCGGGCGCGGCCGCGGCTTCGAGTTCCGCCGAGCGGGCGCCGACGAGGGGGTGGACGATGCGGTTCAGCGTGGCCAGCAGCTCGGCGTCGGAGAAGACGATCGAGCCGAGCCGGGGGCGGTCGAGGGTTCCCTCGGCCGTGAGGACGTCCGGTCCGAACGCCGCGACGACGGCCGCGAGCCCGGGCGTTCCGGGCTCGACGACCTCGCGGGCGATCTTGTCGGCGTCGACGACCACCGCCCCGTACGAGGACAACAGCCGCGAGACCTCGCTCTTCCCGGCGCCGATTCCGCCGGTCAACCCAACCTTCAGCATGGGCGGAAGCCTAGGCCTTGCGGGGCGGCCCCTAGAGGTCGCCCTCCCGCTCGGCCAGGAACCGTTCGAACTCGCGGCCGAGCTCGTCCGCCGACGGCAGATCCACCGGTTCGGCGACCAGGTTGCCGCGCGTCTCGGCGCCGGCCATCGCGTCGTACTGGTGCTCCAGTCCCTGGACGAGCGCGGTCAGCTCCTCGTCGCCCTCGCCGATCTGGCGCTCGATCTCGGTCTGGGTGCGCTGGGCCTGCGTACGCAGGGTGTGGGCAATGCCGGGCACGACCAGGCCGGTCGCCGCGGTGATGGCTTCCAGGGCGGTCAGTGCCGCGTCCGGGTAGGCGGACCGGGCGACATAGTGCGGCACGTGGGCGGCGACACCGAGCACGTCGTGTCCGGCCTCCATCAGCCGGTACTCGACCAACGACTCGGCGCTGCCCGGTACCTGTGCCTCGTCGAACGGGCTGCGGTGCCCGGGCATCAGGTCGGTGCGGTTGCCGTGCGGGGTGAGGCCGACGGGGCGGGTGTGGGGCACGCCCATGGGGATGCCGTGGAAGTTGACCGAGAGCCGCACCCCGAGCCGCTCGACGATCTGCCGTACGGCGACGGCGAACCGCTCCCACTCCACGTCCGGCTCGGGACCGGACAGCAGCAGGAAGGGTGCCCCCGTGGCGTCCTGGACGAGGCGGACCTCGATGGCCGGCACCTCGTACCCGGTCCAGCGGTCGCGCCTGAAGGTGAGCAGCGGACGACGTGCCCGGTAGTCCACGAGCCTGTCGTGGTCGAAGCGGGCCACCACCTGGTGGGGCAGCGAGTCCAGCAGGCGGTCGACGATCTGCTCGCCGGTCTCCCCCGCGTCGATGTATCCGTCGAAGTGGTAGAGCATGACCAGGCCGGCCGACTCCTGTGCCAGAGCCATGTCGACGACGGCCAGGCCCTTCGGCTCCCATGCGTACAAATCCTGCGGATCAAGCACGATTACCGCTCCTCCTCGTGTTCGTAGGGAAGAACGTCACTCGCCGTACCGGCATTCCCCACCCAGGGCCCCTGCGGCATTCCCCCGGACCGGGAGCGCCGGGTGGGCCCTTGGGTCCGGACCCGTCGTTCACGCCCCACCACCCCACGTCGTCGTGCCGGACGACGGTGTATGCGGACAACACCCGCACCGGTGGCCGCGGCCTGGTCGCCCCGGGGGTGCCGGTCACGGGCTGAACGGCCGCAAGGCCGGCCACACGCGAGTCAGCACACGACTGAGGCCCGCCCCCTTCATGGGGACGGGCCTCAGTGCTGACTAGCTACTGCTCCTGCTCAGCGAGTGAGCCGGAGGTTCAGCTCTGGCCGCCGGCCAGCTTCTCGCGGAGGGCAGCCAGGGCCTCGTCCGACGCCAGGGCGCCGGAGTTGTCGTCCGACTCCGAGGAGTACGAGCCACCGGAGGCACCCGCCGGGGCACCGGCCGGAGCGGCGGCGCCACCCTCGGCAGCGGCGGCCTCGTCGGCCTCGCGGGACTTGATGACCTGGGCCTGGTGCTGCTCGAAGCGCTGCTGCGCCTCGGCGTACTGGGTCTCCCACGCCTCGCGCTGGGCCTCGTAGCCCGGCAGCCAGTCGTTGGTCTCCGGGTCGAAGCCCTCGGGGTAGATGTAGTTGCCCTGGTCGTCGTACGACGCGGCCATGCCGTACAGGGTCGGGTCGAACTCGACCGACGCCGGGTCGGCACCGAAGGACTCGTTGGCCTGCTTCAGCGAGAGGCTGATGCGGCGGCGCTCGAGGTCGATGTCGATGACCTTGACGAAGATCTCGTCGTTGACCTGGACGACCTGCTCCGGGATCTCCACGTGGCGCTCGGCCAGCTCGGAGATGTGGACCAGACCCTCGATGCCCTCGTCCACGCGGACGAACGCACCGAACGGAACCAGCTTGGTGACCTTACCCGGGACGACCTGACCGATCTGGTGCGTACGGGCGAACTGCTGCCACGGGTCCTCCTGGGTCGCCTTCAGCGACAGGGAGACACGCTCGCGGTCCATGTCCACGTCGAGAACCTCGACGGTGACCTCCTGGCCGACCTCGACGACCTCGGACGGGTGGTCGATGTGCTTCCAGGACAGCTCGGAGACGTGGACCAGACCGTCCACGCCGCCCAGGTCGACGAACGCACCGAAGTTGACGATCGAGGAGACGACGCCGGAGCGGACCTGACCCTTCTGCAGGGTGGTGAGGAACGTCTGGCGCACCTCGGACTGGGTCTGCTCGAGCCAGGCGCGGCGGGACAGGACCACGTTGTTGCGGTTCTTGTCCAGCTCGATGATCTTCGCCTCGAGCTCCTTGCCCACGTAGGGCTGGAGGTCGCGGACACGACGCATCTCGACGAGGGAGGCCGGCAGGAAGCCACGGAGGCCGATGTCGAGGATGAGACCACCCTTGACAACCTCGATGACGGTGCCGGTGACGATGCCGTCCTCTTCCTTGATCTTCTCGATGGTGCCCCAGGCACGCTCGTACTGGGCGCGCTTCTTCGAGAGGATCAGGCGGCCTTCCTTGTCCTCCTTCTGGAGAACAAGGGCCTCGATCTCGTCGCCGACCTTGACGACCTCGTTCGGGTCGACGTCGTGCTTGATCGAGAGCTCGCGGCTCGGGATGACACCTTCGGTCTTGTAACCGATGTCGAGCAGGACCTCGTCCCGGTCGACCTTCACGATGACGCCGTCGACGATGTCGCCGTCGTTGAAGTACTTGATCGTCTCGTCGATCGCGGCGAGGAAGGCTTCCTCGTTACCGATGTCGTTGACCGCAACCTGCGGGGTGGTGGCGGTGGTCTCGGTGCTGCTCGTCATGTGGGAAAGGGCTCCGGTACGGACATTGAAGTCGTAGGTACTGCTACGCCGAGAGCCCGTATCGCAGCTGAAGAAGCCGGACAGCCAAGGAAGCGCCCATCCCCGCCAGGGGAGGCGCCTCGACAACCGAGGGGACATACAACAGATGCGAGCGCGACCTGCTCCGTCTGAGGCGCGCAGGCCCGCAGCGCAACCTTTAGCATACGGGGACGGCCGGACACGGTCAATGCGCGAAGGCGCACACCCGGGGCAGAACGTCGCATACCCGGCACAATTAAGGTTTCCCAAGGCCATCGTGGCCGCGGCTGCCGCATGTGCGGGAGCCGTGCGCAACCTACAACGGCGGGCGGGATGATCCAAGAGTACGAGCCTGAAGCCACTCGGCGCCACGCCGGTGACGCGGAGAGCAGCCGGGCGAGCCGGGGCTGGTGGGACCGGCACGCGGACGAGTACCAGAGCGAGCACGGGGCGTTCCTCGGGGACGACCGGTTCGTATGGGGGCCGGAGGGGCTGGACGAGGCCGAGGCGGGGCTCCTGGGGGACGTCGCCGGGCTCGACGTGCTGGAGATCGGCGCCGGCGCCGCCCAGTGCTCCCGCTGGCTGGCCGCCCGGGGGGCCCGTCCCGTGGCGCTGGACCTGTCCCACCGGCAGCTCCAGCACGCGCTCCGCATCGGTGACGAGGTGCCCCTGGTGGAGGCCGACGCCACCGCGCTGCCCTTTCGGGACGGCTCCTTCGACGTGGCGTGCTCGGCGTACGGGGCGGTGCCCTTCGTCGCCGATCCGGTGCGGGTCTTCCGGGAAGTGCACAGGGTGCTGCGGCCGGGCGGGCGATGGGTGTTCTCGGTGACCCATCCGCTGCGGTGGGCCTTCCCCGACGAGCCGGGGCCGGAGGGCCTGTCCGTCTCGGCCTCCTACTTCGACCGCACCCCTTATGTGGAGCAGGACGAGGAGGGGCGTGCCGTGTACGTCGAGCACCACCGGACCGTCGGGGACCGGGTGCGGGACGTCGTCGCGGGCGGCTTCCGCCTGGTCGACCTGGTCGAGCCGGAGTGGCCGGCCTGGAACACCCAGGAGTGGGGCGGCTGGTCCCCCTTGCGCGGCCACCTGATCCCGGGCACGGCGATCTTCGTGTGCGAGCGCGCGTGATGCGGCTGCGGGACGAGGCCCTCGCCCTCCCCGTACGTACCGCCCTGCCCGCCCTGGAGCGGGCGCTGGAGGGGCACGGGGCCGCGGTGCTGTGCGCGCCTCCGGGGACGGGAAAGACGACCCTGGTGCCCCTGGAGCTCGCCCGGGCGGGCGCGCGCGTGGTCGTCGCCGAACCACGGCGGATCGCGGCGCGGGCGGCCGCCCGGCGGATGGCGTGGCTGCTGGGCGAGCAGGTCGGCGGCCGGGTGGGCTTCACGGTGCGCGGCGAGCGGGTCGTGTCGCGGGAGACGGTCGTCGAGGTGGTGACGACGGGTGTGCTGCTCCAGCGGCTCCAGCGGGACCAGGAGCTGGCCGGGGTGGACGTGGTGATCCTCGACGAGTGCCACGAGCGGCACCTGGACGCGGACACCGCCGCCGCGTTCCTGCTGGACGTACGGGCGGCGCTGCGGCCCGAGCTGCGGCTGGTGGCCGCGTCGGCGACGACCGACGCGGAGGGCTGGGCGCGCCTGCTGGGCGGCGCTCCGGTGGTTCGGGCCGAGGGCGTGGCGCATCCGGTGGAGGTGGTGTGGGCTCCCCCGGCCCGGCCGGTGCGGCCGCCGCACGGGATGTTCGTGGACCCCGCACTGTCGGCGCACGTGGCGTCGGTGGTGCGGCGGGCGCTGGCGGAGCGCGAGGGCGACGTCCTGTGTTTCCTGCCCGGTGTCGGGGAGATCGCGCGCGTGGCGGGGCTGCTGTCGTCCGTGGACGCGGAGGTGCTCCAGGTGCACGGGCGGGCGCCGGCGGCCGTGCAGGACGCGGTCCTCTCCCCCGGCCGCGGGCGGCGGGTGGTGCTGGCGACGTCGGTGGCGGAGTCGTCGCTGACGGTGCCGGGGGTGCGGGTGGTGGTGGACTCGGGGCTGGCGCGTGAGCCGCGCGTGGACCATGCGCGGGGTCTCGGCTCGCTGACGACGGTGCGGGCGTCCAGGGCGGCCGCCCGGCAGCGCGCGGGCCGGGCGGGGCGCGAGGCGCCGGGCGTGGTGTACCGGTGCTGGACGGAGGCGGAGGACGGGCGCCTGCCGCGGTTCCCGGCACCCGAGATCCAGGTGGCCGACCTGGCCGCCTTCGCGCTCCAGGCGGCCTCCTGGGGTGACCCGGACGCGGCGGGCCTGGCGCTGCTGGACCCGCCGCCCGCGGGCGCCATGGCCGCCGCGCGCTCGGTGCTGACGGCGATCGGCGCGGTGGACTCGGCGGGCCGGGTGACCGGCCGGGGCGTGACGATGGCCCGGCTGGGCCTGCACCCGCGGCTGGCCCGCGCGCTGCTGGACGGGGCGCCGGTGGTCGGCGCGCGGCGCGCGGCGGAGGTGGTGGCCCTGCTGAGCGAGGAGCCGCCGCGCGAGTACGGCGACGACCTGGCGGGCGCGTGGCGCACGGCGCGGCGCGGCGGCGACGCGTACGGGGCGCGCTGGCGGCAGGAGGCGCGGCGCCTGGCGCGGCAGCTGGACGGCGCCGGGGCACCGGAGGCGGACCTGCCGGACGACGCCGTCGTCGGGACGGTCACGGCGCTCGCGTACCCGGAGCGGGTGGCGCGGGCCCGGGGCGAGGGGGCGTTCCTGATGGCGTCGGGGACGGGCGCCGAGCTCGGTGAGGGGTCCCGGTTGCGGGCGGCTCCCTGGCTGGCCGTCGCCGTCGCGGACCGGCCCGCGCACGCCGCTTCCGCGCGCGTGCGGCTGGCCGCCGTGGTGGACGGGGAGGCCGCGCGGTCGGCGGCCCGGCATCTGCTCGTGGCGGGTGAGGAGGTGCGCTGGGAGGACGGCGACGTGGTCGCGCGGTCGGTGGAGCGGCTGGGCGCCATCGAGACGGCCCGGCGCCCGCTGAGGGACCCGGACCGCGCGCTCGTGCGCGTCGCCCTGCTGGACGGGCTGCGTCGCGACGGGCTGGGGCTGCTGCGCTGGTCGCGGGAGGCGGAGGAGCTGCGCCGGCGGCTGGCGTTCCTGCACCGGGTGGTGGGCGCGCCGTGGCCGGACGTGTCGGACGCCGCGCTGCTGGACCGTACGGAGGAGTGGCTGGAGCCGGAGTTGTCGCGGGCCCGGCGCGGGGCGGACCTGGCGCGGATCGAGGCGGGGCAGGCCCTTCAGCGGCTGCTGCCGTGGGCGACCGGCGACGCGGCCCGGCTGGAGGAACTGGCGCCGGAGCGGATCGAGGTGCCGAGCGGGTCACGGGTCCGCGTCGAGTACGGCGGTGAGCAGCCGGTGCTGGCGGTAAAGCTCCAGGAGATGTTCGGGCTCGCGGAAACGCCCTCCGTCGCGGGCGTTCCGGTGCTGGTGCACCTGCTGTCGCCGGCCGGGCGCCCCGCCGCCGTCACGGCGGACCTGGCGTCCTTCTGGCGCGACGGGTACCGCTCCGTACGCGCGGAGCTGCGGGGGCGCTACCCGAGGCATCCGTGGCCGGAGGACCCGACGGCGGCGGAGCCGACCCGTCGGACGAACGCGCGGCGCTGACGGCCGGGCGGCGGCGTGCGCGTGCCTCCAGCCACAGGGACAGCGCCGCCAGTCCCGTACCGAGGAGCAGGAAGCCCCAGGGCAGGTGTGACGTCATCAGCAGGACCAGGCGGCGCTGGGAGCGCACCAGGTCGACGGTGTGGTCGAGGTAGTCCTCGCGCATCTTCACGTGTCCGGCGAAGGCGGTGACCTTGTCGCGGCCGCCGAGCAGGGTTCCGCCGCGCAGTTCCTCGCGGTGGATCTCCTCGCCGTTGACGGGGGCGCCGGTGACCGGTTCGACCCAGAACATGCGCGTGGTGGTGTACCAGCGGGTGGTGCCGGTCTGCTGTTCCAGCTTCGACGCGTCGATGCCCGGCAGGGGCATCTTCTTCGGGTACGGCACCTTCGTCCAGGGGACGGTCTGTTCGAAGTAGTAGACCTCCAGGCCGCGGAAGGTGCGGCTGCCCTTGTAGTGGATGGGCGCGGAGGTACGAGTCTGGGCGTCGAAGTAGGCGTAGTCCCGTTTCTCGGTGAGGAAGGGCCACTTGAACTCGATGCCCTCGCGGCGCACCGGGTCGCCGTCGACCGACTCACCGGTGGCGTGGACGGGTGCCTGGGTGTGGGCGTCGAAGATGTAGCGCTCGGGGATCTGGGACACCATCGAGCCGTCGGGGCCGGTCACATGCGACAGGGCGTCCCATACGACGACGTCGCGGCCCGCGTGGCGTTCGATCCTGCGGGACTCCTCGACGTTGCCCTTGAGGGTCTGGACGATGGTGACCTTCTCGACCCGCTCGGCCTTCATGGTGTCGTACTTCAGGAGCGTGGCCGGTTTCGCCTCCAGGACCATCTCCTGGTACTGGCCTGCCGGGATCTTCGCCAGCCTGGGGAAGGCGTACCACCGGAGGGTGGGGGCCATGGCGGCGAAGAACACGGCGAAGGAGAGGAGTACGAGGGCGGCTCTGCGGCGCATGGCGGGTGCCCCTCCTACTTCTTGGGGCCGGGGACCGTGGTGAGCAACGGCCGGGGCGAGGTCTCGCCCTCGGGGGCCGGGTTCGTCACGGCCAGGAGCAGCACCAGGAGCAGGACCGGGGCCAGGCCCATGGCGGTGGCTGCAAGGACGCGCATGGGACCGGCCTCCCACCTGATACTCCGTCAGATGGCAGGCACGGTAGCAATGGCGGCGCGAGATGAGAACACACGTCACACCGCCCCACCGGACGGGGTGGGGCGGTGTGCGCGGCGCTCGCGTCCGACCGGGTGCGGAGGGCCGGTCAGGCGACCTTGAGCTCGACGGTCAGGGTCGCGCCACCGGTGGTGGTGAGGCGGAGCAGGAACGTGCCGGTCTGGCCGTCCGCGAAGACCTTCGGAAGCGTGAGCAGACCGTTCGCGTCGGTCGTCAGGCCTTCGAGGGTGCGCACCGGGTTGCCCTCCGCGTCCTTGAAGAAGGGCCCCTTGTCGTTGACGGTCGCGTCGTCCGCCGACTTGATCATGGTGGCGGTCAGTGCGACGCCGGAGGCGGCGGCGCCCTTGTACGTCGCCTTCACCTGGACCTGGTCGGCGAACTCCGCCTCGGGACGGGCCGTCAGCTCCTTGGCGTCCGTCCTGGCCAGGGCGTCGGCCTGGCGGGCGGTGACGGTCGCCGCGTACTCGACCGGAGTGAGCGTGCGGCCCACCACGGTGGCCCGGACGGTGAACTCACCGGTCCGCTCGCCCGCCTGGAGCGCCGGGGCGGTGGCGGTGCCGTCGGCGCCCGTGAGGACGGTGACGGCGGTGGCCCCGCCGGGGAAGCGGGAGTCGGTCTCGCCGGTGATCGTGAACCTCACCTCGGCCCGGGCCACCGGCTTGCCCGCCAGGTTCAGCGCCGTCACGGCGGGGCGCTGCGTGAACACGGCGCCGGCCGTCGCGGTCAGCTCTCCCGTGCCGGCGTCCTTGATGCGCGCGACCGTGGCGGAGGGCGACGGGGAGGGTGTGGGGGTCGCGGGCGGAGTCGGCTCGGGCGTCGGCGTGGGGCTGGTCGTCGGCGGCTTCGGGGTCGGCGTACCGCCACCGTTGCCGGGCGGCGGGGTCGGCTTGGGGGTGGCCGTCGGGGGCGTGACCGACGGGCTCGGAGGCGGCGTCGGGGTCGGCGTGGGCGTGGGCGTGGGCCTGGGGCTCGGGTCGGTGTCGTTGTCGCTGCGGTCGACCGGCAGGACACCCGTGCCGTCGGGCACCTGGTGGCTGTTGTTCTTGTAGTACTCGAACCAGGACAGAACCGTACGCAGGTACTCCGTCGAGCGGTTGTAGCTCAGGATCGCCTTGTCCAGGTCCGCCTTCACCGCGAGGTCGCGGTTGTTGGCGCACAGGTACATGCCGGCCGCCTGGGCGGCGTCGTAGATGTTGTTCGGGTCCTTGCGGCCGTCGCCGTTGGCGTCCTGGCCCCAGCTCGCCCAGGTGGAGGGGATGAACTGCATGGGTCCGACCGCGCGGTCGTGGGTGGTGTCCCCGTCGTAGGCACCGTTGTCGGTGTCGGAGATGTTGGCGAACCCGACGCCGTTGAGGACGGGGCCGAGGATCGGCGTGAGGGTGGTGCCGTCGGCGCTGACACGGCCGCCGCGCGCCTGCCCGGACTCGACCTTGCCGATGCCGGCGAGGAGCTGCCAGGGGAGGTTGCAGCCGGGGTCGTTGCTCTTCAGGTGCTGCTCGGCCTGCTTGTACGCGGCGAGCACGGTCGCCGGAATGCCCGCCTCGGCGGGGCCCGTGACGACCGGAGTCGTGGGGGCGCCCGGCTTGGTGGGGGTGTTGAGCGGCGGCAGGTCCGTGTAGTAGGGGGAGTTGCCGGTCGCGGAGCCGTCGGGCGAGGGCGACGACACGTCCGACAGCGGCTGGTCGGCCCCGCCTCCCTCGGAAGGAGGCATCACTCCCGGCGCCTGTGAGGCGGAGAGCGCCGCCACCGCCGCCGCGGCCACCGCTGTGCTGGTGGCTCCCTTGCGCAGTCGACGGCCGATGTGCGCTGCCATACGTCTGGTCCCTCCCCGGTGGCTGCCCTTCGCGCTCCCCAGCGCGGCGACTCAGGCGACCCTACGTCAACTCGGCGCTCCTGGACACCGCCACCTGACCGCTTTTCACGCTTTCGTCACCTCTGCGTCGTCCGGAATCCGGTGAGCGAACGTCACGCATACTGGGCGCCATTGACCTGAGGTACGCATCGGGGGAACGACAGCAATGCCATTCACACTCAGCCACGCCGCGGCGGTCCTGCCGGGGATACGGAGGTCCGGCACCGCACGGGGGCCACTCGTCGCGTCAGCACTCGTCATGGGCTCGTTCTCGCCCGACATGACGTACTTCGCGGACACCGCGATCCCGGGGGCGATGCTCTTCGGGGACGTCACGCACAGCCTGTGGGGCGTCCTGACCGTCGACGTCCTGATCACCGCGGCGCTGGTGGCGGTGTGGCTGATGGTGCGTGAGCCACTGCTGGCCCTGGTGCCCGCCCGCCGGCAGGGGCAGGTGCACGCCCTGGTACGGGGGGAGTCCTGGCGGGAGCGGCACCCGGCGGGGCTGGCGGTCCGGTTCTACGTCTCGGCCGTCATCGGGGCGGCGACGCATGTGGTGTGGGACCTGTTCACGCACGCCGACCGGTGGGGCACGGAAGTGTTCCCGGCGCTCGGGGCGGTGGTGGCCGGGTTCCCCGTGTACCTCTACGCGCAGTACGGCGGCTCCGCCGTCGCGCTGGTGGTGCTGGTGTGGTTCGTGGGCGGCGCGCTGCGGCGCGTCCCGCCGGAGGCGGCCGGGCGGGCTCCGGCGTCGGTACCGGTGCTGGACCGGCGGGGCCGGTTGCTCGCGGCGGCGCTGCTCGGGGCGTGTGTGGTGGCGGGGATCGCCCACCGGTGCGCCCGGTGGTACGCGTACTGGGGGCGGATCGAGACACCGCTGGACATCATCCCCACGGCGTGCTTCGGCGCGGGGGCCGGGCTGGCGGCGGGACTGCTGCTGTACGGCGCGGGGATGCGGCTGCGGACGGCGGGGCGCCGGCCGGTGGGGTAGGGACGCGCCCGCCCCGAGGGAGCCGGGACGGAGTGCGGGACGGCAGCGCCCCGGCCGCCCCTGAGGGGGGCCGGGCCGCGTCGCTTCAGTGTGCCGCGGAGTCCCAGTCCGGGCCCACGCCCACCGAGACGTCCAGCGGGGCGCGCAGTTCCACCGCCGAGGACATTTCGCGGCGGACGAGCTCCTCGACACGCTCGCGCTCGCCCGGGGCGACCTCCAGCACGATTTCGTCGTGGACCTGGAGCAGCATCCGGGTGTTGAGGCCCGCCTCCCGCAGTACCCGGTCCACATTGAGCATCGCGACCTTCACGATGTCGGCGGCCGTGCCCTGGATCGGGGCGTTCAGCGCCATCCGCTCGGCCGCCTCACGGCGCTGGCGGTTGTCGCTGTTCAGGTCCGGCAGGTAACGGCGGCGGCCGAGCATCGTCTCCGTGTACCCGGTGGCACGCGCCTCGTCGACGACCCGGCGCAGATAGTCACGCACACCGCCGAACCGCTCGAAGTACGTGTCCATCAGGGCACGCGCCTCGCCCGCCTCGATGTTCAGCTGCTGCGAGAGGCCGAAGGCGGACAGCCCGTACGCCAGGCCGTACGACATGGCCTTGATCTTCCGGCGCATCTCGGCGTCGACGGCGGACCGCTCCACCGAGAACACCTGGGAGGCGACCGTGGTGTGCAGGTCCTCGCCGGAGGTGAACGCCTCGATCAGGCCCTCGTCCTCCGACAGGTGGGCCATGACCCGCAGTTCGATCTGGCTGTAGTCGGCCGTCATCAGGGACTCGAAGCCCTCGCCGACCACGAAGCCGTGCCGGATCGCGCGGCCCTCGTCGGTGCGGACCGGCACGTTCTGCAGGTTGGGGTCCGTGGAGGACAGACGGCCCGTCGCCGCGACCGTCTGGCTGAAGGTGGTGTGGATCCGGCCGTCCGCCGCGATCGTCTTGATCAGGCCCTCGACCGTGGAGCGCAGCCGGGCCTGCTCGCGGTGACGCAGCATGATGACCGGCAGCTCGTGCTCGGTCTGGGCGGCCAGCCACGCCAGCGCGTCGGCGTCCGTGGTGTAACCGGTCTTGGTCTTCTTCGTCTTGGGGAGGTTCAGCTCGCCGAAGAGGACTTCCTGGAGCTGCTTGGGCGAGCCGAGGTTGAACTCGTGCCCGACCGAGGCGTGCGCCTCCTTCACCGCCTGCTGGACCGCCCCCGCGAACTGCTGCTCCATCGCCTCCAGATGGGCGCGGTCCGCGGAGATGCCGTGCCGCTCCATCCGGGCGAGCAGCAGGGAGGTGGGCAGTTCCACATCGTGCAGGAGCTCGGTCGCGCCGACCTCCCCGAGCTTCTCGCCGAACGCCTCGCCCAGGTCGAGGACCGCGCGGGCCTGCGCCATCAGGGCGTCGGCCTCGGCCTGCTCGTCCGTGCCGAAGGCGAGCTGCCCGTCGGCGGCGGCGGGGGCCAGCTCGCGGTGCAGGTACTCGACGGACAGGGCGTCCAGCGCGAAGGACCGGCGGCCGGGCTTGACCAGGTAGGCGGCGAGGGCGGTGTCCATGGTGATGCCCTCGATGTGCCAGCCGTGCTCGGGGAAGACCCGCAGCGCCTCCTTCGCGCTGTGCATGATCTTCGGACGGCTCGGGTCGGCGAGCCAGGCCGCGAAGGCCTTCTCGTCGGCCTCGTCCAGCTGGGTCGTGTCGAACCAGGCGGCCTTGCCGTCGGCGGCGGCCAGCGCGACCTCGCTGACATTGCCCACGCCCAGGGCCCACGTCGCGACGGTCGCCACACCGAGCGGCCGGCCGCCGTGCTGCTCCAGCCAGTACGCCAGCTCGCCCGCGCCCAGGACCGAGCCGTCCAGCTCGACACCGGCAGCGGTCGCCGGCGCCTCTTCCTCCTCCGCGCCCGGGTCGACCGCGAGGAGCCGCTCGCGCAGACTCGGGTTACGGATCTCCAGGACCTCCAGGAACCCCTTCAGCGCCGTCCTGTCGTACGGCCGGCGCTCCAGGTCCGCGACGGACTTCGGCAGCTCCACGTCACGGACAAGCTCCGTCAGGTGACGGTTGAGCTTGACCGACTCCAGGTGGTCCCGCAGCGCCTGGCCGACCTTGCCCTTGACCTCGTCGGCGCGCTCGACCAGCTCCGCGAACGAACCGAACTGATTGATCCACTTCGTGGCGGTCTTCTCACCGACCCCGGGGATGCCCGGCAGGTTGTCCGACGGGTCACCGCGCAGGGCGGCGAAGTCCGGGTACTGCGAGGGAGTCAGTCCGTACTTCTCCTGGACCTTCTCCGGGGTGAAGCGGGTCAGCTCGGAAACACCCTTGGTGGGATACAGCACGGTGATGTGGTCGGAGACCAGCTGGAAGGAGTCACGGTCACCGGTGACGATCAGCACCTCGAAGCCCGCCGCCTCCGCCTGGGTGGCCAAGGTGGCGATGATGTCGTCGGCCTCGAAGCCTTCGACCGCGAACCGCTCCGCGTTCATGGTGTCCAGCAGCTCGCCGATCAGCTCGACCTGCCCCTTGAACTCGTCGGGCGTCTTGGAGCGGTTCGCCTTGTACTCGGGGAAGTCCTCGGAGCGCCACGTCTTGCGGGACACGTCGAACGCCACCGCGAAGTGCGTGGGCGACTCGTCGCGCAGCGTGTTCGCCAGCATCGACGCGAAGCCGTAGATGGCGTTGGTCGTCTGGCCGCTCGCGGTGGTGAAGTTCTCCGCGGGCAGCGCGAAGAACGCCCGGTACGCCAGGGAGTGCCCGTCCATGAGGAGCAGGCGCGGACGGATGTCGTCGGTCTTCTTCGATGCTGTCTCTACCACGGGGACGATCCTGCCACGGACCACTGACAATCCCGACCGAGCGAGCCTTGAGTCCACCGCTGTCGGTGCGACGTGACAGGATCGTGAGACGTACAACGAAGTCGTCCGTCGGACATGACCGCTCAAGGGAGAGCGCGATGGCCAGCAAGCCGCCCGCAGGTGACCCGGTCCAGGACGCGCCGCAGGTCGCGCCGCCCCAGCACGCCGCCGCGGGCCTCCCCGCGATCGGGCACACGCTGAGGATCTCCCACCAGCAGATGGGCGTGCGCCGCACCGCGCGCACCCTGCTCAAGGTCAATCAGAAGGACGGCTTCGACTGCCCCGGCTGTGCCTGGCCGGAGGGCGACAAGCGGCACATCGCGGAGTTCTGCGAGAACGGGGCGAAGGCGGTCGCCGAGGAGGCGACGCTGCGCCGGGTCACGCCGGAGTTCTTCGCCGCTCACCCGATCACGGACCTCGCCACCCGCAGCGGGTACTGGCTGGGCCAGCAGGGCCGCATCACCCACCCCGTGTACGCGGCGGAGGGTTCCGACCGGTACGAGGAGGTGAGCTGGGAGCGGGCCTTCGCGATCATCGCGGAGGAGCTGACGGCACTCGGCTCCCCCGACGAGGCCGTCTTCTACACCTCGGGCCGCACCAGCAACGAGGCCGCGTTCCTGCTCCAGCTCTTCGCCCGCGAATTCGGCACCAACAATCTTCCGGACTGCTCCAACATGTGCCACGAGTCGTCCGGCTCGGCGCTCACCGAGACGATCGGCATCGGCAAGGGCAGCGTCTCGCTGGAGGACCTGCACCAGGCGGACCTGATCATCGTGGCCGGGCAGAACCCGGGCACGAACCATCCCCGGATGCTGTCCGCCCTGGAGAAGGCCAAGGCCTCCGGCGCGAGGATCATCTCGGTGAACCCGCTGCCCGAGGCCGGCCTGGAGAGGTTCAAGAACCCGCAGACCCCCCAGGGCATGATCAAGGGCGCCGCCCTCACCGACCTGTTCCTGCAGATCCGCATCGGCGGCGACCAGGCCCTGTTCCGGCTGCTGAACAAGCTGATCCTGGAGACCGACTGCGCGGTCGACCGCCGTTTCGTCGACGAGCACACGCACGGGTACGAGGAGTTCGCGGCCGCCGCCAAGGCCGCCGACTGGGAGGAGACCCTCGCCGCCACCGGCCTGCGGCGCGACGAGATCGAGCGCGCCCTGCGCATGGTGCTCGCCTCGGAGCGCACCATCGTCTGCTGGGCCATGGGCCTCACCCAGCACAAGCACTCCGTGCCGACCATCCGCGAGGTGGTCAACTTCCTGCTGCTGCGCGGCAACATCGGCCGCCCCGGCGCCGGGGTCTGCCCCGTGCGCGGCCACTCCAATGTGCAGGGCGACCGCACCATGGGCATCTTCGAACGCCCCTCGGCCGGCTTCCTCGACGCGCTCGACAGGGAGTTCGGGATCACCTCGCCCCGGCACCACGGCTTCGACGTCGTCCGCGCCATCCAGGCGCTGCGCGACGGCAGGGCCAAGGTCTTCTTCGCCATGGGCGGCAACTTCGTCGGCGCCACGCCCGACACCGAGGTCACCGAGGCCGCCATGCGGCGCGCCCGGCTCACCGTCCATGTGTCGACCAAGCTGAACCGGTCGCACGCGGTCACCGGCACGCGCGCGTTGATCCTGCCCACGCTGGGCCGCACCGACAAGGACGTACAGAAGAGCGGCAAGCAGTTCGTCACGGTCGAGGACTCGATGAGCCTGGTCCACGCCTCGCGCGGCAACCTGCCGCCCGCGAGCCCGCACCTGCTGTCCGAGCCGGTGATCGTGGCGCGCATGGCGCGGGCGGTCCTCGGCGAGGCGTCGGCCACCCCGTGGGAAGAGTTCGCACACGACTACGCCACGATCCGCGACCGCATCGCGCGGGTGGTTCCCGGCTTCGAGGACTTCAACGCCAGGCTCGCGAAGAACCCCGGCGGCTTCGCCCTGCCGCACGCCCCGCGCGACGAGCGCCGCTTCCCGACGAAGACCGGCAAGGCGAACTTCACGGCCGCCCCCGTCGAGTACCCCAAGGTCCCCGAGGGGCGGCTGCTGTTGCAGACACTGCGCTCGCACGACCAGTACAACACCACGATCTACGGCCTGGACGACCGCTACCGCGGCATCAAGGGCGGCCGCCGCGTGGTCCTGGTCCACCCGGACGACGCCCGTGAGCTGGGCCTGGCCGACGGCGCGTACACCGACCTCGTCAGCGAGTGGACGGACGGCACCGAGCGCCGCGCGCCCGGCTTCCGCGTCGTCCACTACCCCACGGCGCGCGGCTGCGCCGCCGCGTACTACCCGGAGACCAACGTCCTGGTGCCGCTGGACTCGACCGCCGACGTCAGCAACACCCCCGCCAGCAAGTCCGTCATCGTCCGTCTGGAACAATCACCCTCCGCCTGAGCGTTTGCTTAGGCAGCACGGCAGACCAGGGACATGACCGCACGACGATCGGAGCCGGGCCCCATGGGCGAGCAGACACAGGTGAAGTTCCCGCAAGAGATCATCGACGAGTACGCCTCGCTCGGTGTGGACCTGCCCGCCCTCTTCTCCGCCGGGCACCTCGGCAACCGCATGGGGGTGCAGATCGTCGAGGCGTCCCCCGAGCGGGTCGTCGGCACCATGCCGGTCGAGGGCAACACCCAGCCCTACGGGCTCCTGCACGGCGGCGCGTCCGCCGTCCTCGCCGAGACCCTCGGCTCGGTCGGCTCGATGCTCCACGGCGGCAGCTCCAAGATCGCCGTGGGCGTGGATCTGAACTGCACCCACCACCGGGGCGTCCGCAGCGGACTGGTGACCGGCGTGGCCACCCCCGTCCACCGGGGACGCTCCACGGCGACGTACGAGATCGTCATCACCGACGAGCAGGACAAGCGGGTCTGCACCGCCCGCCTGACCTGCCTGCTGCGTGACGTCTCCGCCAAGGACGCGGACAACGTCCCGGGAGCGTCCGCTCCCGGCACCACGGTCTGACCCTCCCGCGCACTCCCGTGCCGGCCGGCGGCACCCCACCCCGGCCGGCCCGCACCCCCGCCCGCCCGGTCGGCCCGCAGCCCGGACCCCGGCCGGCCCGCACCCCCAGGCGCACCGCACCCGCCCCCGGAGCGCCCACGGCGCCTCCGCGGGGGGACCGACCCCAGGCCCGCCCGGCCGGCCCGCAGCCCGGACCCCGGCCGGCCCGCACCCCCAGGCCCCGGTCGGCCCGCACTCCCAGGCCTTCGGTCGGCCCGCACCTCCCGGGCCTTCGGCCGGCCCCGCACCCCCAGGCGCACCGCACCGCCCACGGCGCCTCCGCGGGGGGCGCACCACCCGGACCCCGCACCCGACGACGCGCCCAGGCCCCGGATCCGCCCCTCGGCGCGACGCCCCGGCAGCCCTCGGAGCCACGCACCTGTCCGGCCCGCCGACGCGCCCGACCCCGGATCCGCCTCCTCGGCACCCCCGTCAGCCGGACCGGCCACCCCGCCGGGATCGTCTCCCCTCCGCGCCCCCGGAATGTGTCCACCCCTTGGACACGCCACATAAAGGCGTCGTAACGAACACATGGCGTCCACGGGCTCCGGAACGCCGCATGGAACAGACCCGCAGGCACTCTGCGCCCCTTACCCCTCGACCCCTCCACTCACCTCCGCACCCACTCCCCGAGGCCTCCGGACCACAGCCCCGAGGGAGCCCGCCCACGCCGCCCCCGCGAGAGGTTTCCGCAGGCCGCGGGGGTCGGTGTCCTCCCCCTGCCGTACCACTCCGCCTCCGTCGCTGTCCGTTGCCGTCCCCGGCCCGCCCGCCGCTGAACGCACCCGCGCGAGACGCGGCCCTCCGGCGCCCCTCCCCCACGCTCCGCGGCGCGCCCGGTCCGCCGGCCGCCCTCGGAATCGGCACGCGGCGGCGTCGGCCGGAGCGGCGCGGCGGCGCCGTCCCGAGGGGCGTCCACGCGGCGCACCCCGCACGCGCAAACCGGTCGATCGCGGCAAAGCCCCCGCTCCCGGGCCCCGAGGGCAGGACGAGGCCACCGGAAGAGCACACACCTTCCACGGCTTGCGCACGAGTCGCACCGGACCGTCTCAACCCTCCGCCGCTCACGCACAGTTGATGACGCCGGCCACTGGCCGGGGCTCCGGCCACGCCGTACCGTCGGCTGCATGAGGCCCGGCGTACCGCACCGTGGACGACGACACGCGCCACCGCTCGCCCTGCTCGTCTCCGCCGTCCTGCTCGTCGGCTGCGACTCCCGGCCGCGGATCGACGAAATTCCCAACTCCCCCTCACCACGCACTACTTCACCTATCGAACTCTGTGTCTCTCTCATCGGACACTGGGCACGTGAAGAGCTGGCAGGGCGCGCCAAAGGGGACTTCATGCAGAAGGGTCTCTCGGGTGGTCAGAACGAGATCCTCAAGGCGGTCGTGGCCGAGGCCCGTGCAGAGCTCCGGCGCACCGGCGCGGGCGGCGCCGAGAGGGTGATCGAGGGGGAGACGAACCGGCGGTGCGAGGAGCGCCACAGGGGCGGCGGACCCACCGGCCACCCCTGGCAGTGAGGGCGACAAGCAACGGTCGATCGTCACTCTGCGTAATATGCGGGCGGGTGGATGATCATGCTCCAGGAGGGGCTCCGGGCGCCCCGAGGGGTCTGTGATCGGCCGTTCTGGATCACCCCCGCACGAGCCCCGCGTAAGTACCAAGAATGACCCAAGCCCCTTAGCGGAACTGGGCGTTCTCGACATGTGAGAAGAACGCCGGATCATCACCGAAGGGTGTAGGCGCCACGCATCGGAAACGTTTGGCCACGGCATAACAAGAGAGTCACATCCTGCCGCTGGCGCTCCCCGTGCCGCCCCGGCTGCCCTTAGAGTCACGGCCAGTCACCGCGCCGCCGGGCGCGTCAACTGCACGGCCGTACCACTCCATGTACGGCCCGGCGCTCGACACGGCTCCTCGACCCGAGGAGACCGCGCCAGGGAAAGGACCCCTTCGTGCGACAGCGTTCGTTGCTCATACTCACCGCAGTGCTCACGACCGGAGCACTGTCCCTCACCGCCTGTGGCTCGCGCGACGACAAGGGTGGGGACTCCGCCGGAGGTGGCGGCACCACCGTCGTCATCGGCGTGGACGCGCCGCTGACCGGCGACCTCTCCGCCCTGGGCCTCGGTATCAAGAACTCGGTGGACCTCGCCGCCAAGCAGGCCAACGAGAAGAAGTACGTCGACGGCGTCACCTTCAAGATCGAGGCACTCGACGACCAGGCGCAGCCCTCCTCGGGCCAGCAGAACGCCACCAAGCTGGTCGCCGACAAGGACGTCCTCGGTGTGGTCGGCCCGCTGAACTCCTCCGTGGCCGAGTCCATGCAGAAGGTGTTCGACGACGCCAAGCTCGTCCAGGTCTCGCCCGCCAACACCAACCCGGCCCTGACCCAGGGACAGGACTGGAACGGCGGCACCAAGAAGCGGCCGTACGCCTCGTACTTCCGCACCGCGACCACGGACGCCATCCAGGGCCCCTTCGCGGCGCAGTACCTCTTCAATGACGCCAAGAAGAAGAAGGTCTTCGTCGTCGACGACAAGAAGACCTACGGCGCCGGACTCGCCGCCACCTTCAAGGCCGAGTTCACGAAGCTCGGCGGCAAGGTCGCCGGCGAGGACCACGTCAACCCGGACACCAAGGACTTCTCCGCGGTCGTCACCAAGATCAAGAACTCGGGTGCGGACGTCGTCTACTACGGCGGCGAGTACCCCGCGGCCGGCCCGCTGAGCAAGCAGATCAAGGCGTCCGGCGCCAAGATCCCGCTCATCGGCGGCGACGGCATCTACAGCGCCGAGTTCATCAAGCTCTCCGGCAAGGAGGGCGTGGGCGACCTCGCCACCTCCGTCGGTGCCCCGGTCGAGACCCTCCCCTCGGCCAAGGAGTTCGTGGCCAACTACAAGAAGGCCGGCTACAAGGAGGCCTTCGAGGCCTACGGCGGCTACTCCTACGACTCCGCCTGGTCGATCATCGAGGCCGTCAAGAAGGTCGTCGACGACAACGGCGGCAAGCTGCCCGACGACGCCCGCGCCAAGGTCCTCGAGGCCATGAAGGGTGTCTCCTTCGAGGGCGTGACCGGCAAGGTCTCCTTCGACGAGTTCGGCGACGCGACGAACAAGCAGCTCACCGTCTACCGCTACGAGGGCGGCGCCTGGAAGCCCGTGAAGTCCGGCACCTACTCCGGCTGATCACGACTCCGCATCACATCCCTGGCCGCGCGGGACGCTGCACAAAGCGCCCCGCGCGGTGTCACATCCGGCGAAAGACTTCGGAGGACCTGCGGTGAACGAACTGCCGCAACAGCTGGTCAACGGCCTGCTACTCGGATCGATGTACGGGCTGGTCGCCATTGGCTACACGATGGTCTACGGCATCGTCCAGCTCATCAACTTCGCCCACGGCGAGATCTTCATGACCGGTGGCTTCGGCGCACTCACGGTCTGGCTGATACTCCCCGGCGGCACCACCATGTGGCTCGCCCTGCCACTCATGATCATCGGCGCGATCATCGTCGCCGTCACCATCGCGGTCGGAACCGAACGTTTCGCCTACCGGCCCCTGCGAGGGGGTCCACGCCTGGCCCCCCTCATCACCGCCATCGGCATCTCGCTGGCGCTCCAGCAGGCGGTGTGGGCCTGGTACCCGGGAGCCACCTCCTCGCTCACCTTCCCCGAGATCCCCGGCGGTCCCTTCCACCTCGGCAGCGTCACCATCCAGACCGGTGACGTCTTCCTCCTGACCGCGGCGCCCATATCCATGGCCGTCCTCGGCTACTTCGTCATGAAGACCCGGACCGGACGCGGCATGCAGGCCACCGCCCAGGACCCGGACACCGCCAAGCTCATGGGCATCAACACCGACCGCATCATCGTGGTCGCCTTCGCCCTCGGAGCCGCCTTCGCCGCCATCGGAGCCGTCGCCTACGGCCTCAAGTACGGCGAGGTCAACTTCCGCATGGGCTTCATCCTCGGCCTCAAGGCGTTCACCGCGGCCGTCCTCGGTGGCATCGGCAACATCTACGGCGCCATGATCGGCGGCCTCGCCCTCGGCCTCGCCGAGACCCTCGCCACCGCCTTCATCGCCGACATCCCCGGCATGCAGCAGCTCGGCGGCCAGTCCTGGGCCGACGTCTGGGCGTTCGTACTCCTCATCCTCGTGCTCCTCTTCCGGCCCCAGGGCCTCCTGGGCGAGCGCGTCGCGGACAGGGCGTGACACCACCATGACCACACAGACCACCACCGCGGACACCCCGCACACCACCACGACCGACGAGCGCACCGGGCTCATCGCCCTGCCCCCGCACATCGCGCGGGCCACCGCCACCGCAGGTGGCGCGCTCACCGTCGTCTCCGCGTTCCTGGCCTGGACCTGGACCCCCACCTTCCCGGGGGACCTCACGTACTACGGCTACCCCGGCGGCCTCCAGTGGCTCGTCCTCATCGGCGGCGCCCTGACCGCCCTCTTCGGGATCGCCTCGTACGGCGTCAAGGGCACCCGCTGGCTCGTGCCCGCCGGTGCCGACTCCGCCATCAAGCTGTCGGCCCTCGCCGCGTTCGTCACCGGCTGGTACACGATCATCGCCATCAGCGTCCAGCTCGGCGGCCTGATCAACCTCGAGCCCGGCGGCTGGGTCATGGGCCTCGCCACCCTGGCGAGCCTCATCGGCGCCCTGGCCCTCCCCTTCGAACGGCCGCACCTGCTGCCCGCCGACCCCGAGGACACCGGCTGGGACCAGTTCAAGCACCGCGCCGGCAACCAGTGGGCCACCGTCAAGGCCGCCTTCGCCACCGGACCGATCACCCCGGCGCGCAAGCTGCCCGGCTACGTCGAGATCCTCATCATCACCGCCGTGCTCGCCCTCGGCCTCACCGTCTTCACCTACGGCATCGGCACCGAGTACGACGAACTGTTCCTCGGCTTCCTGATGACGGCCGGCTTCGGCTTCGCGGCACTCGCCAAGGCAGGCCTGATCGCCCGCGTCTCCGTGCTCACCGCACGGCACCGCAACGTGGCCATGATCGGCGCCTTCGTCGCCGCCGCGGCCTTCCCGTTCACCCAGAGCGACGACCAGTACGCCACCATCGGCGTCAACATCCTGATCTTCGCCACCGTCGCCCTCGGCCTGAACATCGTCGTCGGCCTCGCCGGTCTCCTCGACCTCGGTTACGTCGCCTTCCTCGGCGTCGGCGCCTACGCCGCGGCCATGGTCTCCGGCTCCCCCTCCTCGCCGTACGACGTCCACCTGCCCTTCTGGGCGGCGATCCTCGTCGGCGCGACCGTCTCGATGATCTTCGGTGTCCTCATCGGCGCCCCGACGCTCCGGCTGCGCGGCGACTACCTCGCCATCGTGACCCTCGGCTTCGGTGAGATCTTCCGGATCACCGTGCTCAACCTCGACGGCACGTCCGGCCCCGACGTCACCAACGGCTCCAACGGCATCTCCTCGATCCCGAACCTCAACATGTTCGGCTTCGACTTCGGCGCCGTCCACACCATCGGTGGCTTCACCATCGGCCGGTTCGCGAACTACTTCTTCCTGATGCTGCTGGTCACCCTGATCGTCGTCGTGGTGTTCCGCCGCAGCTCCGAGTCGCGCATCGGCCGCGCCTGGATCGCCATCCGCGAGGACGAGACCGCCGCACTCGCCATGGGCATCAACGGCTTCCGCGTCAAGCTCGTCGCCTTCGCCCTCGGTGCCACCCTCGCGGGCCTCGCCGGCGCCGTCCAGGCCCACGTCACCTACACCGTCACCCCCGAGCAGTACCAGTTCGCCCACGTGGTCCCGCCCAACTCGGCCTTCCTGCTGGCCGCCGTCGTCCTCGGCGGCATGGGCACCATCAGCGGACCGCTCGTCGGCGGCGCACTGCTCTTCCTCATCCCCAACAAGCTGCAGTTCCTCGGCGACTACCAGCTCTTCGCCTTCGGCGTCGCGCTCGTCCTGCTGATGCGCTTCCGCCCCGAGGGAATGATCCCCAACCGCCGCCGTCAGCTCGAATTCCACGAGAACGAGGAAGCGCCCGCCACCCTCACCAAGGCAGGTGCCTGAACATGACCACCACCACGACGGCCACCACGGCCAAGGCTCCGGCTCCTGGCGAAACCGTCCTCGACGCCCGCGGTGTCACCATGCGCTTCGGCGGCCTCACCGCCGTGCGCTCGGTCGACCTCACGGTCAAGAGCGGTGAGATCGTCGGCCTCATCGGACCCAACGGCGCCGGCAAGACCACCTTCTTCAACTGCCTCACCGGCCTCTACATCCCCACCGAGGGAGAAGTCCGGTACAAGGGCCAGGTCCTGCCGCCCAAGTCCTTCAAGGTCACCGCCGCCGGCATCGCCCGGACGTTCCAGAACATCCGGCTCTTCAGCAACATGACCGTGCTGGAGAACGTCCTCGTCGGCCGCCACACCCGCACCAAGGAAGGCCTCTGGTCGGCCCTCCTGCGCGGCCCCGGCTTCCACAAGGCCGAAGCCGCCTCCCGCGCCCGCGCCACCGAACTCCTCGAGTTCGTCGGCCTCGGCGCCAAGGCCGACCACCTCGCGCGCAACCTCCCCTACGGCGAGCAGCGCAAGCTCGAGATCGCCCGCGCACTCGCCAGCGAACCCGGCCTGCTGCTCCTCGACGAGCCGACCGCCGGCATGAACCCGCAGGAGACCCGCGCCACCGAGGAACTGGTCTTCGCCATCCGGGACATGGGCATCGCCATCCTCGTCATCGAGCACGACATGCGGTTCATCATGAACCTCTGCGACCGCGTCGCCGTGCTCGTCCAGGGCCAGAAGCTCGTCGAAGGCGACGGCCAGACCGTCCAGCGCGACGAGCGCGTCATCGCCGCCTACCTCGGCGAGCCCTTCGAGGGCGAGCCCGGCGAGGCGGAGGCGGCGGAAGTCGCCGCCGCGGAGGAAGCGGCCGAAGCCGCGGACAGCGCGGACGCGGACGCCCAGGACGCCGCCGACGCCGACGCCGACGCTTCGGACGACACCGACGCGGACACGGACACGGACGCTTCGGACGGCACCGACGCGGACGAGGGCGCCGACACGGACGCTTCGGACGCCGACGCCGACGCGGACGAGGCCGACGACACCGACACCTCGGACGACACCACCGGTGACGGCGACACCGACCGCACCACCTCCCCGACCACCGCCGCCGAAGCCTCGGGCACCTCGGGTACCGGCAAGGAGAACGACTCATGACCGCCCTGCTCGAAGTCGAGGACCTGCGCGTCGCCTACGGCAAGATCGAAGCCGTCAAGGGCATCTCCTTCACCGTCGACGCAGGCGAAGTCGTCACCCTCATCGGCACCAACGGCGCCGGCAAGACCACCACCCTGCGCACCCTCTCCGGGCTGCTCAAGCCGGTCGGTGGCCAGGTCAAGTTCGACGGCAAGCCCCTGAGGAAGTACCCCGCCCACAAGATCGTCTCCTTCGGGCTCGCCCACTCCCCCGAGGGGCGGCACATCTTCCCCCGCATGACGATCGAGGACAACCTCCGCCTCGGCGCCTTCCTCCGCAGCGACCGGACAGGCATCGAGAAGGACATCCAGCGCGCCTACGACCTCTTCCCCATCCTGGGCGAACGCCGGAAGCAGGCCGCCGGAACCCTCTCGGGCGGTGAGCAGCAGATGCTCGCCATGGGACGCGCCCTGATGTCCCAGCCCAAGCTGCTCATGCTCGACGAGCCCTCCATGGGCCTCTCCCCGATCATGATGCAGAAGATCATGGCGACCATCGCCGAGCTCAAGGCCCAGGGCACCACCATCCTGCTCGTCGAGCAGAACGCCCAGGCCGCGCTCTCGCTCGCCGACCAGGCCCACGTGATGGAAATCGGCAAGATCGTCCTCTCCGGCTCCGGACGGGACCTCCTGCACGACGAATCCGTCCGCAAGGCCTACCTCGGCGAGGACTGAGCCGGACACACGAGAGGGCCCACCCGGCGACGGGTGGGCCCTCTTCGTGCGTACGCGTTACTGGCCCTTGGCCGCCTTCTTCTCCTCGGCGTCCTCGATGACCGCCTCGGCCACCTGCTGCATCGACATCCGCCGGTCCATCGACGTCTTCTGGATCCACCGGAACGCCGCCGGCTCCGACAGCCCGTACTGGGTCTGCAGGATGCTCTTCGCCCGGTCCACCAGCTTCCGCGTCTCCAGCCGCTGGGAGAGGTCCGCGACCTCCTTCTCCAGCGCCTTCAGCTCCGCGAACCGCGACACCGCCATCTCGATCGCCGGCACCACGTCGCTCTTGCTGAACGGCTTCACCAGATACGCCATCGCCCCCGCGTCCCGCGCCCGCTCGACCAGGTCGCGCTGCGAGAACGCGGTCAGCATCAGGACGGGCGCGATGGACTCCTCCGCGATCTTCTCGGCGGCGGAGATGCCGTCCAGGACGGGCATCTTCACGTCCAGGATGACGAGGTCCGGCCGGTGCTCCCGCGCCAGCTCGACGGCACGGGCACCGTCACCGGCCTCACCGACGACCGAGTAGCCCTCTTCCTCGAGCATCTCTTTGAGGTCGAGGCGGATGAGGGCCTCGTCCTCGGCGATGACGACACGGGTCGTCAGCGGCGGGACGTGCGACTGGTCGTCGTCGGCGGCGTCGGGCTGGGGCGACTCGGGGGCGGTCACGTGGGCTCCTCGTTCCAAGGCAGGTACAGCTCTCCATGAGCCTACCTAGCTGTCAGGGATCATGGGCACCGGGTACACTCCGACAAGACACTTCGCCGGGTTGGTGGAACGGTATACACGGAGGTCTCAAACACCTCTGCCCGAGAGGGCTTGCGGGTTCGAGTCCCGCACCCGGTACAGCGCACCAAAGCGGATGTTCCCGTTCCCGTGAGCATCCGCTTTTTGCTGCTCACCGTGACGTTCACTCACGCAGAGTGGTCGCATGCGCTTTCACGGCACAGCAGTGCGACAAGAGACCCTGACGCTCCTGCGCGGCGGCGCAAGGAACGCGGAGGTGGCGCGACGGCTCGACGTACCCACCGGGACGGTCGCGTACTGGCTCCACGTGGATCGCACGAAGCGCGGGGAGTGTCCGGGCGAGCACAACCCGGAGTGCCCACGTTGCGACGGGCGGGACCTCGACCCAGCCGCCTATTCCTACCTTCTGGGCTTGTGTCTCGGGGACGGTCACATCAGTCACTACTCGGCTCACCGAGTACCCAGCCTCATGCGGTGTGCCGGGTTCGCCGCACAGGCTGCCGCAACGTGAAGGTCTACTCGAAGCACCTGGAATGCCTCTTCCCCCAGCACGGCCCGGGCAAGAAGCACGAGCGCCGTATCGTGCTCGAAGACTGGCAACAGCGGATCGTCGACGAGCACCCCTGGGAGTTCGTCCGGGGGCTCATCCATTCCGACGGGTGTCGGATCACGAACTGGACCACGCGCCTCGTGGGCGGGGTGCGGAAGCGGTACGAGTATCCGCGGTACTTCTTCGCCAACGTCTCGGACGACATCCGGCGGCTGTTCACGGACACCCTCGACACGCTGGGCGTCGAGTGGACGCACTGCACGCGGAACGGCAGTCCCCACAACATCTCGGTCGCCCGACGCGCGTCCGTGGGGTTGATGGACGCGCACGTCGGGCCGAAATACTGAGGGGCGGGTTACGCCAGGGGTTCGCCGATGTGGTGTACGCGCACGAGGTTCGTCGAGCCGGAGACGCCCGGGGGTGAGCCGGCAGTGATGATGACGACGTCGCCCTTCTGACAGCGGCCGATCTTCAGCAGGTGCTCGTCCACCTGGGCCACCATCGCGTCGGTCGAGTCGACGTGGGGGCCGAGGAAGGTTTCCACGCCCCAGGTGAGGTTGAGCTGGGAGCGGGTGGCCGGGTCGGGGGTGAAGGCGAGCAGGGGGATGGGTGAGCGGTAGCGGGAGAGGCGGCGGACGGTGTCGCCGGACTGGGTGAAGGCGACGAGGTACTTGGCGCCGAGGAAGTCGCCCATCTCCGCTGCGGCGCGGGCGACGGCTCCGCCTTGGGTGCGGGGCTTGTTGCGTTCGGTGAGCGGTGGCAGGCCGCGGGCGAGGAGGTCTTCCTCGGCCGCTTCGACGATGCGGCTCATGGTGCGGACGGTTTCGATGGGATAGCGGCCGACGCTGGTCTCACCGGAGAGCATGACGGCGTCCGTGCCGTCGATGACGGCGTTGGCGACGTCGCTGGCCTCGGCGCGGGTGGGGCGGGAGTTGTCGATCATCGAGTCGAGCATCTGGGTCGCCACGATGACCGGCTTGGCGTTGCGCTTGGCGAGTTTGATGGCGCGCTTCTGGACGACGGGGACGTGTTCGAGGGGCATTTCGACGCCGAGGTCGCCACGGGCGACCATGATGCCGTCGAAGGCGGCGACGATGTCGTCGATGTTGTCGACGGCCTGGGGCTTCTCGACCTTCGCGATGACGGGTACGCGACGGCCTTCTTCGTCCATGACGCGGTGGACGTCCTCGATGTCGCGTCCGCTGCGTACGAAGGAGAGGGCGATGATGTCGGCGCCGGTGCGCAGTGCCCAGCGGAGGTCTTCGACGTCCTTGTCGGAGAGGGCGGGGACGGAGACGGCCACGCCGGGGAGGTTGAGGCCCTTGTTGTCGGAGACCATGCCGCCCTCGAGGACGGTGGTGTGGACGCGGGGGCCGTCGACGGTGGTGACTTGGAGGGTGACGCGGCCGTCGTCGACGAGGATGCGTTCACCGGGGGTGACGTCGGCCGCAAGGCCTTCATAGGTGGTGCCGCAGGTGTGGCGGTCGCCTTGGACGCCGGGTTCGACGGTGATGGTGAAGTCGTCGCCGCGTTCAAGGAGTACGGGTCCTTCGCGGAAGCGTCCGAGGCGAATCTTCGGGCCTTGAAGGTCGGCGAGAATGCCGACGCTCCGGCCGGTTTCGTCGGAGGCTTTGCGTACGTGCTGGTAGCGCTCCTCGTGGTCGGCGTAGGTGCCGTGGCTGAGGTTGAAGCGGGCGACGTCCATTCCGGCTTCGACCAGTGTCTTGATCTGGTCGTATGTGTCGGTGGCTGGGCCCAGGGTGCAGACGATTTTGGCTCGGCGCATGGTTCGACCCTATGGCTTACCGACGGGTAGAGATTTCGTCCCGCGTGACTACTCAACAACCTTTCGATGAAGCGTTATTGACAAGTGTTGAATGTGTGCGGGGGGCTGCTCTGATGAGCGTCAGAGCTGGGGCGGATGCATGGTGAAGCGGGCGTTGACCTGTGCGGTGACGATCTGGCGCTGGGGTTCCAGGTCGAGGGGCGGAGCGGCCGATTCGGTGGCGTCGGCGGCGGCGAAGGCCATGCGGGTGCCGCCGGAGGCGGGCGGGAGGTAGGGGCCGGCGTTCTCGGCGCCGAGGTCGGCGAGTTCGACGAGGGCGGCGAGCCGGGTGCCGAGGGCTTCGGCGTAGGCGCGGGCGCGCTGGACGGCTTCCCTGACCGCTTGGCGGCGGGCTTCGTCGTGGGCGGGTGAGTCGGGACGCAGGGCCCACCAGGGGCCGTCGACGCGGGTGAGATCGAGGTCGGCGAGGCGGGTGGTGAGTTCGCCGAGGGCGGTGAAGTCGGTGAGTTCTGCGGTGATGTGGACGCTGCCGTGGTAGGCGCGGACGCGTTCGGCGCGGCCGTGGCGGGTGAGTTCGGGGGTGATGGAGAAGGCGCCGGTCTGGAGGTTCTCGACGGCGTCGCCGAAGGACTTGATGAGGTCGAGGACGGTGGTGTTGCGGCGGGTGAGGTCGTCGAGTGCGGTGCGCCGGTCGGTGCCGCGCGCGGTGACGGTGATACCGACGCGGGCGATCTCGGGGTCGACTTCGAGGTGGGCCTCGCCGCGTACCGCGACGCGGGGGGCCTGGGGGGTGCCGTAGGGGAGGTCGGTGGGCTGGGTCATGGCTGGGGGTCCTTCGTTCGGGGTTCCCACTCTTTCGTAGGTGGTCATCGGATCGAAACCTGTCGGGGCTGTTGCGGGGGGCGTGTCTACGCCAGAATCTACGCGCGTCATGCACTGAACGAAGGAGATCACATGCCGCTGAATCGTAGGACTTTCCTGGGCACTTCGGCCGTGGCCGGTGCCGGTGTGGCGATCACCGGCGCGGTCGGCACGCCGGCCGCGGCGACGCCCCGGACCAGGCGGTACTCCTTCACCGTCATGGGTACGACGGACCTGCACGGCAATGTCTTCAACTGGGACTACTTCACGGACAGGGAGTTCGACGACAAGGCGCACAACGATGTCGGTCTGGCGAAGATCTCCACACTGGTGGAGCGTGTGCGGCAGGAGAAGGGGCGCCGCAACACGCTGCTGATCGACGCGGGTGACACGATCCAGGGCACCCAGCTCTCGTACTACTACGCCAAGGTCGACCCGATCACGGCCACGCGGGGTCCGGTGCACCCGATGGCGCAGGCGATGAACGCGATCGGGTACGACGC
Organism: Streptomyces sp. NPDC041796; assembly: GCF_055590785.1. NCBI lineage: Bacteria > Bacillati > Actinomycetota > Actinomycetes > Kitasatosporales > Streptomycetaceae > Streptomyces > Streptomyces sp. NPDC041796. Next base: position 211,956 of record NZ_JBVJAH010000007.1, read on the forward strand.
CGCGGCGCTCGGCAACCACGAGTTCAACTACGGCATACCGGTGCTGCGGAAGTTCCAGGAGCAGTGCGACTTCCCGCTGCTGGGTGCCAACGCGCTGGACGCGAAGACGCTGCGGCCGGCGTTCCCCCCGTACAGCATGCACCGGCTGTGCACGCCGTTCGGCCGGGATGTGCGGGTGGCGGTGCTGGGGCTGACGAACCCGGGTATCGCGATCTGGGACAAGGCGAACGTGAGCGGCAGGATGGTGTTCCCGGGGCTGGAGGAGCAGGCCGCGAAGTGGGTGCCGAAGCTGCGTTCCATGGGCGCGGACGTGGTGATCGTGTCGGCGCATTCCGGGTCGAGCGGGACGTCGTCGTACGGGGACCAGTTGCCGTACATCATCGAGAACGCGGCCGGTCTGGTGGCGGAGCAGGTGCCGGGGATCGACGCGATCCTGGTGGGCCACGCGCACACGGAGATCCCCGAGTACCGGGTGACCAACAAGGAGACCGGCAAGGACGTCGTGCTGTCCGAGCCGCTGAAGTGGGGGCAGCGGCTGACGCTGTTCGACTTCGACCTGGTGTGGTCGAAGGGCCGCTGGACGGTGGAGAAGGTCGGCGCGCAGGTGCTGAACTCGAACACCGTCGAGGAGGACCCGGAGATCGTCAAGCTGCTGGGTGACGAGCACCAGAAGGTCGTGGCGTACGTCAATCAGGTCATCGGAACGTCGACGGCCGTGATGTCCACGACCGAGGCGCCGTGGAAGGACGAGCCGATCATCGATCTGATCAACCACGTCCAGGCCGAGACGGTGAAGGCGGCGCTGGCAGGTGGCGAGTACGCGTCGCTGCCGGTGCTGTCGCAGGCGTCGTGCTTCTCCCGTACGGCGCGGATCCCGGCCGGGCAGGTGACCATCAAGGACGCGGCCGGGCTGTACCCGTTCGAGAACACGCTGGAAGCGCGGCTGCTGACGGGCGCGCAGCTGAAGGACTACCTGGAGTTCTCGGCGCGGTACTACGTGCAGACTCCGGCCGGCGCGCCGGTGGATCCGGCGAAGCTGACCAACGCGGGCGGCACACCGGACTACAACTACGACGCCGTGTACGGGCTGACGTACGAGATCGACATCGCGAAGCCGGCCGGGGCGCGGATCGTGAACCTGTCGTTCGAGGGGAAGCCGATCGACCCGGCGGCGCGGTTCGTGCTGGCGGTCAACAACTACCGGGCGTCCGGTGGCGGTGCGTTCCCGCATGTGGCGGCGGCCAAGCAGCTCTGGGCGAACTCGGACGAGATCCGGAACACCATCATCCAGTGGGTGAAGGCGCAGGGAACGGTCGACCCGGGCCGGTTCGCGTCGGTGGACTGGAAGCTGACCCGGGACGGCGTGCCGGTGTTCTAGCGCGAGTGGCGCGCGTGGGGAGTGCGTGCGGGAGGCGTCTGGCGGGGAATGCCGGGCGCCTCCTGGCGTTCGAGGCCGAAGGTGGTGAAGGCGGTGCGGCGTGGGAGCGGGTAGGGCTCCTTGCCGGTGAGGTGGTTGAGGATGGTGGCGCTGCGCCAGGCTGCCAGGCCGAGGTCGGGTGCGCCGACGCCGTGGGTGTGGGTCTCGGCGTTCTGTACGTAGAGGGAGCCGGTGACGGAGGGGTCGAGGACGAGCCGGTGGTGGGCGTCGACGCGGGGGCGGTCGGCGGAGTCGCGGCCCAGGTAGGGGTCGAGCCCGGCGAGGATGCGGCCGAGGGGGCGTTCGCGGTAGCCGGTGGCGAGGACGACGGCGTCGGTGGTGAGGCGGGTCCGGGTGCCCTGGTGGATGTGTTCCAGGTGCAGTTCGACCCTGGTGGTGGCCAGCCGGCCGGCGGTGCGGACGCGGACACCGGGGGTCAGGACGGCGTCGGGCCAGCCGCCGTGGAGGGTCCGGCGGTAGAGCTCGTCGTGGATGGCGGCGATGGTGTCGGCGTCGATGGCTTTGTGGAGCTGCCATTGGCGCGGGACGAGGTCGCTGCGTACCGGTTCGGGGAGTGCGTGGAAGTAATGGGTGTAGTCGGGGGTGAAGTGCTCCAGGCCGAGTTTGGAGTACTCCATGGGGGCGAAGGCCTCGGTGCGGGTGAGCCAGTGGATCTTCTCGGCTCCGGTGGGGCGGGTGCGGAGGAGGTCGAGGAAGATTTCGGCGCCCGACTGGCCGGAGCCGATGACGGTGATGTGCTCGGCCGCCAGGAGACGCTCGCGGTGGTGGAGGTAGTCCGCGGAGTGGATGACGGGGACGGCCGGCTGATCGGCGAGGGGGCGCAGGGGTTCGGGGATGTGGGGTTCGGTGCCGACGCCGAGGGCGATGTGGCGGGTGTGGGTGCGGCCGAGGGCTTCGGCTTCGCCGTCGGCGCCGAGTCGGGTGTAGTCGACTTCGAACAGGTCGCGTTCGGGGTTCCAGCGGACGGCGTCGACCTGGTGGGCGAAGTGGAGGCCGGGGAGGTGGTCGCTGACCCAGCGGCAGTAGGCGTCGTATTCGGCGCGGTGGGTGTGGAACCGCTCGGCGAAGTAGAAGGGGTAGAGGCGGTCGCGGCCGCGCAGGTAGTTGAGGAATGACCAGGGGCTGGTGGGGTCGGCGAGGGTGACGAGGTCGGCGAGGAACGGCACTTGCAGGGTGGAGCCTTCGATGAGCTGGCCGGGGTGCCAGCGGAAGGCGGGGCGCTGCTCGTAGAAGGCGGTGTCGAGGCCTCCGGGTACGCCGTGGGCGAGGGCGGCGAGGGAGAGGTTGAAGGGGCCGATGCCGATGCCCACCAGATCGTGGGGCTGGTCGGGGTCGCGCTGCGGGGCGCGCTGGGGTGTGCTGCCGGTCATCGGGTGGTGCTGCCTTCCACGAGTGCGGTGAGTGCTTCCAGGTGCGTGGGGGTGGTGTGGGGGTTGAGGAGAGTGGCCTTGAACCAGAGGCGGCCGTCGGCATGGGCGCGGCCGAGGACGGCGTGGCCGTGGGTGAGGAGGTCACGGCGGGTGGCGGCGACGGCGTGGTCGGTGGCCCGGGTGGGGCGGAAGAGGACGGTGCTGAGGGGGGGGCGTTCGTAGAGGTCGAGGCGGGGGTTCTTGTCGACGAGGTCGGCGAGCTGTTGGGCGGTGTCGCAGACACGGTCGACGAGGTGGCCCAGGCCGGTGCGGCCGAGGGCGCGGAGGGTGACGGCGATCTTGAGGATGTCGGGGCGGCGGCTGGTGCGCGGGGACCGGCCGAGGAGGTCGGGGAGGCCGGCGCGGGTGTCGTCGTGGGGGTTGAGGTAGGGGGCGGTGTGGTTCAGGGCGTCGAGCAGCGCGGTGTCGGGTACGGCGAGGAGGCCGGCGGCGACCGGTTGCCAGCCGAGTTTGTGCAGGTCGAGGGTGACGGTGCGGGCGCGGTCGAGGCCGGTGAGGAGGTGGCGGCGGGCTTCGCTGAACAGGAGCGGGCCGCCGTACGCGGCGTCGATGTGGAGGGCGGCGCCGTGGGTGTCGCACAGGTCGGCGATCTCGGGGAGCGGGTCGATGCTGCCGGTGTCGGTGGTGCCGGCGGTGGCGGTGACGAGGAGCGGGCCGCGGAGGTCGGTGAGGACGGCGGCGAGGGCGGTGAGGTCGATCGTGCCGCCGGGGGCGGGGACGGTGACGGGTTCGGGGAGGCCGAGGAGCCAGGCGGCGCGGTGGACGGAATGGTGGGCGTTGGCGCCGCAGACCGTCTGGAGGGTGGGCCCGTGCTGTTCGCGGGCGAGGAGCAGCGCCAGGTGGTTGGACTCGGTGCCGCCGGTGGTGACCAGGGCGTCGGGGTGCGGACCGGTGGGGTGGGTCTCCGCGGCGAGGGCGCTGGTGACGAGTTGTTCGAGGGCGGAGGCGGCGGGCGCCTGGTCCCAGGAGTCCATGGACGGGTTGAGGGCGGAGGCGGCCAGGTCGGCCGCGGCGGCCAGCGCGAGCGGCGGGGTGTGGAGGTGGGCGGCGCAATGCGGGTGTGCCGGGTCGGCGGCGCCGTGGGCGAGGGCGGTGACGAGGGTACGGAGGGCTTCCTCGGCGCCGGTGCCCGTGTCGGGCAGGACGTCGGCGTGGGCGCCGTGAGCACGAGTGCGGGCGTCGTGAGCGGGGGCGGTCGCCTCCTGCGGCCCGCCGCGTGGGTGGCCGCCCGCGCCGTCGCGGAGGGCTTGCCGCAGGTGGGCGGTGACGGCTTCCGGCCCGCCCGGCGGGAACGGTCCGCCGCGTGAGGAGGCGCCGTCGCGGAGGGCGTCGAGCACGGTGCGCAGGAGCGGCTGCAGCGCGTCGGCGCCGTCGGCGCCTCCGGCGAGGGGCGGCGTGCCGCACGAGGTGCTCGACGGGGTGCTCCACGGGCTGCTCATGCTGCCAGCGTGGCCCGCTACGGCGAAATGCGGTTGCGGTGCGGGGCGATCACAACCCGAAAGGGGGACGGGGGGATGGCAGGCCGGGCGGCGCGTGCTATGGGCTCTTGGATCCTCGGGCCCATGGATCCTCGGGCCCATGGATCCTCGGGCCCATGGGTCCTTTGGTCCTTGGGTCCTTGGGTCCTTGGGTTGCGGCTTGGGAACCGGGCCGGTGCCCCGCCCGGCCGGAGTCCGGCCGGGGCGGGGCCTGGTGGTCGTCAGGCCTTGCGGACGCGGAGCGCGCGGCGCAGGTCGTCGATCTGGTCGATGAGTTTGCGGCGGAGGGCCGGGAGGAGGTTGTCGGACGCAAGGTGCTCTTCGGCCAGGCCGAGGTGGGCGGCGTCGACGGCGTGGGCGGGGAAGGCGAAGCGCCCGGCGGCTTCCGCGATGGCGGGGCCGCGGCGGTCGGCGAGGGCGGTGGCGTCGGGGTAGAAGCGGGGGACGTACTCCCGTACCAGCTCGGCCTGTTCGGGCTGCCAGAAGCCCTGGGCGGTGGCGGTGAACAGGTAGTTGGAGAGGGTGTCGGAGGTGAACATGCGGTCCCAGGCGGCCGCCTTCGCCTCGGCGGTGGGCAGGGCGGCCCGGCAACGAGCGGCGCCTTCCTGGCCGGTGGCGCTGGGGTCGCGGTCGAGTTCGGCGGCGATGGCGGCCTCGTCGGTGGCGCCGAGGACGGCGAGCCGGGCCAGGATCCGCCAGCGCAGCTCGGGGTCGAGTTCGGGTCCGCCGGGGACGCCGCCCTCCTCCAGCCAGCCCTGGAGGGTGCCGGGCCGGGTGGCGGCGTCGATGAAGTGGCGTACGGCGGTGAGGCGGAGGCCCGGGTCGCTGCCGTCCTCGGTGCGCCGGATGAGGTCGCGGGTGAGGTCGGTGAGCAGGGCGAGCGCGGCGGGCCGGGCCTCGGCGGTCACGTACCGGTCGGCGATGTGGGCGGAGGCGAAGCCGAGGACGCCCTGGACGATCGCGAGGTCGCTCTCCTCCGGGAGGTGGGCGCGGGCCGTCTCCAGGTAGGCGACGGGTTCGAGCTCGCCGTCGCGGACCATGTCGCGCAGGGAGTTCCACACGACCGCCCGGGTGAGGGCGTCGGGGATGCCGGAGAGGGTGCGCAGGGCGCGTTCCTCGGAGTGCTCGTCGAAGCGGACCTTGGCGTAGGTGTGGTCGCCGTCGTTGAGGACGACCAGTGCCGGGCGGGGGCCGGGGAGGTGCGCCGCGGTGTCCTGGGGGACGTCGATCTCCAGGCGGTCGCGCAGGACGAGGCGCCTGCTGTCGGCGAGGTCGTGGTCGTACACGCCGGCGGTGATGCGGTGGGGCCTGCTGCCGGTGCGGGTGACGGTGAGGGTGCCGCCGGCCCGGTCGTACGCCGGGGTGAGCGTGTCGACGCCGGTGGTGCGCAACCATGTCGCGGCCCAGCCGTGGACGTCCCGCTCGGTGGCGGAGGCGAGGTTGTCGATGAAGTCGGCCAGGGTGGCGTTGGCGAACTTGTGGCGGGCGAAGTGGGTGTTGATTCCGGCGAGGAACTCCTTCTCCCCCATCCAGGCGACGAGCTGGCGGAGGGCGGAGGCGCCCTTGGCGTAGGAGATGCCGTCGAAGTTGAGCATCGCGGAGGCGGTGTCGGGGACGGCGTCGGGGTCGGGGGCGACGGGGTGGGTGGAGGGGCGCTGGTCGGCGTCGTATCCCCACGCCTTGCGGGCGACGCCGAAGTCGATCCAGGTGTCGGGGAAGCGGCTGGTGGCCTCGTTGATGATCTGGTAGCCCATGTACTCGGCGAAGGACTCGTTGAGCCAGATGTCGTCCCACCACTTCAGGGTGACGAGGTCGCCGAACCACATGTGGGCCATCTCGTGGGCGATGACCATGGCGCGGGTCTGGCGCTCGGTGACGGTGACGGCGGAGCGGTAGACGAACTCGTCCCGGAAGGTGACGAGGCCGGGGTTCTCCATGGCCCCCGCGTTGAATTCGGGGACGAAGGCCTGGTCGTAGGAGTCGAACGGGTAGGGCTCGTCGAACTTCTCGTGGTACCGGTCGAAGCACTGCCGGGTGACGTCGAGGATCTCGTCGGCATCGGCGTCGAGGTACGGGGCGAGGGAGCGGCGGCAGTGGATGCCGAAGGGCAGTCCGGCGTGCCGGGTGCGGATGGAGTGCCAGGGGCCGGCGGCGACGGCGGCGAGGTAGGTGGAGATGAGGGGGGTGGGGGCGGCCTGCCAGCGGCCGTCACCCTGGTGGGTGGTGATGCCGTTGGCGAGGACGGTCCAGCCGTCGGGGGCGGTGACGGCGATCTCGAAGACCGCCTTGAGGTCGGGCTGGTCGAAGGCGGCGAAGACGCGCTGGACGTCTTCCATGAACAGCTGGGTGTAGACGTAGGTCTCGCCGTCGCTGGGGTCGGTGAAGCGGTGCATGCCCTCGCCGGTGCGGGAGTAACGCATGGCGGCGTCGACGCGGAGGGTGTGTTCGCCCTCGGTGAGGGTGAGGGACAGCCGGTTGTCGGTGAGGGTCTCCGGGTCGAGGGGGGCGCCGTCGAGGGTGACGGAGCGGAGGGTGGCCGGCTTGAGCTCGACGAAGGTGTTCCCGGTGGTGCGGGCGGTGAAATGGATGACGGTGGTGGAGTCGAACGTCTCGTCGCCGGTCGTCAGGTCGAGGTCGACCGTGTACCGGTGGACGTCGAGGAGCCGGGCTCGGGTCTGCGCTTCGTCGCGCGTCAGTACGGGCATGGGGCCATGCTGCCCGATGGGGTGGGGGCGGCACACGGGGGTTCTTCTCACGGCTGATCGGGGGGCGGCGTGAGGCTGCCCGGTGTGGGGCGCCGGGTGTGGGGGGCCGGGTGTGGGGGGCCGGGTGTGGGGGGGGCCGGGTGGTGCGGGGGTGCCCGGTGTTGGGGGGCGGGGTGTGGGGGTGCCCGGTGGGGGCGGTGCCTCGGGGCCCGGACCGGCCCGTGTGGTCCCGGCTCAGGGGGTCTGGGAGCCGCCCGCGATCGTCTCGTGGTGGCGGATGACCTCGGCGATGATGAAGTTCAGGAGCTTCTCCGCGAAGGCGGGGTCGAGGTTGGCGCTCTCCGCGAGCTGCCGCAGCCGGGCGATCTGGCGTGCCTCACGGGCCGGGTCGGCCGGGGGCAGGTGGTGGCGGGCCTTGAGGTGGCCGACCTGCTGGGTGCACTTGAAGCGCTCGGCCAGCATGTGGACGACCGCCGCGTCGATGTTGTCGATGCTTTCGCGCAGCCGGTTCAGCTCGGCGCGGACGGAGTCGTCGGTGTCGCTGGTGCTCATGGTGAGCGAGCTTAGACGTGTCCCGTGATGATCGTCGGGGGGTGTTCGGCATCCGGGATCCGGGTGCTCCAGCCGCCGGGGACGGTGCGGCCCTGCTGTTCACGGAAGCGCACCGGGGCGGTGCCGACACGGCGGGTGAACAGGCGGGAGAAGTAGGCGGGGTCGTCGTAGCCGACGCGGCGCGCGACGGCGGCGACGGGCAGCTCGGTGCCGGCGAGGAGTTCCTTCGCGCGGCCCAGCCGGATGCCGAGCAGGTAGTCCTTGGGGCTGCAGCCGGCGCCGCGGCGCACCGCGGTGCGCAGTTCGGCGGGGGTCATTCCGTGCCGGGCGGCGTGTTCGGCGACCGACAGGGGCTGAAAGGCGTCGCGGGCGAGGGCGTCGAGGACGAGGTCGCCGTCGGCGTTGGTGTCGGCGCGGGCGCGGCGCAGGGCGACGAGCAGTTCGTGGACGGCCGCGGAGGTCTCGACCTCGAGGAGCGGGTTGCCGCGCCGGGCGGCCCGGGCGACGCGGCCGATGACGGAGCGGGCGGGGCCGGCGTCGGCGAGGGGGACGACGGGGCGGTCGGGCTCGATGTAGCCGAGCTCGGTGTAGGTGGTGGTGACCGGTCCGGTGAAGTCGACGAACCCCTCGTCCCAGCCGGTGGCGGGGTCGGGTGCGTAGTGGTGCGGGACGCCGGGGGTGAGCCAGAGCAGGGCGGGTGCGGTGACGGTGGTGCGCCGCCCGTCGGGGTGCCGGTACCAGCCGCCGCCCCCGTTGATCACGACGGCGACGTGGTGGTCGAGGGTGCGGGGGCCGACGGTGGGCAGGGCGCCGTGCTGGAGTCCGACGCCGAGGCAGACCAGGCCGAGGCGCTGGTGCAGCGGGCTGGGCGTGAAGAAGCGCATCCAGGTGTGGTACATCCCTCGACCTCCCCGGTGAAACGTTCCGGCGCGCGTGCGTCCAAACAGCGCCGATCTTTGTCCATGGACCCGCCGACCGCCAGAGGGCGACAGTTGGTCGCAGTACGTGACCAGGAGATGGGTGGGTTCGTGGCCGAGTTCACGGTGGGTGAGCGGGATTTTCTGCTGGACGGCAGGCCGGTGCGGGTGCTGTCGGGGGCGTTGCACTACTTCCGGGTGCACGAGGAGCAGTGGGACCACCGGCTGGCGATGCTGCGCGCGATGGGCCTGAACTGTGTGGAGACGTACGTGCCGTGGAATCTGCACGAGCCGGAGGCGGGGCGTTACCGGGACGTGGCGGCGCTGGGGCGGTTCCTGGACGCGGTGCACTCGGCCGGGTTGTGGGCGATCGTGCGGCCGGGTCCGTACATCTGTGCCGAGTGGGAGAACGGGGGGCTGCCGCACTGGCTGACGGGGCGGGTGGGACGGCGGGTGCGGACGGAGGACGCGGAGTACCTGGTGCATGTGCACCGGTGGTTCCGCACGCTTCTGCCGCAGGTGGTGGCGCGGCAGGTGGACCGGGGTGGTCCGGTGATCATGGTGCAGGCGGAGAACGAGTACGGGAGTTTCGGTTCGGACCGGGGCTATCTGCGGTACGTGGCGGATCTGCTGGAGGCGTGCGGGGTGGGCGTGCCGCTGGTCACGTCGGACGGGCCGGAGGACCACATGCTGACGGGCGGGTCGATCCCGGGTGTGCTGGCAACGGTGAATTTCGGGTCGGGGGCGCGGGCGGCGTTCGAGGTGTTGCGCCGGCACCGGGCGCGGGGGCCGTTGATGTGCATGGAGTTCTGGTGCGGCTGGTTCGATCACTGGGGCGACGCGCATGCGGTGCGGGACGCCGGGGACGCGGCGGCGGCTCTGGCGGAGGTGCTGGAGTGCGGGGCGTCGGTCAACGTCTACATGGCGCACGGGGGGACGAACTTCGGCGGGTGGGCGGGGGCGAACCGGTCCGGTGCGCGGCACGACGGGCCGCTGGAGGCGACGGTGACGTCGTACGACTACGACGCCCCGGTCGACGAGGCGGGTCTGCCGACGGCGAAGTTCTGGGCGTTCCGGGCGGTGCTGGAGCGGTACGCGGCCGGTCCGCTGCCGCCGGTTCCGGCGCCGCCGGTGCGGCTGGCCGGGCCCGTGGTCGCCCCGCTCGGGGAGTGGGCGCCGCTGGACGGCGTGCTGGAGGCGCTGGGCGACGAGGAGTGGGACGGGCCGGTGCCGCCGTCCTTCGAGGAGCTGGGCGTGGACCGGGGCGTGGTCCGCTACCGGCTGGAGGTTCCGGGGCCGCGGCCGCCGTATCCGCTGAGGGTGACGGGGCTCAGGGACCGGGCGGTGGTGTACGTGGACGGGGTGCGGGCGGGTGTGCTCGACACCGAGGACGCGGTGCTGGCCGAGCCGGTGGCGGGGCCCGCGGCGGTGGAGCTGTGGGTGGAATCGCTGGGGCGGGTGAGTTACGGGCCGCGGCTCGCGGAGGGCAAGGGCGTGACGGGCGGGGTGCTGCACGAGCGGCAGTACGTGCACGGGGTGCGGGCGCGGGGGCTGCGGGTGGACGCGTTCACGGCGGACGGGGTGGCGAAGGTGCCGTTCACGCCGGTGTCGCGGGAGGGTGCGCCGGGCCTGTACCGGGGGGTGGCGGAGGTGTCCGGTGCGGGGGACGCGGCGCTGGAACTCCCGGGCTGGACACGGGGGTTCGTGTGGCTGAACGGGTTCTGCCTGGGGCGGTACTGGGGGGTGGGGCCGCAGGAGTCGCTGTTCGTGCCTGGACCGGTGCTGCGGGAAGGGGCGAACGAGGTCTGGGTGCTGGAGCTGGAGGGCGCCGGGGCGGCCGTACGGCTGGAGTAGCGGGAAGGGGGCAGGCCCCGCCGGGCCTGCCCCCGTGCAGCTAGAGGGTCGCCGCCGCGGACTTGATGGCGGAGGCGAAGGTGGACACCTCGGTGTAGACACCGGGGTAGTCGGGCCGTGCGCAGCCCTGGCCCCAGCTGACGATGCCGACCTGTATCCAGGCGCCGGCGTTGTCACGGCGGAACATCGGGCCGCCGGAGTCGCCCTGGCAGGTGTCGACGCCGCCCTGGGCGTAGCCGGCGCAGATCTCCTCGCCGGGCACGAGGTCGGAGCCGTACGACTGCTGGCAGCTCGCGTCCGAGACGAACGGCACGGTGGCCTTGCGCAGGTAGCGCTGCTGGCCGCCGCCTTCTCGGGTGGCGCCCCAGCCGGCGACGGTGAAGGTGCCGCTGTTGTACGCGGTGTTCGTCGCGATGTTCAGCGTGGGCAGGTTGATCGGCCGGGCGAGCTTGATCAGCGCCCAGTCCTTGCCCTTCCCGTTGTAGCCGGGCGCCTGGAGGACCTTGGTGGAGCGGACCTTGATGGCGCTGGAGCTCTGCAGGTCCACGACACCGGCGGTGGCGGTGATGCTGGTGTTGTTGCCGGAGCCACTGACGCAGTGGGCGGCGGTCAGCACGATCTGCTGGGTGAGCAGGGAGCCGCCACAGCCCATGGAGAGGCGGACCATCCACGGGAACTCGCCTTGTGCGGCCTGGGTTCCTCCGACGACGGGCTGGGGGGCCGCGGAGGCGGTGGTGGGCTGGAGGCTGACCGCGGCGAGGGCCACGGCGGCGGCAGCCGCGCATCTCTTGAGGGTGCGAAGAAGCTTGTTCAACTGTCTGCCTTTCGTGGGGGGTTGAACCATGCGCGCATGGCGGGGGTCCGTGCCGCGAGGCAGCTCAATGACATGGTCCCGTCAAGGCGTGTCCCGGATTATCCGGAGGCCGCCGGAGGGACCACAAGGCGGCGTTTTCGGCCACCCGCCGACACCTGGGCGACCGCCCCACGGCATCCCCGGCAGGACGTCCCACGGCACCCCGGCAGGCCGTCCCACGGCACCCTGGTGGACCTCGACCGGCACGCGCGGTGAACCTCGCCGGCACCCCGGTGGACCTCGACCGGCACGCGCGGTGGACCTTGCCCGGCACGCCGGGGGGACCTCGCCCGGCACCCCCGGGGGACCTCGCCCGGCACCCCCGATGGACCTCGCCGGCGCCGCCCCGGTTGCCCTCGCCCGGCGCGCGCGGGCCCTTACAGTGGAGGAGGGTCGACGTCGCACATGGGGGTAGGGACGTGGCGAACGGCAGTGAGGTCGTGCACGGCTACCCGCACCTCGACACCGTGCGGGCGGCGATCACGGCCCTGTACCGGCGGGTGACCCAGGAAGGGCTGTACGCCTACGCCACCAGCGTCGCCCCCGCCGACGTGGCCTTCGCCGAGGACGACGACCTCCACCTGGGCGCGCAGCGGGTCGCCCACGCACTGGTGCAGCAGCTACGGCTGCCGGACGCGCGGATGATCGTCGGCTTCCGGGAGATGACGCACGCGGCGAGCGTCGAACTGGCGGCGGGCCCCGAGTACTTCATCGAGCTGAACGACCGCTTCCGTACACACCGCCGGGACATCGGGGCGGCCCTCGCCCACGAGATCACCCACGTACTGCTGCACCGGCTCGGCCTGAGCTTTCCCGGCACGCGGGACAACGAGATCCTGACCGACACGGTGACGACGTACCTCGGGGCCGGCTGGCTACTGCTGGACGCGTACCGCGAGGACGGCGTGTCGAGCCAGAAGCTGGGCTATCTGACACCGGAGGAATTCGGATACGTCCTGGCCAAGCGGGCGCTGGTGTTCGGCGAGGACCCGTCGCCGTGGTTTACCAGCCCCCGGGCGTACGTCGCGTACACCGACGGCCGGGCCCGGGCACTGCGCGACGGCCGGCAGCCACCGCTGACCGCGGCGGGCTGGGCGGGACGGCACCGGTACGCCAAGGACCGCCGCAACGCACGGGACCACCCGGGGGCCACCACCGGACTGCCGTACGCCTTCGAAAGCGGCGGGCAGGACGCCGGGCTGCGCGTCTCGTTCCCCTGCCCCACCTGCCAGCAGCGCATCCGGGTTCCGGTACGGGGGCGGGTGCGGGCCCGCTGCGGGCTGTGCCGGACGGTACTGGAATGCGACACATAAGACGCCCAGGACGAAATCGACTTGGCGGGGCGGGTGCCGACGGGTGAGGGTCGGACCATGACCAGCGAGGTGGAAGACCTGTTCGAAGCCGTCCACGGCGGCGACGAGGACACGGTGGTACGGCTGTTGCGGGCGGACGTCCCGGCCGAGGCGGCCGACGGGGAAGGGCGGACCGCCCTGTACGAGGCCGCGGTGAACGGCCGGGCGGGGATCGTCCGGCTGTTGCTCGCCGCCGGGGCGGACCCGGGCCGGGCGAGCGGGGAAGGCGACGGTGACCTGCCGTTGTGCGGCGCCGCGTGCGGTGGGCACACCGGCGCGGTGAGGGCGCTGCTCGCCGCGGGGGCGGGACCGGACCAGCGCGAGGAGTTCGGGTTCACCGCGCTGGCGTGGGCGGTGCGGCAAGGGTTCGCCGACACCGTGGAGGCCTTGCTGGAGTACGGGGCCGACCCCGGCCTGCCCGGTCCGGCGCCGGGCGGAGAGCTGCCGCTGGTCGCCGCCGCCCGGCGCGGCTCGCCGTCGGTGGTGCGGGCGCTGCTGGCGGGCGGCGCGCCCGGCCGGGAGGACGCTCTGCGCGAGGCCCGGCGGTGGACCGGGACGGATGTGGCGGAGGCGCTGCGGCGGGACCTGGCCGAGGCGTACGGGCCGGACGGGTACGAGGTCGTGACCCGCCGCGTACCGGAGGACGGAGGGGTGACCGTCGTCGTGGAGCTGCTGCGGGACGGGGTGCCCGGGCCGGGCGCCGAACAGCAGACCGGCCACGCGGCGATCGCCACGCTCCTGGAGGAGGCGCTGGGCATCCGTGCCGGTCACGAGGAGCTGGCCGGGCGGGCCCTGCGCTGCGGCGACCCGGGACAGGACGACTGGACCGAGGCGGTGCGGGCGCTGTGCCTGCGCGGCGACGAGGAGACGTTCGGGGCGGCGGTCACCTGGGCGGCGAGCGACGACCCCCTGCGCCGGGCCTTCGCGGTGGACGTCCTCGGCGGCCTCGGCTCCGGCGCGGCGCGGGCGTTGCCGGTGCTGCGGGAGGTGGCGCGGGAGGCGCGGGACGCGGAGCTGGTGGCGGCCGTCGTGGGCGCGCTCGGGCGGCACGGCGACCCGGCCGCGCTGCCGGAGGTCCTCCGGCACGCCGGACACCCGGACGCCGGCGTACGGCGCGGGGTCGCCGTCGCGCTCACCGGGCTGGTGCCGGCCGGCCACCGCGAGGGCGTGGAGGCGCTGATCGGACTGAGCCGCGACGCGGTCCCCGAGGTGCGCGACTGGGCGACCCTGGCGCTCGCCGAGGTGCCGGACGACTCCCCGGCCCTCCGGGAGGCCCTGGCCGCCCGGCTCGACGACCCCGACACGGATACCGCCGCCGAGGCCGCCCGGGGCCTGGCGAAGCGTCAGGACTACCGTGCCCTGGAGGCGTTGGCCCGCATCCTGGGCGGCGCGGCGCCGGGCAGTTCGGTGCGCGGTGTCGCCGAGGGCGCCCTGGAGCACGTACGGGACGCGCGCGCCAGGCGGCGCCTGGAGCACACCCTGCCGCGCCGCCGCTGACCGCCGGGTCGGGCGCCGCGGGCGGCGCGCCGAGGACTCCCGCCGGTGGGGCGTGCGGCCGGGGCGCGCCGCCGGGCCCGGGGCTCAGGACAGCCGGAGCGCCCTGGCTCCGGGCCCGGGGCTCAGGACAGCCGGAGCGCCCTGCCGCAGGGCCCCGGACGTCAGCGCGACCGGAGCGCCCTGCCCTCGGGCCCGGACGTCAGCGCAGCCGGAGCGCCCCCGGTGCCCGCTCCTCGATGATCTCCACGAGCTCGTCGAAGAGCGCAGGCCCGAGGGCGCGGCGCGAGACGTCGTGATCGCGCCACTCGATGGTGAAGTCGCCATCCTCCGGCGTACCGAAGCCGCCGCTGAGGCAGTCCGCGAAGGCGTCCCGGTTGTGGCCGAAGTAGCCGCCGGGTCCGGCCACGGCTTCGCCGACGGCCCGCCAGAAGCCGTCCGGCCCGGTGACCCGGCGGCCCTCGATCACGTACAGGGTCGGCATGACGGCGGGGTCAGCAGGTGTGGTCGACGAGGGCGAAGGACTCGTAGTGGTCGGCGGTGTAGTAGTCCTCCCGGTCGGCGTCGCCGGTGACGACGCGTCGGGCGCCGCGCGTGTCGGAGCCGGGGGTGACGACGGTGTACTCGTGGTAGTAGCCGGTGGTCCGGCTCGGCAGGATGCCTTCGCGGTTCTGGAAGACGGTGCCGTCCTGCGGGAAGGGGTAGGGGCCGCCGGACTCGATGAGGTCCAGGGTGTCGTGCGCCTGGGACGGCAGGGCGGAGTGGCAGATGTCTCCGACCGCCGCGATCGTGGCGGGGGCGGCCGTGGCCGGCCCGGTGAACAGGGTGGACAGCAGCGCGGCGGCGCCGGCGAAGAGGGTGAACCGTGGGGGGATTCGCATACGCCGATGATGACGCGTGTAGATGTGGGCACGTCAACGCCAACTGGGCGGTGTTCCCCGGATGTTGACGCCCTGGACACTTACGGGGTGAGACGGTGAAGGTCTCCTGCGTACGCCGTGTCCGCCCCGCCCTCGCGGACCGCCGCGGTCCGCCGTGTCGCCGTCGCCGGTGTGCCGGCCGGGGACGGCCCCGCGTGACGGCTCACCAGCAGGCTGCCCAGCGCGGTGCGCCGGTGCCGTACGGACTTGCCCTCGCGGACCGTGGTGATCAGGCCGGCGCCGCGCAGGGCTGCGGTGTGGGCGGACACGGTGGCGTTGCTGACGCGCAGCCGCCGGGCGAGCCCGCCGGTGGTGTGCTGTTCGGCGAGGAGGAGCAGGATGTCCAGGCGGGTGCGGCCGAGGACCGAGGCCAGGGAGTCGTGCGTGCCGGCGTCCGCCGAGGGCAGGGGCGGCAGGCCCGGACCGGCGGGGCAGGTCAGGCCGAGGGGGCCGCCGGGCGGATCGGCGAGGAGGGGTCGGCCGGTCCAGTGGAAGGTCGGCAGCAGGAGCAGGCCACGGCCGTTCAGCTCGACGGCGCGCTCCTCCGGGGCCTCCCACTCCCACACCGCGTCGCGCATCCGGCTGCCGGGGACGAGGTCGGTGAGCGCGGCGCCCAGGCCGTGCTCGGCCACGGTCAGGGCGTGGCGGGTGAACTCCGCCCGGTGCAGGTCCTGCACCACGTTCCACACCGGGCGCAGCACGCTGCCGAACGCCGCGTGCTGGGCGCGGCGCAGGAGCCGCCAGGCGTCGCCGTCGCCCCGGCGCAGGTCATGGATCCAGGGCGGGGCGGGTGCGGTGGGGTGGGCGTACACGCGCTCCAGCTCGGAGCGGACCAGGCCTGGGCGGGTCGCCCGGACGGTGTCCAGGGCGTCCTCCAGGCTGTCGTCGAGCACGTCGAGGAAGCGGGGCGCCCGGCCCGCGGGGGCCAGGTCCCCCAGCGGTCCGGCCGTCGCCGGGAGGGAGGTGAGCAGCCGCCGCTTCCAGCGGCCGAGGAGCAGGTCACCGGCGGGGCGGGGCCCGGGGTGGAACACCGTCATGAAGGCGGCGTTGAGCTCCTGCAGCGGGGCGGGCCGGGCGGAGAACCGCACACGGGAGAAGTCGGCGGCGGTGAAGTGGATCCTGATCACTACGCTCCCCGGCGGCGGCGCGCCATCGTTTCGGGCTGAGCCTCAACGATCGCCCGGACTGCCCTTCGCGCGCCAGCATGCGGGCACAGCTCACCACGGACCATGTGCAAGGGGAGAGTCATGTTCGATGCCGGAATGGACCGGCGGACCGTCGCCAAGGCGGCCGCGCTCGCGACGGCCTCACTGCTGTTCGGCGGCGGTACCGCGTCGGCGAGAGGCGATGTCATCTTGAGGCTGTCGGCGCCGACCGGGCCGTTCCCGGTCGGCGTCACCACGCTGTACCTGGTCGACCGTGACCGGAGTGACCCGTGGGACCCCACGATTCCGGTGCGGGAGCTGATGGTCACGGTCTTCTACCCGGCCCGTACGGTCCGGGGTTACCCGCGTGCCCCGCAGATGACCGAGTGCGCCGCGAAGTCGTTCGCCGGGCTCGTGCCCTTGCGCGTGCACCCGGAGTTGCCGGAGTCGGGGGTGGACTGGGCGGCCACCATGACGCACGCGCACGTGGGGGCGCCCGCGCGTCCGGTGCGCCGGCCGGTCGTGCTCTACAGCCCGGGCGGCGGGGACGCCCGCACCCTGGGGACCGGGGTCGCCGAGGAACTGGCGAGCCGGGGCCATGTGGTGGTGACCGTCGATCACCCCGGGGACGCCAGCGAGGTGGAGTTCCCCGTCACGACGCCGTACCGGAAGACCCTCCTCCGCTCGACCGTCTTCCGGGGCGGCCCGCGGACGGACCCGGGGCTCTTCCGCACCATGATCGGCACTCGGGTCGCGGACGTCCGGTTCGTCCTCGACCGGCTGGAGGCCCTGGCGGCCGGGCGGAACCCCGACGCCACGCGACGCCCGCTGCCCGAGCACCTCGGCCGGGCGCTGGACCTCCGCCGAGTGGGCGTCTACGGCCACTCGGCGGGCGGCACCACGGCGGCCCAGGCACTGTACGAGGACCGGCGCATCGCCGCCGCGGTCGACCTGGAGGGCTACCTGGACCACCCGCCCCAGGTGCCGGGCGGGGCCGGCGAGCTGTTCCCGGTCGCCCGGTACGGGGTGGACCGGCCGCTGCTCCTGCTGCACACCGACGGCTTCCCCGACCGGCGGGGACTGGAGCCCTCCTGGTCGGCCCTGTGCAGCCATCCGGGCGGGAGGGTGCGCCGTGGGCGGCTCGACGGCGCGGCCCACGCCGTGTTCACCGACTACGCCGCCATGGCGCCCCAGTTGCAGGCGGCCGGGTTGATGACCTCGGAGGAACGGATCCTGCTGGTCGGGGCGGCGGACCCGGCCGAGTCGGTGCCTGCCGTACGGGGCGAGGTGTGCGCGTTCTTCGCCCGGCACGTGCCCGCCCGGGCGGAGGGGCGGCACTAGGGCGTGGCCGGGTCCGTCCCGTACACCGGGAGCGGGGGCGCCGCCGTGGCCAGCAACGCGCGGACCGTTTCCCCCGCTTCGGCCGGGCGCCGGCGGGCGGGCTTCTCGGCGCTGGGGCCGGGGCGCCAGCCGTCCATGACGGTGATGCGGCCCCCTTCCGCCTCGAAGACCCGGCCGGTGACGCCCTCGCAGGCCGGGGAGCCGAGCCAGACGACGAGCGGGGAGACGTTCTCCGGCGCCATGGCGTCGAAGCCGTCGTCGCGGGGGGCCGCCATGGTGGCGGCGAAGGTGTGCTCGGTCATCCGTGTACGGGCGGCCGGGGCGAGGGCGTTGACCTGGACGCCGTAGCGGCCGAGCTCGGCGGCCGCCACGAGGGTGAGCGCGAGGACGCCCGCCTTGGCGGCGGCGTAGTTGGCCTGGCCGACACTGCCCAGGAGACCGGCTCCGGAGCTGGTGTTGACGACGCGGGCACGAGGCGGACGGCCCTCCTTCGCCTCGGCGCGCCAGTGGGCGGCGGCGTGCTTCAAGGGCAGGAAGTGGCCCTTGAGGTGGACGCGTACGACGGCGTCCCAGTCGTCCTCGTCCAGGTTGACGAGCATGCGGTCGCGCAGGAAGCCCGCGTTGTTGACGAGGGTGTCCAGCCGGCCGAAGGCGTCGAGGGCGGTGGTGACGAGGGAGGCGGCGCCGTCGGTGGTGGCGATGTCACCGCTGTGCGCGACGGCTTCACCGCCCGCGGTACGGATCTCCTCGGCCACCCGCTCGGCGGGGCCGTCGGCGGCCGGGGCTCCGTCGAGGCCGACGCCCAGGTCGTTGACGACCACGCGGGCGCCCTCGGCGGCGAACGCCAGGGCGTGGGCGCGGCCCAGACCCCGTCCGGCCCCGGTGACGGCCACGACACGCCCCGCGCAGATCCCGGCTCCCTCCGCGCCACGGACGCGCCCGGCACTCCGCGCACCACCACCCACCCCCGCACCCCCGGCGCCCCTCGCACTCCCGGCGTCCCGCGCACCACCGGCCCCGACCGCACCACCACCCGCCCCGGCGCCCCCGGCACCCCCCGCACCACCCACCCCAGCGCCCACAGCGCCCTCCGCCCCTCCGGCACCCTCCGCGCCACCGAAGGCTCCCGTGCTCCCGGAGGTGTTTCCGGTGTCCGTCATGTCAGACCTCCCTGTTGGCGGTTGCGGCGTCCAGGAAGGCGGGCCGTTCGCCGCCGCCGTGGACGAGGAGTGACGCGCCGGTGATGTAGGCGGCGCGGTCGGAGGCGAGGAAGACCGCCGCGCCGCCGACGTCCGACGGCTCGGCGAGCCGCCCCAGCGGGACGGTGCGCGCGACGGCCTCGACGCCCGCGTCGTCGCCGTAGTGCAGGTGGGCCAGCTCGGTGCGGACCATGCCGGGGACCAGCGTGTTCACCCGCACCTCCGGGGCCCACTCCACGGCCATCGAGCGGGCCAGGCTGTCCAGGCCCGCCTTGGCCGCGCCGTAGGCCGCCGTGCCGGGCGAGGGTCGCGTCCCGCTCACGCTGCCGATCATGACGACGGAGCCGCGGGTGGCGCGGAGGTGTTCGTAGGCGGCGAGACAAGCCGTGAGGGGGGCGAGCAGGTTGAGCTCCAGCACGCGCGCGTGCCGCTCGACGGCACCTTCCGCCAGGGGGCGGTACGGCGTGCCGCCCGCGTTGTTGACCAGGACGTCGAGGCGGCCGTGTGCGGCGACGACGGCCGCGAACAGGCTCCGTACTGCGGCCGGTTCCCGCAGGTCGACGGCCCGGAATTCGGCGTGCCGCCCGGCCTCCTCCACCGGCTCCTGCGGGGGGTGGCGGGCGCAGACCACGACGTGGGCGCCCGCCGCGAGGAACGCCCGGGCGATGCCCGCGCCGACGCCTCGGGTGCCGCCGGTGACGACCGTGACTCTCCCGTCCAGCTCCATCCGCTGCTACCTTCCCCGAAGAACACCTAACAAATGTTTGGTGGAAAGGTAGCTGATCCGCTCATGGGTGTCTCCACCACGAGCCCCGACCAGGGCATCGCACGCGTCACCGTCGACTTCCCGCCCGTCAACGCCCTGCCCGTGCGCGGCTGGTACGAGCTCGCCGACGCCGTCCGAGCGGCCGGGCGCGATCCGGCCGTCCGCTGCGTGGTCCTGGCCGCGGCCGGGCGCGGCTTCAACGCGGGCGTCGACATCAAGGAGTTGCAGCGGGACGGCCCCGACCGCAGAGCGCTGAGGGGGGTGAACCGGGGCTGCGCGGAGGCGTTCTCGGCGGTGTACGAGTGCGAGGTGCCGGTCGTGGCGGCGGTGCACGGCTTCTGCCTCGGCGGCGGCGTCGGGCTCGTCGGCAACGCGGACGCGATCGTCGCCTGTGACGACGCGGCCTTCGGGCTGCCCGAGCTGGACCGGGGCGCGCTCGGCGCCGCCACCCACCTGGCCCGGCTGGTCCCCCAGCACCTGATGCGGGCGCTGTACTACACCTCGCGCACCGTCACCGCCGCCGAGTTGCACGCCCATGGGTCCGTGTGGCGGGTCGTGCCGTGCGACGGACTGCCGGCCGCCGCCCTGGAGCTGGCACGGGAGATCGCCCGCAAGGACGGTGGCCTGCTGCGGCTCGCCAAGGCCGCCATCAACGGCATCGACCCCGTCGACGTACGCCGCAGCTACCGCTTCGAGCAGGGTTTCACCTTCGAGGCGTCCCTGAGCGGGACCGCCGACCGCGTACGCGACACCTTCGGGGAGACCGGGAAGGAGGGGGCGTCGTGACCGACAAGACCATGACACCCGACGAGGCCGTCGCGCGGCTGCGCAGCGGCATGACGATCGGGATCGGCGGGTGGGGCTCGCGCCGCAAGCCCATGGCCCTGGTGAGAGCACTGCTCCGGTCCGGGATCACCGATCTCACGGTGGTCTCGTACGGCGGCCCCGACGTCGGCCTCCTCGCCGCCGCCGGACGCGTCCGCAGGCTCGTCGCCGCGTTCGCCACCCTCGACTCCATCCCGCTGGAGCCGCACTTCCGGGCCGCCCGCGAGCGCGGCGCCCTCGCCCTGACGGAGCTCGACGAGGCGATGTTCATGTGGGGCCTGCACGCCGCCGCCCACCGGCTGCCCTTCCTCCCCGTCCGCGCCGGTCTCGGCTCCGACGTCATGCGGGTCAACCCGGACCTCCGTACGGTGAGGTCCCCGTACGAGGACGGCGAGGAGTTCACCGCCGTACCCGCGCTGCGCATGGACGCCGCCCTCGTCCACGTCAACCGCGCCGACCGTCTCGGCAACGGCCAGTACCTGGGCCCGGACCCCTACTTCGACGACCTGTTCTGCCAGGCCGCCGACACCGCGTACGTCTCGTGCGAACGGCTCGTCGAGACCGCCGAGCTCACCAAGGACGCCGCCCCGCAGACCCTGCTCATCCAGCGCCAGTACGTCACCGGCGTCGTCGAGACCCCGAACGGGGCCCACTTCACCTCCTGCGCCCCCGACCACGGGCGCGACGAGGCGTTCCAGAAGCTGTACGCGACGACCCCCTGGCCCGAGTTCGCCGACCGCTTCCTGTCGGGCGGCAGCGAACACGCCTACCAGGCGGCCGTCCAGGCATGGCGGGAGGAACGGAAGTGACCGTGTCCCGTGCGGAGTACTGCGTGATCGCGTGCGCCGAGGCATGGCGCGGCGACGGCGAGATCCTGGCCAGCCCCATGGGGCTCATCCCCTCCCTCGGCGCCCGCCTCGCCCGGCTCACCTTCTCCCCCGACCTGCTGCTCACCGACGGCGAGGCGATGCTCGTCCGCCCCGACGGCACGGTCGAGGGCTGGCTCCCCTACCGCCGCCACCTCGCCCTGGTCACCGGCGGCAGACGGCACGTGATGATGGGCGCGAGCCAGCTCGACCGGTACGGCAACCAGAACATCTCCTGCGTCGGCGACTGGGCCCAACCCACCCGCCAGCTCCTCGGAGTGCGCGGCGCGCCCGTCAACACCCTCAACAACCCCACCAGTTACTGGATCCCCCGCCACTCCCCCCGTGTCCTCGTCGAGCGCGTCGACATGGTGTGCGGGGTCGGGTACGACCGCGTCCCTCCCGGCGCCGCCCGGTTCCACCGCGTCCCGCGCGTCGTCAGCGACCTCGGCGTCTTCGACTTCGCCACCCCCGACCGGTCCATGCGCCTCGCGTCGCTGCACCCGGGTGTCACCGTCGAGCAGGTCGCGGCGGCCACGGGGTTCGCGCTCGCCGTCCCCGACGACGTCCCCTGCACCCGCGAGCCCACCGCCGCCGAACTCACCCTCATCCGCGAGGTCCTCGACCCGCACGGCACCCGGGACCGGGAGGTCGTGGCCTGATGGAAACGGCCCTCACCCGGCTGACCGGCGTCCGCTACCCGATCGTGCAGACCGGCATGGGCTGGGTCGCCGGGCCACGCCTGGTCACCGCCACGGCCCGCGCGGGCGCCCTGGGGATCCTCGCCTCCGCGACGATGACGACCGACGAGCTGCGGGCGGCGGTGCGGAAGGTGAAGTCCCGTACGGATGCGCCGTTCGGCGTCAACCTGCGGGCGGACGCGGCCGACGCGCGCGAGCGGGTGCGGATCGTCGTCGACGAGGGCGTACGGGTCGCCTCGTTCGCCCTCGCGCCCTCGCGGGAGCTGATCGCCGAGCTGAAGGACGCGGGTGTGGTGGTCGTCCCGTCCGTCGGCGCCCGCCGCCATGCGGAGAAGGTCGCGGCGTGGGGCGCGGACGCGGTGGTCGTGCAGGGCGCCGAGGGCGGGGGGCACACCGGTGAGGTGGCCACCTCCGTCCTGCTGCCGCAGGTCGTGGACGCGGTGGACATCCCGGTCGTCGCGGCGGGTGGGTTCCACGACGGGCGCGGGCTGGTGGCGGCTCTCGCGTACGGCGCGGCGGGCATCGCCATGGGCACCCGGTTCCTGCTGACCTCCGACTCACCCGTTCCCGACCCGGTGAAGGCCGCCTATCTGGCGGCGACGGTCACGGACGTCACGGTGACGACCGCCGTCGACGGTCTGCCGCACCGCATGCTCCGTACCGACCTCGTCGCCTCCCTCGAACGGGCGGGCCGCGTCCGGGCGTTGACCGAGGCGGTGGGGCGGGCGGCACGGTTCCGGAAGCTGTCGGGCCTGTCGTGGTGGCGGCTGGTCCGGGACGGGCGGGCCATGAGACACGGCAGGGACCTGTCGTGGAGCCAGGTCCTGCTCGCCGCGAACACACCGATGCTCCTGCGGGCGTCCATGGTCGAGGGCCGCACCGACCTGGGCGTCATGGCCTCGGGGCAGGTCGCGGGGGTGATCGAGGACCTCCCGAGCTGCGAGGACCTCGTCCGGCGCGTCATGTCCGAGGCACAGCGCGTGCTCCGTTCCCTGCCCCCGGCCGAAGGAGTCGGGCCATGACCCTGACGACGCCCAGGCGCGCGCATCCGAAGCAGGCGGGGCCGATGCGGAACCCGGACCTGCTCGCCTGTTGCGGGAGGTACGGACGGAGTACCGGCACGCGGTGCCGGCGGCGGTGTCGGAGGTGTACGGGGCCTGTACTGGTACCCGACCGCCCGGCCGGGCCCGGACCACCGCACACTGGCGGCGCTCCGGGCCCGGCTGGTCGGCTGAGGCGGGACCGGGGCGCTACGCGGCGGTGCGGCGTCCGCCGCGACCGGCGGGGCGGCCCGTGCCGCCACCCTGGCCGCCGCCCGTGGCGGTGCGGCCCCGGCGGCGCGAAGCCCCTGCCTGGGTGCTCGCGGCGGCGGCCGTGGCGGCGTTGCCGGATCCGGTGCCCTGGCCGCTGCGGCGGGGACGGCGGCGGCCGGGCTTGCCGGAGTTGTCCGAGGCCGGCTGGGCCTGCTGCGGGACCTCGATGGTGACCGGGACGCCGGACGGCTCGCGGGCGCCGGTGAGCCGGGCCAGCTCCTCGTCGGACGACTTCACCCGGGCGGTGCGCGGGGTGATGCCCGCGTGGGACATCAGCCGGCTCATGTCGCGCTTCTGCTCGGGCAGGACGAGCGTGACGACGCTGCCGGACTCGCCGGCGCGGGCGGTGCGGCCGCCGCGGTGCAGGTAGTCCTTGTGGTCGGTGGGCGGGTCGACGTTCACGACGAGGTCGAGGTCGTCGACGTGGATGCCACGGGCTGCCACATTGGTCGCGACCAGCGCGGTGACCTGGCCGTTCTTGAACTGGTCCAGGGTCCGGTTGCGCTGCGGCTGCGAGCGGCCGCCGTGCAGGCCCGCGGCGCGCACGCCGCTGGCGAGGAGCCGCTTGACCAGCCGGTCCACGGACCGCTTGGTGTCCAGGAAGAGGATGACCCGGCCGTCGCGGGCCGCGATGCGGGCGGTGACGGCCTTCTTGTCGGTCTCGTCGGCGACGTACAGCAGGTGGTGCTCCATGGTGGAGACCGCTCCCGCCGACGGGTCGACGGAGTGCACGACGGGGTCGGTGAGGAACATCCGCACCAGCCGGTCGATGTTCTTGTCGAGCGTGGCGGAGAACAGCATGCGCTGGCCGTCCGGCTCGACCTGCTTCAGCAGCGCCGTGACCTGCGGGAGGAAGCCCATGTCGGCCATCTGGTCGGCCTCGTCCAGGACGGTGACCGACACCTGGTCGAGGCGGCAGTCGCCGCGTTCGATCAGGTCCTTGAGGCGGCCGGGGGTGGCGACGAGGATCTCGGCGCCGCGGCGCAGCGCGCCCGCCTGGCGGCTGATCGACATGCCGCCGACCACGGTGGCGAGACGCAGCTGCACGGAGGTCGCGTACGGGGTCAGGGCGTCGGTCACCTGCTGCGCCAGCTCGCGCGTGGGGACGAGGACCATCCCGAGCGGGGCCTTGGGCTCGGCGCGCCGGCCGGCCGTGCGGGCGAGCAGGGCGAGGCCGAAGGCGAGGGTCTTGCCGGAGCCGGTGCGGCCGCGGCCGAGTATGTCGCGGCCCGCGAGGGAGTTCGGCAGGGTCGCGGCCTGGATCGGGAACGGCTCGGTGACACCCTGGGCGGTGAGCGTCTTTAGGAGGGCGGCCGGCATGTCGAGGTCGTCGAAGGCCGCGACCGGGGGGAGCGCGGGGGTGGCGGATTCCGGCAGGGTGAATTCGCGCGGGGGCGCGAGGGTGGCGCGGTTGCCCGTGCTGCGGGCGGGCGCCTTGCCGTTTCCGGCCGTCCGGCCGTTCGAGGAGCGCGTGGAAGCCACGTTTCCGGTCCTCGCGGGGCGCTTACGGGCGGGGCGTTCGGATCGAGTCGTCGTCATACATTTGCCTTCCTTGGGCCTGAGCACAGCGCAAGCCGGGACCCGCACCTGCGACTGCATGGTGCGGGTCCCGGCTGCGAGATACCGGTGATGCGTATCCGGTGATCAGGCGGGGAGGATGTTCTCCGCCTGCGGGCCCTTCTGGCCCTGCGTGACGTCGAAGGTCACCTTCTGGCCTTCCTGGAGCTCACGGAAGCCCGAGGTGGCGATGTTGGAGTAGTGGGCGAAGACGTCGGCGCCGCCGCCGTCCTGCTCGATGAAGCCGAAGCCCTTTTCCGAGTTGAACCACTTCACGGTACCGGTGGCCATAATTTTCTCCTGATGGTGTCGGGGCCCCATCCGGAGAAAGCCGGTAAAACAATAATGCGCCTGAGGATCATTCCCGTCAGGCGCACATAAAGTTCATGGGTACCAAAACTGCAACGTGGACAACCGTAGCACACCATCCCGGCGGGCCGACCGCAACAGGGCACGCCATGGATCTCTACAGCGTTTCGATGATCGTCACGTTCGCCTGGCCGCCGCCCTCGCACATCGTCTGGAGCCCGAACCGGCCGCCGGTGCGCTCCAGTTCGTGCAGGAGCGTGGTCATCAGGCGGGCGCCCGTCGCGCCCAGGGGGTGGCCGAGCGCGATGGCGCCGCCGTTGACGTTCACACGATCGGGGTCGGCGCCGGTCTCGGCCATCCAGGCGAGGACGACGGGGGCGAACGCCTCGTTGATCTCGACGAGGTCGATGTCGCCGATGGTCATCCCGGCCTTCTTCAGGGCGTGCGCGGTGGCGGGTATGGGTGCCGTCAGCATGCGGATGGGGTCCTCGCCGCGTACCGAGAGGTGGTGGATGCGGGCCCGGGGCGTCAGGCCGTGCGCGGCGACGGCCCGCTCGCTCGCCAGCAGCAGGGCCGCCGCGCCGTCGGAGACCTGCGAGGAGCAGGCGGCGGTGACGGTGCCGCCCTCCAGGACGGGCCCCAGACCGGCCATCTTCTCCAGACTCGTGTCCCGGCGCGGGCCCTCGTCCGCCCCGACCGTCCCGTACGCCACCGTCTCGCGCGCGAAGCGCCCCTCGTCGAGGGCGCGGACCGCCCGCCGGTGCGAGGTGAGCGCGTACTCCTCCTGGTCGGCCCGGGTGATGCCCCATTGCCGGGCGATCATCTCGGCGCCGGCGAACTGGTTGACCGGGGCGTCGCCGTACCGGGCCCGCCAGCCCTCCGAGCCGGCGAAGGGCCCCTGGTCGAGGCCCAGCGGCAGGGCGGCCTGCCGGGAGGCGTAGGCGATCGGGACCATGGTCATGTTCTGTGTGCCGCCCGCCACGACGAGGTCCTGGGTGCCGGACATGACCGCCTGGGCGGCGAAGTGCACGGCCTGCTGCGAGGAGCCGCACTGCCGGTCGACGGTGACGCCCGGCACCTCCTCCGGCAGCCCGGCCGCCAGCCAGGCCGTACGGGCGATGTCACCGGCCTGCGGGCCGACGGTGTCCAGGCAGCCGAACACCACGTCGTCCACGGCGGCGGGGTCGATGCCCGAGCGGGCGACCAGCGCCTTCAGGACGTGGGCGCCGAGGTCGGCGGGGTGGACGGCGCCCAGGCCGCCTCCGCGCCGGCCGACGGGGGTGCGTACCGCTTCGACGATGAATGCCTGGCCCATCACCACTCCTCTAGGTTCGTACGGCGATACCGTCCAGCACCATCGACAGGTACTGGCGGGCGATCTCCTCGGGGCTGTGCAGGCCGCCCGGCCGGTACCAGGACGCCGCCACCCACACGGTGTCGCGCACGAACCGGTAGGTGAGGCGGACGTCCAGGTCGGCGCGGAAGACCTTGGCGGCGACGCCGCGCTCCAGCGTCCCGAGCCACGCCTTCTCGAACTTCGCCTGGGAGTCGGAGAGGTACTGGAAGCGCGGCTGGGTGGCGAGCTGGCGCCACTCCTTCTGGTAGATGGCGACGGCGGCGCGGTGGCGGTCGATCTCGCGGAACGATTCGGTGACGAGCGCCTCGATGGTCTCGCGCGGCCCCAGCCCGGCGGCGAGGACGGTGTCGTACCCGGTCCACAGTTCGTCGAGGAAGTCGGTCAGGATCTCGTCGACCATCGATTCCTTGGAGTCGAAGTGGTAGTAGAGGCTGCCGGCGAGCATGCCGGCCTCGTCGGCGATCTTCCGTACGGTGGTGGCGTTGTACCCGTGCGCGGCGAACACCTCGGCCGCGGTGGCGAGGAGTTCGGCGCGCCGCTCGGGCGCGGGGGCGGTCACCTGGGGCTTCTTCGTCTGCTTCGGCACGGGGACATTGTGGGCCTACGCGTGCTGGCTGCTGACGGACACGGTCTCGCCGGTCATGTACGAGGCGTAGCCGCTGGCGAGGAAGACGATCACGTTGGCGACCTCCCAGGGCTCGGCGTACCGCCCGAACGCCTCGCGCGCGGTCAGTTGCTCCAGCAGTGCGGCGGAGGTGACCTTCACCAGGTGCGGGTGCATCGCCAGGCTCGGCGCGACGGCGTTGACGCGGACGCCGTACGGGGCGGCTTCGAGCGCCGCGCAGCGGGTGAGTGCCATGACGCCCGCCTTGGCGGCGGCGTAGTGGGCCTGCCCCGCCTGGGCGCGCCAGCCGACGACGGAGGCGTTGTTGACGACGACCCCGCCGCCCGGCTGGTCGCGCAGCAGCCGGAGCGCCGCCCGGGTGCAGCGGAAGGTGCCGTTCAGCGTGACGTCCAGGACGCGGCCCCACTGCTCGTCGGTCATGTCGGCGAGGTGCGCGGTCCCGCCGAGACCGGCGTTGTTGACGACCACGTCCAGTCGGCCGTGGAGCCGTACCGCCTCCGCGAACAGGGCCTGGACCTGGGGCTCCTCGGTGACGTCACAGGGCTGGGCGGCGACGGCAGCGGGCCCGAACTCCTCGGCCAGCGCCCGTTCGGTCTCCTTCAGGCGGCGGGTGTGGGCGTCGCTGATGAGGACCCGCGCGCCCTCCTCCAGGAAACGGCGTGCGGTGGCGCCGCCGATCCCTGCTCCCGCGGCCGCGGTGACGACGGCGGTACGTCCGGCCAGCAGGCCGTGAGCGGGGACGTACTCGACGCTCTTCATGACCGTACGCTAACCTGCCAAACGCTTGTTAGGGAAGGGGAGCGCGATGGACGAGTCCCTCGGAGCCTTCCGGGCCGAGGCCCGTGACTGGCTGGCCGCCCACGTACCGCCCGAGCCGCTGCCGTCCCTGGAGACGGCGGAGGGCTTCGAGGCGCACCGCGCCTGGGAGGCGGAGCTGCACGCGGGCGGCTGGTCGGTGGTCGACTGGCCGGAGCGGTACGGCGGGCGGGGGGCCGGGCTCTTCCCCTGGCTGGCCTTCGAGGAGGAGTACTGGGCGGCGGGGGCGCCCGGCCGGGTCTCGCAGAACGGCATCAGCCTGCTCGCTCCGACCCTCTTCGACCACGGCACCGAGGAACAGCGTGACCGCGTCCTGCCGCCCATGGCGAGGGGCGGGACGGTGTGGGCGCAGGCCTGGTCCGAACCCGAGGCCGGTTCCGACCTCGCCTCCCTGCGCTCCCGGGCGGAGCGCACGGACGGCGGCTGGCTGCTGTACGGGCACAAGACGTGGTCGTCGCGGGCCGCGTTCGCCGACCGCGCGTTCGGGATCTTCCGTACGGATCCGGCGGCTCCCCGCCCGCACCAGGGCCTGACGTACCTGATGTTCGGGCTGCGGGAACCGGGGGTGACCGTGCGGCCGATTCCGCGGCTGGACGGCAAGCCGGCGTTCGCCGAGCTGTTCCTGGACGGGGTGTTCGTCCCGGACCAGGACGTGATCGGCGCGCCCGGCGACGGCTGGCGGATCGCGATGTCGGCGACCGGCAACGAGCGGGGCTTGATGCTGCGCTCCCCCGGCCGCTTCCTGGCCGCCGCCGGCCGGCTGGTGCGGCTGTGGCGGGAGCGCGGCCGGGACGCGGCGGCGCGCGACCGGGTGGCGGACGCGGTGATCGGGGCCCGGGCGTACCAGCTGTTCACGGAGCTCGCCGCGTCCGCCGGGTCCGGGACGGGCCCCGCGTCCAGCCTGAACAAGGTGTTCTGGTCCGAGTACGACATCGCCCTGCACGAGACGGCGCTCGAACTGCTCGGACCGGAGGGCGAGTTCGACGGCTCCTGGTCGGAGGGGTACACCTTCGCGCTCGCCGGGCCCGTCTACGCCGGGACGAACGAGATCCAGCGGGACATCATCGCCGAGCGGCTGCTCGGCCTGCCGAAGGGCCGCCGCTGATGCGCCTGCGCCTGACGGACGAGCAGCGGGAGTTCGCCCGGTCGCTGGACGCGATGCTGACCGCGTCGGACACCCCGTCGGTGGTGCGCGCGTGGGCGGCCGGGGACCCGGGCCCGGGGCGGGCGCTGTGGGCGCGGCTGGCCGGGGCCGGGGTGTTCGCCCTCGCGGTGCCGGAGGAGTACGAGGGCGGGCTGGGCCCCTTGCCGCTGGAGGTGGCACTCGCGCTCGTGGAACTGGGGCGGCACGCGGTGCCCGGTCCGGTGGTGGAGACGGTCGCGGTCGCGGCGCTGCTCGGTCGGCTCGGGGACGGCGGGCCCGCCGAGCGGTTGCTGCCCCCGCTCGCGGCGGGGGAGCTGACGGCGACGCTGGCGGACGGGCCGGGGTACGCCCTGGACGCCGACCGGGCCGGTCTGGTCCTGGTGGTGGCCGGCGACGAACTGCGGGTGGCCCCCGGACACGGCCCCGTCCGGGTGAGCGCCGATCCGGCGCGGCGGCTCGCACGGCCCGCCCCGGGCGGAGAGGTGCTCGCGGCGGGGCCGCACGTGGCGGCGGCGGCGCGGCACGCGGCGAACTGGGCGGCGCTGGCGACGGCCGCGCAGGCGCTGGGCGTCGGGTACGCCTTGCTGGACCGGACGGTGGCGTACGTGAAGCAGCGCACCCAGTTCGGGGCGCCGATCGGCTCGTTCCAGGCGGTCAAGCACCGGCTGGCGGACACCCTGCTGGCGCTGGAGTTCGCCCGCCCGCTGCTGTACGGGGCGGCGCTGTCGGCGCGTACCGCCGATGTGGCGGCCGCCAAGGTGACGGCCGGGGAGGCGGCGTACGGGGCCGCCCGCACCGCGCTCCAGCTCCACGGCGCCATCGGCTACACCGAGGAGCTGGACCTGGCGCTCTGGCTGCGCAAGGCGCGCCCGCTGCGGGACGCGTGGGGCACGCCCGCGTGGTGCCGGGAGCGGGTGCTGGACGGTGACCCTTCGGCCGGGCCTCCCCGGTGACCGCCGGGTCAGCGCATCCAGGTGCCCGCCGCGCATTCGGAGGCTGGCACGGGCCGGTCGCGCTAGTCGTTCCCGCGGCTGACCGTGCGCAGCGGCTCCCCCGGGTGCCACACCTGGACGACGAGCCGGTCGCCCTCGACCGAGGTGCGCACCACCTCGGTGAGCTCCGCGCGGAACAGGTGGAACGGCTGCGGCGCGCCCACCTCGCCCGCGAGCCGCGCCACCGTGTCCGGGTCGGTCACCTCGACGGCCCGGCCGCCGACGCGTACGTCACCGCCGCCCATGTCCGTGCCGCTGCCGGGGTTGGCCTGGAGGGCGAACCGCGGGTCGCGCATCA
Source organism: Streptomyces sp. NPDC041796 (assembly GCF_055590785.1). Lineage (NCBI taxonomy): Bacteria > Bacillati > Actinomycetota > Actinomycetes > Kitasatosporales > Streptomycetaceae > Streptomyces > Streptomyces sp. NPDC041796. The sequence continues at coordinate 242,203 of NZ_JBVJAH010000007.1, forward strand.
GGTCCTGGGCCTTGCGGGACCTCGGCATCATGCCGAGCCACAGCTCGCCGGAGCGGAACGTCACCTCCAGCCCGGTGACGCGGGGGGAGCCGTCCTTGCGCAGGGTGGCGAGGACGTGGTGCGTGTACGCCGCGAAGCGCTGCGAGACGGTCTCGGCGAAGTCCGGCTCCGCCGCCCGGAAGTCTGCCCAACTGAAAGCCATGGCCCCATGCAACCGCCGATACCCGACACCTCCTGTCGGGTATCGGCGGCGGGAATCAGAAGGTGAGGGACGGGTTGTACGGGTTGAAGCTGGTGTACCGCGTCTCGCAGTGGTCGGGCGTCCCGGCCTCCCTCCGGCACAGGGTCATCGTGACGCTCTTGATGCCGCTGGGGTCGGTGGCCCGGATGTTCCGGAAGTCGGCGGTCGTACCGCAGCCCCGGGTGTTGTGCCTGTCGTCCGACGCGAGGGTGGTGCCGGAGCCCGTCCGGATGGTGAGGGTGGCGTAGACGGACTTGTCGTCGCACGTCTGGTCGGCGACGGCGAGCGTTCCGTCGTGGAAGGAGTTCCGGTCGACCCAGGTCACCTGGATCCGGGTGCGGTCGCCCCAGCTGGCGGTGATGTCTCCACTGGACGTGGTCGCCCAGCCCTGCCCGGCGGCTGCCAGCGTGAGCGCGGTCGCGGCGGCGACGGTGAACCCTGCACGGCGCATGTGAATGTCTCCTGTCGGTGGCCGACCCCGAGGTGCAGCACTACCCGCGGGGCGCTGCCGGTCACGAGGGGCCGGGCACAATCACACGGCCGGCTCAGCCCGTTCGGCCGAGCGTGACGATCGCCGCGTACCCGTCCGTGCGTACGGACGGCCCGGGGGCGTCGCACAACACCGCGTCGTACCGCCCCAGTTCCACGCCCGCGACCTCCGCCGGCGCGTCCAGGGCGACGACGAGCACCGTCGTGTCCGGCGCAACCGGGACGGGCAGCCCGCCCCGTACGACGGCGACGGCCGCCGTGACCGCGCCGCGCTTGTGCATCACGTTCAGGTTGACGACGGGACCGGCGAGGAGCCGCCCGTGGGTGGGGACGTCGCCGGGGAAGGGCCGCGGGAGGTACCGCTCCGCGAGGAGGCGCCGCCCACCTGCCACGAGGTGCATGCCCCTGCCGTCCACGACGGTCAGGATCCGCTCCGTACCGGGGAAGGCGGAGAACGGCCCGTCGGCGCCGACGTCCGCGAGGCTCACCCGCCACTCGAAGCCGTCCGTGCCGGCACGCTCCGGCGAGGCGGCGATCTCACGCGTGACACCGCCGCCGTTCTTCCACGGCGCCGCCGTCCGGTCGGCCGCCCGCAGCACCCGCACGGCGGTCATCGGACGATGCCCTGGGCGCGGGCGGCGGCGAGCCAGGCGGGGAACTCGGCGACCAGCCGGTCGTACAGCTCGGCGTCGGGTACGCGGCGCGGGTCGGTACCCGCGTGGAAGAAGCCCGCGTTGTCGACACAGCGCTTGGCGGGGACGGCCAGCTCGTCGAGCTTGCGGAGGAAGTCGAACTGGCGGCTGTCGGGGTCCCCGAAGCCGATGAACTGCCAGAACAGCGGCAGCTTCGCCGCTTTGCACAGGTGGCGTTCGGCCGCGAGTTTGTTGATGGGGCCGCCGTCCGTCTGGAAGACGACGAGTGCCGGGGCGGTGGCGCCGCTGTCGAGGTAGTGGTCGATGACCGCGTCCATGGCCAGGTGGTAGCTGGTCTTGCCCATGTGGCCGAGCCCCGCCACGATCCGGTCGATCCGGCCCCGGTGGTCGGCGAGCGCGATGTCGGTCTCGGCGTCGATGTCGGTCGAGAAGAAGACCACCGGGACGCGCCCGTCGTCGTCCAGGTTGGCCGACAGGCCCAGCACCCGGTCGGCGAGCGCCTGGACGCTGCCGTCCTTGTAGTACGGCTTCATCGACCCCGAGTAGTCGACGACCAGGTAGACCGCGGCGCGTTCACCGCTCAGCCCGTGCTTGCGCAGGGAGACGCCCGCGCTCTTGTAGAGGCTCACCAGGGCCGGGGCGGTCTCTTCCATCTTCCGGAGGCTGATCGGCATACGGGGAGACTATGCGATGACCGTCACAGCTCCTCCCCGAGCGGGAGACGGCGTACGCCCGGCAGGTACTCGTCCAACTCCCCCGGCTGGAACCGGTACATGCCCACGACGTGCCAGAACTCGCCCGCCACGTCCCCTTCGTACTTGTAGCCCCCGGACGGGGTGAGCGCCGCCCAGCCGCCCGGTACGCCGATGAGGGTGGCCCGCGGTGACGGCTCACCGCCTTCGAGCGGCAGGTCCCACAGGCGAACCGTGCCGTCCTCTGCTCCGCCGGCCAGCGCCGTGCCGTCCGGGCTGAACGCGACCGAGAGGACCCGGCCGGTGTGGCCGGTCAGTTCGGCGAGCCGGGCTCCGGTGTCGGCGTTCCACAGGACGATCGTGCGGTTGTCCCCGGCGGCTGCGAGGACCGGGCGGGAGGGGTGGGCGGCGACGGTCCACAGTTTGCCGCCGCCCGCGCGCAGCCTCAGCCGCGGTTCGCCGTCCCGCCAGACGATGGCGGTGCCGTCCCAGGAGACGCTGGCGAGCCACGCGTCACCGGGGCCGAAGGCCACGCCGTACACCCGGTCCTCGTGGCCGGGCAGTTCCGCGAGCAGCCGCCCTTGGCGCCCCTCCCAGAGCCGTACGTAGCTGTCGTCGCAGCCGGTTGCCAGAAGGTCGCCGTCCGCGCGGAACGCGATGGAGCGCACCCGGCCCCGGTGCCGGTCGAGGGTGGCGATGCGGGCGCCGGTGGAGCGGAACCAGAGACGGACGGTGTCGTCGTCGTTGGCGGTGGCGAGGAGGTCTCCGGCGCGGTTGAAGGCCAGTGCCCAGATGTGCTCGGTCTCCGCGTCCAGCTCGCGCAGGAACTCCCCCTCCTGGTTCCACAGGTACACGCCGCCGTCGCTGCTGGCGGTGCCGAGGACGGGGCGTCCGGGGTTGAAGGCCGCCGAGACGAGCCGGTCGCCGCGCCCGGTCAGCTCCGCGGTGCGGCAGCCGGTGCGGGTGTCCCACAGGCGCACGGCTCCGTCGCTGCCGCAGGAGGCGAGGCGCGTACCGTCGGCGCTGAACGTGACGTCGCTGACGCGCCGTCCGTGACCGCGCAGGATGCGTTTGCCCTGGCCGGAGGCGGCCTCCCAGATCTGCGCGCCGCCGTCGTTGCCCACGGTCAGAAGCTGGGCCTCGTGCGGGTGGAAGGCACACGCCCAGGCCGAGCCCCGGTGCGGGGTGGGCCGGCGGGCGTGGAGGGTGACGACATGGCCCTGCCGGGGAGTGCTGGTGACGGTCCACAACCGGACCGCGCCGTCGCTGTCGCAGCCGGCGAGCAGTTTGCCGTCGCCGCTGAACAGGACCTGGTAGAGCGCGCCGGAGCAGCGTTCCAGGCTGCCGAGCGGGGTGCCGACGGCCGGGTCCCACAGCCGGACCTGCCCGTCGGTGCAGCCGCTGACGAGCAGCCGTCCGCCGGGGTGGAAGTCGAGGGTGTAGACCCGTCCGGTGTGCCCGGTGAACTCGTGCAGCAGCCGGCCGTCGCCGGCGTGCCAGACGCGGACGGTCCCGCCCTTGTCGCCGGTGGCGATCAGCGTGCCGTCGGCGCTGTGGCGCACCCGGTAGGCGGCGCCGGTGTGTCCGGGCAGCTCACGTTCGCAGGCCCCGGTCTCCAGGGACCACATCCGTACGTCGGCGGCGGCGTCGCCCGTGACGAGGGTGCGGCCGTCGGGGCCGAACACGGCGGTGTAGACGGGCGCGAGGTGGCCGGGCAGCCGGTGCACGGGCTCACCGGTGGCCGTGTCCCACACGGTGACCAGGCCCTCGGCGTCCCCGGTGGCGAGCCGGGTTCCGTCCGCGCTCAGCGTGACCGGCCACACCCCGTCGGGGTGGACCTCCAGGCGGTGGCGGCACTCGCCGGAGACGGGGTCCCAGAGGCGTACGACGCCGTCGGAGCCGCCGCTGGCGATGACGCCGGGGCCGTGCTTGACGGCGTACACGCGTCCCTCGTGCCCTTGGAGGGTGCGCAGCGCGCGGCCGCTGTCGGTGTCGCACACGAGGATGCCGCCGTCCTCGCTGCCGACGAGGAGGAGTTCGCCGTCGGGGCTGTACGCGATGGGTTCGGGCAGCCGGCTGGTGCGCATGCCGTAGCCGTAGGGGACGCCGACGGAGGAGGGGCGGAAGCCTGCGTCGACGGGCATGCCGGGCGCGATGGCGGCGGTGCGCAGTTCGGGGGCGGCGCGGGTGGTGTCGTCGATGACGGGGTCGATGAGGGCGGCGCGGTGCCAGCGGCTGCGGGTGAGGCGGGCCTCGCGCAGGTCGGTGCGGGTGAGGCGGGCGCGGCGGAGGTTGGCGCCGGTGAGGTCGGCACCGCGCAGGTCGGCCCGGTCCAGGCGGGTGCCGACGAGGCGGGCGTCGGTGAGGTCGGCCTGACGGAGGTTGGCGCCGACGAGGCGGGCGTCGGTGAGGTCGGCACCGGTGAGGTCGACACCGGAGAAGTCCCGGTGGGACAGGTCCTCGCCGACGAGGCGGGCGCCGCGCAGGTCGGCGTGGGCGGGTACGCGGAGCCGGTCGCCGATGCGGACGGCGTTGGCCCGGGCGGTCTCGCTGACGCCCGTACGGCCGTCGAGGGTCTCGTGGACCCAGTTGACGCACCGCTCATGGTCGGCGAGGTCGCAGAAGAAGTCGATGGACAGGCGGCTGAGCCTGCGGGACCGGAGCAGGCCGTCGTGCCCCCGGTCGAGGCGGCGGGCGGCCTCGCGGGCGATCAGCCACTCCTCGACCGACCTGTGGATGAAGTGGAACAGCCCGTCGTCGTTGCGGACGAGGAGGCTTCCCGCGCCGATGGCGTGGCCGAGTTCCTGGCCGGTGTGCGGTGCCTGGGTCAGGCGGTTGAGGACCGCGGCGACGGCGTCGGTGAGTTCGTCGAGGCGGAGCGCGGTGCGGCCGGAGTCCCACAGGCGCAGGGCGAGTGCGGTGACGGCGGCCCAGAGGTCGTCGAGCGTGAGTCCGGCCGGTGAGCCGGGGCCCTTGCGGGCGCGGTCGGCCTCGAACTGGAGCCATGAGGTGAAGATCTCCTCGTAGAGCCGGGCGGGGCTCAGGGCGCGCCCGGCCCCGGCGACGGCACGCAGCCGGTCGGTGCCGAGCTGGGCGACGAACGACAGCAGCCGGGGGTTGCGGCACAGGACGAGGAGGTCCGGGATGTTGTGCAGGAGCTGGAAGCGGTGGGCGGCGGCCTCCTCGTCGCCGTACGTCTTGACGAGGTAGGCGCGGATCTGCTGGGGGGTGAAGCCCTGGACGGACAGGATGCGGCGCTGGGGCAGCAGACCCACGCGTTCGCCGAGTGCGGTGAGGACCTGCTCGTGGGACTTGAAGTGCTGGGTGCGGCTGGAGACGACGATCTTGGCGTTGTCGACGGCGGCGTCGAGGAGGACCTGGAGGTGGTCGGCGGCACCGTCGTAGCTGACGCGGTTGACGAGTTCGTCGAAGCCGTCGAAGAGGAGGACGACCCGGCCCTGGGCGAGCATGTAGCGCAGTGCGCGCAGGTCGATGGTGTCGACGTCGTGGCCGGCGAGGTGGGCGGCGACGAGCCCTTCGAGGCTGTGGGCGCGGTCGAGGGCCTTGAGCGGGATGAGGATCGGGGTGAGGTGCGGGAGTTCTTCGGGGATGCGGCGGGCGAGCTCGCGCAGCGCGAAGGTCTTGCCGTGGCCGAAGTCGCCGAGGAGGAGGACGAAGCGGCCGTGGTCGGCCTCCAGGAGTTCCAGCAGGTCCTCGACGAGGTTGTCGTGCTCGATGCCCGGGTCCCCGTCGGGGCGGTCGGCGTCGCGGTAGCGCTGGGGGAGGTAGCGGACGGGGGCGTAGCTGTCGCTGGCGAGGAGGCGGCTGGTCTGGGCGGCGACGTAGCCGCGCAGGTCGAGCAGGCCCTGGAATTCGAGGAAGCTGCGGATCCGGATGCCCTGGCGGACGGCGCGGTCGCGTAAGGCCTGGGCGGGGGCGGGCCCGTCGTGGACGAGTTCCGCCTCGACGCCGGGTCCGGTGGCGTGGAGCTGGGCGAGGAACCGGTCGAGCTGGTCGTCGGTCGGGGTGCCGGGGTGGACGGCGATCCGCAGTTGGCGGACGACTCCCTCCTCGCGCCAGGTGACCATGATCTGGGTCATGTCACCGGGGGTGCGGCGGGGCACGTCCCGCAGCCGTACGCCCTCGCGGCGGGCGAGGCACACCTCTTTGACGCGCTCGGTGAGCGAGTCGGGGGGCTCGGTGAACGGAGCGTCGTCGTGGACGGGTTCGGGGTCGGCGGCGCTGGTGACGGGGGTGTCGGCGGCGGGGAAGACCCGGCCGGCGCGGGGCCAGGTGCCGGGGAACGTCTCGGGGCCGGTGCGGCCGCGGTCGTACCAGCGGGTGATGCCGTCGGCGGCGACGCGCAGGAGCTGGAAGCGGGCGGGGGCGGCGGCGCCGAGGAGGGGCAGGCCCGCGGCGGGGTCGGCGCCGGTGCCGGGGAGCCTGCTGTGGCTGGGGACGGTGCCGGTGGTGCGGGGGCCGCCGGTGGGGCCGTGCAGGAGCAGGTGGAGGCGGGGCGCGGCGAGGTCGGTGAGGGTGGCGGTGTCGTCGAGGGCGCCGGGCCCGCCGTCGGCGTCACCGGGGCGGGTGGTGCGGGTGAGCGGGTGGCGCAGGGCGCCGATCCGCAGCCAGCCCTCCTCCTCGTAGCCGCGCAGCGCCTCGGCGAACCAGGCGGCCTGGTCGCGGCCGATGTGGCCGTACTGGTCCTCCAGGCGGTGGCTGTAGGCGATGGAGGAGTTGAACCCGGCGACGACGGTGCTCAGTTCGGGCACCGGGAAGAGGGTCCAGGGCTGGTCGCTGTCGAAGACGGTGTCGAGGCCGTGGTAGAAGCTGCGGAACAGCCGGGTGTAGTGACGCCACTTGGGCCAATACGGGGGCTGTGGTGCGACCTCGTCGGCCTCGCAGGTGTGGAAGTAGGCGCGGCACGCGGACTGGTTGACGTCCTGGGCGCCGGGGATGATGACGACGCGCTGCGGCGGCAGGTCGAGCAGGGAGCGTACGGAGGTGAGGAAGGCGAGGGCCTGGTCGCATTCCCGGGGGCTGCCGGAGGCGGTGAGGTCACCGGTGACGACGAGCAGGTCGGGGGCGGGCGCGCCGCTGTCGCGCAGCACGATGAGGTCGCCGCGCAGTTCGCGCCGCAGGGTCTCCGGTTCACGGCCGCGCCCGAAGTCGGGCCCGGCGAGGTGGAGGACGGTCACGGCGTCCTGGACGGCGGAGCTGTGCGGTCCCTGCGGGTAGCGGGGCGCTTTCTGCGGCCGCCTGCGGCCGGCCCAGCCGGGGCCGCCGATCCACCGCTGGGCGGGCAGCCGGGTCTCGGGGGTGACGGGCTGTCCGGTGGTGCGGGCGGTGGCCGCGTCGCCGGGGTAGCCGGGGCGGCGGGCGGGGCGGGCGTGGCCGTCGAGGGCCTGTTCCACGCGGGCGAGGAGGAGGGAGCGGGCGGCCGAGACGTCCTCGACGCCGACGAGGTCGACGTAGGTGATGGTCGCCAGCAGCCCCTCGACGGGGATGTCGTCCACGCGGACGGTGAGCAGCCGCCGTTCGGGGGCCTCGGGGTCGGCGCGGAGGGCGGCGGTCCACTCCATCCGGCCGTACGTGGACCGTTCGTAGTGCCTGGAGAGGACGGCGATGACGGCGGCGGACTCGCTGACGCCGCGGTCCATGAAGTCGATGAAATTGCTGCCCGGTACGAAGTCCCAGGCCTGCACGACGGTGCGGTATCCGGCCTCTTCCAGGGTCCAGGCGATCCAGGACGCCCAGGCCTCGTCGGCCGGTGAATAACTGATGAAGAAGTCCAACTCGGTTGTGCGGCGCCCGGTTTCCTCACCCCTCAGCATGTGTCCACATTAGGCCTCGGTGGGGTGCGATGTCCGGGGGAAAATCTATGCTAATTTCCGTGACTCTCCTCAGACGCCTGCATCCGCTCGACTGGCTGGCCGCGGCGCTCCTCGTCATGGGACTGGTCGCGGTCGCGACGGGCCTGCTGCCGTCCGGCCCCGCCTCGGACGTGCTGGCCAGGATCGGGCCGTTGCTGGTGTTCCTGGCGACGGTGATCGTGCTGGCGGAGCTGACGGGGAAGGCCGAGGTCTTCGACGTGGTCGCCACGTGGGTGGCGCGGGCCGGGAAGGGCAGTTACGCCCTTCTGTTCGGGTTGTGCGTGGTGTTCGCGTCCGTCACCACGATCACCCTCAATCTGGACACGACGGCCGTGCTGTTGACGCCGGTGATGCTGGCGCTGGCGACCCGGGTGGGTATCGCGGCGGTGCCGCTGGCGATGACGACGGTGTGGCTGGCGAACACGGCCAGCCTGCTGCTCCCGGTGTCCAACCTGACGAACCTGCTGGCCGCCGACCGGGTGGCGCTGTCGCCGTCGCAGATGGCGGCGGTGATGTGGCCGCCGCAGGTGGCGGCGATCGTGGCCACGATGCTGTGCCTGTGGGTGTTCTACTGGCGGCGCGGCCGGCGCGGTGAGGAGCGGTACGTCCCGCCGGAGCCGCCGCGCCCGGCCGATCCGGTGCTGTTGAGGGTGTGCGCGCTGGCGTGCGGCGGGTTCCTGCTGGTGCTGCTGGCCGACCTGGTCCCGTTGTGGGCGGCGTCGACGACGGCGGCCCTGGTGGTGGGTGTGGCGTTCGCACGCCGGCGCCGCGAGGAGCTCCGGTGGTCGTTGGTGCCGTGGCGGCTGCTGGTGCTGGTGCCGGGGATGTTCCTGGTGGTGGAGACGGTGAGCGCGCTGGGCATGGACCGGATACTGGCGTCGGCGATCGGCGCGCAGGAGGGTCCGCTGGGTGTGCTGCGCACGGCGGCGGTCGGGGCGGGGTTCTCCAACGCGCTGAACAACCTCCCGGCGTACGTGGCGGGTGAGGCCGTGGTGCCGCTCGGCCACCAGGAGCAGTTGCTGGGGCTGTTGATCGGGGTCAACGTGGGTCCGCTGGTCACCCCCTGGGCGTCGCTGGCGACGCTGCTGTGGTTCGAGCGCTGCCGCTGGCACGGCACGCGGATCGCGCTGGGCCGGTTCATGGGGACGAGCCTGGTGCTGGCGGCGACGGGCACGGTGGCAGCGACGGTGGCACTGGCGGCGACGGCGTGACGGTGTGCGTGCCCTCCGTGCGTCGGCGACGGCGTGACGGTCATGTCCTCCGCAGCGCGGCGGCCACTTCTTCGAGTACGTAGGTGAGGGTTTCCGCACGGGCGGCGACGAAGCTCCGCCCGGAGTCGGGGCCGGTGAAGCCGGGCCGGAACGGCGCGCCGCGCAGGGTGCGCAGCTCCGCGCCCGCCTCGGCGGCGATCAGTGCCCCGGGCGGCAGGTCGACGCCCTCGGCGCGGTAGCCGACGAACCCGTCGATGGTGCCGCGCGCCAGCAGGCTCCAGCCCAGCAGCGGCGCCCACAGTTGCAGGACGCGCCGGCAGCGCCGCTCCAGGGCGCCGCGCAGGGCCGTCGCGGTGGGGTCGCCGCGCCCCACAGCGTGGCCCTGCGTCCAGGCGAGCACGGGCCCCGGTCCTGGCAGGGTGCCGCGCGGGCCGCGCAGCCGCAGGCCGTCGTCGGCGTGGGCGCCCTGGCCGGTGACGGCGTGCCAGGTGCGGCCGGTGACGGGCTCGTGGACGACGCCGAGGACGGGGGTGTCCCCGACGCACAGTCCGATGCCGACGACGTATGCGGGGAGCCCGATCGCCACGTTGTTGCTGCCGTCCAGCGGGTCGACCAGCCAGGTGCGGCCGTTGCCCGTGTCCAGCAGCCCGGCCTCCTCGGAGAGGATCCGGTCGTGCGGGAAGTGGCGGCGCAGCCGGGTGAGGATCAGCTCCTCGGCGGCGAGGTCCAGGTCGGTGACGACGTCGCCGTGGGCGCCCTTGGTCCGTACGGCCCTGGCGTCGGCGAAGTGGCCGCTCAGCAGCCGTCCGGTCGCTTCGGCCGCGGCGACGGCCACTCTCCGCTCGGCCGCGAACGGGGGGCGGCGGCCGATGTCAGGCACGGCGCTGTGCATGGATCCTCCCCAGGGCCGTACGCACGGCCCGCATGGTCGCCTCGGTCCCGTACAGCCGGCGGACCGTGCGGCGCGGCGGCCCGTCGAGCGGGCCGAGCGACAGGTCCCGTCCGCCGGGCAGGGACCGTCCGAGGACGAGAGTGGCGGCGGTCCGGCCCGGTGTCACCACCGTGGTGTGGAACTCGCCCGCGCCGAGGGCGTACGTCTCCCCCGCCGGGCTGTGCTCGACGGGGCCCTCCTCGCCGCGCACCAGGCGTGCGGTGGGCCGTATCTCGTCCACGCCGTCGGGGCCGCTGTGCACCTCGAAGACGCGGTGCGTGGGCGCGTCGGTGTCGTCCCGTACGTGTACGTGTACGTTGCCGACCTCGCCGTAGAGGACGTGACTGCGCAGCTCCCAGCTGTGGGCGTGCAGCGGCGGGACCTCGGCGGTGGGCCGGGCGTCGCCGAAGAGGTGGAGGCAGACGCCGTCGGGTCCTTCTCTCAGCAGCGGCAGGCACAGGAAACCCAGCGGGTGCCGGACGGCCGGCAGGTCCCGCTTCCCCGAGGCGATCTCCTCGAGAACGGGTACGAAGGTGTCCACATGAGTGCGCATGGGGTCCATGGCCGGGGGTTCACCTCCCGTAGGGGTCCTCTGCGTGCAGGGCCTTGGCGATGACCTCGCCGACGTCGGCGTCGGTGAAGGTCCGGGGCAGCGGGAGCGCCAACGCGTCGAAGAGGGCGCGCACTTCGTCGACGGTGGGCGACAGGCTGAGCAGGGTGGCGTTGCGCAGGTCGACCGAGCCTGCCTGCTCGCGGCTCTGGTGGAGCTCCGTCAGGTAGTAGTCGTACAGCGGCTGGCCGCGCTTGACCTGGAGGTTGACCCGGGAGGGATCGTCCTGGGTGATGATCAGGCTGGAGTCGGACAGGTCGAAGCGGAGCGTGGGCACGGTCGACGACAGGTGGACGCTGATGTCGAGGGTGGTCAGCTGCATACGGAACCAGCAGGCGGCGAGGACGGTCGCGTACGACTCCTTGCGGGCGCGGCCGGCGGTCCACATGTCGCCGCCGTGGGCGCTGTTCCCGGAGAACATCCGGCGGAACTGGGCGTAGGCGTTGCAGGCCTGTTCGTCCGCCGGGTTCAGGATTTCGATCTTGACGTTGAGCTGGGAGCGGTTCTCCTTGGCGGCGCGGACGCACTGGGGGAGGGTGACGGCTCGGAGATATGTTCCGGTGCCGCCCTTGAAGTACCAGAGGTTGGTGCCCTGCCGGGCTTCGCGGAGCGCCTCGCGGACCTCGTTGCCGGCCAGGGAGCGGACCATGGTGAGGTCCTCGATGGCCCGGCGGGTGCCCGCCATGGCCTCCTGGATGGCGTGCGGGCGGCGGGTGCGCTCCGAGAGCGAGCCGACGGCGAGGGCACCGAGGACCACGAGGGTGGCGCCGGAGGCGAAGTCGGACTCGATGAGCTGGTCGCCGAAGATGTCCAGGAAGCCGACGGTGAGGCCGATTCCGGCCGCGAAGACCACCTCGAAGTTGCGCAGTGCGAAGGCGACCGCGCGCTCCAGCCGGTTCGTGCGCGCCGACGACATGGGCGCTCCCCCTCCCCCGATCGGGAGACCGATCGTAGGAGACGCGGGGCGCCGCCCGACAGGGCGCACGTGGCGCACACAGGGCGCAGCGCCTGCCAAGGTCCGGTCGGGGACACGGCAGACGCTGCTGTGTTCCGCACGCCGTTGTACGGGACGTATGAGGGGTGCCCGGGCCGATGTGGCGGGGGCGATGATGCCGTTACCGGCGGGGGCGTCGCGCACCTCGTCGTGCGGGGCGCCCGGGGAGGGCGATGTGGGCGGGCCCGGCGTCGGCCCGGCCCCCAGACTCTACCGCGTACGGCGCCGCGTCACGCACCGCCGTCCGCGCCGCCCGCGTGCGGCGGCTCGTGCGGCGACCTGGGTGTGCGCGCCGGTCGCGTACGGCGGCGCGCGCTTCCGTACCGGCCGGGGCGGTGGCGGTGGTCCATGGGCGTCGCGGGTGGGGGCCCCGGCCGGGGGCGTCCCGCACCACACTGTGCGGGGCGCCCGGCCGGTGGGAGCCGGAGCGTGGGCGGGCGGGCCCACGCCGGTGCGTCAGACCGTGAGCGCGCGGTCCGTCGGGCGGATGGGGGCCGGCAGCTCGCTGGCGCCCGTCAGGTAGCGGTCCACACCGCGCGCCGCGGAGCGGCCCTCGGCGACGGCCCAGACGATGAGCGACTGGCCGCGGCCGGCGTCACCGGCGACGAACACGCCGTCGACGTTGGTCGCGAAGTCGGCGTCGCGGGCGATGTTGCCGCGCTCGTCGAGCTCCAGGCCGAACTGCTGGACCAGGCCGTTGGACTGGTCGGTGCCGGTGAAGCCCATGGCGAGGGTGACCAGCTGGGCCGGGATCTTCCGCTCGGTGCCCGGCTTCTGCTCCAGCTTGCCGTCCTTGAACTCGACCTCGACGAGGTGGAGGAACTGGACGTTGCCGTCCTCGTCGCCCTCGAAGTGGGTGGTGGAGACGGAGTAGATCCGCTCGCCGCCCTCCTCGTGGGCCGAGGTGACCTTGTAGAGCATGGGGAAGGTCGGCCACGGCTGGTTCGCGTTCCGCTCCTCGCCGGGGCGGGGCATGATCTCCAGCTGGGTGACGGAGGCCGCGCCCTGGCGGTGGGCGGTGCCCACGCAGTCCGCGCCGGTGTCGCCGCCGCCGATGACGACCACGTGCTTGCCCTCGGCGGTGATGGGGGGCGCCACGAAGTCGCCCTCCTGCACCTTGTTGGCGAGGGGCAGGTACTCCATCGCGAAGTGGATGCCCTTGAGGTCCCGGCCCGGGACCGGCAGGTCGCGCGAGACGGTGGCTCCGGCGGCGATGACGACCGCGTCGTACCGCCTGCGCAGCTTCGCGGCGTCGATGTCGACACCGATCTCGACCTCGGTGCGGAACTTGGTGCCCTCCGCGCGCATCTGCTCGATGCGCCGGTTGATGTGCACCTTCTCCATCTTGAACTCGGGGATGCCGTACCGCAGCAGGCCGCCGATGCGGTCGGCCCGCTCGTACACGGCGACCGTGTGGCCGGCGCGGGTCAGCTGCTGGGCGGCGGCGAGGCCCGCCGGGCCGGAGCCGATGACGGCGACGGTCTTGCCGGACAGCCGCTCCGGCGGCTGCGGGGTGACGTCACCGGAGTCCCACGCCTTGTCGATGATCGAGACCTCGACGTTCTTGATGGTGACGGCGGGCTGGTTGATACCCAGCACACACGCCGCCTCGCAGGGCGCCGGGCACAGCCGCCCGGTGAACTCCGGGAAGTTGTTCGTGGCGTGCAGCCGCTCGGAAGCGGCCTGCCAGTCCTCGCGGTAGGCGTAGTCGTTCCACTCGGGGATCAGGTTCCCCAGCGGACAGCCGTTGTGGCAGAACGGGATGCCGCAGTCCATGCACCGGCCGGCCTGCTTGCTGATGATCGGCAGCAGGGAGCCGGGGACGTAGACCTCGTTCCAGTCCTTGACGCGCTCGGCCACGGGGCGGGTCTTGGCGACCTCGCGCCCGGTGGTCAGGAAGCCCTTGGGGTCAGCCATTGGTCGCCGCCTCCATCATCTTCTCGGTGGTCTCCTGCTCGGAGAGACCGGCGAGCTCAGCGGCGTCCTTGGCGGCGAGCACTGCCTTGTACGTGGTCGGGATGATCTTGCTGAACCGGGAGACCGCGGTGTCCCAGTCGGCAAGGAGCTTCTCGGCGACGGTCGAGCCGGTCTCCTCGTGGTGGCGGCGCACGACGTCGTGCAGCCACGCCTTGTCGGTCTCGTCCAGGGCCTCGATCGCGCCGAGGTTGCCGGAGTTGACGTTGTCCCGGTCGAGGTCGATGACGTACGCGACGCCGCCCGACATACCGGCCGCGAAGTTGCGGCCCGTCTCGCCGAGGATCACCGCGTGACCGCCGGTCATGTACTCGCAGCCGTGGTCGCCCACGCCCTCGGAGACGACCAGCGCGCCGGAGTTGCGGACGCAGAACCGTTCGCCGGTGCGACCGCGGAGGAAGATCTCGCCGCCGGTCGCGCCGTACGCGATGGTGTTGCCCGCGATGGTCGAGTACTCGGCGAGGTGGTCGGCGCCCCGGTCGGGGCGGACGATCACACGGCCGCCGGACAGGCCCTTGCCGACGTAGTCGTTGGCGTCGCCCTCCAGGCGCAGCGTGATGCCGCGCGGCACGAAGGCGCCGAAGGACTGGCCGGCCGAGCCGGTGAAGGTGATGTCGATGGTGTCGTCGGGCAGGCCCGCGCCACCGAACTTCTTCGTCACCTCGTGGCCGAGCATGGTGCCGACCGTCCGGTTGATGTTGCGGATCGCGACCTGGGCGCGGACCGGCTGGGCCTCCTCGGCCGAGGACGCGCCGAGCGCTTCGGCGGCCAGCTCGATGAGCTGGTTGTCGAGCGCCTTCTCCAGGCCGTGGTCCTGCTCGACCAGCGCGTGGCGCACCGCGCCCTCGGGCAGCTCGGGCACGTAGAACAGCGGCTCCAGGTCCAGGCCCTGCGCCTTCCAGTGCGTGACGGCACGGGTGGTGTCCAGCAGCTCGGCGTGGCCGACGGCCTCCTCCAGCGTGCGGAAGCCCAGCTCCGCGAGGAGCTCGCGCACCTCCTCCGCGATGAACTGGAAGAAGTTGACGACGTACTCCGCCTTGCCGGAGAACCGGTCGCGCAGCACCGGGTTCTGGGTGGCGATGCCGACCGGGCAGGTGTCCAGGTGGCAGACGCGCATCATGACGCAGCCGGAGACGACGAGCGGCGCGGTCGCGAAACCGAACTCCTCGGCGCCGAGCAGCGCGGCGATGACGACGTCACGGCCGGTCTTGAGCTGGCCGTCGGTCTGGACGACGATCCGGTCGCGCAGGCCGTTGAGCAGCAGGGTCTGCTGGGTCTCGGCGAGGCCGAGCTCCCAGGGGCCGCCCGCGTGCTTCAGCGAGGTGAGCGGCGAGGCGCCCGTACCGCCGTCGTGGCCGGAGATGAGCACGACGTCCGCGTGGGCCTTGGAGACACCGGCGGCGACCGTGCCGACGCCGACCTCGGACACCAGCTTCACGTGGATGCGGGCGGCCGGGTTGGCGTTCTTGAGGTCGTGGATCAGCTGAGCCAGGTCCTCGATGGAGTAGATGTCGTGGTGCGGCGGCGGGGAGATCAGGCCGACGCCCGGGGTGGAGTGCCGGGTCTTGGCGACCCACGGGTAGACCTTGTGGCCGGGCAGCTGGCCGCCCTCGCCGGGCTTGGCGCCCTGCGCCATCTTGATCTGGATGTCGTCCGCGTTGACCAGGTACTCGCTCGTCACACCGAAGCGGCCGGAGGCGACCTGCTTGATCGACGAACGCCGCGCCGGGTCGTACAGGCGCTCCGGGTCCTCGCCGCCCTCACCGGTGTTGGACTTGCCGCCGAGCTGGTTCATGGCGATGGCAAGCGTCTCGTGCGCCTCCTGGGAGATGGAGCCGTACGACATGGCGCCGGTGGAGAACCGCTTGACGATCTCGGACGCCGGCTCGACCTCGTCGATGGGGATCGAGGGGCGGTCGGACGTGAAGCCGAACAGGCCGCGGAGCGTCATCAGGCGCTCGGACTGCTCGTTCACCCGGTCCGTGTACTTCTTGAAGATGTCGTAGCGGCCGGAGCGCGTGGCGTGCTGGAGGCGGAAGACCGTCTCCGGGTCGAACAGGTGCGGCTCGCCCTCGCGGCGCCACTGGTACTCGCCGCCTATGTCCAGCGCGCGGTGCGCGGAGGGGACACCGGAGGCGGGGTACGCCTTGGCGTGGCGGGCGGCGACCTCCTTGGCGACCACGTCCAGACCGGCGCCGCCGATCTTGGTGGCGGTGCCGTTGAAGTACTTCTCGACGAAGGCCTCGTCCAGGCCGACGGCCTCGAAGACCTGCGCGCCGCGGTAGGAGGCGACGGTCGAGATGCCCATCTTGGACATGACCTTCAGGACGCCCTTGCCGAGGGCGTAGATCAGGTTGCGGATCGCCTGCTCGGGCTCCAGGCCCTCGACGAAGGTGCCGGCGCGGACCAGGTCCTCGACCGACTCCATGGCGAGGTACGGGTTGACGGCGGCGGCGCCGTAACCGATCAGCAGCGCGACGTGGTGGACCTCGCGGACGTCACCGGCCTCGACCAGCAGGCCCACCTGGGTGCGCTGCTTGGTGCGGATGAGGTGGTGGTGGACCGCCGAGGTGAGCAGCAGCGACGGGATCGGCGCGTGCTCGGCGTCGGAGTGCCGGTCGGAGAGCACGATCAGGCGGGCGCCGCCCTCGATGGCGGCGTCGGCCTCGGCGCAGATCTCCTCGATGCGGGCGGCGAGGGCGTCGCCGCCGCCGGAGACCCGGTAGAGGCCGGACAGCGTGGCGGCCGTCATGCCGGGCATGTCGCCGTCGGCGTTGATGTGGATGAGCTTGGCCAGCTCGTCGTTGTCGATCACCGGGAACGGCAGGGTGACGCTGCGGCAGGACGCGGCGGTCGGCTCCAGCAGGTTGCCCTGGGGGCCGAGCGAGGAGTGCAGCGAGGTGACGAGCTCCTCGCGGATGGCGTCCAGCGGCGGGTTGGTGACCTGTGCGAAGAGCTGGGTGAAGTAGTCGAACAGCAGGCGCGGGCGCTCGGAGAGCGCGGCGATCGGCGAGTCCGTACCCATGGAGCCGAGGGGCTCGCCGCCGGTGCGGGCCATCGGCGCGAGGATGACGCGCAGCTCTTCCTCGGTGTAGCCGAAGGTCTGCTGGCGGCGGGTGACCGAGGCGTGGGTGTGGACGATGTGCTCGCGCTCGGGGAGGTCCTCGAGCTCGATGATCCCGCTCTCCAGCCACTCCTGGTACGGGTGCTCGGCGGCGAGGGCGGCCTTGATCTCGTCGTCCTCGATGATGCGGTGCTCGGCGGTGTCGACGAGGAACATCTTGCCGGGCTGGAGGCGGCCCTTGCGGACGACCTTGGCCGGGTCGATGTCGAGGACGCCGACCTCGGAGGACAGCACGACGAGGCCCTCGTCGGTGACCCAGTAGCGGCCGGGGCGCAGACCGTTGCGGTCGAGAACGGCACCGACCTGGACGCCGTCGGTGAAGGTGACACACGCCGGGCCGTCCCAGGGCTCCATCATCGTGGAGTGGTACTGGTAGAAGGCGCGCCGGTCCGGGTCCATGGAGTCGTGGTTCTCCCACGCCTCGGGAACCATCATCAGGACGCTGTGCGGCAGCGAACGGCCGCCGAGGTGGAGCAGCTCCAGCACCTCGTCGAAGGAGGCGGAGTCGGAGGCGTCCGGCGTGCAGACCGGGAAGATCCGGTCCAGCTTCTCGGCCCCGAAGAGGTCGGAGACGAGCTGCGACTCACGGGCCCGCATCCAGTTGCGGTTGCCCTTGACCGTGTTGATCTCGCCGTTGTGGGCGACGAAGCGGTACGGGTGGGCCAGCGGCCAGCTCGGGAAGGTGTTGGTGGAGAACCGGGAGTGGACGAGCGCCACGGCGGTGGCGCAGCGGCGGTCCGACAGGTCCGGGAAGAAGGGCTCCAGCTGCCCGGTGGTGAGCATGCCCTTGTAGACGATGGTGCGGGCGGAGAGCGAGGGGAAGTAGACCCCGGCCTCGCGCTCGGCGCGCTTGCGCAGCACGAACGCCTTGCGGTCCAGGTCGATGCCCGCGTTCGTACCGTCGCTCACGAAGAGCTGGCGGAAGGCCGGCATGGTCGAGCGGGCGGTGGCGCCGAGCAGCTCGGGGGCGACGGGGACCTCGCGCCAGCCGAGGACGGTGAGGTTCTCCTCGGCGGCGATCGTCTCGATCCGCGAGACGGCCTGTGCGGAGCCGTCCGCGGGGAGGAAGGCGATGCCGACGGCGTACTCGCCGGCTGCCGGGAGCTCGAAGTCGGTGACCTCGCGGAGGAACGCGTCCGGCACCTGGAACAGGATGCCCGCGCCGTCGCCGGAGTCGGGCTCGGAGCCGGTGGCGCCCCGGTGCTCCAGGTTGCGCAGAACGGTCAGCGCCTGCTCCACCAGCGCGTGGCTGGCGACACCGGTGAGGGTGGCAACGAAGCCGACACCGCAGGCGTCGTGCTCGTTGCGGGGGTCGTACATACCCTGCGGGGCGGGGCGACCGTCCATGGGCGACCAGGCGTCGGAACGCATCGGCTCTCCCGTCGTCGTCGTGGCATATGCAGTGCCGAAGGGACGACGTTGGCCCTCCGCGAAATTTCGTGCAGGTTACATGATGGAGTGCTTCTCGAAAAGCGGAAAGCTCGTTCCAACATGCGGACACCGCTGATGGCGGCGGGGTTTCACAAGCCTGGCAGGCGGACAGGCCGTCGAGAGATCGACATGCGGCGGCCTGTGGGGTGCGCGGGCCTCGTTGCCCGCAGCGTTAACGGCTCATGCCCGGTGGTGAGGGCTTCGAAACCGCCAATTTACGGCTACTTATGTGCCGCGCTGCATAGTGTCTCATCGGAGGGCGGATAGGGCTATTGGACGTTCGTCACAACACCTTCGTCGGTTCCTCAACGGTACGGCAACGGTACGGCGAAGCCCCCCAGGCCGCCTGTCGAGGGGGCTGACCTGCGGCAATGCCGTACGGATCAGACGACCGCGCCGAACAGGGCCCCCAGGCCATAGGTGACGGCCGCCGCCGCGCCACCGAGGGCGAGCTGACGGAGACCGCTGTACCACCAGCTACGGGCGGTCACCCGGGCCACCAGCGCGCCGCACGCGAACAGTCCGAGCAGCGCGAGCAGTACCGCCGGCCACAGGGCGGTCGCGCCGAGCAGGTACGGCAGGACGGGCAGCAGCGCGCCGAGCGCGAACGACCCGAAGGAGGACACGGCGGCCACCATCGGCGAGGGCAGGTCGTCCGGGTCGATGCCGAGCTCCTCGCGGGCGTGGATCTCCAGCGCCTGCTCCGGGTCCTTCGACAACTGCATCGCGACCTCACGGGCGAGCGGCGGCTCGACGCCACGCGCCACGTACAGCGCGGCGAGCTCCTCCATCTCGTCCACCGGGTGCTTGCGCAACTGGTGACGCTCCACATCCAGTTCCGCCTGGACGAGCTCGCGCTGCGAGGCCACGGAGGTGTACTCGCCGGCGGCCATGGAGAACGCGCCGGCCGCGAGTCCGGCCAGGCCCGTGATGACGATGGCCTGCTGGGAGACCGCGCCACCCGCCACACCGGTCATGAGCGCGAGGTTGGACACGAGACCGTCCATCGCGCCGAAAACGGCGGGGCGGAGCCAGCCACCGTTCACATCGCGGTGGGTGTGGTTGTCACGGTGCGCCTCGTGAAGCGTCGCCTCAATCTCGATGATGGACACAGCTATCCCCTTATTGCCTTGCGTGCAGCAGCGGGTCCGGGTGCTCCCGCTCCCCCCAACACCTTCGAAAATACGCGTTGTGTAAGGGGCGCGCCAGCAAGGCAGGCTTTACTTACCCAGGCTCTGACCAGGGCTCCCGCCGGTGTGCGGGACGACTGCGGCAGGCGAGTGACAGCGTCGTTCACACCGACAACCGGGCCTCTCCGCGTGGCACAGATCCAGGAATCGGATCGGGCGCACGGAAGGGCCACGCCGATGGAGCCGACGGAGCCGATCGCCCGCGATCCCGCCCTGGACCCGATCACCGGCGATCCCGCCCTGGACCCGATCACCCGCGGTCCCGCCTCCCTCGCCGACGCGCAGGGGCTGCTCGACCGCGCGCGGGGCGCCCTGCTCGGACTGGCCGTCGGTGACGCGCTCGGAGCCCCCGCCGAGAACATGCGCCCCTCCGAGATCCGCCGCCGCTGGGGGCGTATCGAGGGCTTCGTCAGCGAGGACCCCGTCGGGACGGACGACACCGAGTACGCGATCTTCTCCGGGCTGCTGCTCGCCCGGCACGGCTCGGCCCTCACCGTCTCACATGTCGAGAAGGCCTGGCACCGCTGGATCGCCGACCTCGACGAGGGCCCGTTCCGCGGGGCCGGCTTCAGCGAGCGCGGCACGCTGGAGAACCTCCGCCGCGGCCTGGCCGCCCCCATCTCGGCCCAGCACCGGCACGCCTGGAGCGACGGGCTGGCCATGCGGGCGGCCCCCTTCGGCGTCTTCGCGGCGGGACGCCCGGCGGAGGCGGCGCGGCTGGTCGCCATCGACGGCACGGTGAGCCACGAGGGTGAGGGGATCTACGGGGGCCAAGCCGTCGCGGCGGGCGTGGCGGCGGCCATGTCGGGCGCCGGACCCGCCTCGGTCATCGCGGCCGCCCTGTCGGTCGTACCGATGGACTCCTGGACGGCCCGCTCGATGCGCCGCGCGGTTGTGGCGGCGCAGCGCGTCCAGCCCGATCCTCTGGTCCGGGAACGGGCCGTCCGTTCGGCCGTGGTCATCGGCGGCTACCCGTGGACGGACCTGGCCCCGGAAGCGGTCGGCCTCGCCTTCGGCGCGTTCGCGGCGGCCCGCGGTGACTTCGTCACGTCGGTCCTCACCGCCGTCAACATGGGCCGGGACGCCGACACGACCGCGGCGGTGGCGGGCGCCCTGGCCGGCGCGATGTCCGGGGCGACGGCCATCCCTTCTGACTGGGCGGCCGCCATCGGCCCCGTACGCGGCAGCTGCCTGCCCTCGATGCGCGGCTACCACGTCCTGGACGTCGCGGAGTTGCTCACCCCGTACGACGATACGGAGGTCCCCTGATGCCGCCCACTCCCCCGCAAGCCCCTCCGAGCCACCGGGCCGGCTCCCCCGAGCCGGAAACCACGGCCGCGGATTCCCCGGCCGCCGAGCCGGGTACGCCCGAGACCCGGACGCCCGAAAGCCGGGCCACCACGGCCCCGGCCCTCCGGACCCCCACGACCGATACCCCCGCCGCCTCTGCGAGCCGGCGGGGCCGGATCGAGGGCCTCCTGCTGGGGCTTGCCGCCGGGGACGCCGCCGGGTGGCCCGCCGCCCGGCACCGCGCCGCGCGCATGCCCGAGTGGACCCGCCGCCTCACCCGTGAACTCGACACGTTCGCCGAACAGAACGCCACCACCACGCTCCCCGTCCCCATCGCCCTCAACCAGCCCCCCGAGCCCCTCCGCCTCGGCCCCTCCGACGACGCCGAGTGGGCGGTGTTCACCGCCGAGACACTGCTGGCCGCCGCCGGCGGGCTCTTCCGCTCGCTTCCGCCCACCCGCCGCATGTGCGCGGCCGTCGACCTGGCATGGAACTCCCTCGCCGCCGAGATCGCCGCCGCCGCCGACCGCGCCCCCGAGGTCGAGTCCGCCGTCCTCCCCCTTCGCGCCCGCATCTCCGTACGCGCCGGTCTCGGCAACCTCGCCACCGGTCTGCGCCCGCCCGCCACCGGTCACGACAACCCGCACTACTTCGACGACGCCGCCTGCGTACGCGCCGCCGTCCTCGCGGTCGCCCACCCCGGCGACCCCCGCGCCGCCGCCGAACTCGCCGAGTTCGACGCCCGTTACACCCAGGACGGCGACGGTGTGCACGGCGCCCGCGCCACGGCCGCCGCCGTCGCCGCGGCGCTCGGCGGAGCCTCCGTCGACGACGCCGTGGACGCCGCGCTCGGCCAGCTCCCGCCCGCCACCGAGATCGGCCGCAACGCCCGGCACGCCACTCGGCTCGCCCGCGCCGCCGACAGCGCCTTCGAGCTCGTCCCGCTCCTGGAGCACCAGATCGTCGACCACGTCTACAGCTACGGCATCGCCGCCGCCGAGACCGTCCCGGTCGCCCTCGCACTCGCCACCGCCGCCCGCGGCAAGGTCACCGAGGCGGTACCGGCCGCCGCCTGCCTCTCCCGGGTCGCCGACTCCGCACCGGCCCTCGCGGGCGCGCTGACCGGCACGCTCGGCGGTGGCGCCGGGGTGCCCACGACCTGGCGCGACGCCTGCCGCACCCTCGCTGGCTGCGCGCTGCCCCGGCTCAGGGGCACCGACCTCGTGGAACTCGCCGAGCAGCTCGCACGCACGGAACTCGCCACCCCGGGTGGACAATTCCGGCATGACGCCGAAACCTACACTCGAGGACCGGATCACCGGGAGCCTCGTCGGAGCAGCCGTCGCTGACGCGCTCGGCGGCGCGGTGGAGGGCTACACCCCCGACCAGATCGCCGAACGCCACGGCGGCCGCGTCACCGGCATCGTCGGCCCCTGGAACGGCGACCACTGGCGCACCGCCCGCCCCATCGCCCCGTACCACAAGGGCGACGGACACGTCACCGACGACACCCTCATGACCCACGCCCTGATCCGGGTGTACGACACGGTCCGCGACCACCTCGACGCGTACGCCGTCGCCGACCACCTCGTCCCCGACCTGATCTCCACGCCCCGCTGGATCCCCGAGCTCGAAGCCGAGGCGCTCCCCCTCCAGCGGATCTTCCTCGCCGAGAAGTGGCTGGTCGCCCGCCTCCACTACGGCCACGTCGACCCACGCGAGGCGGGCAGCGGAAACATCGTCAACTGCGGTGCCGCGATGTACATGGCGCCCGTCGGTCTCGTCAACGCGGCGAACCCGGCCGCCGCCTACGCCGAGGCCCTCGACATCGCCGGTGCCCACCAGTCCTCGTACGGACGTGAGGCGGCCGGTGTGTTCGCGGCGGCGGTCGCCGCGGCCTGCCTGCCCGGAGCGACCCCGTCCTCCGTCGTCGACACGGCGGTCGAACTCGCCAAGGACGGCACCCGCGCGGCGATCGAGGCGGTCGCCGAAGTCGCGGTCCGCCACACCGACTTCGAGTCCGCCCTGCGCCCGCTCCGCGAGGCGGTCGCCCCCTTCGACACCGTCGGTCCCGACTACCGCTCCCCCTCCCTCGGCGCACGCCGCCCGTCCCGGCTGCACGCCATCGAGGAACTCCCGGTCGCCCTCGGCATGCTGCTGGTCGGCGAGGGCGACTACCGTCGTACGGTCCTGGGCGCCGTCAACTACGGCCGCGACTGCGACTCGATCGCCACCATGGCCGGTGCGGTCGCGGGCGCTCTGCACGGGGCGGCGGCGGTGCCCGCCACCTGGGCGAAACAGGTCTCCGAGGCCAGTCGCCTCGACCTGCACGCCCCGGCGGCCGTGCTGGCCGACGTCGCCCACGAGGTGTTCATGCGTGACACGGCCCGCCGTCGTGCCCACGAGCGGGCGTTCGTCGCCCTCTCGCCCACCCCCGGGATGCCCCGGTGAACGTGCGTCTCACCTGGGTCCAGCCCGAGGACCTGATCGGCCACGAACTGCGCCAGGCCACCGAGGACGGCCGTGACGCCTCGGCCGTCGAGGCGCGCTGGCGTGCCGCCGGCGGTGCCTCCGCCCCGGCGGCGGCCGGTGCCTCCCCGCTCCCCGCGCCCCCGCACCTCCGGGCCCTCGCGGAACGCCTCCTGGACGAACTGGCCGCCGTCCCCTCCCCCTTGTCCCCCGCCGAACCCACCTCCCTCGCGCACATCAAGCGCCTCTGCCCCCACTGGCCCGCGACCACCACTCCGTCCCCCGCACGAGCCGCTGACGCACCCCCCGGACCACCCCCCGGACCACCGCCGGGACAGCCCACCGGACCATCCCCCCAGGCACCGCCCGGGCCGGTCGCGCGGTTGCACGCCGCGTGGCTGGGGCGGGCCGCGGGGTGTCTGCTCGGCAAGCCCGTCGAGAAGTTGCCCCTCTCCGCCATCCGGGCCCTCGCCCGCGCCACCGGCAACTGGCCGCTCACCTCCTGGTTCACCGCCAGGGGCGTACCCCCGGCCCTCACCGCCGCCCACCCCTGGAACCGCCGCTCCGCCGCCACCTCGCTCGCCGAGAACATCGACGGCATGCCCGAGGACGACGACCTCAACTACCCCCTGCTCAACCTGCTGCTCCTCCAGCGGTACGGCCCCGGCTTCCGCACCGCCGACGTCGCCCGCCTCTGGCTGGACGAGCTCCCCGCCGGCCGCACCTTCACCGCCGAGCGCGTCGCCTACCGCAACCTCCTCTCCGGGCTCGAACCGCCGCTGACCGCGACCCACCGCAACCCGTTCCGCGAGTGGATCGGAGCCCAGATCCGGGCGGACGTCCACGGCTGGACCCACCCGGGCGACCCGGCGGCCGCCGCCGAGCAGGCGCACCGGGACGCGACCCTCACCCACACCGCGAACGGTGTCTACGGGGCGATGTTCACCGCGGCGGTCATCGCCACCGCGGCCTCCGGCACCGCCGACGTCCACCGGGCGCTGGCCACCGGCCTGACCGTCGTCCCGCCCGACTCACGCCTGGCCCGCGCGGTCCGCTTCGGCATCGCGACGGCCCGCGCCCACACCGACTTCGACACCGTCGCCGACCGCCTCCACGCCGCCTACGGCGGCTACCACTGGGTACACGCCGTCCCGAACACCGCCCTCCTCGCCGCCGCGCTCACCCATGCCGACGGCGACTTCACCCACTCCATCTGCCGTGCCGTCTCCGGCGGCTGGGACACCGACTCCAACGGCGCCACCGCCGGTTCCGTCGCCGGTCTCCTGGCCGGCCGGCCCGACCGGATCCCCGACCACTGGACCTCCCCCCTCAAGAACCGCCTCGCCACGTCCGTCCCCACCTTCGACGGCATCGGCTTCGACGCCCTCGCCGCCCTCACCCACCGGCTCACCCACCAGGAGGCACACCGCCCATGACCCACATCGTGGTGCTCGGCAGCACCAACATGGACCTCGTCGCCTATGTGAGCCGTGCCCCAAAACTCGGCGAGACCGTCACGGGACGCGAGTTCCGGACGATCCCCGGCGGCAAGGGCGCCAACCAGGCCGTCGCCGCGGCCCGCGCCGGGGCCGACGTGTCGATGATCGGCGCCGTCGGATCCGACGAGTTCGGCACCCGGCTCCGGGCCGGCCTCACCGCCGGCGGTGTGGACACCGACCTCCTCCGCACCGTCGACGGCCCCTCCGGCACCGCCCACATCGTCGTCGACGACGAGGGCAGCAACGCGATCGTCGTCATTCCCGGCGCCAACGGCACCGTCACCTCCCTCTCCCCCGGCGACGAAACGCTGATCGCCACCGCCCACGCCCTCCTGCTCCAACTGGAACTCCCCCTCTCCGCCGTCACCGCCGGCGCCGAAGCCGCCCGCCGCCACGGCGTCCGCACGGTCCTCACCCCCGCCCCCGCGCAGCCCCTGCCTCCCGAACTGCTCGCCGCCACCGACCTGCTGGTCCCCAACGAGCACGAGGCGGCGACCCTCACCGGCCTCGCCGACCCACGCGCCGCAGCCGAGGAACTGCTCCGCCACGTCCCCGAGGTCGTCATCACCCTCGGCGCGGCCGGCAGCCTCTACGCGGCCCGCGGCGCCGAACCGGTCACCGTCCCCGCCCCCCGGGTCCGGGCCGTCGACACCACCGCCGCCGGCGACACCTTCGTCGGCGCCCTGGCCGTCGCCCTCGGAGAGGGCAAACCCGTCCGCTCCGCGCTCGCCTGGGCGTCGTCCGCCGCGGCGCTGTCCGTCCAGCGCCCCGGCGCCACGTCCTCGATGCCGTACCGCACGGAGATCGACGCCCTATGACCACCACGCCCCCGCTCCGAGGACTGCGCGTCCTCGACCTCGCCACCCTCTTCGCCGGCCCCTTGGCAGCGACCATGCTCGGCGACTTCGGTGCCGACGTCATCAAGGTCGAACACCCCCGTAAACCCGACCCGTCCCGAGGACACGGACCCGCCAAGAACGGCGTCGGACTGTGGTGGAAGCTGCTCGGCCGCAACAAGCGCACCATCACCCTCGACCTGTCCACCCGCGGCGGCCGTGCCACCCTCCTCCGCCTCGCCGCCACCGCCGACGTGGTCGTCGAGAACTTCCGCCCCGGCACCCTGGAGAAGTGGGGCCTCGGCTGGCCTGAGCTCTCCGCGGCCAACGACCGGCTGGTCCTGGCCCGGGTCACCGGTTTCGGCCAGTACGGCCCGTACGCCCGCCGCCCCGGATTCGGCACGCTCGCCGAGGCCATGAGCGGCTTCGCGGCGATCACCGGCGAACCCGACGGCCCGCCCACGCTCCCTCCCTTCGGCCTCGCCGACTCCATCGCGGCCCTGGCCACCGCGTACGCCGTGATGACCGCCCTCCAGGCCCGAGCCACCACCGGCCACGGCCAGGTCGTCGACATGGCGATCATCGAACCGATCCTCATGGTCCTCGGCCCGCACCCGCTCTGGTACGACCAGCTCGGCTACGTCCAGCCCCGCACCGGCAACCGCTCCCGCAACAACGCCCCCCGCAACACCTACCGCACCGCCGACGGAAAGTGGCTGGCCGTCTCCACGTCCGCCCAGTCCATCGCGGAGCGCGTGATGCGCCTGGTCGGGCGGCCCGAGCTGATCGCCGAGCCCTGGTTCGCCGAGGGCACCACCCGCGCCCAGCACACGGACGTCCTCGACGAGGCGGTCGGCGACTGGATCGCCCGGCACACCCGCGACGAGGCCATGGCGGCCTTCGAGA
This sequence comes from Streptomyces sp. NPDC041796, assembly GCF_055590785.1. Taxonomy (NCBI): domain Bacteria; kingdom Bacillati; phylum Actinomycetota; class Actinomycetes; order Kitasatosporales; family Streptomycetaceae; genus Streptomyces; species Streptomyces sp. NPDC041796. The sequence continues at coordinate 268,616 of NZ_JBVJAH010000007.1, forward strand.
AGGCCGAGGCGGCGATCGCACCGATCTACGACGTCCGCGACGTCATGACCGACCCCCAGTACCAGGCGCTCGACACGGTCACCGAAGTCCCCGACCCCGACCTCGGCCCCGTCCGTATGCAGAACGTCCTCTTCCGCCTCTCCGAGACCCCCGGCTCCATCCGCTGGACCGGCCGCCCCCACGGCGCCGACACCGACGAGGTCCTCACCGAACTCGGCCTGAGCACCACGGAGATCGCCGGCCTGCGCTCCGAGGGCGCCCTATGACCTCCGACCCCCCGACCCCCCTCACCTGGCTGTACGCCCCCGGCGACCGCCCCGGCGTCGTCGCCAAGGCCCTCTCGTCCGGCGCCGACGTCGTGATCGTCGACCTGGAGGACGCGGTCCCCCCGGACCGGAAGGCGTACGCCCTCGCCGCCACGACCGACCTGCTCTCCTCGCCCCACCCCGTACCGATCCACGTCCGCCTCCCCAGCACGCACGACACCACGGCGGTCGCGGCCCTGGCCCCCCTGCCCGGCCTCACCGCACTGCGTATCCCCAAGGTGACACACGGCACTGACATCCAGCGGATCGCGGCCCTCGCTCCCGGCGTCCCGCTGCACGCACTGCTCGAATCCGCCCTGGCCGTCGAGCACGCCCACACCCTCGCCACCGCCCACCCGGCCGTCCACGGCATCGCCCTGGGCGAGGCGGATCTCCGCGCCGACCTGGGCGTACGCGAGGACAAGGGGCTCGACTGGTCCCGCGGCCGCGTCGTGGTGGCCGCCCGCGCGGCGGGCCTCCCCCCGCCCGCGCAGTCGGTTCACCCGGACATCCGCGACCTCGACGGCCTCGCCGTGTCGTGCGCCCACGGCCGGGCGCTGGGATTCCTGGGCCGTGCGGCGATCCACCCCCGCCAGCTACCGGTCATCGAGCGGGCGTACCTCCCGACCTCCGATGAGGTCGCGGCGGCGGAGGAGGTCGTCAAGGCGGCCGCCACCGACGCCGGCGCGCTGGCCCTGCCGGACGGCCGTTTCGTCGACGCGGCGGTCGTCGCGGCCGCCCAGCGCACCCTGTCCCTCGCCAGATCCCGCCGCGCATGAAAGAGGCGGCCACCGGAACCTGCAGGTCCCGACGGCCGCCCCACACCACGGACGGGTCAGCTCTTCTCCGCCGACTCCGGTTTCGTGCCGGACCCGGCGCCGGGCCTGCCCGCGTCCGCCGCGTCGGCGGGCGCCGGGGACTCGGCCGAACCGGTCGCGTCCGCCGCGTCGGCGGGCGCCGGGGACTCGGCCGGACCGGCCGCGTCCGCCTCGGCCGCCTTCGCCGCGTCCGCCTTGGCCAGGTCCGCGAGCGCGGCCGGCTCCACGACCTCCTCGCGCCCCGGCCGCATCCGCGACGAGACGACGATGTACGCCACGGCCAGCAGGAACACCACGATCGCGGTCCACACGTTCAGCCGGAGGCCGAGGACGTGGTGCGCCTCGTCGACGCGCATGTACTCGATCCAGCCGCGGCCCGCGCAGTACGCCGCGACGTACAGGGCGAACGCCCGCCCGTGGCCGAGCGTGAACCGGCGGTCCGCCCAGATCACCAGCAGGGCGACCCCGATGCACCACAGTGACTCGTACAGGAAGGTCGGGTGGTAGAGCCCGGCCTCGCGGTTGGGGCCCTCGCTGATCTCCAGCGCCCACGGGAGGTCGGTGGACCTGCCGTACAGCTCCTGGTTGAACCAGTTGCCCCAGCGGCCGATGGCCTGGGCGAAGGCGATACCGGGCGCGATGGCGTCCGCGTACGCCGGCAGGGGGATGCCACGGCGGCGGCAGCCGATCCAGGCACCCACCGCGCCGAGCGCGATGGCTCCCCAGATACCGAGGCCGCCCTCCCAGATCTTGAAGGCGTCGACCCAGTTCTCACCCTCGCTGAAGTACAGCTGGTAGTCGGTGATCACGTGGTACAGCCGGCCTCCGACGAGGCCGAAGGGCACCGCCCAGACGGCGATGTCGGCCACGGTGCCGGCTTTGCCGCCCCGGGCGAGCCAGCGCTTGTTGCCGTACCAGACGGCGACGAAGACACCGATGATGATGCAGAAGGCATAGCCGCGCAGCGGGACCGGTCCGAGGTAGAACACACCGGTCGACGGGCTGGGAATGTAGGCAAGGTCCATGGCAGGACCGACGCTACCCTGCCGGGCGGGAGACAGGGCAACCCGCCCGGCAAAGAGTGCATAACAGCGCGGGCCGCTCGCTCAGCCCGTCGTGGGGCTCGCGGGGGCCGACGGCGCGGCCGGGGACGGGAACGCGGTGCCCGGCTTCTTGCCCTGGTTCGCCTCGGCGACCCACTTCTTCAGGTTCTCGATGGAGATCTGTTCCTTGCCCTTGGTCGGGAAGATCGATTCTCCGTTGAGCAGGACGGTCGGGGTGCCGCGGAAGTCGCCGCTGCGGAAGGCCTCGTTGGACTTGTTCACCCAGCCGTCGTGCGTGCCCTTCGAGACGCAGGAGCGGAAGGCCGGGGTGTCCAGGCCGGGCACCTTCGCCGCCAGCTCGAAGAGCTTGGCGTCGTTGGCGAAGGCGTCGTCCGGCTCCGGGGGCTGGTTCTGGTAGAGCACGTCGTGGTACGGGACGAACTTGCCGGCGTCCTGGGCGCACGCCGCGGCGTTCGCCGCGTTGAGCGAGCCGCTGCCGCCCATGTTGCCGTCGATGATCGTGGCGAGGTGGTACTCGACCTTGATCTGGCCGGAGTCGGTCAGCTGGTGGATCGTGTCCCGGACGGCGTTCTCGAACTGGGCGCAGGCCGGGCAGCGGAAGTCCTCCCAGATCGTGAGCGTGGAGGGGGCGTCGGTGGCGCCGGCCGGGATCGCCAGCCGGTCCTTGCCGGCCGCGCCGGTCGGGGCGGCGACGGGACCGGAGCCGGAGCTGTCGCTGTCGTCCCCGGTGTTGGCGGCGATGAGCCCGGCGACGGCTGCCAGCCCGAGCACGCCGACGACGGCGGCCGAGACGATCAGCGTGCGCCTGCGCTTGTCGCGGGCCTTCTGCCGCTCGCGTTCCTCCAGGAGCCGTTCGCGCGCGCTCCGCTTCCCTGCACTGTTCTTCTCGCTCACGCCCACAGCAACGAACCGGGGAGGCGCCCGCGCGCCTCCCCGGTCCACTTCCACCCGTACGAGTTACGAAACTCGCCGTACTCCTCGTGCCAGTTCGCCCGCCAGTTCCCGTACGGCGGTGATGCCGGCCGCGTGGTCGTCGGCGTCGAGCATCCGCTTGACGAAGGCGGAGCCGACGATGACGCCGTCGGCGAAGGAGGCCACCTCGGCGGCCTGCTCGGCGTTGGAGACGCCGAGGCCGACGCAGACCGGCAGGTCGGAGGTGGCGCGGGTGCGCCGCACCAGGTCGGCCGCCTGTTCACCGACCGACTCACGGGTGCCGGTGACACCCATCAGGGACGCGGCGTACACGAACCCGGACCCGGCCTCGGTGATGGTGGCCAGCCGCTCGTCCTTGCTGCTGGGCGCGACGACGAAGACGGTGGCCAGGCCGTGCTTCTCGGCGTGCTCGCGCCATACGGCGGACTCCTGGACCGGCAGGTCGGGCAGGATGCAGCCGGCGCCGCCCGCCTCGGCGAGTTCGGCGGTGAAGCGTGCGATGCCGTACCGGTCGATGGGGTTCCAGTAGGTCATGACGAGGACCGGCTTGCCGGTGGCCTCGTGCGCCTCGCGGACCGTGCGCATCACGTCGGCGATCCTGACGCCGCCGCGCAGCGCGATGTCGTCGGCGGTCTGGATGACCGGTCCGTCCAGGACGGGGTCGCTGTGCGGCAGGCCGACCTCGACGACGTCGGCGCCGCCGTCGAAGACGGCCTTGATGGCCTCGATCCCGCCGTCCACCGTGGGGAAACCCGCCGGGAGGTAGGCGATGAGCGCGGCCCGGTCCTCGGACTTGGCCCGCTCCAGGGTGTCGCTGAGGAGATCGATGTTGCCGGTCACTTGGTTCCCCCCTGGATCGTGGTGTCCGTCTGGATCTCGGCGGCGCCGTCGTCGGCGGAGGCATCGGCCTCGACCGGGGCGGCGTCGGTGTCGTAGAGGCCGAAGTACCGCGCGGCGGTGTCCATGTCCTTGTCGCCGCGCCCCGACAGGTTGACCACGATGAGGCCGTCCTCGCCGAGCTCTCGGCCGAGCTCCAGGGCGCCGGCCAGCGCGTGGGCCGACTCGATGGCCGGGATGATGCCCTCGGTGCGGGACAGCAGGCGCAGGGCCTGCATGGCCGCCTCGTCGGTCACCGCGCGGTACTCGCCGCGGCCGCTGTCCTTGAGGTACGCGTGCTCCGGGCCGATGCCCGGGTAGTCGAGGCCCGCGGAGATCGAGTACGGCTCGGTGATCTGGCCCTCGTCGTCCTGGAGGACGTACGAACGCGAACCGTGCAGGATGCCGGGCTCACCGGCGGTGAGCGTGGCGGCGTGCTCGCCGGTCTCGACACCGTGACCGGCGGGCTCGCAGCCCACCAGACGTACGTCGGCGTCCTGGATGAACGCGTGGAAGAGACCGATGGCGTTGGAGCCGCCGCCGACGCAGGCGACGGCCGCGTCGGGCAGCCGGCCGGCCCGCTGGAGGATCTGGCGGCGGGCCTCGACGCCGATGACGCGGTGGAAGTCCCGGACCATGGCGGGGAAGGGGTGCGGTCCGGCGACCGTGCCGAAGAGGTAGTGGGTGCGGTCGACGTTGGCGACCCAGTCGCGGAACGCCTCGTTGATGGCGTCCTTGAGGGTGCGGCTGCCGGACTTCACCGGGATGACCTCGGCGCCGAGCATCCGCATCCGGGCGACGTTCAGCGCCTGGCGCTGGGTGTCGATCTCGCCCATGTAGATGGTGCATTCGAGGCCGAACAGGGCACAGGCGGTGGCGGTGGCCACGCCGTGCTGTCCGGCGCCGGTCTCGGCGATGACGCGGGTCTTGCCCATGCGCTTGGTGAGCAGGGCCTGACCGAGCACGTTGTTGATCTTGTGCGACCCGGTGTGGTTCAGGTCCTCGCGCTTGAGGAAGATCCGGGCGCCGCCCGCGTGCTGCGCGAAGCGGGGCACTTCGGTGAGCGCGCTGGGACGGCCGGTGTAGTTGACCAGCAGGTCGTCGAGTTCGGCCGCGAACGCGGGGTCGTTCTTGGCCTTGTCGTACTCGACGGCGACCTCGTCGACCGCGGCGACGAGGGCCTCGGGGATGAACTTGCCGCCGTAGGCACCGAAGTAGCCCTCGGTGCTCGGGACCTGGCCCTCGGGATCGGGAATGAAGAACTCGCTGGGCATTGCGACATGCTCCTCTACGGGGGCGGCGTCGCCCCCGGATGTCTCGGCTTGACGGTGGTCACGGTGTGCGCCGACGCCACCGCTCGACCGCATGCCCGCCCGTCGTCGCGTCCGCGTCGTGCGGCACGGGGAGGGTGGGTCAGCGGTGGTGGAGGCGCGCGGTGCGCGCGCGCCATCGCATGCCGTTGACCTGGCCGGGCTCGTCGCCGATGACATAGCGGACGCGGCGCCCGTGCACGCGTCGCGCCGGGGCGCGGCAGCCACGTGGGCGGCAGCCCCGGGCGAGCCTGGCGTACGGGTCGCGGGACGCCGTCGCGTCCGCCGCCGGAACGGTCAGGTACGCGGGTGTGGTGCCCGTGCCGGGCCGGTCGGGGTTTCGCACGGCGAGGGCGGCCGCGGAGCCGGGGCACGCACGCGTGGGGCCGTCCGTCGCCGGGGCCCGGTACGCGCGCGGGGCGTCCGCCGGGCACGCGCGCGTGGTCGCGGGCGAGGTCCGCACCGGGCGCTGGGGCGTCCGGTGCGGCGTCGCGGCGACGACCGGGCGGGCGGCGGCGGACATGGGGAAGGCTCAGCCCCGTCCGTGCCGGAGGGCCGGGTGGGCACCGGCGGCGACCAGGTCGGCCACGGCGGACTTGGGGTCGCGCCCGGTGACCAGGGATTCGCCGACGAGCACGGCGTCCGCGCCCGCGTTGGCGTACGCGATCAGGTCGTGCGGGCCACGGATGCCGGACTCGGCGACCTTCACGATGCCTGCGGGGATCTCGGGGCCGATCCGCTCGAAGGTGGAGCGGTCCACCTTGAGGGTCTTCAGGTTGCGCGCGTTGACGCCGATGACGCGGGCGCCGGCGTCGACGGCCCGCTCGACCTCTTCCTCGTCGTGCACCTCGACCAGCGGGGTGAGACCGATGGACTCGGCCCGCTCGATCAGCGACTCCAGGGCGGGCTGCTCCAGGGCGGCGACGATCAGCAGGGCGAGGTCGGCGCCGTACGCCCTGGCCTCCCAGAGCTGGTAGGCGGTGACGATGAAGTCCTTGCGCAGGACGGGGATGTCGACCTTGGCGCGCACCGCTTCGAGGTCGGCGAGTGAGCCGCCGAAGCGCCGCTGTTCGGTCAGTACGGAGATGACGGCGGCACCGCCCGCTTCGTAGTCCGCGGCGAGCCCTGCGGGGTCCGCGATCGCGGCGAGCGCTCCCTTGGAGGGGCTGGAACGCTTCACCTCGCAGATGACCTTGACGCCGTCGCCGCGCAACGCGGCCGCGCCGTCCTTGGCCTGGGGCGCCTTTGCCGCCCGCTCCTTGAGCTCGTCGAGGGAGACCCGCGCCTGTCGCTCTGCGAGGTCGGCGCGAACGCCTTCGATGATCTCGTCGAGCACACTCACGCGAGAGGCCCCCTTCCAGAACGGTGATGTGGGATCAGGATCAGTCACCTTGATGGTATCCGTACCGGGGCCCAGAGTCCTCATCCGGCCAACCGCACCGCTGTGACCTGGCGTTTCACGGAGCGAGAGCCGAGCCGATCGGAAAGTTCCGGACGACGGAGAAAAGCGCGAGCAGGGCGCCCGCCGACCACCACCAGACCGGCCCGAGGGTGATGCGCAGGGGCAGTCCGCGGACGGCCCGCACCAGCCAGACCACGATCGCCACCGCGAAGAGCAGGTACCCGGCGACGGCGAACGCGTTCGCGCCGAGAGCGGTGAGCAGATCGCCGTGGACGAAGGCGTGGGCGCTGCGCAGTCCGCCGCAGCCGGGGCAGAGGAGCCCGGTGAAACGGAACAGGGGACAGACGGGGTAGTGCCCCGGCTCGTTGGGGTCGACGGCCCCGACGTACGCGAAGGCCGCCGCGACCCCGGCCAGGACGCCGAGGGGCGGCGCGATCCGCCGTGCGAGCGGGCGCGGGGCCGGGTGCGGCGCGGTGGCGGCGTGCGGCGCGGTGGCCGGGGCCCATCGCGCGCCGTGCGGCGGGTACCCGCCGGACCACCCGCCGGGTACCGCCGCCGGCCGGGGACCGGAGGGCGACGCGGCCGGGCCCGGCGCCGGGGACGTGCCGGGAGCGGGCGGCGGGGCGGGGGCGGAGATCGGCTTCGGGTCCACCGGGTGATTGTCGCCGCTCATGCGGAAAGGCGCAGCCCGGCTGGTGCCGGACCGCGCCTCGTGCCGTGCCGGACGGGTCAGGCGTGGACGTCCGCGCGGGCGGTCTCCGGCGTGTGGTCCTTGCGGGCGGCCTCGTCGCGCGCCCGTACGAGGTCGGGCGACTCCTTCTTGCCGAGGCCGGCGAGCCTCATGGCACCACCGACGACGGCACCGAGCAGGATGACGGCGCAGCCGGCCCAGAAGCCGAACGGGTTGTCCGCCACCATGAAGACACCGGCGACGCAGAAGCCGATGAAGGAGATGATGACACCGGTCCAGGCGGCCGGGGTGTGTCCATGGTCGCTGGCCATGAATTGCTCCTCGTTGATGTTGCTCTCTTAAGGCCCCGCCGGGGTGCGGACGCTCAGCGACATTGTCCCGCACGCGCGCGTGCGGGGTGATCTGGGGGTCACCCTCGCGGGTCGGTCGGGTCCTCGCCCCGGTCGAGCGCCTTCCACAGGTCCTCGGGCCGGTCCGGGTCGGCGGGGGCGGCCCGGCGGGTGCCGTTGCGTACGCGGGGGCCGCCGTCGCGCTCGTAGCGGCCGGACATGGCGGGCCAGGTGCGGCCGTGGCGGAGGGCGAGGAGCCCGGCGACCAGGATCAGCAGGGCGGCGACGGTCGTGACGTAGGGCCAGGCGGTGTGCGTCAGGGCGCCGACGCGGGCCGCGGCGTCGCCGGTGGTCCCGGCGGCCTTCTCGTCGAGCGCCGTGCGGTCGGAGGCGCCCAGGTACGCGGCGACGGCCGCGCCCGCGCCGCTCAGGGTGAGCAGCAGCGACACGAGGAACCGGCCGGCGCGGCGGACCGCGAAGACGGCGACGAGGGCCGCGAGGCCCACGACGGCGAGGGCGGTCGGCACGCCGGTGATGTCGCCGCCCGTGGCGTCGAGGGGCACGGTGCCGCCGCCGACCTCGGCCGTGCCCTCGGCCCAGGTCTGGCCCGAGGCGAGCAGCACGACGGCCGCGCCCGCGGCGCCGAGGAGCAGGGCGGCGGCGAGGCTGCGGCGGCCGCCCGAAGCGGCCGCCGTCTCGTCCGCGCGGGTGGCACGGGGCTGGGGTACGGATGCGGCACTCACGCCACCACTATCCCTTATGCCCTCATGCGCCGTTCATCCGGTTGGCGGTGTGTACGGCGCGGAGGACGGCGGCCGCCTTGTTGCGGCACTCGGTGTCCTCGGCGACCGGGTCGGAGTCGGCGACGACACCCGCCCCCGCCTGCACGTACGCCGTGCCGTCGCGCAGCAGGGCGGTACGGATGGCGATGGCCGTGTCGGAGTCTCCGGCGAAGTCCAGGTAGCCGACGCAGCCGCCGTACAGACCGCGCCGGGTGGGCTCCAGTTCCTCGATGATCTGCATGGCGCGCGGCTTGGGCGCGCCGGAGAGGGTTCCGGCGGGGAAGCACGCGGTGAGGACGTCGAAGGCGGTGCGGCCCTCGGCGACGCGGCCGGTGACCGTCGAGACGATGTGCATGACGTGCGAGTACCGCTCGATCGACATGAAGTCGACGACCTCGACGGAGCCGGGTTCGCAGACGCGTCCGAGGTCGTTGCGCCCGAGGTCGACCAGCATCAGGTGTTCGGCCCGCTCCTTGGGGTCCGCGATCAGCTCGTCGGCGAGGGCCTGGTCCTCCTGCGGGGTGGCCCCGCGCGGGCGGGTGCCGGCGATCGGGTGCACCATGGCGTGCCCGTCCTCGACCTTGACCAGGGCTTCGGGGCTGGACCCGACGACGTCGAAGCCGTCGAAGCGGAAGAGGTACATGTACGGGGACGGGTTGGTGGCCCTGAGGACCCGGTAGACGTCCAGGGCGCTCGCCGCGCAGGGGGTCTCGAAGCGCTGCGAGGGGACGACCTGGAACGCCTCGCCGGCCCTGATGCGCTCCTTGATGTCCTCGACGGCTTCCTGGTACGCGGTGCCGCCCCACAGGGCGGTGTACGGCGGGAGCTCGGAGGGGGGCAGGGCGACGGGCTCGGTCTCGACCGGCTGGGCGAGGTCGGCGGTCATGGCGTCGAGGCGTGCGACGGCGTCCGCGTAGGCCTCGTCGACGCCCGTGTCGAGGTCGTTGTGGTTGATGGCGTTGGCGATGAGCATCACCGTGCCGTCCCAGTGGTCGAGCACGGCGAGGTCCGAGGTGAGCAGCATCGTCAGCTCGGGCAGGTGGAGGTCGTCGCGGCCGTGGTCGCCGATGCGCTCCAGGCGGCGCACGATGTCGTAGCCGAGGTAGCCGACCATGCCCCCGGTGAAGGGCGGCATCCCGGAGGCCAGGTCGCGCGGAGTGTGCAGGGCCTCCACGGTGGCGCGCAGTGCCGTCAGCGGGTCACCGTCGACGGGGACGCCGACGGGCGGGGCCCCGAGCCAGTGGGCCTGTCCGTCGCGGGAGGTGAGCGTGGCGGCGCTGCGTACGCCGATGAACGAGTACCGGGACCAGGAGCGGCCGTTCTCGGCGGACTCCAGCAGGAAGGTGCCGGGGCGTTCGGCGGCGAGCTTGCGGTAGAGGCCGACCGGGGTGTCGCCGTCCGCGAGGAGGCGGCGGCTGACGGGGATGACGCGGCGGTCGGCCGCCAGCTTGCGGAAGGTCTCGAGATCCATGGCGCTCACTCTCCCAGCGGGAGGACGTCGGCGTCGAAGCAGGTGCGGGCGCCGGTGTGGCAGGCGGCCCCCACCTGGTCGACCTTGACCAGCACGGTGTCGGCGTCGCAGTCGAGGGCGACGGACTTGACGTGCTGGACGTGACCGGAGGTGTCGCCCTTGACCCAGTACTCCTGGCGGCTGCGGGACCAGTAGGTGCAGCGGCCGGTGGTGAGGGTGCGGTGCAGGGCCTCGTCGTCCATCCAGCCCAGCATGAGCACCTCGCCGGTGTCGTACTGCTGGGCGATGGCCGGGACCAGCCCGTCGGGGCTGCGCTTGAGACGGGCGGCGATGGCCGGGTCAAGGTTGCTGGTCATGTGGCCATTGTGCCGTGACGGCACCGGCTCGCCGGTGGTGCGTCCACTGGGCGGACCGGAGGGTGCGGCCGTACCCTGGCCCCCATGTCGACCCATGCCAAGCGTGAACGGCTCCTGCTCGCCGACCTCTTGGAGGCGGCGGGCCCCGACGGCCTGACCCTGTGCGAGGGGTGGAAGACCCGTGACCTGGCGGCCCATGTGGTGGTGCGCGAGCGCCGCCCGGACGCGGCGGCGGGGATACTGCTGAGCCCGCTGCGCGGGCGTCTGGAGCAGGTGCAGGCGGAGTTCGCCTCCAAGCCCTACGAGGAACTGATCCATCTGATCCGGACCGGACCGCCGCGGATGTCCCCGTACGCGATCAAGCAGGTCGACGAGGGCGCGAACACGGTCGAGTTCTATGTGCACGCCGAGGACGTCCGCCGGGCGCAGCAGGGGTGGACGGCCCGTGAGCTGGACCCGGTCTTCACGGAGGCGCTGTGGGTGCGCCTGGAGAAGGCGGCGCGCGTGCTGTGCCGGAAGGTCCCGGTCGGTCTGGTCCTGCGCCGCCCCAACGGTCAGACGACGGTCGCCCACCGGGGCACCCCGGTGGTGACGGTGACGGGCGAGCCGGGCGAGCTGACGATGTTCGTCTTCGGCCGGCAGGACGCGGCGGACGTCGAGGTGGAGGGCGACAAGGACGCCGTGGAGCGGTTGCACGGCACGAAGCAGCTGGGGATCTAGCGCACGCCCTGGCCGCCTCGGGTGCCCGGTCCCGGGCCGCCGCGCCGGCGTGTACGGCGGCGGAGCGGCCCGGGCCGGCCGGTGCGAGGGCCGATGTCAGTGGGGGCGGGCATCATCGGACGTACGTGGCTCGTGCGCAGCCGGGCAGGAGGATCAGGCGATGATCAGAATCGCGATGACCAGCGTGTACGTCGACGACGAGGAGAAGGCCCACGCCTTCTACACGGATGTGCTCGGCTTCCGGACCCGGACGAACCTCGATCTGGGTGAGGCGCGTTTCATCACGGTGACCGCGCCCGGTCAGGACGTGGAGCTGCTGCTGGAGCCCGGAGACAGCCCCCTGGCGGAGCAGTACCGCCAGGGGCTGCGGGAGGCCGGGCTGCCGTGCATCGTGCTCGCGGTGGACGACCTGCGGGGCGAGTACGAGCGGCTGAGCGGGCTGGGTGTCCGGTTCACCCAGCCGCCCACGGAGCGGGGCCCGGTACTGACGGCCGTGCTGGACGACACGGTCGGCAACCTCATACAGCTCACCCAGCCGCTCGGCTGAGCCCGCGGGAGGTCAGCGGACCGGGTGGCCCGCCTCGCGCAGGGTGGCCTTCACCTCGGAGATCCGCAGGTCGCCGAAGTGGAAGACCGACGCGGCCAGCACCGCGTCCGCGCCCGCGTCGATGGCGGGCGGGAAGTGCGCGAGCTTCCCCGCGCCGCCGGAGGCGATCACCGGCACCGTGACGTGCTTGCGCACGGCGGCGATCATCTCGGTGTCGTAACCGTCCTTGGTGCCGTCCGCGTCCATCGAGTTGAGCAGGATCTCGCCCGCGCCCAGCTCGGCGGCCCGGTGGGCCCATTCGACGGCGTCGATGCCGGTGCCGCGGCGGCCACCGTGCGTGGTGACCTCGAACGACCCGGTGGGGGTGCGTCGGGCGTCCACCGACAGGACCAGCACCTGGCGGCCGAAGCGTTCGGCGATCTCCTGGATCAGCTCCGGCCGGGCGATGGCCGCCGTGTTGACGCCCACCTTGTCCGCACCGGCGCGCAGCAGTTTGTCGACGTCTCCGGCGCTGCGCACGCCACCGCCGACGGTCAGCGGGATGAAGACCTGCTCGGCGGTGCGGCGCACCACGTCGTAGGTGGTCTCCCGGTTGCCGGACGACGCGGTGATGTCGAGGAAGGTCAGCTCGTCGGCGCCTTCGGCGTCGTACAGCTTGGCCATCTCGACGGGGTCGCCGGCGTCGCGCAGGTTCTGGAAGTTGACGCCCTTGACGACCCGGCCGTTGTCCACGTCCAGGCAGGGGATCACTCGGACCGCGAGGGTCATGACGCGGAACCTCCTCGGTTCGTCCCGGTCCGGTACGCCTCGACCTCGACCTCGACGACCAGGCTGGGGTCGACGAAGCCCTCGACGATGATCATCGACGCGGCGGGGCGGACGGCGTCGAACAGCTCCTTGTGGGCCCGGCCGACCTCCTCCACGTCCCGGGCGTGGGTGATGTACATGCGGGTGCGTACGACGTCCGCCGCCCCGAGGCCGAGCTGCTTCAGCGCGTCGAAGGCCACGTTGAAGGCGTTGACGGCCTGCTCATAGGGGCCTCCGCCGGCGATCTGGCCGTCGACGATGGACGTGCAGCCGGAGACCAGGACGAGGCCGTTCGGCAGCTCGACGGCCCGGGAGTAGCCGAACTGCTCCTCCCATGGCGCGCCGGTCACCACACGGCGTACGGAGTCGGTCATCCGGCCACCGCCGCGAGCGCTTCCTCCAGGGTGAACGCCTTCGCGTACAGCGCCTTGCCGACGATGGCGCCCTCGACGCCGAGCGGGACGAGCTCCGACAGGGCCCGCAGGTCGTCCAGCGAGGAGACGCCGCCGGAGGCGACGACCGGCTTGTCCGTGGCCGCGCAGACGTTGCGCAGCAGCTCCAGGTTGGGGCCCTGGAGCGTGCCGTCCTTGGCGATGTCGGTGACCACGTAGCGGGCGCAGCCCTCGGAGTCGAGGCGGGCCAGCGTCTCGTACAGGTCGCCGCCGTCGCGGGTCCAGCCACGGCCGCGCAGCGTCGTGCCGCGCACGTCGAGGCCGACCGCGATCTTGTCGCCGTGCTCGGCGATGACCTTGGCGACCCACTCGGGGGTCTCCAGGGCGGCGGTGCCCAGGTTGACGCGGGTGCAGCCGGTGGCGAGCGCGGCGGCGAGCGACGCGTCGTCACGGATGCCGCCGGACAGCTCCACCTTGATGTCCATGGCCTGCGCGACCTCGGCGATCAGCTCCCGGTTGTCGCCGGTGCCGAACGCGGCGTCGAGGTCGACGAGATGCAGCCACTCGGCGCCCGCGCGCTGCCAGGCGAGGGCCGCCTCCAGCGGAGAGCCGTAGGAGGTCTCCGTGCCGGACTCGCCATGGACGAGACGTACGGCCTGGCCGTTCCGGACGTCGACGGCGGGGAGGAGTTCGAGCTTGCTCATCTCAGCGGGTCCCAGATTCTCAAGAAGGAGGGTCAGAAGGTGTTGAGCCAGTTGGTCAGGAGCTGGGCGCCGGCGTCGCCGGACTTCTCGGGGTGGAACTGCGTCGCCCACAGCGCCCCGTTCTCCACGGCCGCCACGAACCGCTCGCCGTGCGTGGACCAGGTGACCTTGGGCGCGCGCATCGCGGGGTTGGTGATCTCCAGGCTCCAGTCGTGCACGGCGTAGGAGTGCACGAAGTAGAACCGGGCGTCGGCGTCGAGGCCGGTGAACAGCTCGCTGTCCTCGGGGGCGTCGACGGTGTTCCAGCCCATGTGGGGGACGACCGGGGCCTTCAGGGGCCCGACGGTGCCGGGCCACTCGTCCAGGCCCTCGGTCTCCACGCCGTGCTCGATGCCCCGCTCGAAGAGGATCTGCATACCGACGCAGATGCCCATCACGGGGCGGCCGCCGGAGAGCCGGCGCTCCACGATCCAGTCGCCGCGTGCCTCCTTGAGCCCGGCCATGCAGGCGGAGAACGCACCGACGCCGGGGACGAGGAGTCCGTCGGCGTTCATGGCCTTGTCGTAGTCGCGGGTGATCTCGACGTCGGCGCCGACGTGGGCGAGGGCCCGCTCGGCGGAGCGGACGTTGCCGAATCCGTAGTCGAGGACCACGACCTTCTTCGCAGTGCTCATGCCGCTCACTCCCAGATCCCCTGAATCCGCATGACACCCGCCACCAGGCACATCACCGAGGCGATGGTCAGCAGGACGATGAGCCCCTTGGGCATCTTCTGCTTGGTGAAGGAGTACACGCCTCCCGCCAGGAAGAGGCCGACGACGATCAGGATGGTCGAAAGACCCGTCACAGCGCGCCCTTCGTGGAGGGCAGGATCCCGGCCGCGCGCGGGTCGCGCTCCGAGGCGTACCGCAGGGCGCGGGCGAGGGCCTTGAACTGGCACTCCACGATGTGGTGGGCGTTGCGCCCGTACGGGACGTGGACGTGCAGCGCGATCTGGGCCTGGGCGACGAACGACTCCAGGATGTGCCGGGTCATCGTGGTGTCGTAGGAGCCGATCATCGGCGCCATGTTCTCCGGCTCGGTGTGCACCAGGTAGGGGCGGCCGGAGAGGTCGACGGTGACCTGGGCGAGGGACTCGTCCAGCGGCACGGTGCAGTTGCCGAACCGGTAGATGCCCACCTTGTCGCCGAGGGCCTGCTTGAAGGCGGCGCCGAGGGCGAGGGCGGTGTCCTCGATGGTGTGGTGCGAGTCGATGTGCAGGTCGCCGTCGGTCTTGACCGTGAGGTCGAACAGTCCGTGGCGGCCGAGCTGGTCGAGCATGTGGTCGTAGAAGCCGACGCCGGTCGACACGTCGACCTTTCCGGTGCCGTCGAGGTCTATCTCGACGACGACGGACGTCTCCTTGGTGGTGCGCTCGACCCGTCCTACGCGGCTCATGAGCTCTGCTCCTTCTTCAGTGCGCGAACCGCATCCAGGAACGCGTCGTTCTCTTCCGGTGTGCCGGCGGTGACCCGCAGCCAGCCGGGTACGCCGTTGTCACGGACCAGGACGCCTCGGTCGAGGATCTGCCGCCACACCGCGTGGGCGGCCCCCTCGCCTTCGAATCGCCCGAATTGGACGAAGTTGGCGTCGGACTCGGTCACCTCGTAGCCGGTGGCACGCAGCTCGGCGACCAGGCGGTCCCGTTCGGCCTTGAGCTGCTCGACGTACCCCAGCAGCGTATCGGTGTGCTCCAGGGCGGCGAGCGCGGTGGCCTGGGTGACGGCCGACAGGTGGTACGGCAGGCGTACGAGCTGGACGGCGTCGACCACGGCGGGGTGCGCCGCCAGGTAGCCCAGGCGCAGACCGGCCGCGCCGAACGCCTTGGACATGGTGCGGGAGACCACCAGGTGGGGGCGGCCCTCGATGAGGGGCAGCAGGGAGGGGCGGTGGCTGAATTCCACGTACGCCTCGTCGACCACGACCAGGGACGGCTTGGCGGTCTGGGCGGCCTCGTACAGCGCCAGCACGGTCTCCGCCTCGACGGCGGTGCCCGTGGGGTTGTTGGGCGAGGTGATGAAGACGACGTCGGGGCGGTGCGTGGCGATGGCGGCCGTGGCGGAGTCCACGTCGATGGTGAAGTCGTCCTTGCGCGGCCCGGAGATCCAGCCGGTGCCGGTGCCGCGCGAGATCAGGCCGTGCATCGAGTACGAGGGCTCGAATCCGATCGCGAGACGGCCGGGGCCCGCGAACGTCTGGAGGAGCTGCTGGATGACCTCGTTGGAGCCGTTGGCGGCCCATACGTTGGGGAGGCCGACCTCGTACCCGGTGGTGCGGGTGAGGTAGGCGGCCAGTTCCGTACGGAGCTCGACGGCGTCCCGGTCGGGGTAGCGGTTGAGCGTGCGGGCCGCGTCCCTGACGCGCTCGGCGATCCGCTCGACGAGCGGCTCGGGCAGCGGGTACGGGTTCTCGTTGGTGTTGAGGCGTACGGGTACGTCGAGCTGCGGGGCGCCGTACGGGGACTTGCCGCGCAGTTCGTCGCGGATGGGCAGGTCGTCGATGTTCACGTTCACTGACCGGGCACCTTCCACCCGAACCGGGCCTTGATGGCGGCGCCGTGCGCCGGCAGGTCCTCCGCCTCGGCGAGCGTCACCACGTGGTGCGCCACCTCGGCGAGCGCGTCGCGCGTGTAGTCCACGATGTGGATGCCGCGCAGGAAGGACTGCACGGACAGGCCCGAGGAGTGGCAGGCGCAGCCGCCGGTGGGCAGCACGTGGTTGGAGCCCGCGCAGTAGTCGCCGAGGGAGACCGGCGCCCACGGGCCGACGAAGATCGCGCCCGCGTTGCGGACGCGCTGGGCGACGGCGGTGGCGTCGGCGGTCTGGATCTCCAGGTGCTCGGCACCGTACGCGTCCACGACGCGCAGGCCCTCCTCCAGGCCGTCGACCAGCACGATCGCGGACTGCCTGCCGCGCAGGGCGGGCACGATCCGGTCCTCGACGTGCCGGGTGGCGGCGACCTGCGGCTCCAGCTCCTTCTCGACGGCCTCGGCGAGGTCGAGGGAGTCGGTGACCAGGACGGCGGCGGCGAGCGGGTCGTGCTCGGCCTGGCTGATGAGGTCGGCGGCGATGTGGACCGGGTCGGCGGTGTCGTCGGCGAGGACGGCGATCTCGGTCGGGCCGGCCTCGGTGTCGATGCCGATCCGCCCGGTGAAGTACCGCTTGGCGGCGGCGACCCAGATGTTGCCGGGGCCGGTGACCATGTTGGCGGGGGCGCAGGACTCGGTGCCGTACGCGAACATGGCGACGGCCTGGGCGCCTCCGGCGGCGTACACCTCGTCGACGCCGAGCAGGGCGCAGGCGGCGAGGATCGTCGGGTGCGGGAGGCCGCCGTGCTCCTTCTGCGGCGGGGAGGCGAGGGCGATCGACTCGACGCCCGCCTCCTGCGCCGGTACGGCGTTCATGATCACGGACGAGGGGTAGACGGAGCGGCCGCCCGGCGCGTACAGGCCGACGCGCTCGACCGGAACCCACTTCTCGGTCACCGTGCCACCCGGTACCACCTGGGTGGTGTGCTGGTCACGGCGCTGCTCGCGGTGGACGATCCGGGCCCGCCGGATCGACTCCTCCAGCGCGGCGCGGACGGCCGGGTCGAGCTCCTCCAGCGCGCGCGTGAGCGCGGCGGCCGGAACGCGCACCTGGTCGAGGACCACCCCGTCGAACTTCTCCGCGTAGTCGATCAGCGCCGCGTCTCCCCGATGGTGCACGGCCTCGCAGATCGGCCGCACCTTCTCCAGGGCGGCTTCCACGTCGAACTCGGCACGGGGCAGCAGGTCGCGCAGAGCGCCACCCTTCGGAAGGGCGTCGCCGCGCAGATCGATTCGTGAGATCACAGGTCAATTCTCGCAGACGGCGTCGCGCGGCCGAGCGCCCGTATCACTGGCTGATACACGCCGCACTGGCGTCTTGTTGTCACACCTGACCGTTAGCGTTCGGTCCGTCACACAGCGGGAAGAACAGTCGTACGAAACAGGGGAAGCGGAGGGGGCGGCAGTGACCGAGCCGCACGACGACGATGTGCCGGGCGACCTCACTCCGTCCGAGGTGGGGATGTGGCAGGCGTTCCGGATCGGTGCCACCTACGACCTGAGCACGGGGAACGCGCTGCTGGACGATCCGTTCTCGCCGCGCGCGTGGCCGCCCGAGCGGAGTGTGCGGGCCGACAAGGTGGCGCTGCTGCTGCTGGACGGGCCGCCCGCGCTGGCCGGGCGGGTGTCGGCGCTGAAGCTGCGCGGCGTGCACGTCACCGGGACGCTGGATCTGGCCGGCGGCACGGTCGGGCCGTACGTGGAGCTGCACGGCTGCCGGTTCGAGAACGAGGTGGTGCTGCCGGAGTCGCGCTTCACCACCCTGCGCATGGTCAAGTGCGCGATACCCCGGCTGGAGGCGGCACGGCTGCACACGGAGGGCGATCTGCACCTGCCGCGCTGCCGGATCGACCACGGGATGCGGCTCACGGACGCCCAGATCGGGACGGACCTGTTGATCAGCCAGATCCACGTGGGCTCCGACCGGCGGGGCCGGGCGATCGTCGCGGACGGGATGTCGGTGGCACAGGACCTGACGGCGGAGCTGATCGAGACGCACGGCGAGTTCTCCCTGCGGGGGGCCAAGGTGGGCGTCTCGCTGAGCCTGCGCGGCAGCAAGCTGCGCGGCGCGGAGGGCCGGCGGGCGCTGAACGCGCCGCAGCTGACGGTGGAGCGGACGCTGTACATGACGTACGCGTGGGTCAGCGACCGGACGGGGAGCACGGCGGGCACGACGCCGCCCGGCGGGCTGGCCAACTTCAACACCCCGATGCGCGGCACGCGCGTACAGCCGTTCGAGTGCAGGGGCGGGGTGCGGCTGGACGACGGGCGGTTCGGGGACGCGGTCGACTTCCACCACGCGCGTTTCCTGCTGTCGTCGGAGCGGCGGGAGGAGCTGTCGCTGCGCCGGATCGTCACCCCGGAGCTCCGTTTCAACGGGGAGCGCCCGGAGGAGGGGCGGGTGGTGCTGAACGGCGCGAAGGTCGTGACGCTGATCGACCTGTCCACCAGCTGGCCCGGCCCCGGGGGGCTGGCGATGGGCGGTTTCGTCTACGAGAACCTGGTGCCGTACGGGCACTTCCCGCTCGCCCGACGCCTGGAGTGGGTGGCGGCGGCGACCCCGGAGTTCGCCCCCGAGCCGTACGAACGGCTGGCGACCGTGCTGCGCAACAGCGGCGAGGACGCCGACGCGCGCGAGGTACTGCTGGCCAAGCAGCGCCGGCGGCGCGAGACGCTGCCGCTGGCGGCGAAGATGTGGGGCTACCTCCAGGACTGGACGGTGGCCTACGGCTACCGGCCGGGCCGGGCGGCGCTGTGGATGGCGGTGCTGTGGGCCGCCGGGACACTCGCCTTCTCGCGGTGCGACCCGCCGGCGATCAAACCGGGCGAGCATCCGCACTGGAACCCGGCCCTGTACGCGCTGGACCTGCTGCTGCCGGTGATCAATCTCGGCCAGGAGGGGTACTGGCGGCTGGGAGGGTTGTGGCAGTGGACGTCGACCATGCTGATCCTGCTGGGCTGGATCCTCGCCACTACCGTCGCAGCCGGTGCCTCACGCCTCCTCAGGCGCAGCTGACACACCGGCACATCGCTTTCTTTACGTTCTCTTGGCATTCGTCCGTGCAACCATTCCGCCGCTACCAAAGCTTCACAGCGGGGCCTCTGGCGCGGCTCCGACCTGCGGTTTTCAATGGTCCGCACCATGTCTTTGCTCCGTGCCCTGCTCAGCACCGCCCGTGTGGTCCGGCACGCCCCGCAGCTCGCGGACGGGTTGCCGCCGGACCACGCGGTGCTGCTCGACGCGCCGGACGAGCGGCTCGCTCCGGCGCTGGTCGCCGCCGCGCTCGGGGACCACGAACCAGCCGCGAAACTGCTGGCCACCACGCGCGGGGCCGCCGAGTGGGAGAGCCGTGACCGCTACGTCACGCGACTGGCCGCCTTCGCCCACAACCGGGACGAGTGGCTCGCGGGCTGGCTGGCGGCCACACCCCACGACCCCGACGCGCTGCTGGTGAAGGCCGAGGTGGCGGTCCGCAAGGCGTGGGAGTGCCCGGCGCGGGGCGAGCGGCTGCGCGAGCTGGGGCCACTGATCGACGCGGCGGCCGAGGCCGCGCCGCGCGACCCGGTGCCCTGGCGTCTGGCGCTGGACCACGCACGCGGTACGCGGGCCACGCACACGGCGTTCGAGGCGCTGTGGGAGCAGGCCGTACGCCGTGCACCGCACCACTACGGGTGCCATGTGGCGGCGTTGAAGTACCTGTCGGCCCAGCGGCGCGGCTCGCACCACGAGTGCTTCGACTTCGCCGAACAGGCCGCCGCCGACGCGCTGCCGGGCTCCTTGATAAGGGCACTGCCGGTACGGGCGGCGTTCGCCCAGCAGCTGGGGGCGGGTGACGCCCACTGCGTACCGCAGGACCGGATCGACTCGGCGGCGGACCTGGCGATCGAGCTCTCGGGGCGGTACGCGGTGGCCGACCCGTGGCCGGCCGAGGTGCGCAACGTCCTCGTGTACGTGCTGACGGGGCGGGAGCGATGGGCCGCCGCGCTGGACCAGTTCCGGCTGATCGGCCCGTACGCGACGTCGTTTCCGTGGTCGTCGGTGAGCGAGGATCCGCTGGGCCGGTTCCTCGACGCGCGCGACGGCGTGCGCCTCGAAGTGGCCTCGGCCGTCCCGCAG
The DNA here is from genome assembly GCF_055590785.1 of Streptomyces sp. NPDC041796. NCBI lineage: Bacteria > Bacillati > Actinomycetota > Actinomycetes > Kitasatosporales > Streptomycetaceae > Streptomyces > Streptomyces sp. NPDC041796. Next base: position 288,866 of record NZ_JBVJAH010000007.1, read on the forward strand.
CGCGGACGGGCCGGACGCGGCCGTTCGGGCGGCCATTACGCTTAGCCGCTGTGACCACCGCTCGCCTGCCACTCTTCCCGCTGAACGCGGTGCTGTTCCCGGGCCTCGTGCTGCCCCTGAACGTCTTCGAGGAGCGCTATCGCGCCATGATGCGAGAGCTGCTGAAGACCGACGAGTCGGAGCCGCGCCGCTTCGCCGTCGTGGCGATCCGCGACGGGCGTGAGGTCGCGCCCACCGCCCCCGGGCTGCCCGACCAGACGGCGCTGCCCGAGAAGGGCCCCGCCGCGGGTTTCGGGCCGGACCCGATCCAGGCGTTCCACCGGGTCGGGTGCATCGCCGACGCGGCGACCATCCGCGAGCGGGAGAACGGCAGCTTCGAGGTCCTGGCGACCGGTACGAGGCGGGTGAAGCTGCTGTCGGTCGACGCGACCGGACCGTTCCTCACGGCGGAGCTGGAGGAGCTGGAGGAGGAGCAGGGCGACGGGGCCGGGGCGCTCGCCGAGGGAGTGCTGCGGGCGTTCCGCGCCTACCAGAAGCGGCTCGCGGGAGCCCGGGAGCGGTCCATGACGGCGAGTCAGGAACTGCCGGACGAGCCGTCGGTCGTGTCGTACCTGGTGGCCGCGGCGGCCGTGCTCGACACCCCGGCCAAGCAGCGGCTCCTCCAGGCGCCGGACACGGCGACCCGGCTGCGCGAGGAGCTGCACCTGCTGCGTGCGGAGACGGCCGTGCTGCGGCACCTGCCGTCGCTGCCGGCGGTGGAACTGACCCGGGCACCGACGAGCCCGAACTGATCCGGGGGACGACATGGCGAAGAAGCCGAAGAAGCAATCGGGCGGTACCCCGGCGACGGTGGCCCTCACGACCGCGGGCACACCCTTCACGCTGCACGCGTACGACCACGACCCCGCCTCCCCCTCGTACGGCGAGGAGGCCGCGGAGGCCCTCGGGGTCTCTCCCGACCGGGTCTTCAAGACCCTGGTCGCCGACGTCGACGGCGCCCTGACGGTCGCCGTCGTCCCGGTCGCGGGACAGCTGGACCTGAAGGCCCTCGCGGCGGCGGTGGGCGGCAAGCGCGCGACGATGGCCGACCCGGCGGCGGCGGAACGCACGACGGGGTACGTCCGCGGCGGCATCTCCCCGCTGGGCCAGCGCAAACGGCTGCCCACGGTGCTGGACGCGTCGGCGTCCGAGCACGCCACGATCTGCGTCTCGGCGGGGCGCCGGGGCCTGGAGGTCGAGCTGGCCCCGGCGGACCTGGCGACGCTCACGGACGCGGTGGTGGCGCCGATCGGCCGCGCGTGACCCCTCGACGGCGGTCCCGTCCTCGGCTACGACCGTAGGGACGCCGTCGGAAGGGGACCGCCCATGTCGAAGAGGACCCGCAAACGGAAGTGGCGCATCCGCAAGCACCGCGCCAACCACGGCCGCCGCCCCTCCTGACGGGGGCTCCCGCCCCCACACCCCCAGAACGGAGGCTCTCACGCGCGTCCCGGGCACACCGAGGCCGGCGCCGGGCGCTGCGGGCCCACCCTGGCCCGCGCCCGGGCCGTCCGACGGAGCCGGCGGCGGGGGAACTCGGCGCGGTCGACCGGACGGATGGGGCCGGGTGAGCCGGGGCCCGCGGGAGCCAGGGCCGGGGCCGGATGAGCAGGGGGCCGGAGCGCGGGTGAGCCAGGGGCCAGCCGCCTGCGTGAGCCGGGGCCGAAGGGGCCGGGGGCCCCGGGCGCCGCGTGAGCCGGGCCCGCGTGAGCCGGGGCTCGGGGGCGGCAGCCCCGGCGCCGTCAGGCGCGGCCGTCCTGTGCGGGTGGCGGGGGCAGGGGGGCGTCCCAGTCGGGCTCCGGGTCGCGGGGGCCGAAGAGGGCCGTGAGCGCCAGGTGGACGAGCATCGCGGCCACCGGCCACGCCAGGATCGCCCCATGGGCCTTGAGCTCCAGCGGCGCGTCGAACGTGACGCCCGCGCCGACCGCCCGGGCGTGCTCCGCCACGTCGTGCGCCGGGCCGAGCAGCGTACCGACGCCCCAGCCGAGGAGCGAGGCGAGCAGGCCGCCCAGCGCGAGGCCCACCACGACCGCGATGCCTCCGTGCCGGTGGAACCAGAAGACGACCGCCGCACTGAGCGCTCCGAGGCCGAGCGCCAGCAGGGCGAACGTGCCGTCGGCGCCGACCGCGCCCTCGCCCTCCGTCTGCTTGAGGAACACGGCCTTGCCGTCCGAGACCAGCGGGATCCGCGGCGCCAGCCACAGCCACAGCAGCCCGAGGGCCACACCCGCGAGGGTCACCAGGAGCAGCACCACGAGACCCTGACGTACTTCCGTGGCCACGTCCGGCGTGTCGTCCGTGCCCTTGTGGGCGGCGGGATACGGCGGCGGCCATGCGGCATCGTGCGCGTCGTGCGGGGAAGGCCGGTGCGGCGGAGTCAGCGGTGCGGTCACCCTGCCATCGTGCCAGGCGTCCCGGCGCGGTGCCTCACCGGACCGCCGCCCGCCGGTACGCCCACGTCGCGACGGCCAGCGAGGCGACACCGACCCCCGCGCACACGGCGAGGTCCAGCCCCACCGCCGCCCAGTCGGGCCGGGCGTCGAATGTCCGGGCGAAGGCCTCCACCCCGTACGTCGACGGCAGCAGGTCCCGGGCCCACCCGATGGGCTCGGGCAGCCGGTCCGCCGGCAGCACGCCCAGCAGCAGGGCGGCCGACATGCCGAGCTGCCCCAGCAGGGTGGCGAGCTCCTGGCGCGGCGCGAGCAGCCCCAGCGCCGCGCCGAGCCCGGCGAGAGCGGCCCCCGCGAGCGGGACGACGGCCGCGAGGATCCACAGGTGCGTCAGCGGCAGCTGGAAGAGGACCGAGCCGGCGACCGCGGTCACGATCGTCCCCGGCACGGTGAAGGAGGCGTACGCTCCGGCCGCGCCGAGTACCACCGCCGCGGGGGGCACCGGCAGCGTGGCGTAGTGGTCGAGTCCGCCGCTCGCCCGCAGTTGCCCGAAGTACTGGGCGAGGAGGTTGAGCGCGACGAAGGCGACGACGAGGACCGACGAACCGGCGACGACGGCCCGTGCTTCCGCGCCTCCGTCGACGACCCCCCGCATCAGCACCATGATCCCGACGGACTGGAAGGTGGCCACGAACAGCAGCGGGATACGGGCCACCCGGGCACGCGAGAGCTGCGCCCGGTACACGGCGGCGAGCGCGGGCAGCAGCCGCGCCCGGGGCGCGAGCGGCGCGGCGTCACGCGAGGCGGAGTCGTCGGCCTGCGCGGCCACGACCGCGCCGGACGACAGCGCGGCCTGTGCGGGCACGATGCTCAACGGATACTCCTGTTCATGCCTTGACCAGGCCCTTCGTCTCGCCGCCCAGCGCGAGGTACACGTCCTCCAGGCTCGGCGTGGCCAGCGTGAAGTCGTCGAGGGCCGCGAACGCCGCGCCGCCCGTCACCGCCGCGACGGCCGCCCGGGCCTCGTCCGGCGCCAGCCGCAGTACCCAGGTACGCCCCGACTCCTGCGCCGAACCGCGCAGCGCGGCCACCTCGGGAACGTCCAGCGGCGCCCGCTCGCGCCACACCAGCTCCACCCGCACCTCGCCCGCCACCCGCTCCTTGAGCCCCGCGGGGGTGTCGCAGGCGATGACCCGTCCGCGCTCCAGCACGGCGACCCGGTCCAGTACGGTCTCGGCCTCGATGACGTTGTGCGTGACGAGCAGCACCGTCGTGCCCCGCTGGGCGCGCCGACGGTCGACGGCGGCCCACACCGCCCGCCGGGCGACGGGGTCCATGCCGGTGGTCGGCTCGTCGAGGATCAGCACGGGTCGCTCCCCGACCAGCGTGGTGGCGAAACAGGCGAGCCGCCGCTGCCCCCCGGACAGCTTCTTCAGGGGGCGCCCGGCGAGCTCGGCCAGGCCCAGCTCGTCGAGGACGGCGTCCCGCTCCGCCCGGGCGTCCCGGGCCGTGAGGCCGCGCAGTCGTCCGGTGGTCTCGGCGGCGAGCGCGACGGTCAGCTCGTCGAGCGCGGTGGACTCCTGGCCGAGGTAGCCGATGAGGCGGGAGGCGCGCTCGGGGTGGCGCACGAGGTCGTGGCCGAGCATCTCGACGGCGCCGGAATCGGGCCGCATCAGGCCGGTCAGCTGGCGTACGAGGGTGGACTTGCCGGCGCCGTTGGGGCCGAGCAGGCCGAAGATCTCGCCGCCGCGCACGTCCAGGGACACCCCGTCGGTGGCGCGCACCTCGGGTGTCGCGGGCCGCCCGCGCCGCCCGCGCGTGGCGGGGTACGTCTTGACCAGCTCCCGCACCACGCACACCGTACTCACGAGGGATGAGCCTAAAGGGTCGCCCTGCCCTATTCGCCCACGGGGGCGTGCTCGGCCGCCGCCCGTACGTCGATCTCGCGCCAGAACCCGGCCCTGATCGCATACCGGTCGTGCTCGTCGATCTGGTCGTCCTTGTGTGCGAGCAGCCCGAACCGTGCCGCGTACCGAAGCAGTTCGCCGTCGATGCGGTGCGGGATGCGCGGGTACATGGTGGACAGTTTCTGTACGTGGGCGGGGTCGGGGAGCCGTTCCATCCAGCGCCGGGCGAAGACCTGGCCGACCTCGAAGGGGTCGCCGCCGACCGTGGTGATGTCCTCCTCCCGGTCGGCCCAGCGCTGCTCGGCGCTGGTCAGCTGGGCGAGGGTGGGCAGCGAGGCGGTCTCGGGCGGTTCGCCGACCGTGCCGCCGGGGCGGTCGACCCAGCCGCGGTCGGAGGACCAGCGGAGGGTGGCGTTCGCGGGCTGGGCCGCTGCCGGGCCGCCGGCGGTCTGGGGGCCGGGGGCGCGCAGGGCGGCCAGGTCCTTGGGGGTGGGGACGCCGCCCTTGGTGGCCCCGGCGGGGGCGGGTGCGCCGGGCGCGTCGGCGGAGGCGCCCTGGCCGCGGGGCACGCCGTTGACGGGCGTCCCATTGACGGGCGGGGTGCCGTTCACGGACGAGGGCGCGCCGTTGACCCCGGCTGCGGCCGCGGCCGCGGCGGCTTCGGCGGCGCGCTCGGCTGAGGCGGCGAGCGCCGACTCGGGCAGCGGGGCGGAGAGGATCGCCGCGATCTCGGGGCGGGGCGCCGGCTGGGGCGAGCAGGGGCCGGTGAGCTCCTTGGCCCGGACGGCCCGGGTGATCCATTCGCGGTCCAGAACCCTGCGTTCGTCGGCCTCGGCGACCAGGTCCTCGGACTGGTTGTAGTCGCCGTCGGCGGCCTGGACGGCCCAGAGGTGGACGGCGACGCCGTGTTCCTTGGCGGACATCAGGCCGGGCAGCAGATCGCCGTCGCCGGTGACGAGCACGATGTCGGAGCAGGCGCGGTTGCGGGCGAGCTCGGTGAGTTCGGCGTGCATGGCCGCGTCGACGCCCTTCTGGGCCCAGCGGCCGTCGCTGCGGGTCAGGGCGCCCAGCCGGACGGTGACCCGCGGCATCACGCGCAGCCTGCGGTGTTCCGGCTGGGGCACGCGGTCGGGGGCGCCGTCGAACCAGTAGATCCGGAGGAGGGGCTGCTGGGTGTCGGCCTCTGCGCGCTCGCGGAGGCCCTGGATGAGGGCGGTGTGGTCGACGGTGATCCGGGAACGGGCCGGTTCTCCGGCGAGAAGGCTGGCGGCGGCTCCCAGCAGGTAGCCGGCGTCCACCAGAACGACGCAGCGGTCCACGTGTTCCACCCTCTTTCGGGAACCTCGGGATCGGAAGTTGCTTCGGGTTTCCTTCGAGTCTGCCCGACTGCCGGGGGGTTAACGGCCGGAACTCGATCATCGGCGTGGCGGATCGCCCCAAGCCCCGGTGACGGCAGCCGACTACCGTCCGCAATGATCCAAAATGCGCGTGTTATCCGCGTATGTGAGTCTGGCAGCGGCCCTGGCCCCTACACCCCACGGAGGCATCACCATGGCCAAGAACAAGAAGTCGGAGCGAAGTCAGCAGAAGGCGTCGCCGGCGGAGCGCGGCGCGCAGCAGGCGAAGGCCTCCTCGATGGAGGCTCAGGCCGAGCACCGCATCTCGCAGGTCACGCCCGCCGATGTCGCGGGCAAGGGACGGCAGAAGAGGTTCGGCCACAACTGAGGCCACGACCGACTCCCGCGTATGCCGGAAGGGGCGCACCCGTGACGACGGGCGCGCCCCTTCCGCGCGTACGGGGGCGGGCTCGGCCCGTACGGCACGGCACCGGTCGGCGGTGCGCAGCCGCCCGTGGGGCCGGGCCGCCGGTCAGCCGGCCAGGCAGGACGGGCCGAGCAGCACCTTGAGGTCACCGAAGAGCGCCGGGTCGGGCTGGACGCGGTGCCGGTCGAGCCGGAGCACGGTGGTCGACCGCGGGCCCTGGAGCTTGATCCGTACTTCCGTGTTGCCCTTGTGGTGGCTGAGGATCTCGCCGAGGCGGCTGACCATCGGCGGGGTCACCTTCACGGTCGGGATGGTGAGCACGACGGGCGCGTTGGTACCGGCCGACGAGAGGTCGGGGACCATCAGTTCCATGGCGACCAGCCGGGGCACGTCCTCCCGCTTGTCGAGGCGGCCCTTGACGAAGACGACGGTGTCCTCGACGAGCTGGGTGGACACCAGCTGGTAGGTCGCCGGGAAGAACATGCACTCGATGGAGCCGGCCAGGTCCTCGACGGTGGCGATCGCCCAGGCGTTGCCCTGCTTGGTCATCTTCCGCTGGAGGCCGGAGATGATGCCGCCGATGGTGACGACCGCGCCGTCCGCGTGCTCGCCGCCGGTGAGCTGGGAGATCGCCGCGTCGGTCTTGTCCGACAGGACGTGCTCGATGCCGAAGAGCGGGTGGTCGGAGACGTAGAGGCCGAGCATCTCGCGCTCCTGCGCGAGGAGGTAGGACTTCTCCCACTCGACGTCGGAGAATTCGACGTCCAGTCCGAAGCCCGGCTCGTCGCTGGTCTCCTCCCCCATGCCGCCGAAGAGGTCGAACTGCCCCTCGGCCTCCTTGCGCTTGACCGCGACCACGTTGTCGATCATCGGCTCGTGGTGGGCGACCAGGCCCTTGCGGGTGTGGCCCATCTCGTCGAAGGCGCCGGCCTTGATGAGCGATTCGATGGTGCGCTTGTTGCAGACGACCGCCTCGACCTTGTCGAGGAAGTCCGGGAAGGAGGTGTACTTCCCCTTCGCCTTGCGGCACCGGATGATCGACTCCACGACGTTGGTGCCGACGTTCCGCACGGCGGACAGGCCGAAGAGGATGACGTCGTCACCCTGGGCGGCGAAGTTCGACTCGGACTCGTTGACGTTCGGCGGGAGCACCTTGATGCCCATGCGCCGGCACTCGTTCAGGTAGACGGCCGACTTGTCCTTGTCGTCCTTGACCGAGGTGAGCAGGGCCGCCATGTACTCGGCGGGGTGGTTGGCCTTGAGGTAGGCCGTCCAGTAGGAGACGAGTCCGTACGCGGCGGAGTGCGCCTTGTTGAAGGCGTAGCCGGCGAAGGGGACCAGGACGTCCCACAGGGCCTGGATCGCCTCGTCGCTGTAGCCCTTCTTCTTCGCACCCTCCTGGAAGAGGACGAAGTTCTTCGCCAGCTCCTCGGGCTTCTTCTTGCCCATGACGCGGCGGAGGATGTCGGCCTCGCCGAGCGAGTACCCGGCGATGATCTGTGCGGCCTTCTGGACCTGCTCCTGGTAGACGATCAGGCCGTAGGTGACGCCCAGGACCTCCTTGAGCGGCTCCTCCAGCTCCGGGTGGATCGGGGTGATCTCCTGCTGGCCGTTCTTGCGGAGCGCGTAGTTGGTGTGCGAGTTCATGCCCATCGGGCCCGGCCGGTAGAGGGCCGAGACGGCGGAGATGTCCTCGAAGTTGTCGGGCTTCATCAGCCGCAGCAGGGACCGCATGGGTCCGCCGTCGAACTGGAAGACGCCGAGGGTGTCACCGCGCTGGAGCAGTTCGAAGGTCGTCGGGTCGTCGAGGGGCAGGCTCAGGAGATCGATGTCGATCCCCTTGTTGGCCTTCACCATCTTGACGGCGTCGTCCATGATCGTCAGGTTGCGCAGGCCCAGGAAGTCCATCTTCAGCAGGCCGAGCGACTCGCAGCTCGGGTAGTCCCACTGCGTGATGGTGACGCCGTCGGTGTGCCTGACCCAGACGGGGACGTGGTCGACGATGGGCTCGCTGGACATGATCACGCCGGCGGCGTGCACGCCCATCTGCCGGACCAGGCCCTCGACGCCGCGCGCGGTGTCGATGACCTTCTTCACGTCCGGCTCGTTCTCGTACATCCCGCGGACCTCGCCGGCCTCGCTGTAGCGCGGGTGGGAGGGGTCGGTGATTCCGGAGAGCGGGATGCCCTTGCCGAGGACGTCGGCGGGCATGGCCTTGGTGATGCGGTCGCCCATCGCGTACGGGTAGCCCAGCACGCGCGCCGAGTCCTTGATCGCGTTCTTCGCCTTGATCGTGCCGTACGTGCCGATCATGGCGACCTTGTCCTCGCCGTACTTCTCGGTCACGTACCTGATCACCTCGACGCGCCTGCGCTCGTCGAAGTCGATGTCGACATCGGGCATGGACACGCGCTCGGGGTTGAGGAAGCGCTCGAAGATCAGGCCGTGCGGGATCGGGTCGAGGTCGGTGATGCCCAGCGCGTACGCCACGATCGAGCCGGCCGCGGAGCCTCGGCCGGGGCCCACCGCGATGCCCTGGTTCTTGGCCCACATGATGAAGTCGGCGACGACGAGGAAGTACCCCGGGAACCCCATCTGGATGATGACGTCCATCTCGTACTCGACCTGCTGCTGCCGGTCCTCGGGGATGCCGCCGGGGAAGCGGCGGTGCATGCCGCGCTGGACTTCCTCCTTGAACCAGCTGACCTCGGTGTGACCCTCGGGGATGTCGAACTTCGGCATGAGGTCGCGCTTCTCGAACATGCCGGCGGTGTCGATCTGCTCGGCGACCAGGAGCGTGTTGGCGCACCCCTCCTGCCAGGCGTCCGAGGAGTCGATGGCGTACATCTCGTCCGTGGACTTCAGGTAGTAGCCGGTGCCGTCGAACTTGAAGCGGTCGGGGTCGGAGAGGTTCTTGCCGGTCTGGATGCACAGCAGCGCGTCGTGGGCGGAGGCCTCGTGCGCGTAGGTGTAGTGCGAGTCGTTGGTCACCAGGGGCGGGATGCCGAGCTTCTTGCCGATCTCCAGCAGCCCGTCGCGGACCCGGCGCTCGATCTCGATGCCGTGGTCCATCAGCTCCAGGAAGTACCGGTCCTTGCCGAAGATGTCCTGGTACTCGGAGGCCGACTTCAGCGCCTCGTCGAACTGGCCGAGGCGCAGCCGGGTCTGCAGCTCGCCCGAGGGGCAGCCGGTGGAGGCGATCAGCCCCTCCGACCACTGGGCGATGGTCTCCTTGTCCATACGCGGCCACTTCTGCAGCCAGCCCTCCTTGTACGCGTCGGAGGAGAGCCGGAACAGGTTGTGCAGACCCGTGGCGTTCGCCGCCCAGATCGTCTTGTGGGTGTAACCACCCGAACCGGAGACGTCGTCCCGCTTCTGGTGCGGCTGGCCCCACTGGACCTTGCGCTTGTTGCGGCGCGACTCGGGGGCGACGTACGCCTCGATCCCGATGATCGGCGTGACCCCCGCCTTCTTCGCCGTGTGGAAGAAGTCGTACGCCCCGTGGAGGTTGCCGTGGTCCGACATCGCGATGTGCGTCATGCCCATCTCGTTGCAGGCGTTGAACATGTCTTTCAGCCGCGCGGCACCGTCCAGCAGCGAATACTGGGTGTGCACGTGAAGGTGCGTGAACGGCGGCTTCGACACGGCTGCTGCCTCCGGGGGTCGGGGATGGGGGACAGCTCGGAAGTCTACGTCGCCCCACTGACAGCGACCGGGCACCCGCGAGTACGGTCGCGCGTTGAGACGGACGGAACACCTGTCCGTTTTGTTGTGTACGAAGCCCCGCACGTCCGTACCAGGAGGCACCCCGAGATGTCGGTCCCCCAGCCCACCGCCGAGGAACGCGGTGAGCAGATCCTCTCCGTCTTCGGCACCGCCTTCGGCGAGCTCCTGGCCGCCGACCCGGCCGCCTTCCGGGTCAAGTTCCGGAAGATGGCCGGCTCGGCCTTCGCCTTCTACCGGGGCACGGCCTGCCTCTTCTACGCCGACCTCGACCAGGAGCAGCACGGCGGCCCGTACCTGGACGAGCGGACCGGCCGGGTGTGGATCCACGGCGACCTGCACGCCGAGAACTTCGGCACGTACATGGACGCCAACGGACGGCTGATCTTCAACGTCAACGACTTCGACGAGGCGTACGTCGGACCCTTCACCTGGGACCTGAAGCGCCTGTCGGCGTCCCTGGCGCTGATCGGGTACGGCAAGGCGCTCAGCGACGACCAGATCACCGAGCTGGTGAGGATCTGCGCCGCCGCCTACCGGGAGCGGATCCACGCACTGGCGAAGGGGGCCGAGAACGACGACGTCCCGCCCTTCACCCTGGACACGGCCGAGGGCCCGCTGCTGGACGCGCTGCGCGACGCCCGGTCGCTGACCCGTTTCGGCCTGCTGGAGTCGATGACGGAGATCCGGGACTTCGAGCGCCGCTTCTCGGCCGGTGGCGGGGCGATCGAGCTGGACGCGGCGACCCGCTACAAGGTCCTGGCGGCGTTCGACGGCTACCTGGAGACGCTGCCGGAGTCGAGCCTGGCCCGGCCCGATTCGTACCGCGTCAAGGACGTGGTGGGGCGGCGCGGCATCGGAATCGGGTCGGCCGGGCTGCCCTCGTACAACATCCTCCTCGAGGGCAACAGCGACGCCCTCGAGAACGACGTCGTGATCTACATGAAGCAGGCGCAGACCCCGGCGGTCTCCCGGCATGTGACCGACCCGGCTGTGCGTGAGTACTTCCAGCACGAGGGGCACCGCACGGTCATCTCGCAGCGGGCGCTCCAGGACCACGCCGACCCGTGGCTGGGCTGGACGGAGCTGGACGGAGCCGGGCAGCTGGTCGCGGAGGTCTCGCCGTACGCGGTGGACCTGGACTGGTCGGACATCGACGACCCGGAGGAGATCGCCGCCACCGTCGCCGACCTGGGCCGGGCGACGGCCACCATGCACGCGGCGGCGGACGACGAGAGCGGGCACTCCCTGGTGCCGTTCTCCACGGAGCGGGCCATCGACGCGGCGATCGCGGCGGACGAGGAGGGCTTCGCGGAGCTGCTGGTGGAATTCGCGCACAGCTACGGCGCCCGGGCCCGGGCGGACCACCAGATCTTCGTCGACCTGTTCCGCAACGGCCGCATTCCCGGCCTCCAGGGCCTGTCTTGGAACGGCCGCGGAGGCCGGATCCTTTAGGGACTGCTTACAGGAAGGCGTGGCACACTCTCGGGCGATGGACGACATATCGGGGACCCGGCTCAGGTGGCTGCGGGCGGCGTTCTTCACGGCACTGGTCGTGACGCTGTCCGTGGCCTCCCATGTGCTGCTGTCGGGGGTTCCGCTGCCGGCCGCGACCGTCGTCGGTGTCGCGGCCGGGGTCTTCGGCGTCGCGTACGCGCTGGCCGGCGCCGAGCGCGGCTTCTGGAGCATCGCGGGGCTCCTCGTCCCGCTGGAGCTGGCCGCCGACACCGTGTTCACCACGGGACAGCACGTCTGTTACGGCCCGGCGGGCGGCCCCGTGGCGGGGTCGCTGCGGTCGGTGGGCGTCGATGTGCTGTGCGGTGGCGCGGTGGGTGACCCGCTGCCGGGTGTGGCCGCCCCCGAGGGCGGTGCCGCCGCCCTGCTCCGCTCCCCCGACCCGGCGCTGCCCTGGCTGCTGCTGGCCGCGCACATCGCGGTCGGGCTGATCGCCTCGGCCTGGTTGCGGCGGGGCGAGAGCGCGCTGGCCGGGCTGGTGCGGTCGGCGGCCGCCTTCGCTTTCCGGCCGCTGCTGCTGGTGGTCGCCGTGGCCGGTGCGGCGTGCCCGGCCGTACGGCGCGGACCCCGGCCGGCGGGCCGGCCGCGGCCGTCCCGTACCCGTCTTCTCGTGCACTCCGTGGGACGGCGTGGACCGCCGTGCCGGCCGGCCCTCGCGGCCTGAGCACCGCAGTCCCCACCCTTACGCACGGATTTCCCACGGAGAACACCACCATGAGTGCACGCAACAGCCAGGCCAACAAGGCGGCGGCCCGCGAGCGGCTGCGCCAGGAGCGCGAGCGCCAGGCCAAGAAGGACAAGGTCCGCCGGCAGATCACCGTCGCCGTATCGGCCGTCGCCGTCCTGGCGCTGGCCGGCGGTGTCGGCTACGCCGTGATGCAGGCGAACAAGCCCTCCCACTGGGAGGCGGCGAAGGACCGGAAGGACGTCACCGCGCCGAAGAACACCTCGGGCGAGAACGGCACCACCCTCGTCATCGGCAAGCCGGCCGCGAAGAAGACGCTGGAGCTGTACGAGGACTCCCGCTGCCCGATCTGCGCGACGTTCGAGCAGGGCGTGGGCGAGCAGATCGAGAAGGACGTCGCCGCCGGCAAGTACCGGCTCAAGTACGTCGGCGCCACGTTCCTCGACGGCGACTCCCTCGCCGACGGCCGCGTCGGCGCGAACGGCGAAGGTTCGAAGAACGCGCTGTCCGCGCTGGGCGCCGCCCTCAATGTCAGCCCCGAGGCGTTCCTGGACTACAAGGCGGCGCTCTACTCGGCGAAGTACCACCCCGCGGAAAATCAGGACAAGTTCGCCAAGGACGCCTACCTCCTGGAGATCGCCGAGACCGTCCCGGCCCTGAAGAGCAACGCCGCGTTCAAGAAGGACGTCGAAGAGGGCACCTTCGACGCCTGGGCCCTCAAGATGTCCGAGACCTTCGACAAGAGCGGGGTGAAGGGCACCCCCACGCTGAAGATGGACGGCAAGCCCGTCACCGACGCACGGGGCAACGCCCCCATGACCCCGGCCGACTTCACGGCCGCCATGGACAAGGCGCTCAAGGGGTAACTCCGGGGCGAGCAGGGCATGGCTTTCGGCCAACAGGCGGGCGAACTCGGGGGAGTTCGCCCGCCGCCTGCTCTACCGCTCAGTAATCTGTGCGGCCGTGACCAGTCGTTTTCTCTCCACTCCCAGCCGCCGCACGGTCGTCAAGGCCGCTGCCGCCACCGCTGTCGCCGCTCCCGTCCTGGCCTCCGCGCCGCCCGCCGCGGCGGACGTTCAGGCCCCCGCGTTCCTCCATGGAGTCGCCTCCGGTGACCCGCTGCCCGACGGCGTCCTGCTGTGGACGCGTGTGACGCCGTCGCCCGACGCCCTTCCCGGATCCGGCAAGGGCCCGGACACCGAGGTGAGATGGGAGGTCTCCGAGGACAGAGCCTTCTCGCGGATCGTGGCGCGGGGCGCGGTCACCGCGACCGCCGCCTCCGACCACACCGTCAAGGTCGATGTAAGGGGCCTTCGCCAGGAGACCGTCCATTACTTCCGTTTCGCCGCCGGTACGGACGCATCGACGGTCGTCTCCCCCGTCGGCCGGACCCGCACCACCCCGGCCGCCGACGCCACGACGGCCGGTGTCCGCTTCGGCGTGGTCTCCTGCGCCAACTGGGAGGCCGGCCACTTCTCCGCGTACCGCCACCTCGCCGCGCGGGCCGACCTGGATGCGATCCTCCACCTCGGTGACTACATCTACGAGTACGAGACGGGCGGCTACCCCAAGCCGGACTACGTCGTACGGCAGCACGAGCCGAAGCACGAGATCGTCACGCTCGCCGACTACCGCCTGCGGCACGCCACCTACAAGACGGACGCCGACCTCCAGGCGCTGCACGCCGCCCACCCGGTGATCGCCATATGGGACGACCACGAGTTCGCCGACGACACCTGGTCGGGCGGTGCGGACAACCACGCCCCGGGCGCCGAGGGCGACTGGGCGGCCCGTGCGGCGGCCGCGAAGCAGGCGTACTTCGAGTGGATGCCGGTCCGCGCCTCCACCGAGGGCACGGTCTACCGCCGGCTGCGCTTCGGCAAGCTGGCCGACCTGCACCTGCTGGACCTCCGCTCGTTCCGCTCGCAGCAGGCCTCGACGGGCAGCGGCCAGGTCGACGACCCGGACCGTACGCTCACCGGCCGCGCCCAACTGGACTGGCTCAAGGCGGGGCTGGCGTCCTCCGACGCGGCCTGGCGGCTGGTCGGCACCTCGGTGATGATCTCGCCGGTCGCCTTCGGCTCCCTGCCGACGCACCTGCTGGGGCCGGTCGCGGAGCTGCTCGGGCTGCCCAAGGGCGGGCTGGCGATCAACGTGGACCAGTGGGACGGCTACACGGACGACCGCCGGGAGCTGCTCGCGCACCTGACGGACCGGTCCATCACCAACACCGTGTTCCTGACCGGTGACATCCACATGGCGTGGGCCAACGACGTACCGGTGAAGGCGGCCACCTACCCGGTCTCGCGGTCGGCGGCGACCGAGTTCGTGGTGACGTCGGTGACCTCGGACAACCTGGACGACATACTCCACGTCGCACCGGGCACGGCCTCGCTGGTCGCGGCGACGGCCATCAGGGGCGCCAACCGCCATGTGAAGTGGGTGGACATGGACAACCACGGCTACGGCGTCCTCGACGTCACCCCGCAGCGGTCGCAGATGGACTACTACACCGTCTCCGACAAGACGAAGCCGGACGCCTCTTCGGCCTGGATCCGCTCGTATCGGACACTCAGTGGAACGCAGAAGGTCGAGCGGGTGTACACCCCGGTGCACTGACGGTCCCTCAGCGATGATTTTCAGCCAAATCTGATCCTGTTAACAGGAGATCACAGAGGCGTGGCGGGCGGCGTGTTCCGGAGATCGAATCCGGACACACCGCCCGCCTTGGGTTCCGGGACCGTTACATGGACATCTCGAAGTCTGGGACGGACCGCAGGATTTCCCCCTGATGTCTTCAAATACTCAACGATTGATTGGGCTTGTTCAATGCTCATCAACATCTGACATGGCCACGTAATGTCCCCGCGGTGGCGAGGAAGGCCCTCTCCACAACCCCCCGCGAGGAGTCACCATGCGTGCTCTTGCCCGAATATCTCCGCGTATGCACCGCCGTGTTCTCGGTACGGCGGTCATGGCCGGATCCCTGGCCCTCTTCCCGCTCTCCACCCCCACGGGCGTCGCCGCCGCCACGGCGCCGGTCGCCACGGTCACCGAGGAGTGCGCCGAGGGCTCGGACGCCTCCGCCGCCGCGCGTGAGATCCACCCCGGGGCCGCCGGGCACGCCCACGAGCCCAACGAGGTCACCGACGTCAAGGCCAAGGCCATGGACGCGGACCTGAAGAAGAGACTGGAGGCGGCGCGCGCCAACGGCAGCCGCATGAACGTCGCCGCCGCCACCACGATCCCGGTCTACTTCCACGTCATCCACGACGGTGAGACCGGCAAGCTCGACGCGACCGACATCAACGCCCAGATAGCCGTCCTCAACTCCGCCTTCGGCGGCCAGGGCACCGGGAACACCGCCTCCGGCTTCCAGTTCACGCTGGCCGGCACGGACTACACGAACAACGCGGCCTGGTACAACCTGAGCTCGGGCTCGGCCGAGGAGAAGGCCATGAAGTCCACCCTCCGCAAGGGCGGTGCCGGAGCGCTCAACTTCTACACGGCCAACCTCGGCGGCGGCCTCCTCGGCTGGGCCACCTTCCCGTCCTCGTACAAGTCCAGCCCCAGCATGGACGGTGTCGTCGTCCTCGACGCCTCCCTCCCGGGCGGCACGGCCACCAACTACGCCGAGGGTGACACCGCGACGCACGAGGTCGGCCACTGGATGGGGCTCTACCACACCTTCCAGGGAGGCTGTAACGGCAACGGCGACTACGTGACCGACACGCCCGCAGAGAAGAGCCCGGCCTACGAGTGCCCGACCGGACGCGACACGTGCGTCAACAAGACGGGCGCCGACCCGATCCACAACTTCATGGACTACACCTACGACGCCTGCATGTACCAGTTCACGGGTGGTCAGGTACAGAGGATGAAGGACCACTGGACGGCGTACCGGGCCGGCTGACTTCCCTCTAACCTGGCGCCATGAGTGCGCCGGGGGACGTGATCGACGGTCGGTTCGAGCTGCTGCAACGACTCGGCAGCGGCGGCATGGGCACGGTGTGGGGGGCACGCGACACCGTGCTCCACCGCGAGGTGGCCCTCAAGGAGGTGCGGTACGACGCGGCGGGGGCCGACACCGTACGGGAGCGGGTGCTGCGCGAGGCGCGCGCCCTGGCCCGGCTGAGCCACCCGCACGTGGTGACCGTCCACCACATCGTGGACGTACGGCCGCACCCGTGGATCGTGATGGAGCTGCTGCCCGGGACCTCCCTCCAGGACCGGCTCACCCAGGAGGGCCCGCTGTCTCCGGTGGAGACGGCCCGCATCGGCCGCCAGGTGCTGGCCGCGCTGCGGGCCGCACACGCGGCCGGGGTCCGGCACCGGGACGTCAAGCCGGCGAACGTCCTCCTGCGGGCGGACGGAAGCGCGGTCCTCACCGACTTCGGCATCGCCGCGCTCCAGGGCTCCACATCGCTGACGATGACGGGCGAGCTGGTCGGCTCGCCCGAGTACATGGCGCCCGAGAGGATCCGGGGCCTGGCCGACGACCCCGCCTCGGACCTGTGGTCCCTGGGTCTCGTCCTGTACGTGTGCGTGGAGGGCGTCAGTCCACTGCGCCGCGCCACGACGCTGGCCACCCTGGCGGCCGTCCTCGACGACCCGGTTCCCCCTCCCGTACGCTCCGGGCCCCTCGCGCCCGTCCTGGACGCCCTGCTCGTCCGGGACCCGGCCGCCCGCCCCGACACGGCCCGGCTGGACGCGATGCTGGCGCTCGCGGAGACCGGGGCGGCTCCCCCTCTCCGGTCGTCGCGGCCGACGGTGACCGCGCCGGCACGCCCGGCGCCGGCGCCCCCGCCCGTGTCCCCGCCCGCGCCTCCGCTCCCGGCCGCCGTCACACACCCCGACCGCCCGGCCCCGGGCCGTACCCCCGTGGTGATCGCCGCCGTCGCGGTGGCCGTGGCACTGGTCGCGACGACAGCCCTGGTCCTGGCCCTGCGCAACGGTCCGGCGACCTCCGCCGACGGCCCGAACGGCTCGGCGGCCCCTCCGACCGCCACGGCGCCTCCGACCTCGGTCCGACCGACCACGGTGACCCCCACCACGGTCCGGCCGACCACCACCAGGCCGACACAGGACGGTCCCACTCCGGAGAGCCCCACTCCTCCCCCGGCTCCCCCGCCCACCCCCTCCGACCCATTGGCCGACAGCTGGGTCGCCCAGCTCGCCTCCGTGTCCAAGTCCTCCGGCACCGGCGCCCGGGCACGCATGGCCGTGTCCCTCCGCGACCAGGGGCTCGACGAGGCCGACCACCTGGACAGCGACGCGTACGCCTCGCTGCGCCCCGGTTACTGGGTCTTCTACGTGCCGGGCTTCAACAGCGGTACGGAAGCCGCCCAATGGTGCCGGTCCCGGGGGCTGATCTCCAGGAACGACTGCCTCGGCCGCTACCTGAGCCACCGCGCCTCGGACTTCGGCTACCAGTGCGCCCCCGGCCCGAGTGCCGTCAGCGGCCGCTGCACCCGGCCCTGAGCCGCCGGCCGTCCGCTACCGGTCCGCCGGGCCCTCCAGGCCCTCCAGGAAGGACAGCGCGATCGCCCAGGTCCGCTCGGCGGCGTCCGCGTCGTAGTCGGGCAGATCGGGGTCGGTGTACAGGTGCCCGGCACCCGGGTAGCGGTAGACCTCGGTGTCCGCGCCCGCCCGCCGCATCTGCAGGTACCAGGCGTTCAGCCAGTCGTGCGGCTCGAACGCGTCCGGGTCGGCGACGTGCAGCTGTACCGGAAGCTCGTCCACCGAGGCGTTCGGCGCGATGTCCGAGGTGCCGTGCAACAGCAGCAGCCCACGCGCCTTCTCGTCACCGAGCGCCATGGTCTGCGCGATCGACGCGCCCAGCGAGAACCCCGCGTACACGAGCCCTTGCTCCGAGTAGGGAGCGGCGGCCATGACGGCCCGCTTGAGCAGCTCCTCCTTGCCGATCCCGTCCTTGATGGCCATGCCCTCTTCGATGGCGTCGGCCGTTTGACCTTCATACAGGTCGGGCACGTGCACGTGGTGCCCGGCGGCGCGCAGCCGGTCGGCTGCGGCGTGCACGGCCGGGCGCAGACCGTAGGCCGAGTGGAAGAGCATGATGTTCATCCGGCCATCCTGCCAGTTGGATACGGAGCCATGGAGAACGCACTGCGCCCGTTGACCGTCGTCGGTGGGGCGGTCGTGCTCACGCTGGTGGTCGGCTACCTCGCCGACTTCACGCTGCGCCGAGCCGACGCCCGGCACCACGAGACCCCGCTGTGGGGGCTGCTGCGGCGCTGCCGGCTGCCCCTCCAGTTCGTCCTGCTCGCCGCGCTGCTGCGCGGTTCGTACCGACAGACGAAGTGGGCGCTCATCGAGGACCACGAGGCCGGGATAGGCCAGGTACTGACCCTGGTACTGATCGGGGCCAGCGCCTGGCTGGTGGTGCGGATCGCCGCGGCCATAGTGGAGTCCAGCTACGCCCGGTACGCCTCCTCCACGCGCGACGCGGCCCGGGTACGCCGGGTCCGCACCCAGGTCACGCTGATCATGCGGATCGTCACCGCGGTCGTCGGCGTGGTGGCGGTCGCGGCGATGCTGCTGACGTTCCCCGACTTCCGCACGATCGGCACGTCGATGCTGGCCTCCGCGGGCATCATCGGCATCGTCGCCGGTGTCGCCGCGCAGTCCACCCTCGGGAACCTGTTCGCCGGCTTCCAGATCGCCTTCGGCGACATGGTCCGGATCGGCGACACGGTGGTGGTGGACGGCGAGTGGGGCGTGGTGGAGGAGGTCACGCTCACGTTCCTCGCCGTACGGACGTGGGACGAGCGCCGGATCACGATGCCGGTGTCGTATTTCACGAGCAAGCCGTTCGAGAACTGGTCGCGCGGCGGTGCCCAGATGACCGGCACGGTCTTCTTCCACCTGGACCACTCGGCGCCGGTGAGTCTGATGCGCGAGAAACTGAAGGACATCCTGGCGGACTGCCCCGCCTGGGACGGCCGCGACTGGTCGCTGGCCGTCACCGACACCACACCGAGCACCATCCAGGTGCGCGCGGTCGTCACGGCGAAGGACGCGGACGACATCTGGACGGTGCGGTGCGTGGTGCGGGAGCAGATGGTCGCCTGGCTGTGCGAGAAGCACGCGTACGCCCTTCCCCGCGTCACCACGTCCCCGGCGTCGCTGCCGCCGAACGGTCAGTGGCCCGAGCGCGGCAAGGCGTCCGGGCGCCCGCCCCGCGCGGCGGAGGTCCACAGCAACAACGCCGACAACTACCCCCTGGACGGCGAGGTCCCGGCCAAGGACGCCCCCCGCACGGGCCGCGGCTGACCTGCCCGGCCCACCGCGGGGCCCGTCGGCGTCACCTGAGGCTGCGGACGTCCAGGTGGCGCAGGACGCGGTCGACGACCTCCGGGTCGGCGCCGGGCTCGCTGCGGGCGGAGAGGACCTCGTGGCGGGCGGCTGACATCAGTTCCCGCTGGATGCGCTGCATGGCCTTGAACCGCTCCGCCCGCTTCGCGGACGCCGACCGCCGCTCCTCGTCCGCCAGGTCGGGACTGATCCGCACCCCCACGTCGAACGCGACGCGCTGGAGCCGTTCCTGGAGGTCCTCCGGCAGGTCCTCGACCTCCTGGATCTCCTTCAGGCGCCGTTTCGCCGCCCCGGCGGCCCGGACGGCGAGCTTCCGTTCCAGTTCCCGCTCGGCGTCCGTGTCGGCGCGTACGCCGAGCCTGCGCACCAGCCACGGCAGGGTGAGGCCCTGGACGACGAGGGTCGCCATGATGACGCAGAAGGCGATGAACACGATCTCGTCCCGCCCCGGGAACGGAGCACCGTCCTCCGTTCGCAGCGGGATCGCGAGCGCCAGCGCGACCGACGCCACGCCCCGCATGCCCGACCACCACATGACGACGGTCTCCCGCCAGCTCATGGGGATCTCCTCGTCGTAATCCCGCCGTGTATGGAGCCGTTTGGCGAGCCACGTGGCCGGCAGCAGCCACAGCAGCCGTACGCCGACGACGCAGGCGACGATGGCCGCGCCCCAGCCCAGCATCCGCAGTTCCCGCCCGTCGGCCGTGCCGAAGACGTTGTGCAGCTCCAGGCCGATGAGCCCGAAGGCGATGCCGGTGACGAGGGTGTCGACGATCTCCCAGAAGGTGCGGCCGGCGATACGGCCCATCACATCGTCGGCGTCGGTGGCGTGTTCGGCCAGGAACAGGGCGGTGACGAGGACGGCGAGGACGCCGGAGCCGTGCAGTTCCTCGGCGAGTACATAGGAGACGAAGGGCACCAGCAGGGTGAGCCCGGTCTGCAGGGTGGCGTCACCGAGCAGCCCCATCAGCTTGTCGGACAGCCAGCCCAGCGCGAAACCGACCACGATGGCGACGACGGCGGACAACACCAGTTCGCCCGCCGCCCCGGCCCAGGAGAACGTTCCGCCGACGGCCGCGCCGATCGCCACGTGGTACAGCACGATCGCCGTGACGTCGTTGAACAGCCCTTCGCCCTCCAGGATCGACACGAGCCGGCGCGGCAGCCCCAAGGAGCCCGCCACAGCGGTCGCGGCGACCGGATCGGGGGGTGCGACGAGCGCGCCGAGGGCGACGGCGGCGGCGATCGGCAGGCCCGGTACGACGGCGCTCGCCACGGCGGCGACGGCGGCCGTGGTGACGAAGACGAGCGCCACCGCCAGCAGGAAGATGGGGCGCTTGTTGGCCGCGAACTGGCGCCACGACGTCCGCTGCACGGTCGCGTACAGCAGAGGCGGCAGCACCAGCGGAAGGATGAACTCCGGCGGGATCTCCACGTTCGGTACGAAGGGCAGCAGGGCCAGCACCACGCCCGCGAGTGTCATCAGCACCGGGGCGGGCAGTCCCAGCCGCTCCCCGAGGGGAACGGTCAGTACCGCCCCGAGCAGCAGCACGAGCAGCAGAGCCAGCTGGTCCACGGTGCGCCCTCCGGCCGTTCACTCCACGACGATGATCAGGAGTGCAACCCTGCCACGGGCGTCACAGCACGCGGCGCATCGCCAGGTGCGCTATCCCCGCGTCCTGGAACTCCTCGCCGTACACCTCGTAGCCGAGCCGCTCGTAGAACCCGAGCGCCTGCGTCTGGGCGTGCAGGTCGACCGCCGTCAGCCCACGCGCGCGTGCCGCCTCCTCGATGGCCCGCACCAGGGCCACACCGACCCCGAGCCCCCGCGCGGCCTCGGCGACCGCGAGCCGGCCCAGCGAGCCCACGCCCTCGGCGCCGCCGGTCTTGCCGGCCGCGTCGGCCCCGTACAGCAGCCGGCCGGTCCCCAGGGCGGCCCCGTCCGCGCGACGGACGGCCAGCACATGGACGGCGGTCGCGTCGTACGTGTCGTACTCGATGTCCTCCGGTACGCCCTGCTCCAGGACGAAGACCTCATGGCGGACGGCGAAGCCCGCCTTCCGGTCGGCCTCGCTCACGGCCTCCCGTACGACGAACTCGCTCATGCGCTCTCCGCGGCGATCCTGTCCAGGGCGTTCTGGAGGTCGGCGGGGTAGGTGCTCTCGAACTCGACCCACCGGCCGTCCGCCGGGTGCTCGAAGCCGAGGCGCACCGCGTGCAGCCACTGCCGGGTCAGTCCGAGCCGCTTCGCCATCGTCGGATCGGCACCGTAGGTCAGGTCGCCGACGCACGGGTGGCGGTGGGCCGACATGTGGACGCGGATCTGATGGGTGCGGCCGGTCTCCAGCTTGATGTCGAGCAGGGAGGCCGCGCGGTACGCCTCGATCAGGTCGTAGTGGGTCACCGAGGGCTTGCCGTCGGCGGTCACGGCCCACTTGTAGTCGTGGTTCGGGTGGCGGCCGATGGGCGCGTCGATGGTCCCGCTCAGCGGGTCGGGGTGGCCCTGCACGAGCGCGTGATACCGCTTGTCGACCGTGCGGTCCCGGAACTGTGCCTTGAGCAGTGTGTACGCCCGCTCCGACTTGGCCACGGCCATGAGCCCGGAGGTACCGACGTCCAGGCGGTGCACGATGCCCTGCCGCTCGGCCGCGCCGGACGTCGAGATCCGGTACCCGGCCGCCGCGAGGCCACCGATCACGGTCGTGCCGGTCCAGCCGGGGCTCGGGTGCGCGGCCACGCCGACCGGCTTCACGATCACGACGATGTCGTCGTCGTCGTGGACGATCTCCATGCCCTCGACCGGTTCGGCGACGATCTGCACGGGCGCCGGGGCGCCGGGCATCTCGACCTCGAGCCACGCGCCCCCGCTCACCCGCTCGGACTTGCCGACGGCGGCGCCGTCGACGAGCACCTTCCCGGCGGCGGCCAGCTCAGCCGCCTTGGTCCGGGAAAACCCGAACATACGGGCGATTGCGGCGTCGACGCGCTCGCCTTCGAGGCCATCGGGAACGGGCAGCGTACGGATCTCGGGAATCGTGCTCACCCGTCGAGTATGCCTTGTCAGTCCTTGTGGACGGTCCCGTCCGGGTCCAGCCCCTTGAACGACAGGATCACAATGAGGAACCCGCCACACACGATCGCCGAGTCCGCGAGGTTGAACACCGCGAAGTGAGCGGGCGCGATGAAGTCGACGACCGCGCCCTCGAAGACGCCGGGCGAGCGGAAGATCCGGTCGGTGAGGTTGCCGAGCGCGCCACCGAGGAGCAGGCCCAGCGCGATCGCCCAGGGCAGGCTGTACAGCTTCCGCGCCAGCCGGATGATCACCACGATGACCGCTGCCGCGATGCAGGTGAAGATCACCGTGAACGCCTCGCCCATCCCGAAGGCCGCGCCCGGGTTGCGCACCGCCACGAACCTCAGCCAGTCGCCGATGACCTGGATCGGCTCGTGGTGCTCCAGCTTGGCCACCACGAGCATCTTGCTGCCGAGGTCCAGCAGGTAGGCCACCAGGGCCACGACGAACAGCGCCAGGATGCGGCGCCTGCCCCTGGGCCGCTCCAGCGGCGCCGCGGCCTCGTCGTCAACATCCGGCGTACCGATGGTCCGCTCCACCTCTGCCACGTGAGTCCCTCAACCTAGGTGCCTACTGTGCACGAGGGTACGGCACACACGTACGGGTTCAGCCTCGCCGTTCCTGCTTCTGTTTGTCCTCCACGCACAGGGTCGCGCGGGGGAACGCCTGCATGCGCGCCTTGCCGATGGGCTTGCCGCACACCTCGCACAGGCCGTACGTCCCGGCGTCGAGCCGCTGCAGGGCGTGCTGGGTCTGTTCCAGGGTGGCGCGGGCGTTGGCGGCGAGCGCCATCTCGTGCTCGCGGGTGATGTTCTTGGTGCCGGTGTCGGCCTCGTCGTGGCCGGCGCCGTCCCCGGAGTCGCGCATCAGCCCGGACAGGGCCTCCTCGGAGGCGGTGATCTCCGCCTGCAGGCGTGCCACCTCGCCCTCCAGCTCGGCCCGCGCCTCGGCGACCTCCTCGGCGCTCCAGGGTTCCTCCCCGGGCCGTACGGCGAGCTCCTCCGGTGCCGTCCCGGCGATGCCCCGGGCGGGGGGCACGGCCGAGGCGGCCGGCGCCGTGGTCACATCCGCGGTCTTCTTCGCTGCCACTGTCCTGGCTCCTGTCTGTTCCGCGGCCTCGGCCGCCCCCTCGGCCGCGGATGCGGCCTGTTCCGTGGCTTTCCCCGCCACGCGTTTCTTCCCCACCCGGCCCGTGGCGGCCTTCTTCTCACCGGCCGTCGGCGTACCGGCCGCCTTCCTACGAGACGCCGTCCTGCCGTCCACCGCCTCCTCGGCGCCGCCTTCCGTGGCCGGCGGCTCCTGCGACGGCACCTCCTCGCCCTTCGTCACGGCGGCCTTCCCCCGGGGCGCCGCCCCGGAAGCCTCCTTACGGGCCGCCTTCCTGGCCGGCGCCTTCCTTGCGGCCGTCTCCCCGCCACCGCTCCCGGCGGTCGCCTTCTTCCCCACCCGCTCGGCGGCCGACACCTTCCCGCCGCCGTCGCCGGTCGGCTCGGGCTCCTTGGCCGCCGTTCTGCCCGTGGTCGTCTTCGTGGCCGAGGCCGAGCTGGCCGGCACGGTCTCACCCGCCGTCTTCCTGGCCGTCGCCGGTGAACCGCTCTCCTTGCCGCCGGTGGCCTTCCTGCTCGCCGCCCGCTTGGCGGACGCGCCCTCGGTGGACGCCTCCGCGACGTGGCCGTCCTTCGTGGCCGCCTTCTTCGCCGTCGCCTTGGCGGCGGGCTTCCGTGCCGCCGGGCCCGCCCGCTCGGAGGCGGCACGGCCGGACGAGCGCTTGGGCGGTGTCGGTGCCGCGGCCTCCGCCGTCTCGGCGCGCCTGGCGGAGCGGTCCGCCTTCTTCGCGGCAGCGGCATCGCCCCGCGCCGTCACCGCCCCGCCCACGGCCTTCTTCGTGACCGTCTTGCGGGCCCGGGCCGACGACGCCGACGCCGTGCTCTTCTTCCCCGTCGTGTCCTTGGCCGCCGCGCCCGTGGCCGTGGCGGTGGATCTGCCGGACGCCGTCTTGTTCACGGCGGTCTTCTTCGCCACCATCTCGCGGCCCCTTCACATATTGTGATCTTGCTCGCGAATCGTGCTGGGACGATAAATCGACTCAAGCCCCGCGGCAACGGGGCACGCCGCCGGTACGGACGCCCCATGCCCGCGGCAAGGACAGCCTGCATCCGTTGTGCCCAGCTCCCCGCCCTGTAATCCGCCCCCATCCCCGCCTTGAGCCCGTCGAACCCTGTGTGGCCATTCGGGTCACTCCTCCACCGCCGCCCGCACACCCGTGAAACCGGTCGGCCGCTGTCCGCCCGGGCGCTTACACTGGGCGCAGCGAAAGGCTTGGATGGGGACGAGTAGCGTCGTACGCAGCCATGAGCGACCCGGGGACGGTGAGAGCCCGGGGGCGAGCCCGATGTGAAGCATCACCCCGGAGCCGCCGGAAGAACGCCCCTCGGGAGACCGCGGGGTCAGTAGAACCGGCATCGCGACCCCAATGAGGGGGCTCAGGACGCCAACGAGGCGCCCGGGGCCAAGGAGGGTGGTACCGCGGGAGCCGGCCGCAGCGCAGGCGCTCTCGTCCCTCCGACGGAACGAGGAACAGTCCGCCGGAGGATTCGATGTCGCAGTACCGCCAGGTACCCGCCCAGGTCGACCTGCCCGCGCTCGAGCACGCCGTGCTCGATTTCTGGCGCGAGGCCAAGGTCTTCCAGAAGTCCCTTGAGCAGTCCGAGGGCCGCCCCGAGTGGGTCTTCTACGAGGGCCCGCCCACCGCCAACGGCATGCCCGGCGCGCACCACATCGAGGCCCGCGTCTTCAAGGACGTCTTCCCCCGCTTCCGCACCATGCGCGGTTACCACGTCGCCCGTAAGGCCGGCTGGGACTGCCACGGCCTGCCGGTCGAGCTCGCCGTCGAGAAGGAGCTCGGGTTCTCTGGCAAGAAGGACATCGAGGCGTACGGCATCGCCGAGTTCAACGCCAAGTGCCGCGAGTCGGTGACCCGCCACACGGACGCGTTCGCCGAGCTGACGACCCGGATGGGCTACTGGGTCGACCTGGACGACGCGTACCGCACCATGGACCCCGAGTACGTGCAGTCGGTGTGGTGGTCCCTCAAGGAGATCTTCGACAAGGGCCTCCTGGTCCAGGACCACCGCGTCGCCCCCTGGTGCCCCCGCTGCGGCACCGGCCTGTCCGACCACGAGCTGGCCCAGGGGTACGAGACGGTCGTCGACCCCTCCGTCTTCGTCCGCTTCCCGCTGACCTCGGGCCCCCTCGCGGGCGAGGCCTCCCTCCTCGTCTGGACGACGACCCCCTGGACCCTCGTGTCCAACACCGCGGTCGCCGCCCACCCCGAGGTCACCTACGTCGTCGCGACCGACGGCGACGAGAAGCTCGTCGTCGCCGAGCCGCTCCTCGCCAAGGCCCTCGGCGAGGGCTGGGAGCCCACCGGGCGGACCTTCACCGGTGCCGAGATGGAGCGCTGGACCTACGAGCGCCCCTTCGCCCTGGTCGACTTCCCGGAGACGGCCCACTTCGTCGTCAACGCCGACTACGTCACGACCGAGGACGGCACGGGTCTGGTCCACCAGGCGCCCGCCTTCGGTGAGGAGGACCTCAAGGTGTGCCGCGCCTACGGCCTGCCCGTCGTGAACCCGGTCCGCCCCGACGGCACCTTCGAGGAGGACCTCGACCTCGTCGGCGGCCAGTTCTTCAAGAAGGCCGACGAGGCCCTCACGGCCGACCTCCAGGCCCGTGGACGGCTCTTCAAGCACATCGCGTACGAGCACAGCTACCCGCACTGCTGGCGCTGCCACACAGCGCTGCTCTACTACGCCCAGCCGTCCTGGTACATCCGTACGACCGCCGTCAAGGACCGGCTCCTGGAGGAGAACGAGAACACCAACTGGTTCCCGGACTCCGTCAAGCACGGCCGCTTCGGCGACTGGCTGAACAACAACATCGACTGGGCGCTCTCCCGCAACCGCTACTGGGGCACCCCGCTCCCCATCTGGCGCTGCGAGGAGAACCACCTCACGTGCGTCGGTTCGCTCGACGAGCTGACCGAGCTCACGGGCAGTGACCAGTCGTCGCTGGACCCGCACCGCCCGTACATCGACGACGTGACCTTCCCGTGCCCCACCTGCCGGGAGACGGCCACCCGCGTCCCCGAGGTCATCGACGCCTGGTACGACTCCGGCTCGATGCCGTTCGCCCAGTACGGCTACCCGTACAAGAACAAGGACCTCTTCGAGAAGCGCTACCCGGCGCAGTTCATCTCCGAGGCCATCGACCAGACCCGCGGCTGGTTCTACACGCTCATGGCCGTCGGCACGCTCGTCTTCGACAAGTCGTCGTACGAGAACGTGGTCTGCCTGGGCCACATCCTCGCCGAGGACGGCCGGAAGATGTCCAAGCACCTGGGCAACATCCTCCAGCCGATCCCCCTCATGGACCAGCACGGCGCGGACGCCGTGCGCTGGTTCATGGCCGCCGGCGGCTCCCCGTGGGCCGCGCGCCGGGTGGGCCACGGCACCATCCAGGAGGTCGTCCGCAAGACGCTCCTCACGTACTGGAACACGGTCGCCTTCCAGGCCCTGTACGCCCGGACCTCCGGCTGGGCCCCCACCGACGCCGACCCGGCCCCCGCCGACCGCCCGGTGCTGGACCGCTGGCTGCTCTCCGAGCTGCACGCGCTGACCGACCAGGTCACCCAGGCCATGGAGGCGTACGACACCCAGCGCGCCGGAAAGCTCCTGTCCGCCTTCGTGGACGACCTCTCCAACTGGTACGTACGCCGCTCCCGGCGCCGCTTCTGGCACGGCGACAAGGCGGCCCTGCGCACCCTGCACGACGTGATCGAGACGGTCACGCGCCTCATGGCGCCCCTCACCCCGTTCATCACCGAACGCGTGTGGCAGGACCTGGTCGTCCCGGTCACCCCCGGCGCGCCCGAGTCGGTCCACCTCACCACCTGGCCGGAGGCGGACCTCTCCGCCATCGACCCGGCCCTCTCCTCGCAGATGGCCCTCGTCCGCCGCCTGGTCGAGCTGGGCCGCGCCACGCGCGCGGAGTCGGGCGTGAAGACCCGCCAGCCGCTCTCCCGCGCCCTGGTGGCCGCCACCGGCTTCGAGGCCCTGTCGCCGGAGCTGCACGCCCAGATCACCGAGGAGCTCAACGTCACCTCCCTCGCCTCGCTCTCCGAGGTGGGCGGCTCGCTCGTCGACACGACCGCGAAGGCGAACTTCCGGGCCCTGGGCAAGCGCTTCGGCAAGGGCGTCCAGGACGTGGCCAAGGCGGTCGCCGCCGCCGACGCGGCCGCGCTCTCCCTCGCGCTGCGCAACGGCGAGGCGACCCTGGAGGTCAACGGCGAGACGATCACCCTGGCCCCTGACGAGGTGATCATCACGGAGACCCCCCGCGAGGGCTGGTCGGTCGCCTCCGACTCGGGCGCGACGGTCGCCCTGGACCTGGAGATCACCCCGGAGCTGCGGCGCGCGGGGCTGGCGCGTGACGCGATCCGTCTGATCCAGGAGGCCCGCAAGAACAGCGGCCTGGACGTCGCGGACCGTATCGCCCTGCGCTGGGAGTCCACCGACCCGGAGGTCGTCGCCGCCCTCGCGGAGCACGCCGAGCTGATCGCCGACGAGGTCCTGGCCACCGACTTCTCGGCCGCCGACGCGGACGCCACGTACGGCGAACCGTTCACCGACGAGGGCCTGTCCCTCACGTTCCGCCTCCGCAAGGCGTAACCGCACGTGAAGGGCCCGGCCACCTCGGTGGCCGGGCCCTTCGCGTGTTCCCCGCGGCCCGCGGACGGCGTCCGGCCTGGGCGGGGCCGTGCGGGGTCGCCCCCGCAGGGGTCGGCGGCTCCGACACGGCTCCCTCACGCGTAACCCAGGCCGCCGGCCCCGAGGAGGTGAGCCCGGAGGGGCCACGCCCCCACCCACCGGTGGAAGCCGCCCCGCCGGCGAACCGAGAACAGGCATCGCCCCGGTTGCGCCGTGGAAGAAGGCCCTGCGGCCAAGGCCAAGCGCACCCCGCCCGCCACACACCCCCCCCCCGCCCCACCGGCACCCCACCCCCGCCCCGCCACACCCCCGCGGCCCCCGCGCTCCCCCGCCCCCCCGCGCACGACAAAGGGCCGGGGGGGGGGGGGGGGGGGGGGGGGGGGGGGGGGGGCGGGGGGGTGGGGGGTGGGGGGGGGGGGGGGGGGGGGGGGGGGGGGGGGGGGGGGGGGGGGGGG
>NZ_JBVJAH010000007.1:317529-347813 GCF_055590785.1 Streptomyces sp. NPDC041796
ACCCCCACCGGACCCCCTCCTCCCGCTCTCCCCCCCCCCCCCCCCCCCCCCCCCCCCCCCCCCCCTACTGCCTACCGACGACTGAGCGCGGCTACGCGCGTGGCGCGCGATCCGCCCCCGTCAGTTGTCGTCCTCGTCGATGAGGAAGCCACGCATCGGCGACGGAGCCTGCTGCATCGGCTGCGGCGCCTGCGGCCGCACCGGTGCCATCGGCTGCGTCATCGCGGGCGACATCTGCTGCTGGCCGCCGTAGGACGGGCCACCGCCCATCGACGGACCGCCACCCATGGTCTGGTTGCCGCCGTACGACGGGGCGCTCGCGCCGGCCGACGCCATCGACGGGGACGGCGGCAGCGAGGGCGCGGCGGACGGCGTCCGCGGCGGGGCCAGCGAGTCGTCCGCCTGGGTCTCCAGCTGGCGCAGCTGGCTCTCCAGGTAGGACTTCAGGCGCGTGCGGTACTCACGCTCGAAGCCCCGCAGGTCCTCGACCTTGCGCTCCAGCGTGGCGCGGGCCGACTCCAGCGAGCCCATCGCGACGCGGTGCTTCTCCTGCGCGTCCCGCTCCAGGGCGTCCGCCTTGGCTCGGGCGTCGCGCTCCAGGCCCTCGGCGCGCGACCGGGCCTCGCCGACGATCTTGTTGGCCTCGGAACGGGCCTCCGCGATCGCCTGGTCGGCGGTCTGCTGGGCGAGGGAGAGAACGCGGGCCGCGCTGTCGCCGCCGGGGCCCTGACCGGGCTGCGGCATCTGCGGACCGTGACCGCCCATGGGGCCACCCATGGGACCGCCCATCGGGCCGCCCATGGGGCCGCCCTGCATGGGGCCGGGGCCGTGCTGGCCCTGCGGGCCCCCGTGGCTGGGACCGGCCGGCAGCTGAGGAGCACCACCAGGCAGCTGGGGGGGACCCATCTGCGGGGGCTGCTGCTGGACCGGCGGACCCGATATCCCGGCGGGCACGGGGGCCCCGGGGCCCACGGGCCTCTGGTCCTGCTGCTCCGGAGGCTTGCGCATACCCTGCTGCTGCTGGTTCTGCGCGGCCGCGCGCGTGGCGGCGGCCAGCTTGGCGCGCAGGTCCTCGTTCTCACGGAGCAGACGCGTCAGTTCGGCTTCGACCTCGTCGAGGAAGGCATCGACCTCGTCCTCGTCATAGCCTTCTCGGAGGCGGACGGTCGTGAACTGCTTGTTCCGCACGTCCTCGGGGGTCAGCGGCATCTTTCCTTCACCTCTACGTAGTCGTCGGCAGTCGGCAGGACCGTTATCGCTACACCCTCACACCCTCATCATGAAGCTGTTCACGATGGAGATCAGGATGTAGACGATGATCATCAGAACGAAGAAGGACAGGTCGAGTGCCACGCCCCCGAGACGCAACGGCGGGATGAACCGCCGCAGAAGCTTCAGTGGTGGATCGGTGACAGTGTAGGTGGCCTCAAGAACGACCACCATCGCCTTCCCGGGTTGCCATGAACGAGCGAACTGGAAGACATAGTCCATGACCAGCCGGAAGATCAGGACGACCAGGAAGCACATCAGAGCGATGTAGATCACTTGTAGTGCGACGCTCATCCCGCGCTTCCCTCTCCCCTGATCCCATGTCCACCGGCCTTCCGGCCGGCCGTTCCCGGTGTCGTGCTCTCAGCTCTGGTTGAAGAATCCGCCCTCTGCGATGCGGGCCTTGTCCTCCGCCGTGACATCGACGTTAGCAGGCGACAACAGGAACACCTTCTGCGTCACTCTCTCAATGCTGCCATGCAGCCCGAAGACGAGACCGGCGGCAAAGTCGACAAGTCGCTTCGCGTCCGTGTCGTCCATCTCGGTGAGGTTCATGATCACAGGCGTGCCCTCGCGGAAGTGTTCCCCGATGGTACGGGCCTCGTTGTAGGTCCGGGGGTGAAGTGTGGTGATGCGGTAGGGCTCCCGCTCGGACACGACCTTGGGCATGATCACCGGTGCGTTCTTCTCCAGGCTCGGGCGTTCAGGTGTGATGGATGCCACGGGGGCGATTCGCGCCGGACGTCCGCTTTCAGCGGGAAGCGGAACGGGGTCGCGCTGCACGGGCGGCTGCTGGACGACACGCACCGGCTCCTCGCGCTCCGCCTGGTGCGAAGGCTGGTGCGGGGGCTGGTGGCGCCGTCGGTCGCGCTCGGGCTCCGGCTCCAGTTCGGGTTCGAAGTCGTCATCGGGGTCGAAGCCCCGGCCGTCGTACCCATCGTCCTCCACGAGGCCGAGGTAGACCGCCATCTTGCGCATCGCGCCGGCCATTCTCTGAGTCCTCCGCTCTGTGGTGGATCGCCCTCACCATTAGTGGGTACAGCGTCACCAAGTACCCGCGATCCACGAGGCCTGTCCGCTGTTCGGCGGAAATGACCATATTTTCTGCTGTGGTCCGACTTGCTTCGCGACGTTACCCGAGCCGGGGTCGGTCTCCGAGTACCGCCGTACCGATGCGCACATGTGTCGCTCCGGCCGCCACGGCGTCCTCGAGGTCCGCACTCATCCCTGCTGACACCATGTTCGCAGCCGGACGGGACGCGCGCAGGCGGGATGCCAATTCCATCAGCCGATCGAATGCGGCCCGTTGGTTCCCCGCGTAGGGCCCGGCCAGTGGCGCGACCGTCATGAGTCCGTCGAGCCGGAGACCCGGCGCGCCGGCCACTGCTTCGGCCAACTCCTCGATGCCGTCCGGAGCGACACCACCGCGATCCCCCCGCTCACCGGATTCCGCGTCGAGGGCGACCTGGATCAGGCACCCCAGCTCGCGCCCGGCGCGCACCGCGGCGGTCGAGAGCGCGGTGACGAGCTTCGGCCGGTCGACCGACTGCACCTCATGTGCGTAACTCGCCACAGAACGGACTTTATTGGTCTGCAGCTGACCGACGAAGTGCCACGTCAGATCGAGGTCCGCGCACGCGGCCGCCTTCGGTGCCGCGTCCTGGTCCCGGTTCTCGGCGACGTGCCGGACGCCCAGCTCGTGCAGCAGCCGTACGTCGCTCGCCGGGTAGGTCTTGGTGACCACGATCAGGGTCACGTCCTCGCGCCCCCGCCCGGCCGCCGCGCACGCGGCAGAGATACGTTCCTCCACCCGCGCCAGGTTCTCGGCGAGTTGAGCCTTGCGGTCCGTCATCTGCTTACCCTTCCCCAGCCTTCGGCCGGGTGGTGCCCCCGTCGAGCCAGACATATCCGGCGAGCCGCCCGGTCGTGCGGTCGCGGCGGTACGAGTAGTGGTCGCGCGATTCAAGCGTGCACACCTCCGACGCGCGCCGGTCACGCACCCCCAGCGCGTCCAGCTGGGCGTGCACCCCGGCGCTCACATCGACGGCCGGAGTGCCCCAACTCGTCTCGGAGTGCGCCTCCGGTACGACGGCGGCCACCTCGTCCCGCATGGCGGCCGGGACTTCGTAGCAGCGCCCGCACACGGCGGGGCCGGTGCGGGCGGTGATCCGGGACGCCTCGGCGCCGAGCGCGATCATGGCCTCGACGGTGGCCGGCACGACACCGGCGACCATTCCGGGGCGGCCGGCGTGCGCCGCGCCCACCACGCCCGCGACCGGGTCGGCCAGCAGGACGGGTGTGCAGTCGGCGGTCAGCACCGCGAGTGCGAGCCCGCGCCGGGCGGTGACGACACCGTCCACCGCCGGAACGGTCCCGCCCGGCGCCCACGGCCCGTCGACCACCACGACGTCCCGGCCGTGCACCTGGTTCATCCACACGACCCGCCGCGGGTCGAGCCCCAGCGACTCGGCGGAGAGCCGACGGTTCGCGGTGACGGACCCGGGGTCGTCACCGACCGCCCCGCCGAGGTTGAGCTCTGCGTACGGAACGGCGCTCACCCCGCCCCACCGATCGGTGAAGGCGAAATGGGCGCCGCCCACTGAGTCGTGCTGCCCTATCACGTCACACGGTCACTTCAGGAAGTCCGGGACGTCCAGCTCTTCGGCCGAGGTGTCCGGGTACGGGCGGGCCGGCGGGACCGCCGGAGGAGTGACCGACAGGGAGCTGTCGTTCACGGCCGGGGCGGGCTCGGCCGACGGGGCCGGGGACTCCTCGCGTACCGGGACGGTGCCGAGACCGCTCACCGGGCGGGGGGTCTCCGTCGAACGGGCCGGGGGGGCCGGCTCCTCGCGCTTGCTGGATCCGGCGCTGAGGATGTTGTCGCGCCGGGCCGGCGGCTGGCCGCCGTCGAAGCCGGCCGCGATCACGGTGACCCGTACCTCGTCGCCCAGGGCGTCGTCGATGACGGCGCCGAAGATGATGTTGGCCTCGGGGTGGGCGGCCTCGCTCACCAGCTGGGCGGCCTCGTTGATCTCGAAGAGGCCGAGGTCGGAGCCACCGGAGATGGAGAGCAGCACGCCCCGGGCGCCGTCGATGGACGCCTCCAGCAGGGGCGAGGAGATCGCCATCTCGGCGGCGGCCACCGCGCGGTCGTCGCCGCGGGCCGAGCCGATGCCCATGAGCGCGGACCCGGCCTCGGACATGACCGACTTGACGTCGGCGAAGTCGAGGTTGATGAGGCCCGGGGTGGTGATGAGGTCGGTGATGCCCTGGACACCGGAGAGCAGCACCTGGTCGGCGGACTTGAACGCGTCCAGCACGCTGACCTGGCGGTCCGAGATGGACAGCAGCCGGTCGTTCGGGATGACGATGAGGGTGTCGACCTCTTCGCGGAGCTCGGCGATGCCGTCCTCCGCCTGGTTGGCGCGGCGCCGGCCCTCGAAGGTGAACGGCCGGGTGACCACACCGATCGTCAGGGCGCCCAGCGAGCGCGCGATGTTGGCGACGACGGGCGCGCCGCCGGTGCCGGTGCCGCCGCCTTCGCCGGCGGTGACGAAGACCATGTCGGCCCCCTTGAGGACCTCCTCGATCTCCTCACGGTGGTCCTCTGCCGCCTTGCGACCGACTGCCGGGTTTGCTCCGGCCCCGAGGCCGCGGGTGAGTTCACGGCCGACGTCGAGCTTGACGTCGGCGTCGCTCATCAACAGAGCTTGCGCGTCGGTGTTGATGGCGATGAACTCGACGCCCTTGAGACCGACCTCGATCATTCGGTTGATGGCATTGACACCACCGCCGCCGACACCGATGACCTTGATGACTGCGAGGTAGTTCTGCGGTGCTGCCACGTCGAAGGCCTCTCGCCTCGAGTTACGTGTCGCCACTTCGCGGTGGTCTCGCGCCGCGACGACGGATGCCGATGGGACGGTCCGAAACGCCGACCCAAACCCTAACGTTGAAGTTTAGGGTTACCAGTGTCTCTGTTCTCTGGACTCTTCCGAACAGGACACTAAGTCGACAAGTGGCGCACGTTCAACGAACACGCCGAACCTCCCGTTTTTCTTTTCACCCTATGTGATCACCCATAGCGCTGACCAACCAGGGTGCTGGCCAGGGCATATGTGCGTCAACTCCGCGACGCCGCCGGGGCAGTCGGGGCACTCACGTCGAAGTGCCCCGCTTTGGGAGCTGCTTTCATCAGTGCGAGGAGCGCACGGGCTTTCGCCTCGCCGTCCTCGCCGCTGCCCCACACCACGCTCCGGCCGCCGGTCAACTCCAGGGTGATGGAGTCGTACGAACGGACCCGGAGGATCTTGGCGTCCCCGGCCACCGGCGGCGGCAGATCGCCCGCCACACCGACCGCCTCCGCGGTCAGCCGGTCGGCGTCGAAGCGGCGCAGACTGGGCGACTGATCGGCCGTCAACTCCAGCAGGGGCACGCCCTTGGGGGCCTTCGCCGCGTCGACCGTGGCGAAACGCACACCTTTCGCGTCCACTTCGGTGAACTTTCCGCCCTTTTCCACCAGCAGCACCGGGGTGCGCTCGACCAGGTTCAGCTCGATTCCGTGCGGCCAGGAGCGGACGACGTCCACCGAGTCGATACGGGGCAGGGCGCGCCGCAGCCGGTCCTCGATCTCGTCCGTGTCGACCGAAACCAGCGGGGCCCCGACAGGCACCGCCGCGGCCGCCTTGACCTCGGTGGGCGTCAGCACCCGCGTACCGGAGGTGGTGACCTGCTCGACCCGAAGCCAGGCGGAGCCGTAGAAGAGCCACACTCCGCTCACGAGGAGCACCAGGAGGGTGGCGATCAGGAGCACCGCACGGGGGCCGGGCAGCGGCCTGCGGCCACCGCCCGGCCCCGGACGCCACCTCGGGGAGGGGCGGGCCGAGGACGACCGCTCGGGCCCGGCGCCCTTGGGCTTCGTGCCCTTGGGCCCCCTGGGGCCCGGAGCGCCGCGCTCGGTGGTCGTCGTCGGCCCGGCCATGCTCCCTGCCTTCTCACGCCCTGTGGCGTGCCGCGATCGCCTCGTAGACCATGCCGACGAGCAGGTCGTCGGCGTCCCGGCGGCCGAACTCGGCGGCGGCGCGGGACATCTCGTACAGCCGGTGCGGGTCGGAGAGCACCGGGAGCACATTGCCCTGCACCCACTGGGGCGTCAGCTCGGCGTCGTCGACCAGCAGGCCGCCGCCCGCCTTGACCACCGGCTGGGCGTTGAGCCGCTGTTCGCCGTTGCCGATGGGCAGCGGTACGTAGGCGGCGGGAAGCCCGACGGCGGAGAGTTCGGCGACGGTCATCGCGCCCGCGCGGCACAGCATCATGTCGGCCGCGGCGTACGCGAGATCCATCCGGTCCACGTACGGTACCGGGATGTAGGGCGGCATACCGGGCATGTTGTCGACGTGCGGCAGTTCGTTCTTCGGGCCGACCGCGTGCAGGATCTGGATGCCGGAGCGCTGGAGGACCGGAGCGACCTGCTGGATCACCTCGTTGAGCCGGCGGGCGCCCTGCGAGCCGCCGGAGACCAGCAGCGTCGGCAGGTTCGGGTCCAGGCCGAACGCGGCACGCGCCTCGGGGCGGACCCGGGCACGGTCGAGGGTGGCGATGGTGTGCCGCAGCGGGATGCCGATGTAGCGGGCGTTGCGGAGCTTGCTGTCGGGCGTGGCGACGGCGACCCCGGCCGCGTACCGCGAACCGATCTTGTTGGCGAGACCGGGCCGGGCGTTGGCCTCGTGGACCACGATCGGCACGCCGAGCCGCTTGGCGGCCAGGTAGCCGGGCAGTGCCACGTAGCCGCCGAAGCCGACGACGCAGTCGGCCTTGGTGCGCTCCAGGATCTGCTCGGCGGCCTTGATGGTGCCGCGCAGCCGCCCCGGGACGGTGATCAGCTCGGGTGTGGGCTTGCGAGGCAACGGGACGGCGGGGATGAGCGCCAGCTCGTAGCCCCGCTCCGGTACGAGACGGGTCTCCAGACCCCGCTCCGTGCCGAGGGCCGTGATCCCCACGGTCGGGTCCTGCCTGCGCAGGGCGTCCGCGAGGGCGAGCGCGGGCTCGATGTGGCCGGCGGTCCCCCCACCGGCGAGTACGACATGCACCGAAATTCACCGCTCTCCGGACGGACGCTTCTTGACGCGCCGTCGCATCGACTTCCAACTCACCCCGGCCCATGTGCCGAGACCAGGCTGTCGCATGGCCAGGGCCGCCTTCGCCGCGGGCTCCTCTCGCGCGAAGGCGATGAGCAGACCGACGGCGAACATGGTCGGCAGCAGGGCGGAACCTCCGTAGGAGAACAGCGGGAGCGGGACCCCGGCGATCGGCAGCAGGCCGAGCACCGCACCGATGTTGACCACGGCCTGCGCCGTGATCCAGGTGGTCACGCCTCCCGCGGCATACCTCACGAAGGGATCCTCCGTGCGTCCGGCCACGCGGATACCCGCATAGCCTAGAGCCGCGAACAGGGCGAGTACCGACAGCGTCCCCGCCAGCCCCAGTTCCTCCCCGGTGATGGCGAAGATGAAGTCGGTGTGAGGTTCGGGGAGTTGGCCCCATTTTTCCACACTCGCGCCCAGTCCGGAACCGAACCATCCGCCCGACGCCAGAGCATAGATCCCGTGCACTGCCTGCCAGCACGCGTCCCCGGGCCCCGGCTCGGTGGCGCCGATGCAGGCGAGCCTCGCCATCCGGTTCTCGCTGGTCCTGATCAGCATCACGCCGATGGCGGCCGCCACCGCCAGCACCCCCACGAACATCCGGGTGGGCGCACCGGCCAGCCAGAGCAGCCCGAAGAGGATCGCGGTGAGGATGATCGCGGTGCCCATGTCACCGCCCAGCATGATCAGCCCCAGCAGCATGAAGGCGACGGGGACGAGCGGCACCAGAAGGTGCTTCCACTGGGTCAGCAGCCGTTTGTCCTGTTTGCGGGCGAGCAGGTCCGCACCCCACAGGATCAGCGCCAGCTTGCCGAACTCGCTGGGCTGGAGCTGGAACGGGCCGCCGAGGTAGATCCAGTTCTGGTTGCCGTTGACGGAATGCCCTATCCCGGGAATCTGGACGAGCACCATCAGGAAGACGGTGCCCACCAGCAGCGGGTAGGCGAGCGCCCGGTGCAGCTTGGCCGGGACCCGGGAGGCGAACAGCAGCAGCCCGGTACCGATGGCGGCGGCCAGGAACTGCTTGCGGAAGAAGTACGTGTCGGAGAGCGACAGCTCCAGGGCCTTGATCTGTGACGCCGAGTAGACCATCACCAGGCCCAGGACGGTGATCAGCAGGCTGGCGCCGAGGATCACGTAGTACGCGGTCAGGGGGCGGTCCCAGGCCCTCCGCGCCCGCTCGTAGAGGCCGCGCACCCCGCTCCCGCGCGGCGGGCGGGGGGCGGGGATCCTTCGGCCGCGGCCGGCCGTCCTGCGGGCGGCGGGGGGCCGCCGGAGGCCGGCGGTCCGGCCGCGCAGGGCGAGACCCGCGAGGCTGACGCGGTGCGGTGCGTACGCGGCGGCGTGGTCGGCCGGCATGATCGCTGTCCCCTCCAGTCGTGCCCGGCGCGGCCGGACCTGGTGGCTGTCAGGCGCGCTCGGCGGCGAGTGCGCGGACCGCGTCCGCGAACGCCTCGCCCCGCTTGTTGTAGTTGACGAACATGTCCATCGAGGCGCAGGCGGGGGCGAGCAGGACCGTGTCCCCGGGCTGTGCGAGCCGTGCCGCTTCCCGGACCGCCTCCGGCATCGCCCCAGTGTCGGTCCGGTCGAGGTCGACGACCGGCACTTCGGGGGCGTGTCGCGCGAGGGCTTCCCGGATCAGGGCGCGGTCGGCGCCCATGAGCACGACCCCGCGCAGCCGCTTCGCCGCCGCGGCGACCAGCTCGTCGAAGGTCGCCCCCTTGGCGAGGCCGCCGGCGATCCAGACGATCGGGTCGTAGGCGGCCAGCGACGCCTCTGCGGCGTGCGTGTTGGTGGCCTTGGAGTCGTCGACGTAACGGACGCCTTCGATCTCCTCGACCAGCTCGATGCGGTGCGGGTCGGGCCGGAAGGCCCGCAGTCCGTCCCGCACGGCGGTGGCCGGGACGCCGAAGGCGCGGGCCAGGGCGGCCGCGGCGAGCGCGTTGGCGATGTTGTGCGGGGCCGGCGGGTTGACGTCGGAGATCTGGGCGAGCTCCTGGGCCTGCTTCTGCCGGTTCTCGACGAAGGCCCGGTCCACCAGGATGTCGTCCACGATCCCGACCTGGGAGGGCCCGGGCGTACCGAGGGTGAAGCCGATGGCGCGGCAGCCCTCCTCGACGTCGGCCTCGCGCACCAGGTCCTCGGTGGCCTTGTCGGCGACGTTGTAGACGCAGGCGATCCGGTTGCCCTCGTAGATGCGGCCCTTGTCGGCGGCGTACGCCTGCATGGAGCCGTGCCAGTCGAGGTGGTCCGGGGCCAGGTTCAGCACGACGGCGGAGTGGGCCCGGACGGAGGGCGCCCAGTGCAGTTGGTAGCTGGACAGCTCGACGGCGAGGACGTCGTACTCCTCCTCGCCGAGGACGGCGTCCAGGAGGGACACGCCGATGTTCCCGACGGCGGCGGTCCTCAGGCCCGCCGCCTCCAGGATGGCGGCGAGCATCCGCACGGTCGTGGTCTTGCCGTTGGTGCCGGTGACCGCGAGCCACGGCGCGGCGTCGGGGCCCCGGAGCCGCCACGCCAGCTCGACGTCGCCCCAGACCTCCACGCCCGCCTCCGCGGCCGCGGTGAACAGCGGCTTGTCGGGCTGCCAGCCGGGCGTGGTGACGACCAGTTCGGTGCCCTCCGGCAGGGTCGCGCCGTCGCCGAGGCGGACGGTGATGCCCTCCGCCTCCAGCTGCGCCGCCTGCGCCCGCGAGCGTTCGTCGTCGCCGTCGTTGACGACCGTGACCCGCGCGCCCAGGCCGGCGAGGACGCGGGCGGCGGGGATGCCGCTCACGCCCAGACCGGCGACGGTGACGTTCTTGCCCTGCCAGGAGGTACTCACTTGTCGGCTGCCCATCCCGCGTAGAAGAGGCCGAGTCCCACGATGACGCACATGCCCTGAATGATCCAGAAACGGACCACCACGAGGACCTCGGACCAGCCCTTGAGTTCGAAGTGGTGCTGGAGCGGTGCCATCCGGAAGACCCGCTTCCCGGTCATCCGGAACGAACCGACCTGGATGACGACGGAGAGGGTGATGAGGACGAACAGGCCGCCCAGGAGGGCCAGCAGCAGCTCCGTACGGGAGCAGATCGCGAGGCCCGCGAGCGCGCCTCCGAGGGCGAGCGAACCGGTGTCACCCATGAAGATCTTCGCGGGCGAGGTGTTCCACCACAGGAAGCCGAAGCAGGCACCCATCAGGGCGGACGCGACGACGGCGAGGTCGAGCGGGTCGCGCACCTCGAAGCAGGCGTTGGGGTTGGTCAGGGTGTCGGCGTTGGCGCACGACTCCTGGAACTGCCACAGCCCGATGAAGGTGTACGCGCCGAAGACCATCACCGAGGCGCCGGTGGCGAGGCCGTCGAGGCCGTCCGTCAGGTTCACGCCGTTGGACATGGCCAGGATCATGAACAGCGCCCAGACCACGAACAGCACCGGTCCGATGGACCAGCCGAAGTCGGTGATGAAGGAGAGCTTCGTCGAGGCGGGGGTCTGGCCCCGCTTGTCCGCGAACTGCAGCGACAGGACGGCGAAGGCGATGCCGACGATCAGCTGGCCGGCCATCTTCGCCTTGGCCCGCAGGCCCAGCGAACGCTGCTTGACGATCTTGATGTAGTCGTCGAGGAAGCCGACGAGGCCCATGCCCGCCATCAGGAACAGCACCAGGACTCCCGAGTAGGTCGGGTCCTCACCGGTGATGACCTTGGCGAGCGCGTACGCGATGAGTGTGGCCAGGATGAAGGAGATACCGCCCATCGTGGGCGTGCCCTTCTTGCTCCCGTGCGTGCGCGGGCCGTCGTCCCGGATGAACTGCCCGTATCCCTTGCGGGCCAGAAGCTTGATCAGCAGCGGCGTGCCGATCAGGGTCAGGAAGAGCCCGATGGCTCCCGCGAAGAGGATCTGCCTCATCGGCCGGTGACCTCACCCTCGGTGGTGTTCTCGAGCAGTGCCTGGGCGATCCGCTCGAGCCCGACCGACCTTGATGCCTTCACCAGCACGACGTCTCCCGGGCGCAGCTCACTGCGCAACAGGTCGATCGCCGCCCGTGCGTCGGACACGTGCACCGACTCCTCACCCCACGAACCCTCGTTATATGCGCCCAGTTGCAGCCAGGACGCTTCCCTGCCCCCGACTGCGACGAGCTTGCTGACGTTGAGCCGGACGGCGAGCCGTCCGACCGCGTCGTGCTCGGCGAGCGCCTCGTCCCCCAGCTCGGCCATCTGACCGAGCACCGCCCACGTCCGGCCCCCC
Source organism: Streptomyces sp. NPDC041796 (assembly GCF_055590785.1). Lineage (NCBI taxonomy): Bacteria > Bacillati > Actinomycetota > Actinomycetes > Kitasatosporales > Streptomycetaceae > Streptomyces > Streptomyces sp. NPDC041796. The sequence continues at coordinate 329,175 of NZ_JBVJAH010000007.1, forward strand.
TTGGCCTGTGCTGCCTTGCCCATGGCCGCGAGCGCGCGCAGGGCGGCTCGCATGGACTCGGGGTTCGCGTTGTAGGCGTCGTTGACGATCGTCACACCGTCCGGACGCTCGGTGACCTCCATGCGCCAGCGGGAGAGGGTGCCCGCCTCGGAGAGCGCGGTGGCGATCTCGTCGACGGACATGCCCAGCTCATGGGCGACGGCGGCCGCGGCGAGCGCGTTCGACACGTGGTGCTCACCGTACAGGCGCAAGGTCACGTCACTGCACCCGGTGGGTGTGTGAAGCCTGAAAGAGGGCTGTCCGGTCTCTGTGAGCCGGACATTCTCGGCACGTACGGCGGCGTCGTCGGACTCTCCGAACAGCGTCACGCGCGCGTGGGTGCGTTTTTCCATGGCCCGTACGAGGGGGTCGTCCGCGTTCAGGACCGCGATTCCGCCCTCCTGGGCGGACGGCAGCGCCTCGACGAGCTCGCCCTTGGCCTGGGCGATCTGCTCGCGTCCGCCGAACTCGCCGATGTGCGCGCTGCCCACGTTCAGCACGAGGCCGATCGTGGGTGGCGTCAGCTCGGTGAGGTAGCGGATGTGGCCGATTCCGCGCGCTCCCATCTCCAGGACGAGGTGCTCGGTGGCCTTCTCCGCGCGCAGCGCGGTGAGGGGCAGGCCGATCTCGTTGTTGAGGGAGCCGGGCGTCCAGACGGTGGGGCCCTTGCGCTGGAGCACCTGGGCGATCAGGTCCTTGGTGCTGGTCTTGCCGGCCGAGCCGGTCAGCGCGACGACCTGCGTGCCGAGGCGCCCGACGACCGCGCGGGCGAGCGCGCCGAGGGCGGTCTGGACGTCGTCCACGACGATGGCGGGGACGCCGACGGGGCGGGTGGCCAGCACGGCCGCCGCGCCCGCGTCCATGGCGCGCTCCGCGTAGTCGTGGCCGTCGACGTTCTCGCCGGCGAAGGCGGCGAAGAGCGATCCGGGCTCGACCTGGCGGGAGTCGATGACGACGGAACCGGTGACGCGGACGGCCGGATCCGGTATGTCGTGCGACTGCCCGCCGACGATTTCGGCGATCTCGGCGAGGGAGAGGGCGATCACTACTTCATCCCTGACTGTTCTGGATTGCTTCGCGGAGGACCTGTCGGTCGTCGAAGGGGCGTACCACTCCCGCGATGTCCTGGCCCTGCTCGTGGCCCTTGCCCGCGACCAGCACGGTGTCACCGGGCCGGGCGCGCCCCACGGCGGCGGCGATCGCGGCTGCCCGGTCCTCGAAGACGGCGACCTCGCCGCGTTCGTGGACCGGTACTTCCGCGGCACCGGCGAGCATCGCGGCGAGGATCGCGAGGGGATCCTCGGAGCGGGGGTTGTCGGAGGTCAGTACGGCGGTGTCGGCGAGGCGGGCGGCGGCGGCGCCCATGGGGCCGCGCTTGGTGACGTCCCGGTCGCCGCCGCAGCCGAGGACGATGTGCAGCCTGCCCTCGGTGACCTTGCGCAGGGCGCGAAGGACCGATTCGACGGCGTCCGTCTTGTGGGCGTAGTCGACGACCGCCAGGTAGGGCTGGCCGGCGTCGACGCGCTCCAGGCGGCCGGGCACGCCGGGGACGGCGGCGACACCGTCGGCGGCGGTCTGGGGGTCGATCCCGGCCACGGCGAGGGTGACGACGGCGGCCAGGGTGTTGGCGACGTTGAACGGGCCGGGCAGCGGGGCCTTGGCGCTGATGCGCTCGCCCTCGGGGCCGTGGATGGTAAAGGTGCTCCCCAGGGCGCCGATTTCGACGTCCTCGGCGTGCCAGTCGGCGTCCGGGTGGCCTTCGGCGGAGAAGGTGACGACGGGGACGGAGGCCTCCTTGGTGAGCCTCCTGCCGTACTCGTCGTCGAAGTTGACCACTCCGAGGCGGCTGCGGCGCGGGGTGAAGAGCTGCGCCTTGGCCTGGAAGTAGTCCTCCATGCCGGAGTGGAACTCCATGTGCTCCGGGCTGAGGTTGTTGAAGACGGCGACGTCGAAGACGCAGCCGTCGACCCGGCCGAGCACGAGGGCGTGGCTGGAGACCTCCATGGCGACCGCTTCGGCACCGCGCTCGCGCATCACCGCGAACAGCGCCTGGAGATCGGTGGCTTCCGGGGTGGTCCGTTCGGACTTGACGCGCTCGTCGCCGATGCGCATCTCGACGGTGCCGATCAGCCCGGTGCTCCGTCCGGCGGCCTTGAGGCCGCCTTCGACGAGATAGGCCGTGGTGGTCTTGCCGGACGTGCCGGTGATGCCGATCTGGAGCAGGTCGTTGCCCGGCCGGCCGTAGATGTCGGCTGCGAGCTCGCCCATCCGGCCGCGCGGATCCTCGGCGACCAGGACCGGCAGGCCGGTCGCGGCGGCGCGTTCGGCGCCCGACGGGTCGGTGAGAATGGCGACGGCCCCGAGGTCGGCCGCCTGGTTGGAGAAGTCGGCGCCGTGGAGGCGGGAGCCCGGCAGGGCCGCGTAGACGTCGCCGGGGCGTACGGCCCGGGAGTCGTGCGTGATGCCGGTCACCTCCGCGTCGCCGCCCGGCGCCGGGATGTCCATCCGGGCCGCCAGCTCGCCCAGGGATGTGGGGCGGACCTGGGCCGGTCGGGGCGCCCCCGGGCGTTTCGCGGGGGTGTCCGTCGGGGTGGTTCGGGACTGATCAGCGTGTGGCACGGCGGTGAGCGTACCGGGCGCACCCGTGATCGGGCTAAATGAGGGCGCCCGCGCAGCGCGGTCGCCGGATCGGTTCCCGGGGTCGGGCGTGATGGTTGTCACTGGCTGCTCCCGCCGGCTCACTCGCCGGGTTTGAACGTGACCGGCATTCGAGGTGCTTTTTTGCCGGTGGGTGCGACTTGCAGGGTTTTGAGTGCGAACTCCATGACCTTTTTGTAGATGGGGCCGCAGATCTGGCCGCCGAAGTAGCTGCCGCTGGTGGGGTTCTGGATGGCGCAGTAGACGGTGATCTGGGGGTCGTCCGCGGGTGCGAAGCCCGCGAAGGAGGCCGTGTAGCCCTTGTAGCGGCCGAGTTGGGGGTCGACGCGGTTGGCGGTTCCGGTCTTGCCGGCGACGCGGTAGCCGGGGATGGCTGCCTTGGTTCCGGTGCCTTCCTGGTCGTCGACGACAGATTCGAGCATGGCGGCGAGGGTCTTGGCGGTCTTCTCGCTGATGACCCTGGTCTGTTTGGGGGCGGGGGCCGGGGTGAAGCGGCCGTCCGGCCCCTTGGTGCCGCGCACGAGGGTGGGCTCGATGCGCACGCCGCCGTTGGCGATCGTCGAGTAGACGGACGCCGCCTGCATGGCGTTGATGGACAGGCCCTGCCCGAAGGGGATCGTGTACTGCTGCGAGGTGGACCAGTCCTGCGGCCGGGCGAGGATGCCGGCGGTCTCGCCGGGGTAGCCGAGGCCCGTGGGGCTGCCGAAGCCGAACTTGCGCAGGTAGGAGTGCAGGACCCGGTTCGCCTGCGGCTGGGTGGGGCCGAGCTGGCCGGTGGCCAGGATGGTGCCGATGTTGCTGGACTTGGCCAGTACGCCGTTGAGCGTGAGGTGCCAGGTGGGGTGGTCGATGTCGTCCTTGAACAGCCGGTCGCCCCGGTGCAGCCGGTTGGGGACGACGACATGGGTGGAGGGCGTGGCCGCGCCCTCCTCCAGGACGGCGGCCATGGAGATGACCTTGGCCGTGGAGCCCGGTTCGTAGGCGTCCTGGAGGGCGGCGTTGCCCATGGCGGCGGAGTTGGCCTGGGACAGGTCGTTGGGGTCGAAGCCCGGCGCGTTGGCCATGGCGAGGACCTCCCCGGTCCGGGCGTTCTGCACTATCACGTAGCCGCGGTCCGCCTTGGACTCCTCGACCTGCTGGGTGATGGCCTGCTGGGCGGCCCACTGGATGTCGCGGTCGATGGTCAGCTCGATGTCGGAGCCGGGGACGGCGGGGGTCTCCCGGGCGCCGACGGTGGGCACCCGGCGGCCGCCCGACTGGGCGTACTTGATCTTGCCGTCCTTGCCGGCCAGCTCCTTGTCGAGCATGGACTCCAGGCCGCCTCCGCCACGGCCGTCGGCGTTGACGTAACCCAGTATTCCGGCGGCGAGGCTGCCGTTGGGGTACACGCGCTTGCTGCTGGGCTCGTTGAAGATGCCGGCGAGGATGCTGACGCCGGTACCGCCGCCCCTCTTCTCCGTGCGGGCCTTCTCGGCGAAGACGTTCTTCAGGTCCTTGATCTGGTTCCAGACCTGCGGGGTCTGGCGGCGTGCCAGCAACGCGTACCGGGATTTGGGTGCCTTGAGCTTTTTGATCAGTTCTGCGGGGTCCTTGCCCAGGATGGGCGCCAGGAGGGCGGCGGCCTGCTCCGGGGCGTCGGGGGCCTTGCTCTCCTCGGGCGTGAACATCTTCGGATCGGCGGTGATGTCGTACGCGTCGACGCTGGTGGCCAGCGCGATCCCGGCACGGTCGGTGATCTCGCCGCGCTCGGCGGACAGCGTGTACTCCTGGTACCGGTTCTTCTCGGCCTTGGCGGCGTACGCGTCGGCGTCGACGGCCTGGACCTGCAGGAGGCGTACGACGAACGCCAGCATGACGAGCGTCAGGCCGAGGCTGACCAGCCGCAGCCGGGGCCGGGGGCTGCCGAGCCGGATGGCGCCCGCCCGGGCGGGCCGACGGGTCGCCGGACGCGGACGCCGGGCCGGGGGGCGCGCGGGCCGCCCGGAGCGGGCGGGGGCCGGTACGCGGCGGCGTGGGGGCTGGGCGGGGGGCACTGCGTCACCTGCCGGGCGTCGTCGGGGAGGTGGGCGGGGCGGGCTCGGCCGTCGCCGTGCTGGGTACACCCTTGACCGTGCCGTCGGGGCCGAGGAAGGCGGGGCTGCCACCGGGCACCATGCCGAGCTCCCGGGCCCGGCGCTCCAGCGCGTCGGGGGCGGAGCGGTCGTCCACGTCCCGCTGGAGCTCCTGCTCCTCGTCGGTGAGCTCGGTGGTCCGCTTCTTGAGCTCGCTGAGCCGGAAGGACCCCTCGTTGAGGGAGGAGTTGAGCAGCAGGAGGGTGATCAGGCCGCCGCCCAGGAGCAGGACGACCAGCAGGACGAAGGGGGTTCGGGCCGCGGTGCTCGGCCCGGACGGCATGAGCCGCGCGAGCCGCGCCGCCCGCCCCTTCAACGGTCCCGCCTTGGTCACCTGTCCTCCCGGTTCGCCCCGCTGTCGTCCTCGTGCCCCACGTCGCCGCTACCCGCGCTGGCTGCCGGATCCGCCGCTCACAGGTCGTCCTCCCTGATCCGCTCGGCGCCCCGCAGCCTGGCGGGGGCGGCCCGGCGGTTCTCGGCGACCTCTTCCTCCGTGGGCAGCTCGGCGCCGCGCGTCAGCAGCGTGAGCTTCGGCTGGTAGCGCTCCGGCACGACGGGCAGCCCGGGCGGCGCGGTACTGGTGGCGCCGGCCGCGAAGACCTGCTTGACCAGCCGGTCCTCCAGCGAGTGGTACGACAGGACGGCGATCCGGCCGCCGACGGCGAGGGCCTTCACCGCGGCGGGGACGGCCCGCTCCAGCACGGACAGCTCGCCGTTGACCTCGATCCGGAGGGCCTGGAAGGTCCGCTTGGCGGGGTTGCCCCCGGTCCGCTTGGCGGCCTGCGGCAGGGCGTCACGGATCAGTTCGACGAGCCGGGCGCTGTTGGTGAAGGGTTCCTTCTCCCGTTCCCTGACGATCGCCCCCACGATCCGCTTGGCCTGCTTCTCCTCGCCGTACTGGCGCAGGATGCGGACCAGCTCGCCGGGCGGGTAGGTGTTGAGGACCTCCGCGGCGCTGATGCCGGTCGTCTGGTCCATGCGCATGTCGAGCGGGGCGTCCTGGGCGTACGCGAAACCCCGGTCGGCCTCGTCGAGCTGCATGGAGGAGACGCCGAGGTCGAACAGGACGCCCTGGACGCGTGGCACGCCGAGCCGGTCCAGTACGCCGGGCAGCTCGTCGTACACGGCGTGGACGAGGGTGGCGCGGTCGCCGAACCTCGCGAGCCGTTCACCGGAGAGCCGCAGCGCTTCCTTGTCCCGGTCGAGCGCGATCAGCCGGGCCTCGGGGAACCGGGTCAGCAGCGCCTCGCTGTGGCCGCCGAGCCCCAGGGTGCAGTCGACGACCACCGCACCCGGCTGCCCCAGTGCGGGTGCCAGCAGGTCCAGGCACCGCTGGAGCATCACCGGGACGTGTCGGGTCTCGCTCATGCGCGACCCTCGCTGCGCTCGCTCATGCGCCCTCTCAGATTCGGCGCGGCGTCCGTACTGCCGGGTCCCCGCCCGCCCAGGAAGCCGCCGGCGCCGGAAAGGGGCGTCGGCCGACCGGCGAGCGGGAGGAGGCCGAGCCGTACGTACCGCCGCACACGCGGGGGAGAAACTGCGGATTCGCTGGGATTCGCTCAATGTCTCCGTGAACTTCGCGCCACTTTAGTCCACTCCCCCGCCCGGTCAATCAACCGGGCAGCGCGTCGCGCGGGGCGGCCGTGCGAGGGAGCAATCAAGGACGACTCACCCGAATAGTGGCGCGCCACTGACCTCTGTGGGTTACCTCACAACAAGGTGCGTTGATGTTCTTTGTCCCCTCTCACAGCGAGCCGCGGCGGCCGGTGACCATTAACGTCTTAGCCATGTCGACTTCCGCATCCGCGCACCCCTCGCCGACTCCGATACACGACGGCGGTTCGGTCACGGACCGTCTCGTCGAGGCCAACCGTCGCTACGCCGCAGACTTCACCGACCCCGGAATGGACGCCCGCCCCGTGCTGCGGGTCGCCGTCGTCGCGTGTATGGACGCCCGGCTCGACCTGCACGCGGCCCTCGGCCTGCAGCTGGGCGACTGTCACACCATCCGGAACGCGGGCGGGGTCGTCACCGACGACGTGATCCGCTCGCTGACCATCAGCCAGCGCGCGCTCGGCACGCGCGCGGTGGTGCTGGTGCACCACACCGGCTGCGGCCTGGAGTCCCTCACCGAGGACTTCCGGCACGAGCTGGAGCAGGAGGTCGGCCAGCGGCCGGCCTGGGCGGTGGAGTCGTTCCGCGATGTCGACCAGGACGTACGCCAGTCCATGCAGCGGGTGCGCACCTCACCGTTCCTGCCGCACACCGACGACGTCCGGGGCTTCGTCTTCGACGTGAAGACGGGACTCCTGCGCGAGATCGACCCTGCTTCCTGAGATTTCTCGGCATCGAACACCCGCCCGGATCGTGCCATCCCCGACATATCGCATGCGGTTGTCCACAGCCAAGTGACACGTACGGCCAACGGCAACAAGAATGCGGGGGTGGCACCACTCCTGAATGGTTCGGAGACGGTGTCCGTGTTTCAAGGGTGGACCGTGCCGTCAGTCGCGCACGGCCCATGGAACGGGCCGAGGAGGGCCGTGTGACGACCTATGACGATCGAGCGAGCCTCACAGATCTGACCACCACAGCGGAACGGGTCCGCAGGTCGGTGGAGGGTGTGATCGAGGGCAAGCCTGAGGTCGTACGGCTTTCGCTGACCGTGCTGCTCGCCGAGGGACACCTCCTGATCGAGGATGTCCCCGGCGTCGGCAAGACCATGCTGGCAAAAGCGCTGGCACGGTCGATCGACTGCTCCGTGCGGCGTATCCAGTTCACGCCCGACCTGCTGCCGTCGGACATCACCGGTGTCTCGATCTACGACCAGCAGCGGCGCGAGTTCGAGTTCAAGCCCGGTGCGATCTTCGCGCAGATCGTGATCGGTGACGAGATCAACCGCGCCTCGCCCAAGACCCAGTCGGCGCTGCTGGAGTCGATGGAGGAGCGCCAGGTCACCATGGACGGGCAGACCTACGAACTGCCCAGCCCCTTCATGGTGGTGGCCACGCAGAACCCGGTCGAGATGGAGGGCACCTACCCGCTGCCCGAGGCCCAGCGCGACCGTTTCATGGCCCGGGTCTCCATCGGTTACCCGAGCGCCGAGGCCGAACTGCAGATGCTCGACGTGCACGGCGGGGTGTCTCCGCTGGACGACCTCCAGCCGGTGGCGCACGCCCACGACATCGTGAAGCTGATCGACGCGGTGCGCGCGGTCCACGTCTCCGAGGCGGTCCGGCGGTACGCAGTAGAGCTCGTCGCGGCCACCCGTACCCACCCGGACCTCCGGCTCGGTGCCTCGCCGCGCGCCACGCTGCACCTGCTGCGCGCCGCGAAGGCGTCCGCCGCGCTGAGCGGCCGGGAGTACGCGCTGCCGGACGACGTCCAGGCGCTGGCCGTCGCCGTGCTGGCGCACCGGTTGCTGCCCACCGCCCAGGCCCAGCTGAACCGGCGCACCTCGGAGCAGGTCGTGCGGGACATCCTCCAGCGCACGCCCGTGCCGACGGCGGCACCGCCCGCCGCGCCGAACGGCGGCCCGAGGTCCGGCTCCCCGCTGTCCGGCGGCACCCACCTGTCCGGCGGCACTCCCATGTCCGGCGGCCGGATGTCCGGTGGCCAGGTACCGGGCGGTCAGATGTCCGGTGGTCAGATGGGCGGCGGTCGGATGCAGGGCGGTCCGGGTGAGGGCGCCCCGCTGTACGGCCAGCAGCAGCCCGGCGCACGGCGGCTGTGATGGCGGCCGGGGGGCCCACCGCCCGGGAAGAGCACGCGGGCGGGGTGCGGGCCGCCCTCGGCGGGCTGACCACGCGCGGCCGGTCGTTCCTGGCGGCCGGCGTCGCCGCGGCGATCTGCGCGTACGTGCTGGGCCAGGGAGACCTGCTGCGCGTCGGGCTGCTGCTCGCCGTCCTGCCGCTGGTCTGCGTCCTCGTGCTGTACCGCACCCGCTACCAGGTGGCCGGCAGCCGGCGGCTGTCGCCGCAGCGGGTACCGGCCGGGGCCGAGGCGCGCGTGCACCTGCGCATGGAGAACATCTCACGGCTGCCCACGGGGCTGCTGATGCTCCAGGACCACGTGCCGTACGTCCTGGGGCCGCGGCCCCGGTTCGTGCTGGACCGGGTGGAGGCGGGCGGGCGCCGCGAGGTGTCCTACCGGGTCCGCTCGGACCTGCGCGGGCGCTATCCGCTCGGGCCGCTCCAGCTCCGCCTGAGCGACCCGTTCGGCATGTGCGAGCTGACCCGGTCCTTCAGTGCCTACGACATGCTCACGGTCATACCGCGCACCGAGCCGCTGCCGCCGGGACGGCTGCCCGGCGACGCGTCGGGGTACGGCGAGGGGCGGCAGCGCTCGCTGGCGCTGGCCGGCGAGGACGACGTGATCCCACGCGAGTACCGCTACGGCGACGACCTGCGGCGCGTCCACTGGCGGTCCACCGCACGGTACGGCGAGCTGATGGTGCGCCGCGAGGAGCAGCCGCAGCGGGCCAGGTGCACGGTCCTCCTCGACACCCGGGAGGTGGCCTACCAGGGCTCCGGGCCGGACTGCGCCTTCGAGTGGGCGGTGTCCGGCGCGGCCTCCGTGCTGGTGCACATGCTGGAGCAGGGCTTCGCGGTGCGGCTTCTGACCGACGAGGGGAGCCCGCTGCCCGGCGACGGGTCCGACGGGTTCACCGGGTCGGGACAGGACTCCGCCGACGCGGCGGGCCTGATGATGGACACCCTCGCGGTCGTCGACCACTCCGACGGGGCGGGCCTCTCGCGCGCGTACGACCTGCTGCGCGGTGGGAACGAGGGACTGCTGGTCGCCTTCATCGGTGACCTGGACGAGGAGCAGGCGGCGGTGGCCGCCCGGATGCGGCAGCGCAGCGGCGCGGCCGTCGCCTTCGTCCTGGACAGCGGTACGTGGCTGACCGGCGGCGCGGTGGCCGGGGCCGTGGAGGACAGACTGCGGCGGCTGCGCGACGCGGGATGGACCGCGGTGGCCGTTCCGCCGGGCGCGTCGCTCGCCGAGCTGTGGCGGCACGCGGGCCGGGCCGGCGGCGGATCGGATGCGGCGGGCAGCGGTACGAGCGGTATGACTGGGGTATCGGGGGGTTGGTCATGAGCGGTCGCGGGAGGCTGGCGCTGTGCGCCTTCGCCGCCACGCTGATGGCGGCGGGTGCGTTGCTGCCGCTGGTCGATCCGGCCACGTGGATCGTCCAGGCCGCGGTGCTGGTGGCGGTCCAGAGCGGGGCGGGCGCGCTGGTGCGCCGGTGGTCGTCGGCCCGGGCACTGACGGTGTCCGTCCAGGCCCTGGTGGCCCTGGTGGCGCTGACGGTCGTCTTCGCCCGGGACCAGGCGCTCGCCGGGTTCCTTCCCGGTCCGGACGCCGTCCAGCGGTTCGGTCTCCTGCTGACGGAGGGCGCGGACGACGTCGGGCAGTACGCGATCCCGGCGCCCGCGACGGACGGCATCCGGCTGATGCTGGTCGGCGGCGTGCTGATGATCGGGCTGGCGGTCGACGCCCTCGCGGTGACGTTCCGCAGCGCGGCTCCGGCGGGGCTGCCGCTGCTGGCGCTGTACTCGGTCGCCGCCGGGCTGTCGGGCGGCGGCGCGAGCTGGCTGTGGTTCCTGCTGGCCGCCTCCGGCTACCTGGTGCTCCTGCTGGCGGAGGGCCGCGACCGGCTCTCCCAGTGGGGGCGCGTCTTCGGCGGCGCGGCGCAGACCCGGGGCGGCCGGGGCGCGGTGGGGCCGAAGGCGTCGGGCGGAGGGCCGCTCGCCCCGGTGCGCACCGGGCGGCGGATCGGCGTGGTGGCCCTGGGCATCGCGCTGGTCGTGCCCGCCGCGCTGCCGTCGCTCAGCGGCGGGCTGCTGGGCGGCGCGGGCTCCACGGGCGGTGGTGGCGGGGGCACGATCGACGCGGTCAACCCTCTGGTGTCCCTCCAGAACAACCTGAACCAGCCCGAGGACCGCGAGGTGCTGCGGTACAGCACCAACGCGGAGGAGACCTCCGGGCTGTATCTGCGCCTGACGTCGCTCGACGATTTCGACGGTGCGTCCTGGAAGCTCGCCGAGCGCCCGCTCGGCGACGTACCCGAGCGGCTTCCGCAACCGGCCGGGCTGAGCGGGAGCGTCAGCACCTCGGAGATCACGACCACCATCTCCGCGTCCGGCACCTACGAGCAGACGTGGCTGCCGCTGCCCTATCCGGCGACCCAGGTGGAGATCAACGGACGCTGGCGGTACGAGCCGCTCGGACGCACGCTCGTCGGCGACAAGGACCAGACCACCAAGGGCGTGCAGTACTCGGTGAACAGCCTGGTCGTGAACCCGACCCGGCAGCAGCTGGCCAACGCGCCGGCCGCTCCGGAGGCCCTGGCGCGCGACTACACCAAGCTGCCCACGACACTGCCGCCGGACGTGAAGTCGACCGCGCTGCGGGTGACCAAGGACGCGGCGAACGACTACGAGCGGGCCGTCAAACTCCAGGACTGGTTCGCCGTGGAGGGCGGATTCCGCTACGACACCGAGGTCTCGTCGGGTACGGGTCCCACGGCGATCTCACAGTTCCTGCGGGACAAGGAAGGGTTCTGCGTCCACTTCTCCTTCGCGATGGCGGCGATGGCCCGGACGCTGGAGATCCCGGCGCGGGTCGCGGTCGGGTTCACACCGGGTGTCCCCCAGGGCAGCCGCACGATGTCGGTCGGCATCCGTGACGCCCACGCCTGGCCCGAGCTGTACTTCGAGGGCGTGGGGTGGACCCGGTTCGAGCCCACGCCGACGCGCGGCTCGGTGCCCGAGTACACCCGGCCGGAGACGCCGACGGACCGGCCGAGCACTCCGGTGCAGCCCGAGGAGAGCGCAGCCGCGGTGCCGTCCACGCAGCCTTCCGCCCAGGAAAGCTGCCCGCCGCAGGCGCGGCGGCTGGGCGAGTGCGGTGACGAGGAGGAGCCGGGCGCCGTCGCGCCGGCCGACTCGGGCCCGCCGCTGACCACGATCCTGCTGGTCGCCGCGGGGGTCGCGGCGGTGGTGCTGATACCGCTGCTGCCACTGCTGTGGCGCCTGCGGGTACGGGCCCGGCGCCTGGGTTCCGCCGGGCGCGGTGCCGAGGAGGTGGCCGCCCGGACGCTGGCGGCCTGGAAGGAGATCCTCGACACGGCCTGGGACTACGGCATCCTGCCGGACGAGTCGCTGACGCCGCGCAAGACGGCCGTGCGGCTCATCCTGCTGGGCAAGCTGGAGGGCGCACCGGCCGAGGCGGTGCACCGGGTGGCCGGTGCGGTGGAGCAGGTCCTGTACGCCCCGCAGCCGCACCCCGTGGCCGGGCTGGCTGAGGACGCCGCCCGGATCCGTGAGGGTCTGGCCGCGGGGGTCGGTCGCGCCGCCCGGCTGCGCGCGCTGCTGGCTCCGCGCTCGACCGTCCGGGTGGTGTGGGCGCTCTCGGACCGCTGGGCAGCGGTCACGACCCGGTGGGCCGACCGGCGCCGCCGCCTGGTGGCCCACTGGTCCTCCGTCCTCCGCCGCCCCTCGCGCCAGCGCGGCTGACCCACCCCGGGGCGCCCTGGGGCGCCCTTCACGGACGGCCCCGGCTCTCGAGCCGGGGCCTTGTCCGTTCCCCGCGCCCCGACGCCCCGACGGCTCGCAGCCACGGCTCGGCCGCGGGGGCCAGCGGGCGGGGGGCCGGGACGGACGTCGGCTCGGGGGCCGGGACGGACGCGGGCGCGGGGCATGGACGCGGGCGCCGGGACGGACGTGGGCGCCGGGGACCACGGGGGCTGCTTCGGGCCGCGTACGGGTATGGGTGAGGGGCGGCCGCCCGGAAGCGGTCGCCCCTCACCCGTACCTCACGCTGTGGCGCGGCCTCGCGGCCGTGCGTTCAGTGTCCCTGCTCGTCGCGGCGGCGCTGCCACCGCTGCTCGATCCGGTCCATCATCGAGCGGCGCTGCCGGGGGTGCCGGCCGTGGTGGGCCGTGCCTCCTTCGGCCTGCTGCTCACCCGGTTTGGGCGCCTTACGCCATCCGGTGACCGCGAGTACCGCACAGCCGAGCATGACGAGGAATCCCACCACGCTGATCCAGATCTGCTGCGCGACCATTCCGGCCATGAGGAGCGCGATACCCACCAGGAAGCCTGCGACAGCCTGGTAGACCCGTCGCCGGGTGTGTGTACGCAGCCCGCTTCCCTCGAGCGCTGTCGCGAACTTGGGATCTTCGGCGTACAGCGCTCGCTCCATCTGCTCGAGCATTCGCTGCTCGTGCTCCGAGAGCGGCACGGAGTCCTCCTCGTCGTCGGTCGCTGGGGGCGACCGGTATGCGGCCCTTTCAGGATAGGCAGGGATTCGCCCCCGTGAAACCCGCCCTCTGTGCCTTTCACCGATCGGACCGCCATGCCGGTTCGGCTGGTGAGGCGTTGATTCCCCGTCCGCCGATCCGTCATGCCGGATGGTGTCCCTCGATCATACGGGGATCCGGACGCGAGCGGGGGGCCTGTGGCGTACTCCATCTGCGGCTGCGCCGCTGATCAGCCCGCTGGTCGGATCAGCCGCGCTTTTCGCCCAGGACGTGCAGTTGGGTGGCGACCGACCGGAACGCGGGAAGCTCGGCCGCGGCCGCCTCCAACTTGAGGAGCGCCTCCAGGGCACCGGGCTCGGTGTCGACCAGGACTCCGGGGACGAGATCGGCGAAGACCCGCACGCCGTGCACGGCCCCGACCTCCACTCCGGCCGACTCGACGGCCTCGGTCAGCTGCTCGGCCGTGAAGCGCCGCGGTACAGGGTCGCCTTCGCCCCAGCGGCCCGCCGGGTCGGTCAGCGCGCGGCGGGCATCGGTGAAGTGCCCGGCGAGCGCCCTCGCGAGTACGGCACCGCCGAGGCCGGCCGCGAGGAGGCTGAGCGCGCCGGAGGGCCGCAGGGCCTCCACGGCGTTGCGCACTCCTTCGGCGGGGTCGTCCACGTACTCCAGGACGCCGTGGCACAGCACCGCGTCGTAGCCACCGCGCTCGACGACGTCGAACAGGCCGTGGATGTCGCCCTGGACGCCCCGCACCCGGTCGGCGACGCCGGCTTCGGCGGCACGGCGCTCCAGCGCGAAGAGCGCGTTGGGACTCGGGTCGACGACGGTGACCCGGTGACCGAGCCGGGCGACGGGCACGGCGAAGTTTCCGCTGCCGCCGCCGGTGTCGAGGACGTCCAGGCTGTCCTTGCCGGTCGCCTTGACCCGGCGGTCGAGGGCGTCCTCGAGAACGTCCCACACCACGGCGGTACGAAGGGAGGCGCGGGGGCGCTGCGGGTCCGACACGGCAGTTGACTCCTCGGTGACGGTTACGAACGCTTCCCACCCTATGGCCTTACGGGCCGTGCCCGGTCACTCCGTTCGGATGGTCGGCCTCCGCCTTCCGCGGCCTGGATCGTGGCAGCACGGACTGCGGTGTCAACAGCCGCTCCACCAGGCCGAGGAACATGGTCACGTCGCGGATCAGGTCGTCGGCGTCCCGGCTGCCGGCCGCGCCCTCCATGCCCGCTTCCGCGCGCGCCCTGCGGGCGGCCCCGGAGGCGAACAGGGCGCTCCACTCGGTCAGCTCGGGCGCTATCTCCGGGAGCACCTCCCAGGCGCTGCGGATCTGTTGCCGTTTGCGGGGAGTGGTCTCGGGGCGGCCCCGGACGGCGAGCACGGCGGCCGCGGTCCGGAGGGCGGCGAGATGAGCGGTGGCGTACCGCTCGTTGGCGGTTTCGAGGCCGCTCGCTTCCGCCAGGGTCGCGCGGGCCTGGTCGAGCAGGTCGAGGGCAGCGGGTGGCGCCGAGGCGCGACGCACCACGGGGTGGACGTCGTTCGCCGCCGCGTGGGTACCGGCCATGACGAACCTCCTGTCGTCGTGTCACGGCACTGGGGCCGTATGTGCCCATCGTGCAGGCCACCACTGACAGTCCGGCCCGGCCTGCTCTTTTGCCTCGATCGAAGGTTCGGAGTAAGTTTTTGCACTGACCGGTCAGTTCAAAGAAATGGGGGGTTCGTGGAATCCGAGAACGACCGCCGGGCAGGCGGTGCCGCCGTGGTCGCGAAGGGGTTCGGGCTGAAGGGCCCCCGGGGCTGGGCCTTCCGCGGTGTGACGGTGGACGTCGCGCCCGGCGCACTGGTGACGATCGAGGGCCCGTCCGGGTCCGGCCGCACCTGCCTGCTGCTGGCCCTCACCGGGCGGATGCGCGCGACCGAGGGGCACGCGGAGGTCGGTGGGCTGGCCCTGCCGCGCAAGATGGCCGCCGTACGACGGATCAGCGCGCTCGGCCCGGTGCCCGGCGTCAGCGACCTCGACCCGGCGCTGACCGTCGCCGAGCACCTGCGCGAGCGCGCCCTGCTCCAGCGCCGGTTCGACGGCTCGCCGCTCGCCCTGCTGCGCCCGCGCGCCGAACGCGCCGCCGCCTCCCGGGCGCGCATCCAGGCAGCGCTGGAGACCGCGGGCCTGGACCTGGACGCCCTGCCCAAGGGGGAGCGCACCTCCGTGCGGGACCTGGAGCGGCTGGAGGCCCTGCGCCTGTCGATCGCCCTGGCGCTGATCGGTGAGCCGCGGCTGCTGGCGGTCGACGACACGGACCTCAAGCTCTCCGGCGCCGACCGCGCCGAGGCCTGGTCGCTGCTGCGGTCCATCTCCGACGGCGGGACGACCGTCCTCGCGGTGTGCAGCGAGGCACCCGGTGGCACGACCGCCATCCGCACGGACGGCACGACCGGAACGGACGATACGACCGGAACGGACGGCACCGACGCGAGCCGGCCCGGCGGGGCCGAGACCGAGCCCGCCGAGACCACGACCGACGAGGCCGCGACCGAGCCGGAAACCAGTCCGGACGCAAACGAGCCGGACCGGAACGAGCTTGACGAAGACGAGCCGGACGAAGACGAGCCGGACGAAACCAAGACCGACAGCAAGACCGACACCGACAGCAAGACCGACACCGAGACCGAGAAGGGGGCAGCCGATGCGCTCACCGAAACTGGCCGCGCTTGAGCTGAAGCGGTTCGGCAGGGGGAAGCTGCCGCGCGCGGCACTCGTGGCGATCCTGCTGCTGCCGCTGCTGTACGGCGCCCTGTACCTGTGGTCCTTCTGGGACCCGTACGGCAAGCTCGAGAAGCTCCCGGTCGCGCTCGTCAATGAGGACAAGGGCGCGACCGCCGACGGCAAGAAGATCACCGCGGGTGACGACATCACCAAGAACCTGCGGGAGAGCAAGGTCTTCGAGTGGCACGAGGTGAGCGACGCGGAGGCCCGCAAGGGCGTCGAGAACGGTACGTACTACCTGTCGCTGACCATGCCCGGCGACTTCAGTGAGCGCATCGCGTCCAGCTCCGGCGACGCGCCCGAGACCGGTGCCCTTCAGGTGCGCACCAACGACGCCAACAACTACATCGTGGGGCAGATCTCGCGGACCGTTTTCGCCGAGGTCCGCACCGCCGCCTCGACGAAGTCGTCCCGGTCGTTCCTCGACAGGATCTTCATCAAGTTCTCCGACCTCCACGACGCCACCGAGAAGGCGGCCAAGGGGGCCGACGAGCTCAAGAGCGGTGCCGCGAAGGCAAAGAAGGGCTCCAAGGACCTCTCCGACGGTCTCACCGACGCCAAGAAGGGCAGCGGCGAGCTGGCCGGCGGGCTGAAGAAGCTGGACACGGGCGCGGCCGACCTGGAGACGGGCGCCCGGCAGGTCGCCGACGGCACGCAGGTGCTCGCCGACAAGGTCAACGCCGTGGCCGCCGACGTACGTCCGTACCTCAAGGACAACGGCAAGAAGATCGGCGACTCCGCCCGGCTGGTGTCGGACTTCTCCCAGGGCATGCGCAACAGCCTGGACCTCATCGTGAAGAGCGGGCCCACGCTCCGGACGGGCGCGCACGTGGCCGCCGACGAGCTGGCCGCCATCCACAAGGAGGAGTGCGAGGACAAGCCCCTGCCCGACACCAAGCTGTGCCCCAAGGTGGAGCGGGCGAAGGTGGCGTCCGCCGACGTGGCGAAGATCGCCGACGACCTCGCCGTACTGGCCGAGGACAGCAACGGCGACCTGAAGAAGCTGGACGCGCAGCTGAAGGACCTCCAGACCAAGGCGGACGCCCTCGCCAAGCGGGCGCCGAACCTCGACTCGGACCTCGCTTACGCCGTGGGCAAGATCAACGAACTGAACACCGGCGCCCACAAGGTCGCCACCGGCGCCGACACCCTGCACACCGGTCTGACCACCGCCAAGTCGGGCTCCAGTGAACTCGACAGCGGCGTCGGCCGACTCAAGAAGGGCGCCGGCGAGCTCGACAGCGGCATGTACAAGCTGGCCGACGGCTCCACCGAGCTGGCCACCGGCCTCAACGACGGTGTCGAGAAGATCCCCGACTACGACAAGGACGCACGCGACCGCCGCACCGAGGCGATGGCCGACCCGGTCAAGCTCGCCTCCCAGTCGCTGCACAAGGCGCCCAACTACGGCACCGGGTTCGCCCCGTACTTCATCCCGCTCTCCCTCTGGGTGGGCGCCATGGTGGCGTACATGCTGATCCAGCCGCTCAACCGCCGTGCTCTCGCCTCCGGTGCCTCCGCGTGGCGCATCGCGCTGGCCGGCTGGCTGCCGGTGGCCACGATCGGCGTGCTCCAGGTGGCCGCCCTGATGTCCGTCCTGCACTGGGCACCGGGTCTGGGCCTGGAAATGGCGCGCCCCGCCGGGACGGTGGCGTTCCTGTTGCTGGTCACCTGCTGCTTCGCGGCGATCATCCAGTGGCTCAACGCCCGCTTCGGCGCCGCCGGACGGATCCTCGTCCTGGCGCTGCTGATGCTCCAGCTGACCTCGGCCGGCGGCACCTACCCCGTTCAGACCAGCCCCGGCTTCTTCAACGCGATCCACCCCTTCCTGCCGATGACGTACGTCGTCGAGGCACTGCGCCGGCTCATCACGGGCGGCGGCCTCGAACCGGTCTGGACGGGCTGTGCCGTCCTCGCGGCCTTCACCCTCGGCGCGCTCGCCCTGACGGCCGTCTCCGCGCGCCGCAAGCAGGTGTGGACCCTGGATCGCCTGCACCCGGAGCTGAGCCTGTGAGAATCGACGCCATGGACACCCAGAGCAGCAGACGGCAGGCCACCCGCACCAAGCTCTACGAGGCCGCTGTGACCCTCATCGCCGAGCAGGGCTTCTCGGCGACGACAGTGGACGAGATCGCCGAGCGCGCCGGGGTGGCCAAGGGCACCGTCTACTACAACTTCAAGAGCAAGACCGAGCTCTTCGAGGAGCTGCTGCGGCACGGGGTCGGGCTGCTCACCGAGTCCCTGCGGACCGCGGCCGACGAGACGGCCGCGGGGGGCGGGACACGGGTCGAGGCGCTGGACGCGATGATCCGCGCGGGGCTGGTGTTCATCGACCGCTACCCGGCCTTCACCCAGCTGTACGTGGCCGAGCTGTGGCGCACCAATCGCGCCTGGCAGTCGACGCTCCTGGTGGTGCGTCAGGAGGCCGTCGCCGTCGTGGAGACGGTGCTGAGGGAGGGTGTCGCGGGCGGTGAGCTCAGCGACGAGATCGACATCCCGCTGACGGCGGCCGCGCTGGTGGGAATGGTGCTGGTGGCGGCGCTGGACTGGCAGGCGTTCCAGCGTGAGCGTTCGATCGACGACGTCCACGCCGCTCTCTCCCGGCTGCTGCACGGGCGCGTCAGCGGCCGCTAGGCGCGGACGGCAGGACGGCGGAACGGCGTGACGGCGGGGCAGGTGGCTCCGTACGGGTACGAAGAAGCCGGTCCGGGGGGGGGCGAGCCCCCCCGGACCCCTTCGAACAGGAGTCCTCCCTCCGTTTCCCCCCCTCGCTCCTCTTTTGCCACCCCTTCCTGCGGAGCGCT
>NZ_JBVJAH010000007.1:347822-403855 GCF_055590785.1 Streptomyces sp. NPDC041796
TCCCCCCCCCCCCCCCCCCCCCCCCCCCCCCCCCCCCCCCCCCCCCCCTCCCCCCCTCCCCCCCCCCCCCCCCCCCCCCCCCCCCCCCCCCCACCCCAACCCCCCCCCCCCCCCCCCCCCCCCCCCCCCCCCCCCCCCGGACCGGCGTCCTTCCCCCGTGTCCCCCGTTCGATCCCCCGTGCGTCCCCCGTGCCGGAGAGCCCTGACCCCCGTGTGTTCCCCCGTCGGTCCCCGGGCTCTCCTTCGTGCCCCCGTTCCGTCAGGTGCGCGGTGCCGGTTCCGCCGCCCCGTGTCGGCGGTGTCGGCCCCGCGCCCCTTCCGTGGTCCCCACTCTTCCGTCCGGACGGGTCCGGGCCCATCCGCGTACCTACTCATCTCGCTCCCTAGGTACGGGTACTCAGGGGTCCGTGCCGGTGCCCACGCGGGCGTGGGCCCGCCCGTCCGGCCGGCCTGTCAGGGGGGCCGGATAGGGTCCCTGACATGGCACGGATTGTGGTGATCGGCGCGGGGATGGGCGCCATGGCGGCGGCGGCCCGGCTGGCGGTGGCGGGCCACCGGGTGACGGTGTACGAGCGCGGGGAGACGTACGGCGGCGCGGTCGGCCGGCTGGAGCGCGACGGTTTCGCCTTCGACACCGGACCGGGGCTGCTGCACCTGCCCGCCGTGTACCGGGACCTGTTCGTCAAGACGGGCAAGGAGCCGCTGGAGCGGTGCGTCGAGCTGACCCAGGTCGACCCGGCGAGCCGCCATGTGTTCGCCGACGGTACGGCGGTGTCGCTGCCGAACGCCTCCCGGGCGGGGATCGTCTCGGCCCTGGACGCGGCGCTCGGACCGGGCGCGGGGACGCGGTGGGGCGAGTTCCTGAACCGCGCGCGGGACGCGTGGGACCGCTCGCGCAGGCCGCTGCTGGAAGAGCCACTGCCGGGCGACGTCACGCCGTTCGCGCGCGACCCGTATCCGGCGCTGAAGACCGGCTTGTTGCGCCGTCCGGCGACCACGCTCGCCGAGGTGGGGCGGCGGGAACTGCGCGACCCGCGGCTCGCGGCCCTGCTGGAGAGTCACGCCCTGGCGTACGGCTTCGACCCGGCGACCGCCCCCGCGGCGGCCGCGGTGCTGCCGTACATGGAGCAGACCTTCGGGAGCTGGTACGTGGGCGGTGGCATCCGGGCGCTGGCGGACGCCGTGTACGAGCGCTGCCGGCAGCGCAGGGTGGAGTTCGTCTTCGGCACGACCGTGACCGGTGTCCTGGTGAAGGACGGGCGGGCCGTCGGCGTCCGGCTCGACGACGGGGAGGCGGCCGAGGCGGACCACGTGGTCGCGGGCGCCCCGCTGCCCGCGCTGTACCGGGACCAGGTCCTGGAGTGGGAGGGCCCGGACGAGTCGCCGCGCCACCAGCGGGCACGGACCGGCCGGGTCACGGTGTGCCTGGCGCTGCGCGGCGCGCCGGAGGCGGACGCCGTGCACCGGACGGTGGTGCACTCCGCCGACCGCGAGGACGAGCTGGACGCCCTCGCGCGGGGGCGGCTGTGCGACCGGCCGACGGTCGTCGTGCTGCGCCCCGGCGACGAGCGGTCGCTCCCCGACGGGGACCACGAGGCGGTGACGGTCACCGCCACGGTCCCGGCGGATGGGGCATGGCCGTCGGACAGTCCGTGGGGCGCCGACCAGGGGGCGGCCGTGGAGGCGTTCGCCGACCGTATGGTCGAGGCCGCGGCTGCCGCCGTGCCCGGTCTGCGGGAGCGGCTGCTGTGGCGTGTGGTGCGCACCCCGGCCGACACGTTCCGGGAAACGGGTGTGTTCCAGGTGCCCGGCCCGGCTCTGCCGGGTGCGCGCGGCTCGCTGCTGTCCGCGGCCAACCCGGCTCCCCTGGACGGGCTGTACTTCGCCGGCGGCTGGGCACACCCGGGCGGCGGGCTCGCGCACGCCGGGATGTCGGGGGCCCTGGTCGCCGGGCTGATCGTGGAGGGCGCGGGCTTCCGCGGCTCTCAGTGACGAGGTTCCGGGGCGCCTACGTGAGGCCCCGCGGCTCTCAGTGAACGGGTTCCGCGGTTCTCAGTGACAGCGTCCCGCGGTCCTTGGGCGGCAAGGAGCGCGGTTCAGTAGCGGTACGGGTCGCCCTGCCCCTGGCCCGGGTCGTAGCCGTACGGCGGCTGCTGCGGGGCCTGGTGTTCCGCGTCGCGCTGCTGCGGCACCCATACGCCGCCGGGCGGGGTTTCCATGCCGTACTGGGGGGCGTAGGGGTCGGCGTACTGCTGCTGGCCGCCGTAGCCGTTGTCGTACGGGGCGGTGCCGATGTACGGGTCGGAGTACGCGGCGTAGCTCTGCTCCCCGGTGGTGCCGTAGTCGTACGTGGCCGTGGCGTAGGCGCCCTGCTGGTCGTAGCCGCTGCCGGCGTAGGTGCCGAAGCCGCCGTCGTACGACGGCGCCGGGGCGGTCTGTGCGGTGGGGGCGGGCCCGGTGTAGACCCCGTACTGGCCGGTCTCGTCCGGCAGTGGCTCCGGCGCGTAGACCGCCGTCGTCTCGGCTGCCGTCGGCTCCTGCTCCCGCTGCTCGTACTCGAGGTTCGAGACCTCCAGGGTCGGACCTGCGGCGGCCGCGGCCCCCGCGCCGGGGCCGGCCTTGCGGCGGCGGCTGGCGCCGGGGCGGCCGCCGATCGCCCACCCCGTGGAGAAGCCGCGCCGGAAGGACAGCGTGACGTACGTCTGGCCGATCGCGAAGGCGATCGCGCCCGCCGCGATCACGGGGACGGACGGCAGCAGCACGCCGAGGACCACGCCCAGGAAGCCGGCGAAGGCGAGCAGTCGCCAGCGCAGCCGGGCCTTGTACTGCAGGAGCACCTCACCGAGCAGCCACAACGCGACGAAACCGAACGCGATGTAGAGGACCGTCCAGCCCATGCCCGCCCCTCTCGTACGGCCCCCCGCCTCGGGACGTGGCGGGTACGGCCGGTCAGGACTGCTCGTGCAGTCCGAGATTCTCGTAGATCTCGAGCGTCGCGGTGGAGTTGTTCAGCGTGATGAAGTGCAGTCCGGGGACACCCTCGGAAAGCAGCCGTGCGCAGAACTCCGTCGCGTACTCGATGCCAATGGAGCGTACAGCGGCCGGATCGTCCTTGACGGCGAGGATCCGCTCTTTCAGCTCGGGCGGGAAGTGGGCGTTGCTGAGCTGAGCGAACCGTTCGATCTGCTTGACGCTGGTGACCGGCATGATCTCCGGGATGATCGGCGTCTCGCAGCCCCTGGCCGAGACCCGGTCGCGCAGCCGCAGATAGTCCTCCGGAAGGAAGAACATCTGGGTGATCGCGTAGTCCGCGCCCGCCCGGCACTTGTCCACGAAGTGCCGGATGTCCGTGTCCCAGTCGGTGGAGCGCGGGTGCATCTCGGGGAAGGCTGCGACGCCGACGCAGAAGTCGCCGGACTCCTTGATCAGCCGGACCAGGTCGGCGGCGTACCGCACGCCCTCGGGGTGCGGTACCCACTCGCCCATCGGGTCGCCGGGCGGGTCGCCCCTGACGGCGAGGATGTTCCTGATGTCGGCGTCGGCGTACTGGCCGATCATGTTGCGCAGCTCGGCGATGGTGTGGTCGACGGCGGTGAGGTGCGCGACGGGGGTGAGCGTGGTGTCGGCGGCGATCTCCTGGGTGGCCTTGACCGTCCCGGCCCTCGTGGAGCCGCCTGCTCCGTACGTCACGGAGACGAAGCTGGGGGCCACCGCTTCGACCCGGCGCAGCGCGTTCCAGAGGTTCCGCTCGCCCTTCTCGGTTTTGGGCGCCCAGAACTCGAAGGAGTACGACGTCTTGCCGGTCGCGAGCAGATCGCGCACCGTTCGCGCGCGATCTGTCCTGGTGGAAGGTGTGCCAAGGGCCATACGGGCAGGTTAGCCACGGGTCGGGCGTCACCCAACCAGAGCAGGGTAATTTGTCGCTTTTGTCGGGTTGTTGTCCAGTCCTTGGACAGTCGTGGACAGCCGAGGACGGTCGGCGCGGCTATGCGGAGCGCTCGTGGACCCGCTTCGCGAGCACCGCCGTGGCCTCCGCCGGGTCGTCGGCCTCGGTGATGGCCCGGACGACCACGATCCGGCGGGCACCGGCGTCCAGCACCTCGTCCAGATTGCCCGCGTCGATGCCGCCGATGGCGAACCACGGCCGCTCCTGGTCCAGCGACGCCGCATACCGCACGAGGTCGAGCCCGGGCGCGTACCGCCCCGGCTTGGTGGGCGTCGGCCAGCACGGGCCCGTGCAGAAGTAGTCCACGCCCGGCTCCGCGACCGCCGCGTCCACCTCCGCCTCCGCGTGCGTGGAGCGGCCGATCAGCACCTCGTCCCCGAGGATGGCGCGGGCGGCCGGGACGGGCAGGTCGCCCTGGCCCAGGTGCAGCACGTCCGAGCCGATGGCGTGCGCCACGTCGGCCCGGTCGTTCACCGCGAGCAGCGTGCCGTGCCGGCGGCAGGCGTCGGCGAAGACCGCCAGGTGCTCCAGCTCCTCGCCGGCCTCCATGCCCTTGTCACGCAGCTGCACGATGTCCACGCCGGAGCCGAGCACCGCGTCGAGGAACTCGGGCAGATCGCCCTGCCTCTTCCGGGCGTCCGTGCAGAGGTAGAGCCGGGCGTCGGCCAGCTTGACGCGTGCGGTGGACATGAGGTTCCCCCCGTTGGTGCGGCGGTGTCCGGGCCGGAGGGCTCCCCCGGCCCGGACACCGCCTGGTGTCGGTGTTCCGCCCGGCGTGCCCCGCCGGGACTTACCAGGACGTCAGACGGCGAGCGCCTGGGCGCGGCGCTTCACCTCCGTGCCGCGATTCTCGCTGAGCGCCTGCGCGGGCGTGCCCGGCAGGGTCGGGTCGGGGGTGAAGAGCCACTCCAGCATCTCTTCGTCGGTGAAGCCGTCGTCCTTCAGGAGCGTCAGGGTCCCGGAGAGACCCTTCACGACCTTGCCGTCCTTGATGAAGGCGGCAGGCACCTGGAGCGCCCGGTTCTCACCCCGGCGCACGGCGATCAGCTGGCCCTCCTTGACCAGCTGCCGCACGCGCGTCACCTCGACATCGAGCATTTCCGCGATGTCGGGCAGGTGGAGCCAGGCGGGGACGAGAGCATCGATCTTTGCGTCAATCTCGGTCACGGGACTAGCGTGCCATCCCGCACTGACAGTCGGTAGCCGGGCTGGGCCGGACCGGCCCCCGCTACCCTCGGGCGGCCGACTTCAGCGGGACGGACGGGTCGGCCGCGAGCGCCGGATCGAGCGTCGTCCCCGCCTCGATGAGCTTGCGCCCCTGAGCCAGGTCACGCGGGCGGCCGACGGCCAGCAGCGCCACCAGGGCGCCCCCGCGCAGCCACACCACCGACCACGCGGCACCGGCCGGGTCGCCCCGCCACACCATGGTGTCGGCGGCCGCGTGATGGCCCGCGTACTGCACGAACCGCCCGAACTGCTCGGACCAGAAGTACGGCACCGGGTCGTACGGCCGCGGGGCCTCGCCGACGACGGCGGCGGCCACCGTGCGCGGGCCCTGGAGGGCGTTGTCCCAGTGGTGCACCATCAGCCGCTCGCCGTAGCGGGCGGAGGGGAAGGAGGCGCAGTCGCCCACGGCGTACACGTCGGGCGCGGACGTGCGCAGATGGTCGTCGGCGACGATCGCGCCCTCCGGGCCGAGCGCGACTCCGGAACCGGCCAGCCAGCCGGTCGCGGGCCGGGCGCCGATGCCGACGACCACGGCTCCGGCGGGCAGCAGGCGCCCGTCCTCCAGGGCCACCTCGCCCGGTTCGACGTGCCCCACGCGCGCGTGCGTCAGGAGTTTGGCTCCGCTCTCCTCGTACCACTCGCCCATCGGGGCGGCGACCTCGGCGGGCAGCGCCCCGGCGAACGGCCGGTCGGCGGCCTCGACGACGGTGACCGCGCAGCCGGCCTCCCGGGCGGCCGTCGTGAACTCGGCGCCGATCCATCCCGCGCCGACGACCACCACGTCGTGCTTCTCCGCGAGGACGGGGCGCAGCCGCTCGGCGTCGTCGAGGGTGCGCAACAGGTGGACGCCGGGGACGCCCTCCGTGCCGGGCAGCGCGAGGGGCCGGGCGCCGGTGGCGACGACCAGGACGTCGTACGGGACCGGCCCGGCCTCGGTGTCCACCTCGTGCGCGTCGGGGCGGAGGGCGGTGACCTCGACGCCCAGGCGCAGTTCGATGCCGAGCGCCTCGAAGTCCACGTCGAAGGCCGATCCCTCGGCCGTGCCCAGGAGCACCGCTTTCGACAACGGGGGCCTGTCGTACGGCTGGTGCGGCTCGGCCCCGATCAGCCGCACGGGGCCGGTGAAGCCCTGCTCGCGCAGCGCCACGGCCGTCTGCACGCCCGCCATCCCGGCGCCCACGATGACGACGCGCCGCTCTGCTTCCATCCGCTCGTTCACCCGCCCACCTTATGCAGCTGACAACGCGTCAGGAAGGGAGCTCCTCCACCACACTGGTACCGCTGCCCTCCTGGGACTCCCATTCCCAGGTCTCCTCCAGCCGAACGCGACCGTCGTCCAGTTCCACGACCGTGGACACACAGTGCCCGGACGCCGTCCGCCCGTCCCGCTTGAGCTGGACGTACCGGAAGTCGAGACGGTCCCCCTCACGGGTCCCTACGAGGTGTCCGCGCACCACGTCACCGCCCGCGTACTCGGCCCAGACGCGGCCGTCCTCCTCGTGGTAGGCGAACCGCGTCGGTGTACCGACCTGACCGGGAGCCTGGTCCGCCACGGGCGAGAGGACGAGTCCGTCGAGCGACCGCGCCACGGTGAAGCTCCCTTACTGCGGGTTGCCGGGTGGGGATAGTCTGGCCACCGTAGAGCACTCGCGGGAGCCCGGACGCACTGGGCTGAGAGGGAGGCTGGACGGCCTCCGACCGTACGAACCTGATCCGGGTCATGCCGGCGAAGGGAGGGGCTGGACGCCCATGCATCCACGTACGAGAGGTCCCCGTGCGACCTCGGACGTCCTTGTCGTCGGGGGCGGAATCATCGGCCTGGTCACCGCCTGGCGGGCGGCACAGCGCGGTCTGCGGACCGCCGTGGTCGACCCCGAGCCGGGCGGCGGGGCCGCGCAGGTCGCGGCGGGCATGCTCGCCGCGGTCACCGAGCTCCACTACGGCGAGGAGACGCTCCTCGGGCTCAACCTGGAGTCGGCGCGCCGCTATCCCGCTTTCGTCGCCGAACTCCAGGAGGCGGCCGGAGGCGTGGACGTCGGCCACCGCGCGTGCGGCACGCTCGCCGTCGCCCTGGACGCCGACGACCGCGCCCACCTGCGGGAGCTGCACGCGCTGCAGCAGCGCTCGGGCCTGGACTCGGAGTGGCTGACCGGCCGCGAATGCCGCCGTCTGGAGCCGATGCTGGCGCCCGGCGTGCGCGGCGGGCTGCGGGTGGACGGCGACCACCAGGTCGATCCTCGGCGGCTGGCGGCCGCCCTGGTGGCCGCGTGCGAGCGGTCCGGGGTGATCGTCCACCGCGCCTGGGCGGAGCGGCTGGTGGTGGCTGGGGACCGGGCTGCGGGGGTGCTCCTGGAGGACGGCACCGAGCTGTCCGCGGACCAGGTGGTGCTGGCGGCCGGCAGTCTGAGCGGGCGGCTCGCCGGCGTACCGGACGAGGTGCTGCCGCCGGTGCGGCCGGTCAAGGGGCAGGTGCTGCGGCTGTCGGTGCCCCCCGCGTACGCGCCTTTCCTGAGCCGTACGGTACGGGCGGTCGTGCGCGGCAGCCAGGTGTACCTGGTGCCGCGCGAGAACGGTGAGCTGGTCGTCGGGGCGACGAGCGAGGAGCTCGGCTGGGACACCACGGTCACGGCGGGCGGGGTGTACGAGCTGCTGCGCGACGCGCACGAGCTGGTGCCCGGCATCACCGAGCTGCCGCTGACCGAGACCCGTGCGGGGCTGCGGCCCGGCTCCCCCGACAACGCGCCCCTGCTGGGCCCCACCGCGCTGCCCGGCCTGCACCTGGCGACGGGCCACTACCGCAACGGGGTGCTGCTGACCCCCGTGACCGGTGACGTGATGGCGACCGTGCTGACCACCGGGGAGCTCCCCGAGGAGGCCCGCGCCTTCGCCGCCACCCGCTTCGGGACCGCAGCCCCGTCCCCGGCCCCCTCCCCGTCCCTCTCTCCGGCAGGAGTGTCATGAACGTCTCCGTCAACGGCGAGTCCCGACGGCTCGCCGGCCCCACCACCCTCGACGCCCTGGTCGCCACCCTCACCCCGGCCCCCTCCGGGGTCGCCGCCGCCGTCAACGAGACGGTCGTCCCGCGCAGCCAGTGGTCCGGGACCCTCCTCGGCGAGGGCGACCGGGTCGAGGTCCTCACCGCGGTCCAGGGGGGCTGAAACCATGGCCGACGACCGACTCACCATCGCCGGGACCACGTTCGACTCCCGGCTGATCATGGGTACGGGCGGGGCGCCCAGCCTCGACGTACTGGAACGCTCCCTGGCCGCCAGCGGCACCGAGCTCACGACCGTGGCGATGCGCCGCCTCGACCCCACGGTCCAGGGCTCCGTCCTGTCCGTCCTCGACAAGCTCGGCATCCGGGTCCTGCCCAACACGGCGGGCTGCTTCACCGCGGGGGAGGCCGTGCTGACCGCCCGCCTCGCCCGGGAGGCGCTCGGTACGGACTGGATCAAGCTGGAGGTGGTCGCCGACGAGCGGACGCTGCTGCCCGACCCGATCGAACTGCTCGACGCCGCCGAGACGCTGGTCGACGACGGCTTCACGGTCCTCCCGTACACCAACGACGACCCCGTGCTGGCCCGCAAGCTGGAGGACGTCGGCTGCGCGGCGGTCATGCCGCTGGGCTCGCCCATCGGCTCCGGCCTCGGCATCCGCAACCCGCACAACTTCCAGCTGATCGTGGAGCACGCGCGCGTGCCGGTGATCCTGGACGCGGGCGCGGGTACGGCGTCCGACGCGGCGCTGGCGATGGAGCTGGGGTGCGCGGCCGTGATGCTGGCGTCGGCGGTGACCCGGGCCCAGGAGCCGGTCCTGATGGCCGAGGCGATGCGGCACGCGGTGGAGGCGGGACGCCTCGCCCACCGGGCGGGACGGATCCCGCGCCGGCACTTCGCGGAGGCCTCGTCCCCGGTGGAGGGCCGGGCGGTGCTGGACCCGGAGCGGCCGGCGTTCTGATCGGCCCGGAGGGCGCCGCCGGGTGTCACAGGTCGGCTGCAGTACGGGCCGGAGCAGGGGCGGGGCGGTGGGCGTGTCGGTCCGGGCTCGTAGACTCGGGCGAGTGGATACGACCCTGCACGACCCCCTCGTCGGCCAGCTGCTCGACGGCCGCTACCGGGTCGACACACGCATCGCCGTCGGTGGCATGGCCACGGTCTACCGGGCCGTCGACACCCGGCTCGACCGGGTGCTCGCCCTGAAGGTGATGCACCCCGCCCTCGCGACCGACGCCACGTTCGTGGAGCGGTTCATCCGCGAGGCCAAGTCCGTGGCGCGCCTGTCGCACCCCAATGTGGTCGGCGTGTTCGACCAGGGTGCCGACGGGGCGTACGTCTACCTGGCGATGGAGTACGTCGCCGGGTGCACCCTCCGCGACGTGCTGCGCGAGCGCGGCGCGCTCCAGCCCCGGGCCGCGCTCGACATCCTGGAGCCGGTGCTCGCCGCGCTGGGCGCCGCGCACCGAGCGGGGTTCGTCCACCGTGACATGAAGCCCGAGAACGTCCTGATAGGGGACGACGGCAGGGTCAAGGTCGCCGACTTCGGGCTCGTCCGGGCCGTCGGCGCGGCCACCAACACCACCGGCTCGGTCCTCGGCACCGTCTCCTACCTGGCGCCCGAGCAGATCGAGCACGGCACCGCCGACACCCGCGCGGACGTGTACGCCTGCGGTGTCGTCCTGTACGAGATGCTGACCGGCGCCAAGCCGCACGCGGGCGACACGCCCGCCCAGGTGCTCTACCAGCATCTGAACGCGGACGTCCCGCCCCCCTCCGCCGCCGTCCCCGGCCTCGCGGTCGAGCTGGACGACCTGGTGGCGAGCGCCACCGCACGCAACCCCGAGGTACGCCCGCACGACGCGGTGGCCCTCCTCGCCCAGGCCCGTGAGGCCCGCGCCGCGCTCGCCGACGACCAGCTCGACCTGGTCCCGCCACAGGCCGGCCCCCGTGCCGACGACGCCGACCGCCCGGGTGGCGGCTCCGAGGACCCCACCAGCGTGATCGCACGGGCCCTGCCCGGCGAGGGCGACGGCGTCCAGCGCACCAGCCGGCTCACCATGCCCCCGCAGCCCGGCCCCCGGACCGAGCCGGAGCCCCGCCGCCCCGCCGCCGGCGCCCTCCTCCACACGCGCCGCGGTCTGATCGCCGCCGTCGTCGCCGTGCTGCTCGTCCTCGGCGTCGGCGGGGGTGTCTGGTACATCAACTCCGGACAGTTCACCCGGGTCCCCACCGTGCTCGGACAGCCCCAGGCCGAGGCGGAGAAGCGGCTCGCCGACGCCGGGCTCGACGTCAAGGGCGTGAAGCGGGACTACAGCAACGCCTACAAGCGGGGCACCGTGATGGCCGCCGACCCCGCGCCCGGCGAGCGCATCCGCGGCAACGGCTCCGTGACCCTCACCGTCTCGCGCGGTCCGGAGATCGTGAAGGTCCCCAACCTCAAGGGCCTGCCGCTCGGCGACGCCAAGCGTGAACTGACCGGGGCGGGCCTCGCGCCCGGCAAGGTCACCAAGGCCTTCAGCCAGGAGTTCGAGCAGGGGACCGTGATCAGCACCGACCCGGAGGCGGGCACCGAGCGCAACCCCGATTCCGCGATCGCCCTCGTCGTCAGCAAGGGTGCCCCCGTCGACGTACCGGACGTCACCGGCGACACCGTCGAGGACGCCACCCGTACGCTGGAGGACGCCGGTCTCACCGTGAAGGTCGCCTCCACCCGGGTCCACTCCCCCGAGGAGGCGGGCAGCGTGGCCGCCCAGTCCCTCCCCCAGGGGAACAAGGCCGCCAAGGGCGACACGATCACGCTGACCGTCTCCAAGGGCCCCCGCATGGCCGTCGTCCCCGATGTCACCGGCAAGGACGTCGACGACGCCCAGCGGGAGCTGGAAGGCGCCGGCTTCACGGTGAAGGTCGAGAAGACCTTCCCCTTCCTCGGTGACACCGTGGACAGCCAGTCCGTGAGCGGCGGCGAGCAGGCCCCCGAGGGCAGCACCATCACCATCAAGACCAAGGGACTCTGAGAGCACATGCGCAACGCAGTCGGCGGCCATGTTCCCGTGGCCGGCGGCCTCGCCAAGACCGGTCTCACCTACGCGCGCGAGATCGGCGCCGAAGCCGTCCAGGTCTTCGTCGCCAATCCGCGCGGCTGGGCCACGCCCGCCGGAAACCCGGTCCAGGACGAGCTGTTCCGCGACGAGTGCGCCGCCGAGGGCATCCCCGCGTACGTCCACGCTCCCTACCTGATCAACTTCGGCTCCCACACCGAGGCGACCGTCGAGTTCTCCGTGGCGTCCCTGCGCCACTCGCTGCGCCGCGCCCGGGACATCGGCGCGCTGGGCGTGGTCGTCCACACGGGTTCGGCGACCGGGGGCCGCCCCCGGCAGGAAGCCCTCGCCCAGGTGCGCACGCACATGCTGCCGCTGCTGGACGAACTCGACCACCACGACGACCCGTTCCTGCTGCTGGAGTCGACGGCCGGACAGGGCGCCTCGCTCTGCTCCCGGACCTGGGACTTCGGCCCGTACTTCGAGGCTCTCGACGCCCACCCCAAGCTGGGCATCTGCCTGGACACCTGCCACATCTTCGCGGCCGGGCACGACCTGACCGGGGAGCACGGTGTACGGCAGACCCTGGACCTGCTGGTCGACACGGTCGGCGAGGGCCGGCTCAAGCTGATCCACGCCAATGACTCCAAGGACGTCGTGGGCGCCCACAAGGACCGGCACGCGAACATCGGCGCGGGTCACATCGGCGAGGACCCGTTCCGCGAGCTGATGCGGCACCCGGCGACCGCCGGCGTCCCGCTGGTGATCGAAACGCCCGGCGGCAAGGAGGGACACGCGGCCGACATCGAGCGGCTGAAGAAACTCCGGAACAGTTGAGGAATACCCCAGGGGGGTATACGGTTCCTGTTATCGGCAGGAACCGCCACCGCCCATGACCTTGGGGGCTCTCATGCAGCACGACAGTCACACCGAGTACGGCGAGCACCACCCGCACACCCAGGACCACCAGCACACCCAGCCCAGCCGGCCTGTCGAGCACCGGGAGCGCCGGGAGCACCAGGACCATCACCAGCACCACGCCCACCAGCACGGCGGCGGCGAGGTCAGCTGGTCCATGGCCGCCCGGGCCACCCTCCACTGCCTCACCGGCTGCGCCATCGGCGAGGTCCTCGGCATGGTCATCGGCACGGCCCTGGGCTGGGGCACCGTGGCCACCATGGCGCTCGCCATCGCCCTGGCCTTCTTCTTCGGCTACGCGCTCACCCTGCGCGGCGTACTCAAGGCCGGTGTCGACTTCAGGACCGCCTTCCGGGTGGCACTGGCCGCCGACACGCTGTCCATCGCCATCATGGAGCTGATCGACAACGGGGTGCTCGCACTCTGGCCCGGCGCCATGGATGCGCACCTCACCGACGGGTTCTTCTGGGGCGTCCTCGCCTTCGCGCTCTTCGCCGCCTTCGTCGTCACCACGCCCGTCAACAAGTGGATGATCGGGCGCGGCAAGGGACACGCGGTGGTGCACCAATACCACTGAGGGGTATCAGAGCTCCGGGCCGTCCCCCGGCTCCTCCTGGTACGAGTAGCGCTGCTCCGTCCACGGATCGCCGATGTTGTGATAGCCGCGCTCCTCCCAGAAGCCGCGGCGATCGGCGGTCATGTACTCCACGCCCCGGACCCACTTGGGCCCCTTCCAGGCGTACAGGTGCGGCACGATGAGCCGCAACGGGAACCCGTGCTCGGCGGTGAGCAGCTCACCGTCCTTGTGCGTGGCGAAAATCGTTCGCTCCGAGGAGAAGTCGGAGAGCCGCATGTTCGCGCTGAATCCGTACTCCGCCCACACCATCACATGGGTGACATTGGCGGCCGGCGGCGCGATTTCCAGGATCGTACGGGCGGGTACCCCACCCCATTCGGCCCCGAGCATGCTGTATTTCGTCACGCAGTGCAGATCGGCCACGACCGTCGAGAACGGCAGCGCCGAGAACTCCTCGTGGTTCCAGCAGTGCTTGTCGCCACCCGCCGTGGCACCGAAGACCCTGAACTCCCAGCGGTCCGGCTTGAACTTGGGGACCGGCCCGTAGTGGGTGACCGGCCAGCCGCGCTGAAGCCGCTGTCCCGGTGGAAGCTCGGATTCCCCCGCTGCCCGGTGTTCCCCGCTCCCTGGCTGACCCATGACTCAATGGTGACAGACCGGGAAGGGTGGTAATGACCAGGTGCGAGGCCCATTGGGGCAACTCCTACTAAGCATGCACTTACTGGACGCTCTCCTCCAGCGGTGCGAGGATGCGCGCCATCTGCCCCTTTCACACGCGCGGAAGGAGCCTCTGCGATGCAGGGCGACCCCGAGGTCATCGAGTTCCTCAACGAGCAGCTGACCGCCGAGCTGACGGCGATCAACCAGTACTTCCTGCATGCGAAGATGCAGGAGAACTTCGGGTGGACGAAGCTCGCCAAATACACCCGTGCGGAGTCCTTCGACGAGATGAAGCACGCCGAGGTCCTGACCGACCGGATCCTCTTCCTCGAAGGCCTGCCGAATTACCAGCGGCTTTTCCACGTCCGTGTCGGCCAGACCCTCACGGAGATGTTCCAGGCGGACCGGCAGGTCGAGGTCGAGGCGATCGACCGCCTCAAGCGCGGCATCGAGGTCATGCGCAACAAGGGCGACATCACGTCCGCGAACATCTTCGAGTCGATCCTCGCCGACGAGGAGCACCACATCGACTATCTCGACACCCAGCTGGAGCTGGTCAACAAGCTCGGCGAGTCGCTCTACATCGCCCAGCTGATCGAGCAGCCGGACAGCTGACCCGCTCCCCCCACACCGCTCCCGCGGGCCGCGTCACGCGGCTTCGGGCAGCTCCGCCACTCCCACGGGCTCCAGGGCCTCGGTGGCCGTGAGGGCCGGCTGGCCCTGGTCCACCAGCTCGCGCCGGGGGCAGTTCCCGCGGCCGAGGATCGCCTGGATGCGGCGTACACAGGATCCGCAGTCCGTGCCGGCCTTGCATGCCGACGCGATCTGGCGGGGCGTGCAGGCACCGGCGTCCGCGTGTTCCTTGACCTGCTTCTCGGTGACACCGAAGCACGAGCAGACGTACACGCGGTTCACCTCCCTGCGGGGCTCGACGGGATCGACAATTGAAGACCCCGCCCTTGATCGGTGAGGCTAACCTAACCTTACCCGTCGCACAGGGCGCGCAAAAGCCCGGCAAATACCGATGGGGCGCGGATCACATGGATCCGCGCCCCATCGGCACGTCAAGGCTGTGTTCAGCCAAGATCAACGGTCACCGGGTCACTGGTCGCGGTACATCTCCGCCACCAGGAACGCCAGGTCGAGCGACTGGCTGCGGTTGAGCCGCGGGTCGCACGCCGTCTCGTAGCGCTGGTGCAGGTCGTCGACGAAGATCTCGTCGCCACCGCCCACGCACTCGGTGACGTCGTCACCGGTCAGCTCCACGTGGATGCCGCCCGGGTGCGTACCGAGCTCCTTGTGGACCTCGAAGAAGCCCTTGACCTCGTCGAGCACGTCGTCGAAGCGACGCGTCTTGTGGCCGGAGGCCGCCTCGAAGGTGTTGCCGTGCATCGGGTCGGTCACCCAGGCCACGGTGGCACCGGACGCGGTGACCTTCTCGACCAGCTCGGGGAGCTTGTCGCGGACCTTGTCGGCGCCCATGCGGACGATGAAGGTCAGCCGGCCCGGCTCCCGCTCGGGGTCGAGGCGGTCGACGTAGGTCAGCGCCTCGTCGACCGTGGTCGTCGGGCCGAGCTTGATGCCGATCGGGTTGCGGATCCTCGACGCGAACTCGATGTGCGCCCCGTCCAGCTGGCGGGTGCGCTCACCGATCCAGACCATGTGGCCCGAGGTGTCGTAAAGCTGCCCGGTCCGGGAGTCGACACGGGTGAGCGCCGACTCGTAGTCCAGCAGCAGCGCCTCGTGCGAGGCGAAGAACTCGACCGTGCGGAACTCGGCCGGGTCGGTGCCGCAGGCCTTCATGAAGTTCAGCGCGTTGTCGATCTCCCGCGCAAGCTGCTCGTAGCGCTGGCCCGACGGCGACGACTTCACGAAGTCCTGGTTCCAGGCGTGCACCTGGCGCAGGTCGGCGTAGCCGCCGGTGGTGAAGGCGCGCACCAGGTTCAGCGTCGAGGCGGACGCCTGGTACATGCGCTTGAGCCGCTCGGGGTCCGGGATCCGCGCCTCTTCGGTGAAGGCGAAGCCGTTGACGGAGTCGCCGCGGTACGTCGGCAGCGTCACGCCGTCGCGGGTCTCGGTCGGCTTGGAGCGCGGCTTGGAGTACTGCCCCGCGATCCGTCCCACCTTCACGACGGGGACGGACGCGGCGTACGTCAGCACGGCGCCCATCTGGAGCAGGGTCTTGAGCTTGTTACGGATGTGGTCGGCCGACACGGCGTCGAAGGCCTCGGCGCAGTCGCCGCCCTGGAGCAGGAACGCCTCGCCCCTGGCGACGGCTCCCATCCGGGCGCGCAGCTGGTCGCACTCGCCCGCGAAGACGAGCGGCGGATACGACTCGAGGTCCGCGATCACATCGCGCAGAGCCTCGGCATCGGGGTACTCGGGCTGCTGCGCCGCGGGAAGGTCTCGCCAGGTGTTGCCACCGGTCGCGGTGGGCTTAGCGTTCACGGTCACGTGCACAACCTTACGGGGTGTTCCCATTCGTCCATCTGGGCGCTCACCTGATGAGACAAGAAATCTTGAGACGGTCGGCGGTTCCTGGGGTAGGGTGCGGCTCATGTTCGCGCACTCGACCCAGAACTGGTGGTGGACCGCTCATCCGGCGGCCCACTGACTGCGCGTACCCGTAAGACACGCGAAAGGCCGCCCGAGGGGCGGCCTTCTTCCGTTTCCGGGGCCGTTCCTCTCCACCCGAATCCATTCGACTGGAAGGAACACCCCGTGGACCTCTCCCGGCTGCTCGACGACTCCTCCTGCCCGCCCTTCGCCCTGCTGCGCCGCCGCACCCCCGGCCGCGACCACGACACCGTCGAGGTGCTGATCGGCGCCGTCCACGAGGCGGAGCGCCTGGCCGACATCCCCGTCGGGGACCGGCCCTCCCTCGCCCTGGTGCCGTTCCGGCAGATGCGGGAGCGGGGCTTCGACGTGCGGGACGGCGGCACGCCGCTGTCCGTGCTGGTCGCCGACGAGACGTACGAGATGCCGCTGGCCACGGCGCTGGAGCAGCTCCCCTCGCACGACGTGACGGTCGAGGACGGCGCCTTCGACGTGTCCGACGAGGAGTACGCGCGGTCCGTGCGCCGCGTCATCGAGGACGAGATCGGGCGCGGCGAGGGGGCGAACTTCGTCATCCGGCGCACCTATACGGGGCGGATCCCCGGGTTCGGGCGGCGGGACGCGCTGGCGCTGTTCCGGCGGTTGCTGGCCGGGGAGCGGGGGGCGTACTGGACGTACGTCGTGCACACCGGGGAGCGCACGCTGGTCGGCGCCAGCCCCGAGGTGCACGTGCGGATGTCGGGCGGGACGGTCGTGATGAATCCGATCAGCGGCACGTACCGCTACCCCTCCGGCGCGCCCACGCCCGAGGACCTGCTGGGGTTCCTCGCCGACCGCAAGGAGACCGACGAGCTCTCCATGGTCGTCGACGAGGAGCTGAAGATGATGTGCACGGTCGGGGACATGGGCGGGGTGGTGATCGGGCCGAGGCTCAAGGAGATGGCGCACCTCGCGCACACCGAGTACGAGCTGCGGGGCCGTTCCTCGCTGGACGTACGGGAGGTGCTGCGCGAGACGATGTTCGCGGCGACGGTCACCGGCTCGCCGGTACAGAACGCCTGCCGGGTCATCGAGCGGCACGAGACGGGCGGCCGCGGCTACTACGCGGGAGCGCTGGCGCTCCTCGGAACGGACGCGGGCGGGTCGCAGACCCTGGACTCGCCGATCCTGATCCGTACCGCCGACATCTCGGCCTCCGGTGAGCTGCGCGTCCCGGTCGGTGCCACGCTGGTGCGGCACTCGGACCCGGCGGGCGAGGTCGCGGAGACGCATGCCAAGGCGGCGGGTGTCCTGACGGCGCTGGGGGTACGTCCCGGCAGGCCGCGCGACGAGTCCGTACGGCCCCGGCTGGCCGACGATCCGCGGGTGCGGGCCGCGCTGGACGCCCGCCGGGCCGACCTGGCGCCGTTCTGGCTGAAGATGCAGGAGCCGGTGGCCGAGCTGTCCGGTCACGCCCTGGTGGTGGACGCCGAGGACACGTTCACCGCGATGCTGGCGCATCTGCTCCGCTCCTCGGGCCTGCGGGTCACCGTCCGCCGGTTCGACGAGCCGGGGCTGCGGGAGGCGGCGCTCGCGCACGAGGGCCCGGTGGTGCTGGGCCCCGGCCCGGGTGATCCCGGTGACCCGGCCGACCCGAAGATGCTCTCCCTGCGGGCGCTGACCGCCGAACTCGTACGCGGCCATCGTCACGGGCTGCTGGGCGTGTGCCTCGGTCACGAGCTGATCGCCGCCGAACTGGGCCTGCCGATCGTGCGCAAGGCGGTGCCCTTCCAGGGGGCGCAGGTGCGGATCGATCTGTTCGGTACGGAGGAGACGGTCGGTTTCTACAACAGCTTCGCGGCCCGCTGCGGCGAGGAGGCGGCCGGCGAGCTGGCGGCCCACGGCGTCGAGGTGAGCCGTGACCCGGTGACCGGCGAGGTGCACGCGCTGCGCGGGCCCGGGTTCGCGGGGGTGCAGTTCCACCCGGAGTCGGTGCTGACGCTGCGCGGCGCGTCGGTCGTGCGGGAGCTGGTGCGGGCGCTGGACGTCAGCCGTCGGTGACCGCGTCGGGCCGTGGGGGGGGGGGGGGGGGGGGCCCACCCCCCCCCCCCCCCCGCCCCCCCCCCCCCCAAAAAACAAAACCCCCCCCCCCCCCCCCCTCCCCCCCCCCCCCCCCCCCCCCCCCCCCCCCCCCCCCCCCGGGGCCGCGCTCAGCCGAAGAAGACGCCGACCTCCTCGTACAGCTTCGGGTCCACCGTCTTCAGCCGCGCGGTGGCCTCGCCGATCGGTACGCGGGTGATGTCCGTGCCGCGCAGGGCGACCATGGTGCCGAAGTCGCCGTCCCGGACCGCGTCGATCGCGTGCAGCCCGAACCGGGTGGCCAGCCAGCGGTCGAAGGCGCTCGGGGTGCCGCCGCGCTGGACATGGCCGAGGACGGTGGTGCGGGCCTCCTTGCCGGTCCGCTTCTCGATCTCCTTGGCGAGCCACTCGCCGACGCCCGAGAGCCGGACGTGGCCGAAGGAGTCCAGCGTCTGATCCTTGAGCACCATGTCGCCGTCCTTGGGCACGGCGCCTTCGGCGACGACGACGATCGGCGCGTACGACGCCCGGAAGCGCGAGGTCACCCAGGAGCAGACCTGCTCCACGTCGAAGCGCTGCTCGGGGATGAGGATGGCGTTGGCGCCGCCCGCGAGGCCGGAGTGCAGGGCTATCCAGCCGGCGTGACGGCCCATCACCTCGACGACGAGGACACGCATGTGGGACTCGGCGGTGGTGTGGAGGCGGT
Source organism: Streptomyces sp. NPDC041796 (assembly GCF_055590785.1). Lineage (NCBI taxonomy): Bacteria > Bacillati > Actinomycetota > Actinomycetes > Kitasatosporales > Streptomycetaceae > Streptomyces > Streptomyces sp. NPDC041796. Next base: position 366,505 of record NZ_JBVJAH010000007.1, read on the forward strand.
CGATGGCCTCCGTCGCTATGCCGACCGCCGTGTCGAAGCCGAAGGTGTAGTCGGTGGCGGACAGGTCGTTGTCGATGGTCTTGGGGACGCCGACACAGGGGATGCCGTACTCGCCGCACAGGCGCGCGGCGACGCCGAGGGTGTCCTCGCCGCCGATCGTGATCAGCGCTTCCACGTCGTGCGCGGCGAGGGTCTCCTTGACGCGGCGGACACCGTCCTCGGCCGTGAGGGGGTTGGTGCGGGAGGAACCGAGGATGGTCCCGCCGCGCGGAAGGATGCCCCGCACGGCGGGGATGTCGAGGCGCGCGGTGTCGCCCTCCAGGGGGCCGCGCCAGCCGTCCCGGAAGCCGGTGAAGGCGTAGCCGTACTCCTGGACGCCCTTGCGGACGATGGCGCGGATGACCGCGTTGAGACCGGGGCAGTCGCCGCCGCCGGTCAGTACTCCGACCCGCATGGATACTTCCCTTCGCCGTCATGGAGACGATGGAGACGTACGCCGGTCACGCTAGTGGTGACGTACGTCACTCCGGGACGGTACGAAAGGTGAAATCCGGGCGGGCGTAGGAGAGTTACGCGTCGTCCAGGCCGCGCTCTATCGCGTACCGCACCAGTTCGACCCGGTTGTGGAGCTGGAGCTTGCCCAGGGTGTTCTGGACGTGGTTCTGGACGGTGCGGTGCGAGATGACCAGGCGCTCGGCGATCTGCTTGTAGCTCAGGCCCTTGGCGACCAGCCGCAGCACCTCGGTCTCGCGCTCGGTGAGCTGCGGGGCCTTGGGCTCGTCCGCGCCGGTGGCGGGCAGGGGCTCGGAGGCGAGGCGGCGGTACTCGCCGAGGACCAGGCCGGCCAGTCCCGGGGTGAAGACCGGGTCGCCGGCGGCCGTCCGGCGTACGGCGTCGAGCAGCTCGTCGGTGCTGGCCGACTTCAGCAGATACCCGGTCGCCCCGGACTTCACCGCCTCCAGTACGTCGGCGTGCTCACCGCTCGCGGACAGCACCAGCACCCGCAGGGCCGGGTTTGCGCCGACGAGCTCCTTGCAGACCTGGACACCGGGCTTGGCCGGCAGGTTCAGGTCCAGCACCAGCACGTCGGGGGTGGTCGCCTGCGCCCGGCGCACGGCCTGCTCGCCGTCACCGGCCGTGGCCACCACGTCGAACCCGGCCTCCGCCAGGTCCCGGGCGACCGCGTCCCGCCACATGGGGTGGTCGTCGACCACCATCACCTTGATCGGCTGCTCGCTCATTTCCCTGCCTTCCCCCGTGGGTCCCGTGGAACCCGTGGAACCTTCAACTCGACTTCTGTGCCCTGCCCCGGCACCGAGATCAGCTCGGCGGCGCCTCCCAGGTCCCGGAGCCGGCCCCGGATGGACTGCGCGACGCCGAGCCGTCCCTCGCCCTCCGCCTGCGCGAGCCGCCCCTCCGGGATGCCCGGCCCGTCGTCCCGCACCGTCACGATCACCTCGTCCGGCCAGTCCTCGACCAGGATCCACGCCCTCGCGCCCTCGCCCGCGTGTCTGCGGACATTGTCCAGGGCGGCACCGACAGCGGCCGCCAGCTCCTTCGCCGCGGCGGGCGCCAGCAGCACCGGAGCCCCCGGTTCGGAGAAGGTGACCCGGGCGCCGGCGTGCGGGGCGAGCAGGGTGCGCAGGTCGGCGGGGCCGTCGTCGTCCGGCTCGTCCACCTCGCGGACGAAGGCACCCAGCGACTCGTCCTCCGAGACGTGGGACGTCCGGGTCAGGCCGCCCGCGACCAGGGTGCGCAGCGCGACCTCCTGCTCCCCCGCCATCCGGCCCAGCTCGGCGGCCTCCCCGCCCAGTGCCGTGCCCCGGCGCTGGACCATGGCCAGCACCTGGAGGACGGAGTCGTGGATGTCGCGGGCCAGCCGCTCCCGTTCGCGGGTGGCCGCCTCGATCTCCAGGGCCCGCGCCAGGGTCCGCTCGGAGGCGCGGGCGACCTCGACGACGTAACCGATCGCTATGGAGGCGACCCACACCAGCAGCACATTGTGCAGGGTGTCCCTGCTGGGGTCGCCGCGCTCGACGACGTTGGCGACGGCGACCAGGGAGGACGCGAAGGCGGCCCACCGCCAGCCGCCCTTGATGGCGTAGGCGAGGACCGAACCGGCCGTCCAGATGCTCGGCAGCGTCGGTCCGTCGAACGACTGGGCGTGCACGTCGGCGACCGGGGTGAGCAGGATGCCGGTGAGGGCGACGGCCAGGTCCGCGACCAGGAACCGCTTGGTGCAGGCGGCGGCCCCGGCCACCTTCGGGAGGGTGGCCAGGGTCCAGACGGACATCACGGCGAGGAACGCGACAGCCACCCAGGGCCGTTCGAACTTGTCCCGGGTGAAGACGAACAGGAGCACCGCGTAGCCCATGGTGAGGACGCGGTACGCGGTCAGCGCCCGCCACAGCGGCTGCTCCACGGACATGCGGACGACACGCTCGCGCCTGGCCAACTCCCCCACCCCTGGACGAACGACGCGGTTACGCGCCGGACTGATCCCGTTCGGCCTTCGCCGCTTCCCTGGCCGCTTCCTTCGCCGCCTCCTTGGCGGCCTTCTCCGCGTCGGCGATCTGCCGCTTGGCCGCCGTCGCGTAGATGTCGACGTACTCCTGGCCGGAGAGCTTCATGATCTCGTACATGACCTCGTCGGTGACCGACCGCAGGATGAAGCGGTCACCGTCCATGCCCTGGTAGCGGCTGAAGTCCAGCGGCTTGCCGATGCGGATCCCCGGGCGCATCAGCTTCGGGATGACCTTGCCGGGCGGCTGGATCTTCTCGGTGTCGATCATGGCGACGGGGATCACCGGCGCGCCGGTGGCCAGCGCCACGCGCGCGAGACCGCCCGGCTTGCCGCGGTAGAGCCGGCCGTCGGGCGAACGGGTGCCCTCCGGGTAGATGCCGAACAGCTCACCGCGCTCGATGACCTCGATACCGCTCTTGATCGCGGCCTCCCCCGCACCGCGCGCGCCCGAGCGGTCCACCGGGAGCTGGCCTACGCCCTTGAAGAACGCGGCGGTGAGCCTGCCCTTCACCCCGGGCGAGGTGAAGTACTCCGCCTTCGCGATGAAGGTCACCTTGCGGTCCAGGACCGCCGGCAGGAAGAAGGAGTCCGAGAAGGAGAGGTGGTTGCTCGCGAGGATCGCCGGCCCCTCGGCGGGAATGTTCTCGAGGCCCTCCACCCAGGGCCTGAAGGCAAGCTTCAGCGACCCTCCGATGGAGAACTTCATTGCGCCGTAGATCAACTCGAATGCCTCCTGTGTTCCGTCGATCAGACCTTAACCCGAGTGGCACCCCCGCTCCCGCCCCCGGCCGCGCCCGCTCCCACTCCGGCGGCCATGCGGGGGTGGCGACGGATCTGGTCGGTGTCAGCCCGGTCGCGTACGGTGAAGTACACCTTCCCGAGACCCATCGAACCCCCCGAACAGGAGACCCCGGTGCCGGTCCTCCCTGGAGCCGAGCCGTACCGCCACGAGGGCGGAGAGGTCGGCGTGCTGCTCTGTCACGGCTTCACCGGTTCGCCGCAGTCGCTGCGGCCTTGGGCCGAACATCTGGCCGAGCGCGGCCTCACCGTGTCGCTGCCGCTGCTGCCCGGGCACGGCACGCGCTGGCAGGACATGCAGGTCACCAGCTGGCAGGACTGGTACGCCGAGGTGGACCGCGAGCTGCGTTCCCTGCGGGAGCGGTGCCGTGACGTCTTCGTCTTCGGGCTCTCCATGGGCGGCGCGCTGTCCCTGCGGCTGGCCGCCAAGCACGGCGACGCCGTGAAGGGCCTCGTTCTCGTGAACCCGGCGAACAAGATCCACGGCCTCGCCGCCCACGCGCTGCCCGTGGTGCGCCACCTCGTCCCGTCCCAGCCGGGCATCGTCAGCGACATCGCCAAGGAGGGCGTGACGGAGCTCGGCTACGACCGGGTACCGCTGCACGCCGCGCACTCGGTACGGCAGTTCTTCCGGATCGTGGACCGCGAGCTGCCGCAGGTCACGCAGCCGGTGGTGCTGCTGCACAGCCCGCAGGACCATGTCGTGCCGCCCGCCGACTCGGCGCGGATCCTCAGCCGGATCTCCTCCACGGACGTCAAGGAGATCCTGCTGGAACAGAGCTACCACGTGGCGACGTTGGACCACGACGCGGAGCGGATCTTCGAGGAGAGTTACGCGTTCGTCGGCCGGCTCGCTCCGAGCGTCGGCACGATGGGGTCCCCCATGCCGGAGGCCCGCGGAGGGAGCACGACCGGTGGCTGAACAGCACGACTCGGACAAGAGGGACGAGCAGCCGTTCGACGAGGAGGCGGCCTGGGCTGCGATCGTCGCCGGATACGGCGAGGAGCCGGCGGACCCGCCGGGCGCCAAGCCGTTCAAGTCGATCGAGGACCTGGCCCTGCCCGACGACGACGTCAACGACGTACCGGAGGGCAGCTCCGTGGACCCCGTGAAGCCGGACAAGCCGCTGGGCAGCTCCGTGGTGTTCGCCCCGGGCGTCGGCGGCGGGGGCCCGCGCGACTACGAGACGCCCGAGGCGAAGGACGACGACCTCGACGACACCGACGAGGGCCACTTCGTGCCGCCGGAGCCGCCGCCGCTGCCGGAGGCCGACGCGACCGCCAAGTTCGCCTGGATCGGGGTCGTCGGGGGCCCGGTGCTGATGCTGCTCGCGGTGATACTCCAGTGGGACATGACCTGGTGGCTCACCACCTTGTGCATCGGCGGCTTCCTGGGCGGCTTCGCCACCCTGGTGGCCCGGATGCGGACCGGCGACGAGGAGGACGACGACGACCCCGGCCGCGGGGCGGTCGTCTGACCGACCCCCGAGGACGGCTCAGCCTGCCGGCACCCTGAGCGCGGCCAGCACCGGCAGGTGGTCCGTGGCCGCCCGCAGATCGGTGTCGTCGAGACCCGGCAGGTCCCGCGGACGGGGGACGCCACAGCCCAGTACCTCGATCCCCTTGGTGGCGAAGATCGCGTCGATGCGCTGATGCGGGTCACCGGGGATTGAGCTGTACTCACCGCCCCAGGGGCTCGCGGTCCAGCAGTCCTGCAGCTCGGCCGCCAGCCGCTGGAACGCGCGTCCGTCCGGCCGCTCGTTGATGTCGCCGGCCGCGATCGCGTGCGGGACGTCGAGGGCGGCCAGCCGGTCCAGGAGCATCCCGGCCTGGTCGTACCGCTCCCGGGCCTGGAGGCTCAGGTGACAGCTCAGCAGGCCCAGCCGGGCGCCCCCGATGCGTACGACCGCGGTCGCGAAGCCCCGCCGGTGCAGCCCCGGGGTCAGCGGCAGCAGCACGTCCTCCGTGCGCTCGACGGTCGCCCGCAGCGAGCACAGCAGCAGCGGGCCGGACGCGGTCGCGCCGCCGCTCAGCACCAGCAGCTCGCTCTTCGCGGCCAGCCGGGCGGCGTGCTTGCGCCAGCGGAAGAAGCGCGGCGCCTCCTGGACGAACACCAGGTCCGGCGCGCAGGCCCGGATCACCCGCGCGAGGGCGTCCTCGTCGTCCCGCATCGAGCGGATGTTGTAGCTGAGCACCCGGACCACGGCGGAACCGTCCGGCTCGGTGCGCGAGTTGGGCAGTTCGGTGATCGGCATACGAGCACGATATGACGGTGCCCGCCGCATCCGGGCGAGGACGCGACGGGCACCGTCGTACGAGCGGGGTGACTCAGCCCTGGCGGGCCAGGTCGGCCGCGCCCACCAGACCGGCCTTGCCGCCAAGCTGGGCCGCGAGCACCTGGGCGTGGGGGCGGTACTGGCCGCCCACCAGCCACCGGCGGAAGGACTTGCGGATCGGCCCGAGGACCAGCTCGCCCTCGTCCGAGACGCCGCCGCCGACGATGAACGCGGAGGGGTCGAACAGCGACGCGAGGTCGGCCAGGCCCGCGCCGGCCCAGCGGGCCAGCTCGCGGAAGGAGTCGACGGCGACCGGGCAGCCCTGGCGGGCGGCGTCGCTGATGTGCTTGCCCTGGATGCCCTCGGGGGTCCCGTCGCCCAGACCCAGCAGGATCGTGGCGTTCTCCGGAGTGGCGTTGGCGCGCTGCTTGGCGTACCGCACGAGGGCGCGCCCCGACGCGTACTGCTCCCAGCAGCCCTGGCTGCCGCAGCCGCACAGCAGGCCGTCCGGGACGACCCGGATGTGGCCGAACTCGGCGGCCACGCCGAAGCGGCCGCGGCGCAGCTTGTTGCCGATGATGATGCCGCCGCCGAGGCCGGTACCGAGGGTGATGCAGATGACGTCCTCGTGCCCCTTGCCCGCACCGAACTTGTACTCGCCCCAGGCCGCGGCGTTGGCGTCGTTCTCCACGACCACCGGCAGGCCGACCCGCTGTTCGACCTTGTCCTTCAGCGGCTCGTGCCGCCAGTGGATGTTCGGCGCGAAGAGGACCGTGGCGCGCTTGTCGTCGACGTACCCGGCGGCACCGATGCCGACCGCCTCGATGTCGTGGCCCTTGCCGGCCTCGGAGACGGCCGCGCAGATCGCGTCGACGATGCCTTCGGCGGTCGGCGGGGTGGGCACCTTGTGGGTGTCGAGGATCGTGCCCTCTTCGTCGACCACTCCGGCCGCGATCTTCGTGCCGCCGATGTCGACGCCGATGGTGAGTCCCATGTGTCCCTCAGTTTTCGGTCGAGCCCCGCTACGGCCAACCGTACCCGGTGTCAGTCGAGGTCGATGTGCTCGGTCGTGCCAGGGCCGCCGTCGTCCCGCTTCCCGTCCGGCCCGCCGCCCGGCCCGGGAGCGTCCGGACCGGGGGCGTCCGGCCCACGGGTCCAGCGGCGCTCCTGGCCCTCGACGGCGGAGCGGTAGGCGGCCAGCAGTTCGTTGCCGGCGGCGGCGAGGTGGTCGAAGACCTGCGGGTTGCGCTCGATGACCGGCTCGACGGCGGCCTTCGCCTGGCCGACGAGCTGCTGCACGGCGTTCTGGGCGCCCATGCCCAGCAGCGGGGTGCGCAGCGAGGCGACCTTGTCGGCGACCGCGTCGACGAGCTTGCGCAGTTCCTCGGCGGCGGTGCCGGGCGGCGGGCCCTCGGTGCCGCGGCGGCGGGACCGCTCGGCGGCCAGGTCCTCGGCGCAGGCCTTCGCCCAGGCGTCGGCGTCGGGATGCTGGGTGGCATCGCTCATGGCGTACTCCTGCGGCAGCGTGGGTGATACCCCCGACGTTACCGCGTGCGGGGCCACAAATCCGGGTCGGGTGTGAAGCGGACGCTCAGCAGCCCGTCGGCCAGGCCCGCCCCGGAGACGGTGCAGCGGCGCAGCGCGGAGGGCAGGGGGACGACGCGGCGGAACGGTCCGGTCGTGAGGACGAGTTCGTCGCCCCGGCGGACGAGCCCGAGGTCCGGCTTGGTGGCGCCGGGCAGGGGGATGCGCCAGACCAGGACGCCGTCGCTCTCCCGCCGGTCCTCCACGGTCCACTCCGGCGCGGGGGCCGGCGGGGCGGCGGGCGGCTCCAGGAGCGCCAGGTCACCGGCGGTAAGGGGGTCGCGCCCGAGGTGCGGCAGCTCGCGCACCTCGCCCAGCGACTTGAGGTGCGCCTGCTGCTGGGCGGCGAGGCCCGAGAGCCAGGGGTCGGGGGACTCGGTGGGCAGCATCCGGTTGGCGACGACCGGCTCCACGGCGAGGCGGTGCAGGGCCAGCCCCGCCTGGGCGGTGCGCAGCGTCCCGGTGGCGGCCGGGCCCGGTTCGGCGACGAGCCGGACGGTGGTCGCCGGGTCCTCGATCATGGCCTGGACGGCGGCGAGTTCGGCGTCCCGGCGGGCGGCGGTCTCGTACAGCCACTCGGCGGGCATCGGTACCCCGGCGAGCTGGGCGAGCATCGGGCGCAGCGCGCGGGCGGCCTGCCGCTCGGGGGGCAGGAGGCGGCGCAGGTAGCGGCGAAGCTGCTCGGGCAGGGCGAGTACGGCGACGGCGTCGAGGACGGGCGGCAGGTCGACGACGACGAGGTCCCAGTCGCCGGAGGCGGCGTCCTTGAGGGCGCTCAGCAGCGCGAACCGGTCGCTGCCGGGGAGCTCGGTGAGCTCCTCGTCGGCGAGCGGGGTGGCGCCGAGCAGCCCGAGGGCGGTGGCGGCGCGCTCCTGGAAGGCGAGGATCTCGGCGCGGAAGTGGGCGCCGGAGTCGATACGGCGCACGACCGGTCGGTCGCCGCCGTCGCCGTCGGACCAGCCGTCGGGCAGCGCCCGGTCACCGGTGACGAACAGGACCCGCTGCCCCCGCCGGGCCCCGCCCCAGGCGGTCGCGGCGGCGACGGTCGTACGCCCGGAGCCGCCGGGGCCGGTGACGAGGATGGTTCGCATGGAGCCCCACGCTACCGGGAGGGGGCGCGGACCCCGGGGTCAGGCCTTGGAGGTGGACTCGACGCGCTTCTTCAGGCCGGCCAGGGCGCGGTCGATGATGACCTTCTCGGCCTTGCGCTTGATCATGCCCAGCATGGGGATCTTGACGTCGACCGTCAGCTGGTAGGTGACCTCGGTACGGGCGCCGCCGTCCCGCGGCTGGAGGCGGTAGGAGCCGTCCAGCGCGCGGAGCATCTGGGACTTGACCAGCGTCCAGCTGACCTCGTTGTCGCCGGTCCAGGTGTACGCCAGGGTGTGGTCGTCCTTGATCGCGCCGGCGTCGAGCAGCAGGCGGACCTTCTCGGCGCGGCCGGCGGCGTCCTTCTCCAGGACCTCCGCCTCCTTCACCTCACCCGTCCACTCCGGGTAGCGCGCGAAGTCGGCGATCACTCCCATGACGTCGGCCGGTGCCGCCTCGATCTCAATGCTCGAGCTGGTGTGTTCCGCCATCGCCGTGGCTCCTCCAGTGCGGTACCGGGTTTGTGTGGGGTGAAGGCTATCGCGTGGGCGGGTCTCACCATTCCAGGGCCCATGGCCTTCCGGTCGCCGCGAAATGTCCGACGTTCACGCACTCGGTCGCGCCCACCCTCATCCGCCGGACCAGCGGCTGGTGGACGTGGCCGAAGAGGGCGTACCTGGGCCGGGTGCGGCGGATCGCGTCGAGCAGGGCCCGGCTGCCGCGTTCGAAGCGGCGCGCGACGGTGTCGTACGTCAGCTCCGGCACCTCCGGCGGGATGTGGGAGCACAGCACGTCCACCTCGCCCAGGGCCTCGACCTTCGCCGCGTACTCCTCGTCGGAGATCTCGTAGGGCGTGCGCATCGGGGTGCGCAGCCCGCCGCCGACGAAACCGAAGACCCGGCCGCCCAGCTCGACGCGCTGTCCGTCGAGGACGGTGGTGCCGGGGCCGGCGTACTCGTGCCAGAGGGCGGGGATGTCGACGTTCCCGTACGTGGCGTACGTCGGCGTCGGGAAGGCGGCGAACAGCGCGGCGTACTGGCGGCGCACGGCCGCCTCGATGGCGGTTTCGCGGTCGATGTCCAGCTCGGCCCAGAGGCGGCGGCCGAGCTCCCGCGCCTCCTCGAACCGGCGGGCGGTGCGGAGTTCGACGATCAGGTCCGCGTTCTCGACGCCGAAGAGCTCCGGGAAGATGCCGCGCGAACGGTCGTGGTAGTCGAGGAAGAGCACCAGGTCACCCAGGCATATCAGGGCGTCGGCGCCCTCTCCCGCCGTGGCCAGGCCCTCGGCGTTACCGTGCACGTCACTGACCACATGAACTCGCATGAAGACCCAGCTTAGGGGGTCGGACCTGCGGTTACTTCCGAGTCCCCGCGAATGTGGACTACTGTGCGTCAAGTACAGCCAATGACGTGTGACGCAGCAAACATCTGGCCAGCTCCCCTATCGGGAACCGAGTACTGGTGGGTAACGTCCGGGCAGTCCGGTCGTGCTCACCCCCACCGAGCACCTGCCCGATCTTGGACCGCATCCGGTGCATCACACAGAGCCGTGGCGCCGGCGCCCGATGAGGAGCAGCAGTTTTGCGCGAGTTCAGCCTTCCGGCCCTGTACGAGGTCCCCACGGACGGCAACCTGACGGATCTCATCCGCCGCAATGCCGCTCAGCACCCAGATGTCGCCGTGATGGGCCGCAAGGTGGCCGGCGCGTGGACGGATGTCACCGCGACCCAGTTCCTCGCCGAGGTCCGGGCCGCCGCCAAGGGCCTGATCGCCCAGGGCGTACGCCCCGGCGACCGGGTCGCCCTGATCTCCCGCACCCGCTACGAGTGGGTTCAGCTGGACTTCGCGATCTGGAGCGCCGGCGCGGTGACGGTGCCGGTCTACGAGACCAGCTCCGCCGAGCAGGTGCAGTGGATCCTGGGCGACTCGGGCGCGGTCGCGGTGATCGTGGAGGCCGAGGCGCACGCGGCCGCGGTCGAGTCCGTACGCGGGAACCTGCCGGAACTGCGGCACGTCTGGCGCCTGGACCAGGGCGGCGTCGAGGAGCTGACCGCTCTCGGGGCCGACGTCCCGGACGAGGCCGTCGACGAGGCGACCTCCGCCGCCAAGGCCGACGACATCGCGACGATCGTCTACACCTCGGGCACCACCGGCCGCCCCAAGGGCTGTGTGCTGACGCACCGGAACTTCTTCGCCGAGTGCGGCAATGTCGTGGAGCGCCTCAAGCCGCTGTTCCGCACGGGCGAGTGCTCGGCCCTGCTCTTCCTGCCGGCCGCGCACGTCTTCGGGCGGCTGATCGAGGTGGGCTCCGTCCTGGCGCCGATCCGCCTCGGCTGCGTGCCGGACATCAAGGAGCTCACCGACGAGCTCGCCGCCTTCAAGCCGACGCTGATCCTGGGCGTCCCGCGCGTCTTCGAGAAGGTGTACAACTCGGCCCGCGCCAAGGCGCAGGCGGAGGGCAAGGGCAAGATCTTCGACAAGGCCGCGCAGACGGCCATCGACTACAGCCGCGCCACGTCCAGCCCCGAGGGCCCGTCGCTGGGCCTGAAGCTGAAGCACTTCGTCTTCGACAAGCTGGTCTACAGCAAGCTCCGCGCGGTCCTGGGCGGGCGCTGTCAGGCGGCCGTCTCGGGCGGCGCGCCGCTGGGCGAGCGGCTCGGTCACTTCTACCGGGGCATCGGCCTCACGGTCCTGGAGGGCTACGGCCTGACGGAGACGTGCGCGGCGACCGCGTTCAACCCGTACGACCGCCCCAAGATCGGCACGGTCGGGCAGCCGCTGCCGGGCTCGGTCGTCCGCATCGCCGACGACGGCGAGGTGCTCGTCCACGGCGAGCACGTCTTCTCGGGCTACTGGAAGAACGAGTCGGCGACCGCCGAGGCGCTGGCCGACGGCTGGTTCCACACCGGTGACATCGGCACGCTGGACGAGGACGGCTACCTGGCCATCACGGGCCGGAAGAAGGAGATCCTGGTCACCGCGGGCGGCAAGAACGTCGCCCCCGCGGTGATCGAGGACCGCATCCGCGGCCACGCGCTGGTCGCGGAGTGCATGGTGGTGGGCGACGGCCGCCCGTTCGTGGGCGCGCTGGTCACCATCGACGAGGAGTTCCTCGGCCGCTGGGCCGCCGAGCGCGGCAAGCCGGCCGGTTCGACGGCGGCGTCGCTGCGCGAGGACCCGGACCTGCTGGCGGAGGTGCAGCGGGCCGTGGACGACGGCAACGCGGCGGTCTCCAAGGCGGAATCGGTGCGGAAATTCCGCATTCTCACCTCCCAGTTCACGGAGGAGGCCGGTCACATCACGCCGTCGCTGAAGCTCAAGCGCAATGTGGTGGCGAAGGACTTCGCGGACGAGATCGAAGCGATCTACCGCGCGTAATCCTCGGCGAGAACCCGGCTCATGGTCCTTTCGGCCAGGGCCGTGATGGTCACGAACGGATTGACGCCGATGGAGCCCGGGATGAGGGCTCCATCGGTCACGTACACCCCCGGCGCCCCCCGCACTCGCCCGTAATCATCAGTGGCCCTGCCCAGCACGCACCCGCCCAGCGGGTGGTAGGTGAAGTCGTCGGCGAAGGTCTTGTTGCCGCCGAAGAGGTCGTACCGGTAGATGGTGCCGTTCCTGGCGTTGATCCGGTCGAAGAGCCTCTTCGCCGAAGCCACCGACACCGCGCTCTGTGCCCGGCTCCAGTCCAGCCCGACCGCGTCCGTCACCCGGTCGTAGGTGAACGTACCCCGCTCCGGGTTCCTGGTGATGGCCAGATACAGGCTCACCCAGTGCTCCAGGCCGGTGGGCAGGGGGGCGATCTCGGCGAACACCCCGTGGGCGGGGTCGTCGATGCCCAGCACCGGCATGGTCGACTGGTTGGCCCCGACGGTGTCCCAGACGTGGTTGGCCCGGCCCGTCATGACGTTGCCGTTGGGACCCCACCCCCTGCCGATGTCGGCGTTCAGCCCGGGCAGGGCGCCGGTCTCCCGGGCGCGCAGCAGCAGCTCGGTGGTCCCGAGACTCCCCGCGGCCAGGAAGAGCCGCTCGCAGCCGAACTCCCGGGTCTCGACCACCTTCCCGCCGGCGTCGATCCGGTCGGCCGTCACCACGTAGGTGCCGTCCGCCTCTCTTCGTACGGTTCTGGCGCGGTGGAGCGTCTCGATGGTGACGTTCCCGGTGCCCAGAGCGGCGGCGAGGTAGGTGCGGTCGAGGCTGCGCTTGCCGTGGTTGTTGCCGTAGATGACCTCGCCGCCCAGCGCGGACCTGGGGGCGGTGCCCGCCGCCTCGCGCCGCATGTGGCCGAAGTCGTACACGCTCGGGACGAACGTCGTTCCCAGCCCCGCGTTCGCCGCGTGCTTCCGCGAGACGCGGCTGAAGCGGTACCACTCGGTCGACTCGAACCAGGCGGGGTCGATGGTGTTGACGCCGAGCATGGCGTTGGCGCGCGGGAAGTACGTGCCGTACATCTCGTCGGCGTCCACGCGGGGCAGCACCTCGGAGAAGTACGCGCGTTGCGGGGTGACGGCCATGCCGCCGTTGACGAGGGACCCGCCTCCCACGCCCCTCCCGACGTACACCGACATGTCGGCGAACCGCACCCGGTCGAGGACTCCGGGGTAGGGGCTGATGTCCTTGTTGACGACGTCCAGCCAGAGGAACGTGGCGAGCGGCGCCTCGGTGCGGGTGCGGAACCACATGGACCGGTGGTCGGGCGCGCCGGTCGAGCAGAAGACCCGCCCGTCCGGTCCGGGGCTCTTCCACAGGGCGCCCATCTCGAGGACGGTGGTCCGCACCCCCGCCTCGCCGAGCCGGAGCGCCGCGACGGCGCCGCCGTAGCCGGAGCCGATGACGAGGGCGGTGCCGTGTCCCGCGGCGTTCGCCCGGCCGATGCGGGTGAGTCCGAGGGCGGCGGCGGTCTGGAGGGCGCCGAGACCGAGGAGGTGACGGCGCGTCAGTTTTGGTGTCATGGTCGCAGCATCGACGGAACCTTGGGCTCCGCCCATAGGGCGCGGGGCCCGGATTCCGGGTGCCGCGCCCCGAGCCCCTGACGACTCGCCCTCCACCGGTGGATGAACCGGCCCACACCCGGACGACGGCCGGGGCGGGGCCGTGCAGGGTCGCCCCCGCAGAGGTTGGCGTCCGGCGGTGGGCTTCCGTCCGCGAGACGTAAGGCCGCCGGCCTCGAGGAGGTGAGCCCGGAGGGGCACCGCCCCCCACCCCCCGGGGGTCGCCGCCGCCCACCGGCCCGCACCCGGCGCACCGGGAACAGGCACCGCCCCCGGGCGCACCGTGAAAGGGCCCCACCCCGGGCGCACCGGGAAAGGGGCACCGCCCCGTCCCGTTGTGCCCACCCGTCCTCCCCTAGGACTTCGTCCTGGGGGATCCCCAGCGGGATGATGGCCCGCAACAGGGAGCAGCCCCGGGACGATGGCCCACAACGAAGGCCCGCGTGCCGTCAGAGCAGGAGCTTCAGCCGCTCCGCCAGCAGGTCCCAGCGCCACTTCTCCTCGACCCAGGCCCGGCCCCGCTCGCCCATCCGCCTGCGCAGCTCAGGGTCCTCCAGCAGGCTGGCGATCCGGTCGGCGGACTCGGCCGGGGACTCGCCGCGGACCACCCAGCCCGTCTCCCCGTCCAGGACGGCGTCCGGCGCGCCGCCGGAGTCGCCGGCGACGACCGGGAGGCCGGTCGCGGAGGCTTCCAGGTAGACGATGCCGAGGCCCTCGACGTCCAGCCCGCCCCGCCGCGTGCGGCACGGCATGGCGAAGACGTCACCGGCCCCGTAGTGCGCCGGGAGCTCCTCCCACGGCACCGCGCCCGTGAACCGCACCGATCCGGCCACGCCGGTCTGCGCGGCGAGGCGGCGCAGGTCCTTCTCGTACGGGCCGCCCCCGACGATGAGCAGCACCGCGTCCGGGACGCGGGCGAGCACCCGGGGCATGGCCCTGATCAACGTGTCCTGGCCCTTGCGCGGCACCAGCCGCGACACGCACACGACGACCGGCCGGTCCGCCAGGCCCAGTCGTTCCCGTACCGCGTCGCCGCCCGACCCGGGGTGGAACGTCTTCTCGTCGACGCCCGGCGGAAGCTGGACCATCCGTCCGGCCGCCGCGGGCGTGAGGGCGGCGGCGATGCGGGAGCGGGTGTACTCGCCGAGGTACGTGATCGTGTCCGTGCCCTCGCCGATCCGCCGCAGCAACTGCCGCGAGGCCGGCAACTGTGCCCACCCCGCCTCGTGTCCGTGCGTCGTGGCGACGATCCGCCGGGCGCCGGCCCGGCGCAGCGCCGGGGCCATGAGCCCGAGCGGGGCCGCGGCACCGAACCACACCGACTCGCAGCCGTGCTCGCGCAGCAGCCCGGCCGCCCGGGCGGTCACGCGTGGCGTGGGCAACAGCATCGTCGTCCGGTCCCGGACAACCTGAAACGGTTGTTCGGCGTCGAACAAGGCGGTCGCCTCGGCGCCCTCCCGGCCTCGCTTCCACGTGGAGGCGTAGACGACAATCCGTTCCGGATCGAGTCTGAGCGCCATGTTGTGCAGAAACGCCTGAATCCCGCCGGGTCTGGGCGGAAAGTCGTTGGTTACGATCAAGGTCTTGTGCATCGCATGCCGACAGTACCGAACGGCGCCGCTCCACCGCTCAGCACAGTCCCGCCCGGCACCGAGACCGAAGAGGTAGGCATGAAGGGCCCAAGCGGCATCCGGCTCCCGCTCAAAGTCGTCGGCATATGGCTCCTGACCAGGACTCTTCTGCTGCTCTGCGTCTTCAAGGTGTTCGTCCTGCCGGGGCCCGACGTCACCAGTGACGTCTCGGTGATCTACCAGGGCTGGTACGACGTGCTGCGCACCGGCACGTACCCCCTCGACGACGTGACCTGGCAGTACCCGCCGGCCGCCGCGCTCGCCATCCTCTCCCCCGGTCTGCTGCCCTTCCTGGAGTACACGTCCGCTTTCTTCCTCCTGGTCCTCGTCTGCGACACGCTGGTCCTCGGCCTGCTGCTGTACGCGGGCCTGCGCCCGGGGAAGTGTCTGTCGGGCGCCTGGGTGTGGGTCGCGGGCGTGCCGCTGCTGGGCCCGACCGCGTACGCGCGCTACGACCTGATGGTCACCGCCGTCGCGGTCGCCGCGCTGCTCGCCGGGGTGCGGCACCCGCGCGTCCTTGGCATGCTCGTCGGCTTCGGCGCCCTGCTGAAGGTCTGGCCGGCGCTGCTGCTGGCAGGCACCCGGCGCGGCCGTGTGACATGGCGCTCCTGGACGGCCGCGGCGGTCACGGGGGGAGCGGTGCTGCTGGTCTGCGTGGCGGCGATGCCGGGGGCGCTGGCGTTCCTCACCTTCCAGCGGGACCGGGGCACCGAGGTGGAGTCGCTGGGCTCGCTGGTCTTCCATGTGGCGCGGAACTTCGGCTGGGAGGGCCAGGTCCTGCTGAATTACGGCTCCGTCGAGTTCCTCGGCCCGTACGTGCCGGTCGTCTCCACCGCCGCGCTCGCGCTGACGGTGGCGGCGTTCGGCTGGCTGCTGGTGTGGCGGGTGCGGGCGCGGGCGTTCGGTACGACGACGCTGCCCGACGCGGCGTTCGCGGCCGTGCTGCTGTTCACCACCACGAGCCGGGTGATCAGCCCCCAGTACATGATCTGGCTGGTCGGGCTGGCGGCGGTGTGCCTGGTGTTCCGGGCCAGCCGGATGGCCCGGGCGGCGAAGCTGGTGCTGGTGGCGACGGGCGTGACGATGCTGGAGTTCCCGATCTGGTTCACGCACGTGGTGCACAGCGACCTGTGGGGCATCGTGCTGCTGGGCGTCCGCAACGGGCTGCTCGTCGCCGCCACCCTCACCGCGTGCCGTGAGCTGTGGCGCCAGACGGTCACCGAGCCGCGCCTGCGCCAGGAAGAGGCGACCGTGCCGGCACAGACCGCCGAACCGCACCGGCAGGCGGTCAGCCCAGCCGCTCCCGCAGGTAACCCCGCCACTGTGCGGTGAACGCCTCCCGGTTCGTCGCCAGGACGTCACCCAGGGCCCGGTCCACTCCGCGCGCCCCCGCCGCCCGGTAGAAGGCCCGCAGCTTCGCCTCGCCCCACCGGGCGGCGATCAGCTCGCAGGCGAGCCAGCCGCCCTCGTAGGCGCGGGCCAGCGCGTCCGCGTCGGCCGCGAAGGAGAAGTCACCGTCCGCCGGCAGGGCGACCGGGGTGCCGCCCGTGCGGACGGCGTCCCGCAGCCCGGGCGCGGCCTGGGCGGGGGCGCGGGAGGTGCCGCGGTAGGCGACCCAGTCGGCGAAGCCCTCGGAGAGCCACAGCGGCGTGTCGGCGGAGGTGTGCGCCCGGGTGGCCACGTGGGTCGTCTCGTGGGCCAGCACGAAGCGCTGCCCGAACTTGCCGAGCACCGCGTACGCCTCCGGGTTGACGATCACCCGGTCCGCCGGGGCGTCCGGGCCGCCGCCCACCCGGCCGGTGGTGACCGCCGCGATCCCCCGGTACCCCGCCGCCGGTTCGCCCAGCAGCGCGCCCATCTCCTTCAGCGAGCCCGGCACCAGCACCACCACGCGCCGCGCCCACAGCCCCTCGGGCCAGGCGTCCGACACGGCGGGCACCGCGCGGTCGGCGGCCTTCGCGAGGGACCGCAGCCGGGCCGCGTCCTGATCCACGCCCAGGACCAGGCTGTTCCTCCCCCGTACGACGTCGACGTCGCCCTGCTCCCACAGGTGCTGGGCGGCGCCCTTCGCGGGCCGGTCGGACGTCACGTGCCAGTCCCCCTCCCGCCGGGTCAGCACCAGGGTCCGCTCGCCGGTCACGGCGCCGCTGTCGTACCCGGCGATGCGGTAGCGCAGTTCGGCCCGCGCGGTGGCCCGGTCGTCGCCGTCCCGCCGTACCTCGGTCACCCGGTACGACCAGGCTCCGAGCGGCACGTCGGCCAGCTCCCCGGCCCGTACCGCCGCCGCCCGGCGGTCGGCCGCCGACTGGAACGCGGCCGTGTCGGGCGCGGACTCCGGTGCCGGGGCCGTGCACCCGCCGATGAGCAGGAGCAGGCCGAGCACCGCCCCCGCCGTACGCCTCCGGACCCGCATCCTCCCGATCCTACGGCCGCTGCCGGCGTCAGACCCGCGTGACCGCCGAGACGGGCATCATGCCGACCGGGTCGTACCGCACGGGCGCCCCGGGGTAGGGGGCGTGCACCACCTGGCCGTTGCCCATGTACATCCCGACATGGCTGGCGTCGTCCCGGTACGTCACCAGGTCTCCGGGGCGCGCCTCCGACAGCGGGACGTGCCGCCCGGCGTTGCGCTGGGCCTGGGAGGTGCGGGGGAGGCCGACGCCCGCCTGCGCGTACGACCACTGCATGAGGCCCGAGCAGTCGAAGCCGGAGGGGCCGTTGGCGCCCCACACGTACGGCTTGCCGACGGCGGAGCGGGCCGCGGCCACCGCGGCGGCCGCCCGGCCCGACACGGCCTCGCCGCCGAGCGGGGGCGGTTCGTCGCGGCCGGAACGGGAAGCCCGGTCGAAGTCGTCGCGCTCGCCGGACGGGAGGGAGTTGAGCAGGGCCCGGGCCGCGGCGAGCTTGCGCTCGACGGTGCGCTTGTGGAGGGCCACGGCGGCCCGGCTGCGCTCCAGTTCGGTGAGCATCCGTCCGGCCTCGGCGCGCTGCTGGGCCAGGTCGCGCTGGGCACGCCGGAGTTCGGCCAGGGCGCTCGCCTGCCGCTCGCTGATCCGGTCGAGGGCGGCGGCCTTGTCGAGATAGCTGTCGGGGTCCTCGGAGAGCAGCAGCGCGAGTGCCGGGTCCATGCCGCCCGACCGGTACTGGGCGCCCGCCACGACGCCCAGGGCGCCCCGCATCCGGTTGATCCGCTCCTGGCCGCGCGCCACGCCGTCCTGCACCCGGGACACCTGCTCGCGGAGCGCGTCGGCGCGCTCGTCCGCCTCGTTGTAGCCCTCCGTGGCCTTCTCCGCCTCCTCGTAGAGCCGGTCGACCTTGGCGCGCATGGTCTCCACCGGGCTTCCGGGGTCGGCGCTCGCCGGGGCGGCGCCGAACGCGGCGGCGGTGGCCGCCGCGGCGGAGAGGACAGTGACCTTCGCGCTCCGGGAGAGTCCCGAGGACGAGGAGGACGAGGAACGGCGATGGGACGCCACGTACCGCGCTCCCTTCCGCTGACGTGAGGCCGTACGGCTGACACCGTGGCGGCTGTGCGGGCTGTTGCGCGCCAGACAGTAGCCGGGTGGCTACGCACCGGCCAGCGACCGTACGGGCGTCGAACAACGGCGCCCCGCCCGAGACCACAAGGTCACCGGCGGGGCGGAGCGTCAGCTTGGAGAGCGGTGAACCACCCGATCGGGCGCGTGGTTCGGGCGCGTCAGACCGTTCGGGCGGTGCGTCAGATGCGTACGCCGAACTGGAAGTCGCCGAGCCATTCCATCGACTCGTAGCGGACGACGGTGCCGGGCTTCGGGGCGTGCAGCACCTGGCCGTTGCCCGCGTACAGGCCCACGTGCGCGAGGTTGTTGAAGAAGACCAGGTCGCCGGGCTTGAGCTGGCTGCGGCCGATCTTCACGCCGTCGTTGTGCTGGGTGAAGGTGGTGCGGGTGATGCTCACACCGGCCTGGCGGTAGGCCCACTGGGTCAGACCGGAGCAGTCGTAGGCGTTGGGACCCTCCGCGCCGGAGATGTACGGCTTGCCGACCTGGGTGTCGGCGGCGGCGAGGGCGGCGGCGCCGCGCTGGGAGGCGGGGACCTCGTTGCCGAGTTCGACGCGCTCACCGGCCTCGCGGCTGGCGCGCTGCTCCTCCTCCTGCATCTTGGCCCGCTCTTCGGCGGTGAGGGTGTTGAGCAGCTTCTGCGCCTCGGCCAGTTTGGCCTGGTAGGACTTCTTCTTCTCGGCGAGCGTCTTGCGTACGTCCTCGAGCCCGGCGAGCTTCGTGGTGGCCTCGGCCCGCTGCTGCGCCAGGGTCCGCTGCTTGGCCTGGATGGTCTCCAGGGCCTCGGCCTGCTTGGCGCTTATGGCGTCGACCGCGGACGCCTTGTCGAGGTAGCTGTCCGGGTCGGAGGAGAGCAGGAGCTGGAGGGAGGGGTCCATGCCGCCGGAGCGGTACTGGGCGGTGGCCACCGAACCGAGGCTGTTGCGCAGCTCGTTGAGCTCCTGCTGGCCGCGCGCGACCTTGTCCTGGAGGGCGTCGACCTCCTTCTGGAGCTTGCCGCGCTGCTCGTCGGCGAGGTTGTACTGCTCGGTGGCGGCCTCGGCCTCGTGGTGGAGCTTGTCGACCTTGGCCTTGACCTCGCTCTTGCTCGGCTTGGGGTCTGCCTGAGCGGCCTGGGAGGTCAGGGCGACGGCAGCGGCGGCGGTCGCGGTGAGCACGGTCACACGGGCGCGGCTGGGCTGCTTGGGACGACGGTGGGACGCCACGGAGGCGAGCTCCTTCTTCCTCTTTCAGCCGCCTGCCGGGCTGTGGGGTCGGGCCCCGGCCTCCGTGCTCGTCCGGCTCCCCCGCGAAAACAGGCCGAACCGCACGGAATTAGGCGGTTCCTCCGCTGTCACTCCCGATGAGTGATCACCTGCGCGGAGGTTCGAGGCCAGACCCTAGTGACCATCTTGTGATCAGTTCAAATCCTCATGCGAAAAATCTCGCCCAGGGGCCACTTTCTTTACCCACGGCGCACGGTGAGTCATGGGCACTTGACGGTACGTTTCCCGAAATCGGGCATTGCGCCCAGGAGTTACGAGGCGCGCGAAAGCCTCTTCAGCAACAAGGCGGACGCCACGGGCCGCGCGCCCGACTTCGCCACGCCGTCGGCGACTTCCCGGTCGGTGGAGACCACGACGACCGGCCGGCCCGGCGGCTCCGCCCGTACCAGCTGACGGATCAGCTCGTCCGCCGTCACCCCCGGCTTGGAGAACAGCACCCGCACCCCGCGCGGCGGGGCGAGCAGCACCGGAGCGGCCAGTTCGGCGCCGTCGAAGACGCAGGTGACCTCGGCGCCCGTGCGGGCGGCCAGGGCCGACAGGCCACCGAGCAGCCGCAGCCGCTGCTTCTCCAGCGGCATGGTCGGGTAGCCGGTCTTCGTGACGTTGTAGCCGTCCACGACCAGATGCGCCTGCGGCAGCGCCAGCAACTGGTCCAGCAGCGCCGGGTCGGTCTCGGACAGGGCGCGGGCCGCGATGTCCTTGGGCGACATCCGGCCCGGCTCCACCGCGTCGACGGTGTCCGCCGGATGGACGGAGACCGGCGGCAGGGCCAGCTCCCGGCGCAGCCCCTGTGCGGACTCCAGAACGGTGTCCAGCAGCAACCGCAGCCGCATGTCCTCGACGGAGCGGCCCTCACGGGTGGCCCGGCGGCTCGCCTCCAGGGCGGCCTCCGCCTCGCCGAGGCGGGCCTTGAGGCGGCGGGTCTCGCTCTCCGCGGCGGAGACCTGGGCGGCCGCCTCGGCGCGCACCCCGTCGATGTCGGCCTGGCTGCGACGCAGGGCGGCCTCGCCGCGCTTCACATCGCTCTGGGCGCTGCGCAGCTTGCGCTGAAGCGATTCCGCTTCCTTGCGTGCCGCGTCCAGCTCCGCGCGCAGCCGCTCGGTCTCCGCCTTCGTCTGCGCACGGGCCTCGGCCAGCTCGGCACGGAGCCGCTCCAGCTCCCGCCGGCCGGCCTCGTCGGCGCGTTCGGCGTCGGCCCGCTGGGCCTCCTCGCCGGCCGCGGCGACCAGCTTCACCCAGCCGGCGGGGCGCAGCACGTACGCCACCGCGGCGACGTCCACGGGGTCGGCGGCAGCCGGGGGCGCGCCGGACTCGACCGCGCGGGCCAGCTCCGGCTGGCCCTCCTTGAGGCGCTCGCCGATCCGCTGCCGGAACAGCGGGTCGCCCTCCAGGGCGGCCGCCATCGCGTTGCCGGCGAACTTGGCCCGCCGGGACGGGGTGAACCGGGCGTACTGGCGCAATTGGGCGGGCAGTTCCGCGACCGTCAGACCACCGAAGGCGTCCGACACGAGTGCGACGACCCGGCGTCGCACCCCCTCGGGCAGCGGGCGGTCGAGCGCCTCCGCGGCGTCACCGGCCGCACCGGCCGGCTCAGCGCCGCTGTCGGGCTGCTCCACGATTCGTCACCCCACTACCCGTCCGTCCAGGCCCCGCCGGACCGCTCCCGGTCCCTCAGGAGGCGGAGCCCGGCCTGTCCACCAGCTCGATCTGGTCCACCGCATTGCACCAGCGGCAGCGGACCGACTCGATGGTCTCACTGACCACCTCGCGCTCCTCCACCGTGGGCTCGCCCGCGAGGTCCAGATGGACGTACTCCACGACCTTGGACGACCGTGTGACGTCGAAACGCGTCAAATTGCCGCAGAGCGTGCAGCGCCAGCGGGTCGTCGCGGTCGGCAGGGGAACCGTCGTCATCGTTCCGTCCTCTTCCATGGTGCCGGGTGCGGGAGCCGCGGTGCGCCGTCGAACTGCGGGTGTACGTCCCGTAACCCTACGGCCTCACGGGTACCCCTGTGGCGCGGCGAGGCACCCTGTCCCGCTCCCTCCGTTTACGTCATGATCTGTCCATGATCGCCTGGCGAGGACCGACCGTGACGTACGCCGTGATCGGCGCCTGCTTCCTGGTCTTCCTGGTCAGTCCGGTGTCCGGGCTGAACCCGTCGTACGGCACGGGCGACGCGCTCCTCGCCGCCCAGAGCTCGTACTTCCGCCGCTGGGGCATCGTCCCCGCCGAGCTGCTGAGCGGCTCCGCGGACGCGCTGCTCACCCCGCTGACCGCGCTGTTCGTCAGCGGCAGTTGGCTGCACCTGCTCGGCAACATGCTCTTCCTCTACGTGTTCGGGGCGATGACCGAGGAGCGGATGGGGCACCTGGAGTTCGCCCTGTTCTACGCAGGCTCCGGCTGCCTCGCCCTCCTCGCGTACGCGGCGGCCCACGCGGACTCGGACCAGACCCTGGTGGGGGCGTCGGGGGCGATCTCGGGGGTGCTGGGCGCCTTCCTCCACCTCTTCCCCAGGGCGCGGGTCACCAGCCTCTTCCCGTTCCTCTTCTTCCTGCCGCTGCGGTTCCCCGCCTGGATCGTGCTGATCTTCTGGTTCGTCCTGCAGTGGCTGGCCGCCCGCGGTGCCGACAGCGGGCCGGGCGTGGCGTACCTGGCCCACGTGGTGGGCTTCTGCCTGGGCTTCCTCTACGCATGGGTGCGGTTCGGCCGGGGGGCTAGAGTGAAGGCCCACCCAGCGGCCACCGAGGGAGAAGGACAACCGTGATCACCGCGATCGTGCTCATCAAGACCAGCGTGGACCGCATCCCCGAGATCGCCGAGTCGATCGCCGCGCTGGACAGCGTCAGCGAGGTCTTCTCCGTCACCGGTACGTACGACCTGATCGCGATGGTCCGCGTGGCCAGGCACGACGACCTGGCGGACGTCATCCCCGGCCGGATCAGCAAGATCCCCGGCGTCGAGGCGACGGACACCCACGTGGCGTTCCGGACGTACTCGCAGCACGACCTTGAGGCCGCGTTCGCGATCGGCCTCGACGCGTAACGTCTCCGGGCGGGGGCACGTGCCGTGGCGGCCCACGCCCGGCCGGGCATCACCCGGACGGGTGACGGCCCGGTGCGGCGCTCGCCGGAGCGCCCGGTCGCGGAAGCGTGCCGTGGGGACGGGGCTGCCGGGGCGGGGCCGCTGGGGCAGGGCCGCTTACCGGAACGCGTGCGGTTCATGAAGAAGCCTTCATCCGGCGCTCATTCAGGCGTGACCGGCCCGCGCCCAGGATGGGCCCATGGCCTTCTCCCATCGCATGGTGACGCTCGCCGCGGTCGTCGCCATCCCGCTCGGCATCGCCGCGACCAGCTACACGCTGACCGATACGCCCGAGGCGCCCAAGGTGCCGCCCGAGGTGAAGCTGGGCACGGCCACGCCCCGGCCCGCCGGGAGCGTGGGACCGGGCAGGACGCCGGAGCCGGTGACGACGCCACAGCCGAGCGGGACGCCCGCCGGGATTCCCGTACCGAGTGCGACGCAGACCGGCACGCGGACCGGCACGCCGGGCGGCACCCCGCCGGAACGAACCACACCGGGTGGCACCCCGCCGGCACGGACCGCACCGGGCGGCGCCCCTCCGACGCGGACCACGCCCACCGACACCGTCGTGCCGGGACCGCCGGCCACCGCGGGGGACGACGACGATGACGACCTCGGTGACGACTTCGGTGACGACACCTGACCGCCGCGTGTCCGCCCGTGTGCGGATCCTGCTGTGGCTGCTGCTGGTGATGGCGGTGGCACTGGTCGCCGTCGCGATGACGACCCGGTCGATCCTGCTGCGCGACGTCGACCACCGGATCAGCCAGCTCCTGACGCAGGAGACCCGGGAGTTCGCCAACTTCGTCGACCAGGGCGTGGACCCCGACACCGGCACCGGGTTCACCGAGCCGCGCCGGCTGCTGGAGGTGTTCCTCCAGCGGCAGTACTCCGACCCGGACGAGGAGTTGCTGGGCCTGACCCGAGGTGCGGACGGCGTCCCGGCGGTGCTGCGGCAGCCGCGCGACACCACCGGCGCCGCCCTGCACCGCGACCGTGACGCGCTCGCCCGGATCTTCGCCTCCCCCGCCCGCTCCGGCACCCTGGACCGCCCGCAGGGCGAGGTGCGGTGGGCCAAGGTGCCGATCGACCCGGCGGGGCACGCGGCGCCGGGGGCGTTCGTCGTCGCGTTCCACGCCGGCCACGAGCAGGCCATCGCCGCCGAGGCGTTCCGCACCCAGCTCGCCATCTCGGGCGTCGCGCTGCTGATGACCACCGGCATCGGCTGGGCCGTCGCGGGCCGGATCCTCGCCCCCGTACGCCTGGTCCGCCGGGCCGCCGCGCAGCTCACCGAGCAGGACCTGACCCGCCGCATCCCGGTCCAGGGCCGTGACGACATCGCGCTGCTCGCCGAGACGTTCAACGCCATGCTGGACCGGCTGGAGCGGGCGTTCGCGGCGCAGCGCCAGTTCGTGGACGACGCCGGTCACGAGTTGCGCACGCCCATCACGATCGTCCGCGGCCACCTGGAGCTGATGGGTGACGACCCGGCCGAACAGGCCGAGACGATCCGGCTGGTCACCGACGAGCTGGACCGGATGAGCCGGATCGTCGAGGACCTGCTCCTCCTCGCCAGGGCCGAGCGCCCCGACTTCGTCACGCCCGAGCCGGTCCAGCTGGGCGAGCTGACCGCCGACGTGTTCGTGAAGGCACGGGCACTGGGCGAGCGCGAGTGGGTCCTGGACGGGGTCGCCGACCGCGAGGCCGAGCTGGACCCGCAGCGCATCACCCAGGCGATGGTCCAGCTGGCGCAGAACGCCGTCCAGCACACGGTCCCCGGCCAGCGGATAGGGATCGGCTCGCGTGAGATCGACGGCCGGATCGAGCTGTACGTCGCCGACACGGGGCCCGGGGTGCGGGCGGAGGACGCCACCGTGATCTTCGAACGGTTCCGGCGCGGCACGGCCCGCCGCGGCACCCGCGCGGGCGGCGGCGCCGGGCTCGGGCTGTCCATCGTGAAGGCCATCGCCGAGGGCCACCGCGGCCGGGTGGAACTGCGCCGCACCGAGGGCGGCGGCGCCACCTTCGTACTCGTACTGGAGGAGGACGAGTGAACCGGATTCTGATCGCCGAGGACGAGGAGCGGATCGCCTCCTTCGTCGAGAAGGGACTGCGCGCCAACGCCTTCACCACCACCGTCGCGGCCGACGGCGACACGGCGCTGGACTACGCGGTCACCGGCGGCTTCGACCTGATGGTGCTGGACATCGGCCTGCCGGGACGGGACGGCTTCACCGTGCTGCGTGAGCTGCGCGAGGCGCGGGTGACGCTCCCGGTCATCGTGCTGACGGCCCGTGACTCGGTGCGCGACACGGTGGCCGGCCTGGAGGGCGGCGCTGACGACTGGATGACCAAGCCGTTCCGCTTCGAGGAACTGCTGGCGCGGGTACGGCTCCGGCTGCGCACCGCCGCCCGGGCGCCCGAGGTGACGGTGCTGCGCAGCGGCGACCTCAGCCTGGACCTGCGCACCCGCCGGGCCCGCGCCGAGGACCGGACCGTCGACCTGACGGCCCGTGAGTTCGTGCTGCTGGAGTTGTTCCTGCGCCACCCGGGACAGGTGCTGTCCCGGGAGCAGATCCTGTCCCACGTATGGGGGTACGACTTCGATCCCGGCTCGAACATCGTGGACGTGTACGTGCGGGCGCTGCGGAAGAAGCTGGGCGCGCGGCGACTGGAGACGGTGCGCGGTATGGGCTACCGGATGCCGTAAAGCGCCCCGTTCCATGAAATTCCCTTAACAAAGCGCTCATTGAGGACTCACGGCGCGTACCGAGACTGATCACCGTGGCCCTCTCCCCCAGCAGGTCGGCATGGTTCGGCGGCGCGCTCGGTCTGTGCGCGCTGCTGGCCATGCCGTCCCTGTTCACCGGTCTCGGCACCGACGCGCGCCTCACCCTGGCCGTCTTCGTGCTCGCCACCGTCGCCTGGATCGCGACGCCCGTGGACGACACCTATGTCGCGCTGGGCGCGGGCCTCGCGCTCACGTCGACCGGTGTGATCAGCAGTCGGACCCTCTTCGCCACCCTCGGCGACGAGACCATCTGGCTGCTGATCTGCGCCTTCGTCCTGGCGGCCGCGGTCACCCGGACGGGGCTGGCGGGGCGAGCGGCGGCCTTCCTGGTCAGCGGCGCCCGTACGGTGCGCCAGCTCGTCCACCTGACCACCGCCGCGCTCGTCGTCACCTCGTTCGCGGTCCCGGCCACCTCGGGCCGGGCCGCGCTCGCGCTGCCCGTGTTCCTCGCGCTGGCCAAGGTCCTGGCGGAGCGTGAGCGGCTCGTGGTGATGCTGGCGCTGCTGTTCCCGACGGTGGTGCTGCTGTCCGCCGTCGCCACTCTGATCGGCGCCGGGGCGCACCTGATCACGGTCAATGTGCTGTGGGAGCAGACCGGCCAACGGCTCGGGTTCGTGCAGTGGCTGCTGCTGGGTCTGCCGCTCGCCGTCGTGTCGTCCCATCTGGCCGCCGAGGCCGTCCTGTTCACCACCACCTCGCGGGCCGACCGGCGCGGCCCGGTGCGCATCACCCCGGCCGACATCGAAACGCACTCCCCCACCCCCGTCACCGGGCCGCTGTCCACCGCCGAGTCGCGCTGCGCGCTGCTGCTGGCCACGGTGGTGGCGCTGTGGTGCAGCGAGCCGCTGCACCGGGTGTCCCCGGCCGTGGTCGCGCTGATCGGCGCGGTGGTCGCCGCGTCACCGGCCCTGGGGACCGTGCGGCTGAAGGACGGCCTGAGGACCGTGCCGTGGCCGCTGCTGCTGTTCATGGCGGCCACCATGGCGATGGGCGTGGCGCTCGCCGACTCGGGTGCGGCGCGGTGGCTGGTGGAAGGACTGCCGGTGCACGCGCCGCCCTGGCTGTTCCTCACCGTCGTCGTGGTGGTCAGCACGGCGGCGCACCTGATCCTCCAGTCCCGCTCGGCGCGCTCGTCGGTGCTCGTCCCGCTGGTCGTCGTGGCGGCGGCCGCGGCGGGCGTCAACCCGGTGGCCGCCGCGCTCGCCTCGACCGCCGCGGCCGGGTTCTGCCACACCCTGCCCGCGTCGGCGAAGCCGGTCGCGCTGTTCTCCGACGTCCCCGACGGGGTGCCCACCTACACCCCGCGCGACCTGCTGCGGCTGTCGGCGGTGCTCGCCCCGCTCACGGCGGCCCTGGTCCTGCTGTTCGCCCTGACCGTCTGGCCGCTCCTCGGCGTGCCCGTCCTCCTGGAGGCCCACCCATGAGTCACTCGTACCGTGTCGCCGTCGCACCCGGCGGCTTCAAGGAGTCCCTGACCGCGCGGCAGGCCGCGGTGGCCATCGCCGAAGGGGTGCTGCGGGTCCTGCCGGACGCCGAGGTGGACCTCATCCCGCTGGTCGACGGCGGGGAGGGTACGGCGGAGGCGCTGGCCGCGGCGACAGGCGGGCGCCTCGTGCCGTGCACCGCGACCGGCCCGCTGGGCGAGCCGGTCGACAGCCACTTCGCGCTCCTCGGGGACGGGTCGGCGGTCGTGGAGATGGCCGCCGTCGCCGGGCTGGCCCTGGTGCCGCCGGGCCGCCGCGACCCGGGGGCCACGACGACGTACGGGGTGGGCGAGCTGATCCGCGCCGCTCTCGACGCGGGTGCCCGGCGCGTCCTGGTCGGCTGCGGCGACTCGGGCACCTCGGACGGCGGCGCGGGCGCGCTGCAGGCGCTGGGCGTCCGGCTGCTCGACGAGGACGGTCACGAACTGCCGTACGGCGGCGCCGCGCTGGCCCGGCTCGCGGCCGTCGACTCGCGCGGGCTCGACCCGCGGCTGGCGGACGCCGAGCTGCTGGTGGCGTGCAACCCGTACAACGTGCTGTGCGGCGAACGGGGCGTGGCCCGGGTGTTCGGCCCCCAGAAGGGCGCGACGCCGACGCAGTGCGAGGAGCTGTCGGCGGTACTGGAGCGCTGGGCGGCCGCGCTCACGGGGGCGTTCGCCCCGGCCCTGGACCTGCGGTGCGCGCCCGGCACCGGGGCGTCGGGCGGGCTGGGAGCGGGGCTCGCGGCGGTGGGCGCCCGGCTGCTCCCGCGCTTCGAGGTGCTCCTCGACGGGCTGGACCTCGGCCCCCGGCTGGCCCACGCCGACCTGGTGATCACCGGCGAGGGCGCCCTGGACGCCCAGACCGTGCGCGGCAAGGTCCCGGGCGAGGTGGCGCGGCGCGCCCGGGAGGCGGGCGTCCCGGTCCTCGCCCTGGCCGGCACGCTGGGCGAGGGCGCCGGGGAGGCGGGCCTCGACGCCTACGAGTCGATCGCGCCCGGCCCCCTGCCGCTGTCACAGGCCCTGGACCGGGCCGCCGAACTCCTCGCGGACGCCGCCGAGCGGGCCCTGCGCACGGTGCTGGTGGGCACCCGCGTGGTCAGCCGCGGTCGGGCACACAACGCCCGTCCTCCGTACGGTAGTTCCACCGCGCCCCGTCCCGGACGAGTTCCTTCACGGCCCGAACGAACCGGTCGACGTGCTCGTCCGGCGTCCCCGCCCCGAAGCTGACGCGGATCGCGTTGAGGGAGGTGGGCCCGCCGTCGGGTGCGCCGCACTCGCCGACGTCCCGGGGGTCGCTGCCCAGCAGGGTGCGCACCAGCGGGTGGGCGCAGAACAGCCCGTCGCGGACGCCGATGCCGTACTCGGCCGACAGCGCCGCCGCGAAGTGCGAGCTGTTCCAGCCCTGGACCACGAAGGAGATGACACCGACCCGGGGTGCCTCGTCGCCGAACAGCGACAGCACCTTCACCTCGGGCACCTCGGCGAGCCCCTCGCGGACCTTGCCGATCAGGTGCCGCTCACGGGCGACCAGGGTGTCGAACCCTGCCTCGGTGAGCGCCTTGCAGGCGGAGGCGATGGCGTACACGCCGATGACGTTGGGCGAGCCGGCCTCGTGGCGGGCCGCGGTGGTGTGCCACTCGACGTCCACCCCGCCGTCGGCGCGCCGGGCGACCTTGCGGGACGCCCCGCCGCCGGCCAGGTACGGATCGGCGTCGCGCAGCCAGTCGGCACGTCCGGCGAGGACACCGGAGCCGAACGGGGCGTACAGCTTGTGCCCCGAGAACGCCACCCAGTCGACGTCCAGTTCGCGCACCGACACCGGGTGGTGGGGCGCCAGCTGCGCGGCGTCCAGGACGATGCGGGCACCGTGGGCGTGCGCGGCCGCGGCCAGCTCCCGCA
The DNA here is from genome assembly GCF_055590785.1 of Streptomyces sp. NPDC041796. Classification (NCBI taxonomy): domain Bacteria; kingdom Bacillati; phylum Actinomycetota; class Actinomycetes; order Kitasatosporales; family Streptomycetaceae; genus Streptomyces; species Streptomyces sp. NPDC041796. The sequence continues at coordinate 395,438 of NZ_JBVJAH010000007.1, forward strand.
CGGGCCACAGCTCACCGGTCACGTTCGACGCGCCGGTGACGCACACCAGGGCCGGGCCGTGGGGCTCCCGGTCGGCGAGCGCCCGCTCCAGCGTCCCGACCGCCTCCCCCGGCGTACGGGGCGCGTCGAGGTACGTCACCCGCGCGTCCCTCCACGGCAGCAGCGAGGCGTGGTGCTCGGTCTCGAAGACGAAGACCTGGCAGCCGGCGGGCAGGGCGGCGGACAGCAGGTTGAGCGAGTCGGTGGTCGACCGGGTGAACACGACCTGGTCGTCCTCGCGGCAGTCCAGGAACTCCGCGACCGCGGCCCGGCTGTTCTCGAACAGGTCGGTCGACAGCTGCGACAGGTACCCGGCTCCCCGGTGCACGCTGCCGTAGTACGGCGCGTACGCGGCCACGTCGTCCCACACTCGCTGGAGGGCCGGCGCGCTGGCGGCGTAGTCGAGCGCGGCGTACGTGACCTCTCCCCCGGTGACGAGCGGCACGGTGACGTCCCGTCCCAGAACGGGCAGCGGGGCACAAACGGACTGGTCGGCGGCGACGGTGGTGACAGACATGGCGAACTCCCGTACGGGGCAGGCGAATTCAACCGCGTCGACGCACAGGGGTGCGGCGCGGCGGAAGGGAAAAGGGGGTGCCGAAGAAGGGGCGGATACGCCCTATCGCATTCGCTTGCTCACGAGACTGCTCCCTTGAGGACCAGGACCCCAGGGTGTGCAGGGGTCCGCGCTTGCCACAGACTTCGCCGCCTGCGGCCTGGTCTTCACCCGGGGCACCCCGCCACGGACGGAGGGTTGCCGGACAGCGGGCCGGGGCCGTAGTCGCTGTCACTCATGACCTGCCGAGAAGTTAAGCCACGTGATCGCCCGCGCGCAACCCGTGTCCGGATCCCGGGACACCGGCGGATCCCCGGAAGGGCACCACGCGGCACCCGCCGGGCGGCACGTCCGTGCACGGGGCCCACGCCGGGGAGGGCCCGGTGCCGCGCGGCGCCGCCCGCGGGCGATCACGTGCCGAAGGCGCGCTACGCGTTGCTCGCCGCCACCCAGCGGTCCAGCGCCGCGCGCGCCGCGCCCGAGTCGATCGCTTCGGCCGCACGGGTGATGCCCGCCGCGAGCCGCTCGGCCAGCGGCGCGTCCGACGGCTCCAGGGCGACGAGGGCCGCCGCGGCGTTGAGCAGCACCGCGTCCCGGACGGGGCCCGTCTCGCCGCCCAGCAGCCGGCGCGCCACGTCCGCGTTGTACGAGGCGTCCGCGCCGCGCAGCGCCTCGACGGGCACGAGGTCGATGCCCACGTCGCGCGGGTCGAACGTCTCCTCGCGCACCGCGCCGTCGCGGACCACCCACACCTTCGACGTCGCCGTGGTCGTCAGCTCGTCCAGGCCGTCGTCACCACGGAACACCAGGGCGGAGGAGCCACGCTCGGCGAGCACACCGGCCATGATCGGGGCCATCCGGGCGTCGGCGACACCGGTCGCCTGGGCCTTCACGCGCGCCGGGTTGGTGAGCGGGCCGAGGAAGTTGAACGTGGTGCGGATGCCCAGTTCCTTGCGGGCCGCCGCCACGTGGCGCAGCGCCGGGTGGAACTTCACGGCGAAGCAGAAGGTGATCCCGGCCTCCTCGGCGACCTCGGCGACCCTCCTGGGCGTCAGGTCCAGGTTGACGCCGAGCTTCTCCAGCACGTCGGAGGAGCCGGAGGCGGAGGACGCGGCACGGTTGCCGTGCTTGACGACCTTGGCACCGGTACCGGCGACGACGATCGCGGACATGGTGGAGATGTTGACGGTCTTGGCGCCGTCGCCGCCCGTGCCGACGAGGTCGACGGACGGTCCGGGCACGTCGATGAGGTTGGCGTGCGCGTACATGGCGCGGACGAGGCCGGTGATCTCCTCGACCGTCTCGCCCTTGGCGCGCAGCGCGACCGCGAAGCCGGCGATCTGGGCGTCGGTGGCCTCGCCCCGCATGATGCGGTCCATCGCCCACGCCGTGGCGTCGGCGCTCTGGTCCCGCCCCTCCAGTAGAGCGTTCAGGACGTCGGGCCACGAGCGGCCCGCCGCGATGTCGCCTCCAGCGGGGTTCACAGCGCTCATGGTCGCTCCTGGTGTCGTACGTACGGGGAGTACGGGGCGTACAGGGATGACCACCACCCTATCCATCCCGGGGCACGGCAAAGAGCCCCGTCCAGCGAATGGACGGGGCTCCTGCCGTGGCGAATCAGTTCAGGTGATCAGTGGTGGCCGTGGCCGCTGGTGATCTCCTTGTACTCGTCGGCGGTGGGCTTGGGAATCTGGTTGCCCTCACCGAAGTAGCCCTTGCTGAGCTTCGCGCGGAGCTTCTGCCCGCGCGACGGCTTGCGCTCGACACCGTTCTCGTCGACCGTCGGGCCGATCTCGGCCGGCTTGTACTGCTCGTGCGCGGTGAGCGCGTGCAGCTGGGCCTGGCTGAGGGGCTCGTGGATCTCGACGAACTCACCGTGCGGCAGGCGCTTGATGATGCCGGACTCACGTCCGTGCAGCACCTTGTCCTTGTCACGGCGCTGGAGACCGAGGCAGATCCGCTTGGTGACGATGAACGCGATGACCGGGCCGAGGAAGAAGAAGATCCGTACGAACCAGGTGATCGAGTTGATCGACATGTGGAAGTGGGTGGCGAAGATGTCGTTGCCACCACCGATCAGCATGACCATGTAGCCGGTGACCCAGGCGACACCCAGAGCGGTCCGGGTGGGCGCGTTGCGCGGCCGGTCCAGCAGGTGGTGCTCCCTCTTGTCGCCGGTGATCCACGACTCGATGAACGGGTAGACCGCGATCGCCGCGAGCATCACACCGAAGAGCACCAGCGGGATGAACACGCCCAGGACCAGCGTGTGGCCCCACAGGTTGATCTCCCAGCCCGGCATGACACGGATCAGACCCTCGGCGAAGCCCATGTACCAGTCGGGCTGGGCGCCGGTGGACACCTGGTCCGGACGGTAGGGGCCCATGGCCCAGATCGGGTTGATCGTGAACATGGCGGCGATCATCGCGATGACACCGAAGACCAGGAAGAAGAAGCCTCCGGCCTTGGCCATGTACACCGGCAGCAGCGGCATGCCGACGACGTTCTTGTTCGTCCGGCCGGGGCCGGGGAACTGGGTGTGCTTGTGGTAGAAGACCAGGATCAGGTGCGCCACCACGAGGCCGAGCATGATGCCCGGCAGCAGCAGGATGTGGATCGAGTAGAACCGGGCCACCATGTCGTGGCCGGGGAACTCGCCGCCGAACAGGAACATCGAGATGTACGTGCCGACGATCGGCATGGACAGGATCGCGCCCTGCGTGAAGCGGACACCGGTGCCGGAGAGCAGGTCGTCCGGGAGCGAGTAACCGGTGAAGCCGGTGAACATGCCCAGGACGAACAGCAGGAAGCCGAACAGCCAGTTGATCTCACGCGGCTTGCGGAACGCGCCGGTGAAGAAGACGCGCATCATGTGCACGAACATGCCCGCGAGGAAGATCACCGCGGCCCAGTGGTGGATCTGCCGGATGAGCAGACCACCGCGGACGTCGAAGCTGATGTCCAGGGTCGAGGCGTACGCCTCGGTCATGCGGATGCCCTGCATCGGCACGTACGAGCCGTGGTACTCGATCTCGTTCATGCTCGGGTGGAAGAACAGCGTCAGATACACACCCGTGAGGATGATGATCAGGAAGCTGTAGAGGCAGATCTCACCCAGCATGAAGGACCAGTGGTCCGGGAAGATCTTGCGCATGTTGGCCTTGGCGAGGCCGTAGATGCCCAGCCGGCCGTCGGCCCAGTCGGCGACCCGCTCGCCGGCGGGCGCCTTGCGCTTGGCGTCGCTTGCGGTCGTGGTGCTCATCCGCGCTCCCAGAATGCAGGGCCGACGGGCTCGGAGAAGTCGCCGAGCGCTTCGAGGAAGCCCTCGTCGTTCACGCCGATCCGCAGCTGCGGCAGCGCGTGACCGGCCGGGCCGAAGATGACGCGGGCGCCGTCGGAGAGGTCGAAGGTGGACTGGTGGCACGGGCAGAGGACGTGGTGGGTCTGCTGCTCGTACAGCGAGATCGGGCAGCCCACGTGGGTGCAGATCTTCGAGAAGGCGACGATGCCCTCGTGCGACCACTCCAGCTCGCGCTTGTCCTTGATGTCCTCCGGCTGGATGCGGACGATCATCAAGGCATCCTTGGCGATCTTGTTGTTGAACTCGTGGTCGCTCTCCTCCAGGCCCTCGGGCTTGGCGAACGTGAGCGAGCCCACCGCGACGTCCTCGGGACGCAGCGGCTCGTTGGTGTTCATGTTGATGAGCTGCTTGCCCTTGCTCCATCCGGTGTGGAAGAGCTTCTTCTCGGGCAGCGGGCCCAGCTCGCGCAGCAGCACCAGACCGGAGAGCGGCACCATGGCCAGCGCGCCGAACATGGTGTTGCGGATCAGCGGGCGGCGGCCGATCGCGGACTCCCGCGCACCGTCGGCGAAGTCCGCCATGACCTTGGCCTTGACCTCGGGCGTCGCCTCGATGGCGTGCCGGTCGTCGGCCATCTCCTCGTCGGACATCAGGGTGCGGGCCCAGTGGACCGCGCCCGCGCCGATGCAGAAGAGCGCGATGCCCAGGGTCAGACCCAGCGACAGGTTGGTCGCGCTGACGTGCCCCAGCGGCCAGACATAGATGATCTTGTCGACCGGGAAGATCACGAAGGAGGCGATGAAGCCGATCGTGGCCAGCATCGACAGGGTGAACAGCAGGGCGACCGTGCGCTCGGAGCGCTTGGCGGCCCGCTCGTCGATGTCCTGGATGCGCGGCTTGTGGGGCGGCAGCCCCGGGTCGGCGAACGGGTTCTCCGCCACCGCCGTGCCGTGCTTGGCGTCCTGCTCGTTCGGCAGGCTCTCTGCTTCTGGAATCTCTTGGCTACTCATGACTTCTTGGCCTTAGCGGTGTGGGCCGCAACCCAGACGGCGACAGCGATCAGGGAACCCAGACCGAAGATCCATCCGAACAGGCCCTCACTGACCGGGCCCAGTCCGCCGAGCGCGAAGCCACCGGGGGTCGGCGTCTCCTCACCGTTGACGGAGTTGATGTACGCGATGATGTCCTTCTTCTCCTTCTCCGGCATCGTGGTGTCGGGGAAGGACGGCATGTTCTGCGGGCCGGTCTGCATGGCCTCGTAGAGGTGCTTGTCACTCACACCGTCGAGGCTGGGGGCGTACTTGCCGTGCGTCAGGGCACCGCCCTCGCCGGTGAAGTTGTGGCACTGGGCGCAGTTGGTGCGGAACAGCTCGCCACCCTTGGCGATGTCCGCGCCTTCCGGGCTGTACTGCTTCTCGGTCGGCGTGATCGGACCGGCACCGAGGGACGCGACGTACGCGGCCAGCTGGTCGATCTCGGCCTGCGAGTAGATGTTCTTCTTCTTCGGCACCTGCGCGCCGGGCTGCTGCGCCGGCATACGGCCGGTGCCGACCTGGAAGTCCACGGCTGCGGAGCCGACGCCTACGAGGCTCGGGCCGTCAGTGGTTCCCTGACCGCCGGTTCCGTGGCAGCTGGCGCAGCCGACGGTGTAGAGCTTCTTGCCCTCCTCGATGGCGAGGGACTGGGCGGTTTCGTCTGCCTGCGCCTTGCCCGCGGGCGCGAACGCGGCGTACAGCCCCCCAGTGGCCGCCAGCGCGAGGAGTAGGACGACGACCGCCGCCAGCGGATGGCGTCGTCGTGCGGAGAGCTTTTTCACGGATTACCCCGGTGTCAGGATCTTCTGCGTCGATGCTTGCTGGATGTGCCGGGCGCACCTCGGAGGTGCGGGCCCGACTACTTGATCATGTAGATCGTGGCGAAGAGGCCGATCCAGACGACATCGACGAAGTGCCAGTAGTAGGACACGACGATGGCGGCGGTTGCCTGCTCGTGAGTGAATCTCTTGGCCGCGTACGTACGGCCGAGGACCAGCAGGAAGGCGATCAGGCCGCCCGTCACGTGCAGGCCGTGGAAACCGGTCGTCAGGTAGAACACGGAGCCGTAGGGGTCCGACGAGAGCGAGAGGCCCTCGTGCTTGACCAGCTCGGTGTACTCGAAGACCTGGCCTCCGATGAAGATCGCACCCATCACGAACGTGATGATGAACCACGCCCGGAGCTTCTTCACATCGCCCCGCTCGGCGGCGAACACGCCGAGCTGGCAGGTGAGGGAGGAGAGCACCAGGATCGTGGTGTTGGTCGCCGAGAACGGGAAGTTCAGCAGGTCGGCTTTCTCTGACCAGAACTCGGCACCCGTCACCGATCGCAGGGTGAAGTACATCGCGAAGAGGGCCGCGAAGAACATCAGCTCGGAACTCAGCCAGATGATGGTTCCGACGCTGGTGAGGTTCGGCCGATTGACCGACGGGTGCGCGTGCCCGGTTTCTACTGTCGTTGCTGTCGCCACGACCGACATTATGTCGGTCGCTTATCCCGCCCTCACTCCGGGGGGTGCCGTTCGGTGTGTTGATGCGCTCCGCCAGGCCCGAACGGCCCATCGCGGGGCCTGTCGAAGGGGTGTCCGAACCGGTGTCGAGGGGCGGTCGACAGGAGTAGCATCCGGCGCATCGGTACCTGCCTTCCTGCCCATGCCGCCGACGTACTCGGAGGAACAATGCAGTCGAGCGCCACCGTCCTGGTCTACAGCGACGACGCCAACACCCGCGCGCAGGTGCGGCTGGCGGCCGGGCGCAGGCCCGCGGCCGACGTTCCGCCGGTCGAGTACGTCGAGTGCGCGACGCTCCCGGCCGTGCTGGAGCGGCTGGACGAGGGCGGCGTCGACGTGTGCGTCCTGGACGGTGAGGCGGTCCCGGCGGGCGGCATGGGGGTGTGCCGCCAGATCAAGGACGAGGTCTTCCGCTGCCCGCCCGTGCTGCTGCTCATCGGCCGCCCTCAGGACGCCTGGCTGGCCACCTGGAGCCGCGCGGACGCCGCGGTGACCCTCCCGGTCGATCCGGTCGAGCTCGCGGACTCCCTGGCGGCCCTGCTGCGCAGCCGGCTGGCCGTGGAGGCGTGACGCCCGGGGCCGGGGCCTAGAGTCCCGGCCGGAGGCGGACCTGTTCGGTGCGGGGGGCGTCGGCGCGGGCGGCGCTGCCCGCCTGCCACTTGTCCCAGGACAGGTTCCAGTCGCCGAAGCCGTTGCCGAAGTGGTCCATCTCCTTGCCCGCGCTGTTGATGACGTGGACCAGGTCGCCGGGGCGGACGTTCTGGAAGAACCAGGCGGCGTTGCTGGTGGACATGCCGGTGCAGCCGTGGCTGACGTTGGCGGACCCCTGTGAACCGACGGACCAGGGTGCGGCGTGGACGTACTCGCCGCTCCAGGTCACCCGGGTGGCGTAGTAGACCGGCAGGTCGTACGACTCGCTGCTGCCGGCGGCGATGCCGACGGTGGTGCTGCGCATCCGGACGAAGTACTCCTTGCCGAGCACCACTTTGATGCCGTTACGGGTGGAGAAGCCCGGCTTGCCGGTGGTCACCGGAATGGTGTTGATCACCTTTCCGTTGCGCTTGACCGTCATCCGGTGGCTGCCGGCGTCGGTGATGGCCTCGACGCGGTCGCCGATGCTCAGGTTCAGGGACTTGGCGGAGCCGCCGTAGAGGTCGCCCGCGACCTTGACGCCCGCGAGGTTGCCCGTGACGGTGACGGACGCGCCGACGGGCCAGTACTCCTTCGGGCGGTAGTGCAGCTTCTTGTCGTCGACCCAGTACCACGCGCCCGTGACCGCGGGCGTGGAGCGCACCTTGAGGGAGCGCTCGACGGCGGCCCGGCCCTCCTTGGTGGTGACCGGGGCGCTGAGCTCCGCCGTGATGGGCTGCCCGACGCCGTACTTGCCCGCCTCGGGGCCGAATTCGACGTTCAGGAGCTTCTTGGCCGGTGCGGTCTCGAATGTCAGCGTACGGGCGCCGGGGGCGCCCTTGCGGTCCTCCGTGGAGACCCTGACGGTGTAGCGCGTGCCGGCCACCAGAGGGGCCGTGGAGCGCCAGCGGCCGCCGTCGGCGGAGAGCTCGCCGGCGAGGTAGTGGCCGGCCGTGTCGACGGCGGTGACGTCGGTGATGCGGCCGTCCTTGCCCTTGGCGGTGACTTCGAGGGGCTTGTCGAGGGCCGCCTTGGCGGTGCCGGACGGGGTGTTGAACGCCACCTGACGTGCGGCGTCGTACGGCTTGGCCGAGAGGGGATGGCCGTCCGGACCACCGCACGCGGTCGCGCTCGCGCCGGTGACGGCGACCAGCAGGGTGCAGCTTATGGCGGTGCGCATGCGGGGCGTGTTGCTCATAAGCACACCGTAGGAAGGTGTGACCACAGCGGCACGCGGAATGACTCCAAACGAGGGGCCCGGGGGGGGGGGGGGGGGGGGGGGGGGGGGGGGGGTTGGTGGGGGGGGGGGGGGGGGTTTTGTTTTTTTTTTTTGTGGTGTTTCGGGCAA
>NZ_JBVJAH010000007.1:403865-457010 GCF_055590785.1 Streptomyces sp. NPDC041796
GCGGGGGTGTTGCACAAAAAAACCACAGGAAGCCGCCCCCCCCCACCCCCCCCCCCCCCCCCCCCCCCCCCCCCCCCCCCCCCCCCCCCCCCCCCCCCCCCCCCGGGCCCCTTGTCGAAGCGCGACCGCTTACTGGTTCTGGTTCTCGCCCCGGTAGTACTCGAAGACCCAGCCCCACAGACCGATCAGGATCAGCGGAGCGGAGAAGTACAGCAGCCACCAGCCGAGCGCGATGCTCAGGAAGGCGAACGCACCGCCGATCGCCAGGGAGAGCGGCTGCCAGCTGTGCGGCGAGAAGAAGCCGACCTCACCGGCCTCGTCCGCGACGTCGGCCTCCTTGTCGTCCTGGGCCATGGCGTCCACTCGCCGGGCCGTGAAGGCCAGGTAGTAGCCGATCATGATCGCCAGACCGAAGGCCAGGAACAGCGCCGTCGTACCGGCCGGCTCCTTCGACCACACGCCATAGAGGATCGCCATGGCGAGGATGAAGATGCTCAGCCAGATGAACATCTTGCCCTGGATCTTCACTTGCCGACCTCCTTGCCACCGAACAGCGCGGTGTCCTTCTGCCCGTGGTTCTCGAGCTGGCCGACAGCGGCGATCTCAGGGTGATGCAGGTCGAACGCCGGGGATTCCGAACGGATGCGCGGCAGCGTGAGGAAGTTGTGCCGCGGCGGCGGGCAGGAGGTCGCCCACTCCAGCGAACGGCCGTAGCCCCACGGGTCGTCGACCTCGATCTTCTTGCCGTACTTGGCGGTCTTCCAGACGTTGTAGAAGAACGGCAGGATCGACATGCCCAGCAGGAACGAGGCGATCGTGGAGATCGTGTTCAGCAGGGTGAAGCCGTCGGCGGCGAGGTAGTCCGCGTAACGACGCGGCATGCCCTCGGCACCGAGCCAGTGCTGCACCAGGAACGTGCCGTGGAAGCCGATGAACAGCGTCCAGAACGTGATCTTGCCGAGCCGCTCGTCCAGCATCTTGCCCGTGAACTTCGGCCACCAGAAGTGGAATCCGGCGAACATCGCGAAGACCACGGTGCCGAAGACGACGTAGTGGAAGTGCGCGACGACGAAGTACGAGTCGGAGACGTGGAAGTCCATCGGGGGCGAGGCCAGGATGACACCGGTCAGACCACCGAAGGTGAAGGTGACCAGGAAGCCGATCGTCCAGAGCATCGGTGTCTCGAAGGACAACGACCCCTTCCACATGGTGCCGATCCAGTTGAAGAACTTCACACCGGTCGGTACCGCGATCAGGAAGGTCATGAAGGAGAAGAACGGCAGCAGCACACCGCCGGTGACGTACATGTGGTGCGCCCACACCGTCACGGACAGACCGGCGATCGCGATGGTCGCGGCCACCAGGCCGATGTAACCGAACATCGGCTTACGGCTGAAGACCGGGATGATCTCCGAGACGATGCCGAAGAACGGCAGGGCGATGATGTACACCTCTGGGTGACCGAAGAACCAGAAGAGGTGCTGCCACAGCAGCGATCCGCCGTTGGCCGGATCGAAGATGTGGGCGCCGAACTTGCGGTCGGCCTCCAGCGCGAAGAGCGCGGCGGCGAGGACCGGGAAGGCGAGCAGGACCAGCACACCGGTCAGCAGCACGTTCCAGGTGAAGATCGGCATGCGGAACATCGTCATGCCCGGAGCGCGCATGCAGATGATCGTGGTGATGAAGTTGACCGAGCCGAGGATCGTGCCGAAGCCGGAGAAGGCCAGACCCATGATCCACATGTCGGCGCCGACACCCGGCGAGCGGACCGCGTCCGACAGCGGCGTGTAGGCGAACCACCCGAAGTCGGCCGCACCCTGCGGGGTGAGGAAGCCGGCCACCGCGATGATCGAGCCGAAGAGGTACAGCCAGTACGCGAACATGTTCAGCCGCGGGAACGCCACGTCGGGCGCGCCGATCTGCAGCGGCATGATCCAGTTGGCGAATCCGGCGAACAGCGGCGTCGCGAACATCAGCAGCATGATCGTGCCGTGCATCGTGAACGCCTGGTTGAACTGCTCGTTCGACATGATCTGCGTACCCGGACGGGCCAGCTCGGCGCGCATGAAGAGCGCCAGCAGACCGCCGATGCAGAAGAAGACGAACGACGTGACCAGGTAAAGCGTGCCGATCGTCTTGTGGTCGGTGGTGGTCAACCACTTCACGACCACACCGCCGGGGTGGCGGCGCCGAACGGGCAGCTCGTTCTCGTACGGCTCACGCGAGCCGTCGGCTGCCTCGGCGGCACCCTGAGGTTCGTTGAGGATGCTCACAGTTGGTTGCTCTCCGAGTTCCTGGCCGAGTCGGTGATCTGCATGCCCGCCGGGATGTAACCCGTCTGCCCCTTCTCGGCCAGCTCCTTCAGGTGCTGCTGGTAGCGCTCCGGGGAGACGACCTTGACGTTGAAGAGCATCCGGGAGTGGTCGACGCCGCAGAGCTCGGCGCACTTGCCCTTGAAGGTGCCCTCCTCCGTGGCGGTCACTTCGAAGACGTTCACGTTGTGACCGGGGAAGACGTCCTGCTTGAACAGGAAGGGGACGACCCAGAACGAGTGGATGACGTCACGGGAGGTCAGGATGAACCGGACCTTCTCACCCTTCGGCAGCCACAGGGTCGGGCCGGGGTTGCCGTTCTGCGGATTCCGCGTGCCCGGGATGCCGTAGTCGTAGACACCCTCGGCCCCCTGGGGGAACTCCTTTTGGTACTTGTCAGGAACGACGGCGAGTTCCTTGGCGGGCGTGGCGCCCGTGTCGGCCTTGCCGTCGACGTTCTCGATGTAGTTGAAGCCCCAGCTCCACTGGTAGCCGACCACGCTGATGGTGTGGGCGGGCTTGTTGGAGAGAGCCAGGAGCTTCGACTCGTCACGCGCGGTGAAGTAGAAGAGCACCGAGACGATGATGAGCGGGGTCACCGTGTACAGCGCCTCGATGGGCATGTTGTACCGGGTCTGCGGAGGAACCTCGACCTTGGTGCGGCTACGCCGGTGGAAGATGACGCTCCACAGGATCAGGCCCCAGACCAGCACGCCCGTGGCGAGCGCAGCCGCCCACGAGCCCTGCCAGAGGGAGAGGATCCGCGGGGCCTCCTCCGTCACCGGGGTGGGCATACCAAGGCGGGGGAAGTCCTCCCAGTTGTACGAGCAACCGGAGGCGGTAGCCAGGATCAGGCCCGCAGTCAGCACCTGCGGCAGCTTCCGCCGCATCGGGCGCCGCGACGAGCGGTCGGAGCCGTTGGGACTCACGTAGCGCCTTCCCGAGAGTCTCGCCCGCGCGGTCGGCTGCGGCCGTCACGCTGGTCGGTCGCCGGCCCTGACGCGGGCAGGGGTTTGGATGTTTATGCGGACCAAACCCTACTGGACGCTATTTGGGGTCGCGCGGGGAGGGTGCCCAACGCGCCGCAGGGCACCCCGAAGGGGTGTTCAGGGCCGATTTTCCGAGGGTCCTGCTCGGACTTCGGCGCGGGGTGCGCTCCGCTTCGGTGCGGGGGTGCGCTCCGCTTCGGTGCGGGGGTGTGCTGCGCTGCGGTGCGGGGGTGTGCTCCGCTGCGGCGGTGGCCCGGCGCCGGGAGGCGTCCCGCTCCGGGGGCGCGGTGCGGCGCCGGGAGGCGTCCGGCCCCGGGGCGCGGTGCGGCGCCCGGAGGCGTCCGGCTCCGGGGCGCGGTGCGGCCGGATTCGGTTCGGGGTGCGGCCCTGGCGGCCTTCGGCCGGGGGTCTGCTTCGGTTCGGGGGGCGGCCCGGACTCGGGGCGGTTTCGGTCGGGGCGGCCTGCTTCGGTTGGGGTGCGGCTGGGACTCGGGGGCTCGGATGCGGGGGTGGGCCGGGCAGCCCAGGGTCGTTTCCGTCGCGGCCGGGGCCCGGGGTGGGGCCCACCGGAGTTAGCGTGGCTGCGTGCCCTATTTCGATTCCGCTTCCGCCGCCCCCCTCCACCCGGTTGCCCGGCAGGCCCTGCAGGCCGCGCTGGACGAGGGGTGGGCCGATCCCGCCCGGCTCTACCGGGAGGGGCGGCGCGCCCGGCTGCTGCTGGACGCGGCGCGGGAGGCGGCCGCCGAGGCGGTGGGGTGCCGTCCCGACGAGCTCGTGTTCACTCCTTCGGGGACGCGCGCGGTTCACTCGGGGGTTGCCGGGGCGCTCGCCGGGCGCCGCCGGGTGGGGCGGCATCTGGTCGTGTCGGCGGTGGAGCACTCGTCCGTGCTGCACGCGGCGGCCGCACACGAGGCGGACGGCGGGGCGGTGACCGAGGTGCCGGTGGACCGGGCCGGGCGGGTCGCACCGGACGCGTACGCCGCCGTGTTGCGGGACGACACCGCGCTCGCCTGCCTCCAGTCAGCCAACCACGAGGTGGGCACCGAGCAGCCCGTGGCCGACGTGGCCGCGGCGTGCCGGGAGGTGGGCGTGCCGCTCCTGGTGGACGCCGCCCAGTCACTGGCGTGGGGCCCCGTGCAGGGCGATTGGTCCGTGCTCACGGCAAGTGCCCATAAATGGGGCGGCCCTGCGGGGGTCGGATTGCTCGTTGTTCGCAAGGGTGTGCGGTTCGCCCCCCAAGGACCGGCGGACGAACGCGAGTCGGGCCGGTCGGCCGGGTTCGAGAACATCCCGGCGGTCGTGGCGGCGGCGGCCTCCCTGCGGGCGGTCCGCGCGGAGGCTACGGCGGAGGCCGGGCGGCTGCGGGAGCTGGTCGAGCGGATCCGGACGCGGGTGCCGGAGGCGGTGCCCGATGTGGAGGTGGTCGGCGATCCCGTCCGGCGGCTTCCCCACCTGGTGACGTTCTCGTGTCTCTATGTCGATGGGGAGGCGCTGCTGCACGAGCTGGACCGGGCGGGTTTCTCCGTTTCCTCCGGTTCGTCGTGCACGAGTTCGACGCTGACGCCCAGCCATGTCCTGCGCGCCATGGGCGTGCTGTCGGAGGGCAATGTCCGGGTGTCGCTGCCGTTCGGTACGGCGGAGGCGGACGTGGAGCGGTTTCTGGAGGTGCTGCCGGGCACGGTGGCGGGAATCCGGGAGCGGTTCGGGGCGCCGGCGGCCGGGCCCGTGACCGGGGACGGGGAGTCGCTGGTGGTGGACGCGCTCGGCAGGCGGTGCCCGATCCCGGTGATCGAGCTGGCCAAGGTGTTCGGCGACGTTCCGGTCGGCGGCACCGTCACGGTCCTCTCCGACGACGAGGCGGCCCGCCTGGACATCCCCGCCTGGTGCGGGATGCGCGGCCAGGAGTACGTCGGTGAACGCCCGGCGGACCACGGCACGGCGTACGTGGTCCGCCGGACGTCCTAGGGACGGCGGGGCCGTTACGGCAGGTGCGCCTGGACCTCGGCCGCCGCCTCATGGCCGTACGCCTTGGTGAAGCGGTCCATGAAGTGGGTGCGGCGCAGGGTGTACTCCTGGGTGCCGAGCGTCTCGATGACGAGGGTGGCCAGCATGCAGCCGACCTGGGCGGCGCGCTCCAGGCCGACGCCCCAGGACAGGCCGGACATGAAGCCGGCGCGGAAGGCGTCGCCGACACCGGTCGGGTCGACCTTGGCCTCCTCCTCCGGGCAGCCGACCTCGATGACGGGTCCGCCGACGCTCTCGATGCGGACACCCCGCGAGCCGAGGGTGGTGACGCGGTGGCCGACCTTGGCGAGGATCTCCTCGTCGGTCCAGCCGGTCTTGGACTCGATGAGCCCCTTCTCGTACTCGTTGGAGAAGAGGTACGTCGCCCCTTCGAGGAGCGTGCGGATCTCGTCGCCGTCCATCCGGGCGATCTGCTGCGAGAAGTCGGCGGCGAACGGGATGTTCCGCGCGCGGCACTCCTCCGTGTGGCGGAGCATCGCCTCGGGGTCGTCCGCGCCGATCGACACCAGGTCGAGCCCGCCGACCCGGTCGGCGACGGCCTTCAGCTCGATCAGGCGGGCCTCGCTCATCGCGCCGGTGTAGAAGGAGCCGATCTGGTTGTGGTCGGCGTCGGTGGTGCAGACGAAGCGCGCGGTGTGCAGGACCTCGGAGATCCGGACGGACCCGGTGTCCACGCCGTGCCGGTCGAGCCAGGCACGGTACTCGTCGAAGTCGGAGCCCGCCGCACCGACCAGGACGGGGCGCGTGCCGAGCTGCCCCATGCCGAAGCAGATGTTGGCCGCCACCCCTCCCCTGCGTACGTCGAGGTTGTCGACCAGGAAGGAGAGGGAGACCGTGTGCAGCTGATCGGCGACCAGTTGGTCGGCGAATCGGCCGGGGAAGGTCATGAGGTGGTCGGTGGCGATGGAGCCGGTGACTGCGATACGCACGGCTGGGTGCTCCTGCGGGAAGGTGGAGTTGACAGTTCACGCTACCGGGTCGGCGGCACCCCCCACATGCGGAAACTACCCGATAGTAGGTCTTTTTCGGTCGGCTCTCACGTGCGTACGGTGCGTTCATGTCGAAGTTGAGCGTTCCGCGTGAGCAGCACGAGTCCGATGTGAGCCTGGCAGAGCTGCGCGGGGACAGCGCGCGCATGGTTCCGCACTGGGTGGATCCGGCGGAGGCCGCGCCCGTTCCGGCCCCCGTGTCACCGTCCCTGATCCATGGCGTGGTCGTCCCGCCGGCGTCCGCCCGGCTGATCGACGCCGCGCCGGAGTACGGCGCCTGAGGGAACCGAGTGCTCCTCGGCTCCGTCCCACGGGTGTCTCCCGTAAAGGGGCCACGGCGTACGAAGGAGCATTGCGGTGAGCAGTACGGAGCCGGAGCCGGCCACGGAGCCGACACAGGAGAGCCCTCGCCGGGGGCGTTCGCCGCTCGCCGTCGCCTCGGTGGCGGCGGCGGTGCTGCTCGCCGGGGGCGGCGGTGCCTACTTCGCCACGGTGGCGTCGGACGGTGACGACCGGCGTGGTGGCGTTCCCGCGGCGGGCGCCGCGCAGCCGCCGCCGCTCGCCCTCGACGGCCACACCGAGAGCGGCGCGGGGCCGGGCGGGTCACCGGGCGGCGGCCCGGGCATCGCGCCCGGTGAGCCGGACCCGGACGGGGTGGTCTACCGGGCCGCGGGCGCGCTGCCGAAGGGGCCGGACTCGGCACACCTGTACCGGCCGTCGGGCACCGTCGGGGCCGACGAGGTGGCCAGGCTGGCCAAGGCGCTGGGCGTCGACGGCACGCCCAAGGCCGCCGGCACGGCCTGGAAGGTGGGACCGGACAAGGACGGTTCGGGCGCGACGCTGCAGGTGGAGCGGCAGGCCCCGGGCGTCTGGACGTTCGGGACGGCCCCGGTCGGCGACAACTGCCTCAAGGGCAAGGAGTGCCCCACCGGCGGGCAGTCCCCGGGCGGGAAGCCCCAGGGAGGACAGCCCCAGGGTGGCGCGCGGCCGGTGAGCGAGGAAGCCGCGAAGAAGGCGGCGGCCCCGGTGCTGAAGGCGCTGGGCCAGCAGGACGCCGAGCTGGACGCCACCCAGGTGATGGGCGCGGTACGGGTGGTGAACGCGGACCCGGTCGTGGGCGGGCTGCCGACGTACGGCTGGTCCACCGGCATCCAGGTGGCCGCGGACGGCACGCTCAGCGGCGGCAGCGGCCGGCTGAAGGCACCGGTGGAGAGCCATGAGTACCCGGTGATCGGCGCGGCCGAGGCGCTGAAGCTGCTGAACGCCGGGGCCGGTGACGGCCGGGTGGGCATCGGCGGTGGCGGCAGCGGCGGGAACATCGGCGGGTGCGCCACGCCCGCGCCGCTGGAGGACTCGGGAACCAAGCCGGTCGCCCCGTGCGGGCCGAAGCAGGGCCCGGCGGCCAAGGAGACGGTGACCATCTCCAAGGCGGTCTTCGGGCTGGCGGCGCACTACACGGCGGGCCGCCCGGCGCTCGTACCGTCCTGGCTGTTCGAGGTGGCGCCCAAGGGCGACGCGCGGCCGTTCACGATCACCTATCCGGCGGTGGCGCCCAAGCATCTGGTGCCCGCGCCGCCCCTGCCGGCGCCGCGCCCGGAGCCGTCCGGCACGCCGGGGACGCCGGGGACCGGGAAGGCGCCGCGGCAGGTCGAGTCGTACAGCCCGGACGGGAAGATCCTGACCGCGCGCTTCTGGGGCGGGGTGTGCAGCAAGTACACCGTCGAGGCCGAGGAGAGCGGCACGCAGGTGAAGCTGAAGGTGGTCGAGACGCCGATCGAGCCCGGCCGGGTGTGCATCCTGATCGCCAAGGAACTGACCGGCACGGTGACGCTGGACCAGCCGGTGGGCGACCGGCAGGTCGTGGACGCGGCGAGCGGTGAGCGGGTGCCGCGGAGGTAGTCCTTCGGGTGCGGCACACGGCGGAGCCCGGCGACACGCGGCGGAGCCCTGCGACACACAACGGCACACGGCAAAAGGCGGCGGCCCCGGGGATGGTCCGGGGCCGCCGCCTTGCGTTTCCAGCTCCAGCTTTAGCTGAAGGAGTCGCCGCAGGCGCAGGAGCCGGTGGCGTTGGGGTTGTCGATGGTGAAGCCCTGCTTCTCGATCGTGTCGACGAAGTCGATGGAGGCGCCGCCCAGGTAGGGGGCGCTCATGCGGTCGGTCACGACCTTGACGCCGTTGAAGTCCTTGACGACGTCGCCGTCGAGCGAACGCTCGTCGAAGAAGAGCTGGTAACGCAGGCCGGAGCAGCCACCGGGCTGAACGGCGACGCGCAGTGCCAGGTCGTCGCGGCCTTCCTGGTCGAGCAGGGCCTTGACCTTGGCCGCGGCGGCGTCCGACAGAAGGATGCCGTCGCTGACAGTGGTCTTCTCGTCCGATACGGACATCTGCTTCTCTCCCGGGTTGTACGGAGACTGCTTGCCGACCGGTTGCAACCGGCGGGGCCGCGGATTCATTCCGGGCACAGCGCTTGTCTTTCCCTTTCATGCTCGCACATCGGGCCCCGGGCAAGCACCGACCTGTGGAGGGGGGGATGTGTCACATCGACACTATGGCCATCGTCAAAGTGACGTGAAGCGGTTATGATAGATAACGTCATTTAGACGAAAAGGCTCTCCGCAGAAGTTCTCCGCAGAAAAGAAAGGGTGCGTGACGTGACCACCGCCCAGCCCCTGGACGTCCAGCCGTCGCCCCTCGCCCTGCTGCTGCTCGGCCGCGAGGCCGACCCGAAGAGCGAGCGGGGAGTCGACTGCCCCGGCGACCTCCCCTCGCCCTCGGACCCCGACCTGGTCGAGCGTGCCCGCGCGGCCAAGGAGAAGCTCGGGAACAAGGTCTTCGTCCTGGGGCACCACTACCAGCGTGACGAGGTCATCCAGTTCGCGGACGTCACCGGCGACTCCTTCAAGCTCGCCCGGGACGCGGCGGCGCGGCCGGAGGCCGAGTACATCGTCTTCTGCGGCGTGCACTTCATGGCCGAGTCGGCGGACATCCTGACCCGTGAGGAGCAGAAGGTCGTGCTGCCGGACCTGGCGGCCGGGTGCTCCATGGCCGACATGGCCACGGCCGAGCAGGTCGCGGAGTGCTGGGACGTACTGACGGAGGCGGGCGTCGCGGACGTGACGGTCCCGGTCTCGTACATGAACTCCTCCGCCGACATCAAGGCCTTCACCGGCAA
Source organism: Streptomyces sp. NPDC041796 (assembly GCF_055590785.1). Taxonomy (NCBI): domain Bacteria; kingdom Bacillati; phylum Actinomycetota; class Actinomycetes; order Kitasatosporales; family Streptomycetaceae; genus Streptomyces; species Streptomyces sp. NPDC041796. The sequence goes on from NZ_JBVJAH010000007.1 coordinate 413,356, forward strand.
GCACGGGGGCACCATCTGTACGTCCTCCAACGCCAAGCGGGCGCTGGACTGGGCGTTCGAGCAGGGCGAGAAGGTGCTCTTCCTGCCGGACCAGCACCTGGGGCGGAACACCGCCGTGCGGGACATGGGCATGTCCCTGGACGACTGCGTGCTGTACAACCCGCACAAGCCGAACGGCGGCCTGACCGCGGAGGAGCTGCGCGGCGCCAAGATGATCCTGTGGCGTGGCCACTGCTCGGTGCACGGGCGCTTCTCACTGGACTCCGTCAACGACGTGCGGGAGCGCATCCCGGGCGTGAACGTGCTGGTGCACCCCGAGTGCAAGCACGAGGTCGTGGCGGCGGCGGACTACGTCGGCTCGACCGAGTACATCATCAAGACCCTGGAGGCGGCCCCGGCCGGCTCGAAGTGGGCGATCGGTACGGAGCTGAACCTGGTCCAGCGTCTGGCGAACCGTTTCGCCGGGGAAGGCAAGGAGATCGTCTTCCTCGACAAGACGGTCTGCTTCTGCTCGACCATGAACCGCATCGACCTGCCGCACCTGGTGTGGGCGCTGGAGTCGCTGGCCGAGGGCAACCTGGTCAACCAGATCCAGGTCGACCGCGAGACGGAGAGCTTCGCGAAGCTGGCGCTGGAGCGGATGCTGGCACTGCCGTAGCGCTTGCGCTGCCGTAGCGCTTGCGCCGCGTATGTACGCCCGAGGGGCGCCCCGCCGGTTGCGGGGCGCCCCTCGGGCGTTCGGTGGGTGCGGGCGGGCTGAGGCGGTGGGTGCGGGCGTGGCCCCTCCGGGCTCGCCTTGAGGGCGGCGGCCTCGGGCCCGGACACGGGAGCCGTATCGGCGCCGCCGGCCTCTGCGTGGGGTGCCCCTGCACGGCCCCGCCCCGGCCGTACGCCGGGTGCGGGGTCGTGCCTGGCCGGGCGCGCGGGCGTTACGCGTTGGCCGGGGCCGGGGACTTCTCCTCGGCGGGTGCCGACTTCGCCGCGCGCTTGGCCTCACGCTTGGCGCGGCGCCGCTCCTTGCGGAGCTCCACCATCGCGTACAGCGTCGGGACCAGGAGCAGGGTGAGCAGCGTGGACGTCACCAGGCCGCCGATCACCACGACCGCGAGCGGCTGGGCGATGAAGCCGCCCTCGCCCGTGATGCCCAGGGCCATGGGGAGGAGGGCGAAGATCGTCGCCAGGGCCGTCATCAGGATCGGGCGGAGGCGGTGACGGCCGCCCTCGATGACCGATTCGATGACCCCGAGGCCCTGTGCCCGGTACTGGTTGATCAGGTCGATCAGCACGATCGCGTTGGTGACCACGATGCCGATCAGCATCAGCATGCCGATCATCGCCGGGACGCCCATGGCTGTTCCCGTGGCCACCAGCAGGCCGATGGCTCCCGTGGCCGCGAAGGGGATGGAGACCAGCAGGATCAGCGGCTGGACCAGCGAGCGGAAGGTCGCCACCAGGAGCATGAAGACGATCGCGATCGCCGCCAGCATCGCCAGGCCCAGGTTGGCGAACGCCTCGTCCTGGTCCTCGGAGACGCCGCCGATGGACGCGGTGGCGCCGTCGGGCAGATCGAGTGCGCTGATCTTCGACTGGAGCGCGCTGCTGACCGCGCCCGTGTTGTCCCCGGTCGGCTTCGCCGTGATGGTCGCCGCGCGCGAGCCGTCGATGCGGGTCATCGAGACCGGGCCGGGGACCAGCTTCACCTCGGCGATGTCGCCGAGCTTCACGGGGCCGAGCGGGAGCGCCTTGAGGTCCGACAGCGTCCTGGCGGGCGTGGCGGAGGTGATCACGACGTCGCGCTCGGTGTCGTTCAGGACCGCCTTGCCGGCCGGGGTGCCGCGTACGGACTGGGCGACGGCCATGCCGAGGGCGGCGTCGGTGAACCCGGCCTCCGCGGCCTTCGCGGTCGCCCGGACCGAGACGCGGGGGACGGACTGCGAGAGGTCGCTCTGGACGTCGGTGACGTCCTTGAGACCGGCGACCTCGGCGCGTACCTGCTCGGAGGCCTGCTTGAGGATGTTCGCGTCGGCCGCCTTCACCACGACGCTCAGGTCCTGGTTGCCGAAGCCGTCGCCCGCCGCGATGGTCGTGTCGCCGATGCCGTCGAGCTTGCCGAGCTCGGCGTCGATGCGGTCACGGGCCTTCTCGTACGAGGCGGAGTCCGTGAGCGTGACCTGGTACGAGGCCTGGTTGGCGCCCGTACCGCCGCCGAAGGCCGCCATGAAGCCGGACGAGCCGACGGTGACCTGGTAGTCCTTCACCTCGTCGACCGAGGCGAGGGCCTTCTCGACCTTCTTCGCCGCGGCGTCCGCGGCCTCCAGGCTGGTGCCGGCCGGCAGCTCCTGCTTGATGGAGAGGACTTCCTGCTCGCCCTGGTCGAAGAAGTTCGTCTTCAGCAGCGGCGCCATGCCGAAGGTGCCGACGAGGACGACGATCGCGAGGGCCACGCTGGTGAGGCGGCGGCGGGTGGCGAAGCGCAGGACGGGGACGTACATGCGCTGGAGGACGCTGCGGGACTCCTTCGCCTCCGCCTCGCGGCGGGCCTCGTCGGGGTCCGCCGACGTCCCCTTGGGGGCGCGGAGGAACCAGTAGGAGAGGACGGGGACGACGGTCAGCGAGACGAGGAGGGAGGCCAGGAGCGCTGCCGTGACGGTGAGGCTGAACGAGCCGAACAGCTCGCCCACCATGCCGCCCACCAGGCCGATGGGGAGGAAGACCGCCACGGTGGTGAGGGTGGAGGAGGTGACCGCGCCGGCCACCTCGCGCACCGCCGTGAGGATCGCCGCCTGGCGCTCCTCGCCGTAGCCGAGGTGCCGCTTGATGTTCTCCAGGACCACGATCGAGTCGTCGACGACCCGGCCGATCGCGATGGTCAGCGCGCCCAGGGTGAGCATGTTGAGCGACAGGTCGCGGGTCCACAGGACGATCAGGGCGAGGACCACGGAGAGCGGGATGGAGACCGCGGTGACCAGGGTCGAGCGGAGGGACGCCAGGAAGACCAGGATGACGATCACGGCGAAGAGCAGACCGAGCGCGCCCTCGGTGGTCAGGCCGGAGATCGACTTGGACACCGCCGGGCCCTGGTCGGAGACGACCGTCAGCTCGGCGCCGGACCCGAGGTCCTCGCGCAGGTCCGGGAGCTTGTTCCGGACCGCTTCCGAGATGGCGACGGCGCTGCCGTCGTTGTCCATGGTGGCCATGACGGCGAGGCTGGGCTTGCCGTTCGTTCGGGTGAGGGAGACCCTGCGGGACTCCTCCTGCTTCACGGTGGCGATGTCGCCGAGGCGTACCGCATCGCCCTTCTCGGGCTTGATCGTCAGGTCCTGGATCTGCCGCAGCGAGGTGAAGCCGCCGCCGACCTGCACCGTGCGGCTCTTGCCCGCCTCGGAGAAGGAGCCGGCCGGGACGGTCGCGCCGCCCGCCTTCAGCGCCTCGGACAGGGTCATGGGGTTGAGTCCCGCCGCGGCGAGCTTCCGGTCGTCCGGCGTGACGGAGACCTGGAGGTCCTGAACGCCGTCGATCGACACCTGGCCGACGCCGTCGATGTCCTCCAGGGCCGGGACGACGGTCCGCTCGAGCTGGTCGGCGAGCGCCTGCTGGTCCTTGCCCGAGGTGACGGCGAGGACGACGGTCGGGATGTCGTCGGTCGAGCCGGCGACGACCTGCGGGTCGACGTCCTCGGGCAGCTGCGCGCGGGCGCGGTTGACGGCCTGCTGGACGTCGGCGACGAGCTGCTTGGTGCCCTCGTCGCCGTAGTCGAAGGTGGCCATGATGAGGGCGTTGCCCTCGCTGGCCGTGGAGGTGACGCCCTTGATGCCGTCGACCGCCTTGATGGTGCTCTCGAGCGGTTCGACGACCTGCTTCTCGACCACATCGGGGGAAGCGCCCTGGTACGGGGCGAGGACCGACACCATCGGCAGTTCGATGGAGGGCAGCAGCTGTTGCTTGAGCTGCGGGATGGCGATCGCCCCGAAGACGATCGCCACGATCGACATCAGCCCTATCAGGGCCCGTTGCGCGAGGCTGAATCTGGACAGCCAGGACATGGGGTCTCTCTTCTGTGGCGGATCGGCAGGTCTTCATACGATCAGCCACCGAGGAGGGGGATCCGTCGCCCCCAGGTCCCGTTTACTTATCCCCCGCATACACCGAACGGAGTACTCGGGCGTGCGCGCTCACTCCACCCTGGGACGTACCAACCCCGACTCGTAGGCCGTGACCACGAGCTGCGCCCGGTCGCGGGCGCCGAGCTTCGCCATGGCCCGGTTGACATGGGTCTTGACGGTCAGCGGACTGACCTCCAGCCGCTCGGCGATCCGGTCGTTGGAGTGTCCGCCCGCGACGAGGACGAGGACCTCCCGTTCGCGCACGGTGAGGGCGGCGAGCCGCTCCGAGTAACCCTCCCCGTCCGGGCGGGCGGCGTCCGAGCTGCCGCCCTGAGCGAGGAACTTGGCGATCAGCCCCTTGGTGGCGACCGGCGACAGCAGCGCCTCGCCGGCGGCGGCGATCCGGATGGCGTTCAGCAGTTCGTCCGGTTCCGCGCCCTTGCCGAGGAAGCCGGACGCCCCGGCGCGCAACGACTGCACCACGTACTCGTCCACCTCGAAGGTGGTCAGCATGACGACGCGTACACCGGCCAGGTCGGGGTCCGCGCTGATCAGGCGGGTGGCGGCGAGGCCGTCCGTACCGGGCATGCGGATGTCCATCAGCACGACGTCGGCCCGCCGCGAACGCGCGAGGGCGACGGCCTCGGCACCGTCGGCCGCCTCTCCCACGACCTCCATGTCCGGCTCGGAGTCGACGAGCACCTTGAACGCGCTGCGCAGCAGCGCCTGGTCGTCGGCGAGCAGCACCCTGATGGTCATGTGGCCTCCCCTGTACGTGCCGTGAGGGGAAGTATCGCCTGGACGCGGAAGCCCCCTCCGTAGCGGGGGCCCGCGGTGAGGGCGCCGCCGAGTGCGGTGACGCGCTCACGCATGCCGATGAGACCGTGGCCGCCGCTGTCGTCGGTCTTCTCGGTGGGTACGCCGTTGTCGAGGACCGTCACCTCGACGGTCCGGCCCACCCGGACGACGCTCACCTCGGCCTTGGCGTCCGGGCCCGCGTGCTTGCGCACGTTGGTCAGCGCCTCCTGGATGATCCGGTACGCGGCCAGGTCGACGGCCGCCGGGAGTGGGGTGCCCTGGTCGGTGCGGGCCAGCTCCACCGGGAGGCCGGCGTGGCGGAAGGTGTCGAGCAGCTCGTCGAGGACGGCGAGGCCCGGGGCCGGTTCGGTGGGCGCCTCGGGGTCGCCGGACTGGCGGAGCAGACCGACGGTGGCGCGCAGCTCGTTGAGGGCGGAGCGGCTGGCCTCGCGGACGTGCGCGAGGGCCTCCTTGGCCTGGTCGGGGCGCTTGTCCATGACGTGGGCGGCGACGCCGGCCTGGACGTTGACCAGCGCGATGTGGTGGGCGACGACGTCGTGCAGGTCCCGGGCGATGCGCAGCCGCTCCTCGGCGACCCGGCGGCGCGCCTCCTCCTCGCGGGTGCGCTCGGCGCGTTCGGCGCGCTCGCGAATGGCGTCGACGAAGGCACGGCGGCTGCGGACGGCGTCCCCGGCTGCGGCGGCCATGCCGGTCCACGCGAAGACGCCCAGGTTCTCCTGGCTGTACCAGGGTGCGGAGCCGCACAGCATCGCGGCGCCCGTCAGCACCGTCATCGTCAGCAGGCCGACCCGCCAGGTGGTGGGGCGGTCGGTGCGCGAGGCGACGGTGTACAGCGCGACGACGGCGCTCATGGCGACCGGGGCGGGGGGATCCTCGGCGACGTGCTCCAGGAGCGTGACGGAGCCGGTGACCAGCAGGACGCCCAGCGGATTGCGGCGCCGAGGGACCAGGGCGGCGGCCCCGATCAGCATGAGCAGCACGCTGCTCGCACCGGGGGTCCGCCCCCCGAAGTCGGGCCCGCCGTGCGGCCCGCCGTGCCGGTCGACGAACGAACCGGCGACCATGCACACGAGCACGCCGAGGGCCAGGACGCCGTCGAACGCGAGGGGATGCTCCCGCATCCAGCCCCGCCCGCGCGCGAGCCGTTCTCCGAGGTTGGTCACGGAGGAAAACGGTACGGCCTGCCCAACCACCCACCGGCTCGCACCGGGGATCCGACCCGGGGTGGGGCCGTGCCGGGCCCCCCGCAGGGGTTGGCTGCGACGGGCGGGCTTCCTCTCCCGGCGCCCGGGGCCGCCGGCCCCGAGAAGGTGAGTTCGGAGGGGCCCGCCCCACCACCACCGGGCAGGCACCGCACCGCGTAGGGGGCAAGCCCACCAGGGTGGCACCCGGCGGACAAAAACCCGGAGGCCCGGGCCGGAGCGCGAGGGTCCCGGCGCCGGGCACGAGGGTGTTGGAGTGGGCGGTCCGCCCACCGGGGGTGTCAGCCGGGGATGAGGCCGTCGTCGGAGAGCATGGCGCGGACCTCTTCGAGCGTCGCGTCCGGTGCCGGAAGGATCAGTTCGGAGGGTTCGAGCGCGTCGTCCGGCAGCGGCTCGCCCAGCTGGCGCACCGTGTCCAGCAGGGCGTGGAGCGTGCGGCGGAAGCCTTCGCCGTCGCCGCCCTCCATTTCCGCGAGCAGTTCGTCGTCCAGCTTGTTGAGCTCGGCGAAGTGGCTGTCGGCCAGCCTCACCTGGCCCTCCCCCATGATCCTGACGATCATGACGCGTCGTCCTTAGCTCTTGTCGAACCGGGTCTGGGACTGCGACTGCGACTGCTGCTGGGCCTGGTCCTGCGGGGTGCCCGCGCCGCCCTCCAGGGCCTGCTGCGAGGTGGTGCCCCCGGCCAGCTCGGCCTTCATCCGCTGGAGCTCCAGCTCGACGTCCGTGCCGCCCGACAGGCGGTCCAGCTCGGCCTGGATGTCGTCCTTCTGGAGGCCCGACTGGTCGTCCAGCGCCCCGGACGCCAGCAGCTCGTCGATCGCGCCGGCCCTCGCCTGGAGCTGCGCGGTCTTGTCCTCGGCGCGCTGGATGGCGACGCCGACGTCGCTCATCTCCTCCGAGATGCCCGAGAACGACTCGGCGATGCGGGTCTGTGCCTGGGCGGCGGTGTAGGTGGCCTTGATCGTCTCCTTCTTCGTACGGAAGGCGTCGACCTTGGCCTGGAGGCGCTGCGCGGCGAGCGTCAGCTTCTCCTCCTCGCCTTGGAGGGTCTGGTGCTGCGTCTCCAGGTCCGTGACCTGCTGCTGGAGCGCGGCCCGGCGGGAGAGCGCCTCGCGCGCCAGGTCCTCCCGGCCGAGTGCGAGCGCCTTGCGGCCCTGGTCCTCCAGCTTCGCGGACTGGCTCTGGAGCTGGTTCAGCTGCAGTTCCAGGCGCTTGCGCGAGGTGGCCACGTCGGCGACGCCGCGGCGCACCTTCTGGAGCAGCTCCAGCTGCTTCTGGTACGAGTAATCAAGGGTCTCGCGCGGATCCTCGGCCCGGTCAAGGGCCTTGTTTGCCTTCGCGCGGAAGATCATCCCCATACGCTTCATGACACCGCTCATGGGCTTCGCGCGCCCCCTTCTGACGGACTTCGGCTCCAGCACTCCAACAGAACCCACAGTACGGGCCCCACATCCATTACCGCACTGTTCGGGCGCGGATGCGCTCATCCCCAAGGACGACTGCGGCCGCCTCCGGTCCGGCGCAAGGAGTAGGGATCCCTCTACGGGGACGCGGGCCGTTGCCGGATCGTTCCCCGCGGGGGTGGGGTCCCCGCGGCGTACCCCGTACCCTTGGGCTTTGTGTTCCGTAGCCGTTCGAAGGAAGAGAAGGCCCCCACCGACAAGGTGACGGCGGACCTCTCCAAGCAGCCCCGCGACCCCCAGGCCCCCAAGGGCCGCCCGACCCCGAAGCGGAGTGAGGCCCAGACCCAGCGTCGCCGTGCCCAGACCGTGCCGACCGACCGCAAGGAGGCCATGCGCCGCCAGCGCGAGGCGCGCCGTGCGGACCTGGCCAGGCAGCGCCAGGCGCTCGCCAGTGGTGACGAGCGTTATCTGCCGGCCCGCGACCAGGGTCCGGTCCGCCGTTACGTCCGCGACTTCGTGGACTCGCGCTTCTGCGTCGCCGAGTTCTTCCTGCCGCTGGCGGTCGTGATCCTGATCCTGTCCAGCCTGCCCAACACGCAGCTCAAGAACATCGCCCTGCTGCTGTGGCTCGCGGTGATCGCCCTGATCATCGTGGACTCGATCGGCATCTGGCTCCGGCTCAAGAAGCAGCTCAACACCCGCTTCCCGGACGAGCCGAAGCGCGGCGCCGTGGCGTACGGCCTGATGCGTACGCTCCAGCTGCGCCGACTGCGGCTGCCCAAGCCGCAGGTCAAGCGTGGAGAGCGGCCCTGAGCACTTTGGTCTCCGGTTTCGGAGGCGCATCGGGGAACTGGCTGGACGGGCTCGGCGGACTGCGCAACACGGTCCGTCAAGAGCTCGTCGCACGCCAGCTGGACGAGCAGATAGCCGCCCGCTACCCGGTGGGACAGCGGCTGCGGATCCTCGACGTCGGCATGGGCCAGGGCACTCAGGCTCTGCGGCTGGCCCGGGCCGGGCACACCATCACGGGCCTGGAGTCCGACCCCGAGATGCTCAGAGCGGCCCGTGAGGCGCTGGCGTCCGAGCCGGCCGGCATCCGGGAGCGGGTCCGGCTGATCGAGGGGGACGGCCGGGAGACCGGTGTGCACTTCCTGCCCGGCAGCTTCGACGTGGTGCTGTGCCACGGCGTGCTGATGTACGTCGAGGAGCCGGACGCCATGCTGGCGGGGCTCGCCCGGATGCTCGCGCCGGGCGGTCTGCTGTCCCTGCTGGTGCGGAACGCGGACGCGCTGGCCATGCGGCCCGGCCTGGCCGGGGACTGGTCGGGGACGCTGGCGGCGTTCGAGTCCGACACGTACGTCAACAGGCTGGGACTGCCGGTGCGGGCCGACCGGCTGGAGACCCTGACCGCGACGCTGGCGGGGATCGCCGCGCCGCTGCAGGCCTGGTACGGGGTGCGGGTCTTCACCGACCTGGTACCGAACGAGGAGGGGCTGCCCGCGGCCGAGGAGCTGGAGCGGCTCCTGGCGGCGGAGGACCGGGCGGGGCGCACGGAGCCCTACCGCCGGGTCGCGGCACTGCTGCACCTGTGCGGCGTACGGGGCTGACGGCGGGGGCCGTCGGCGGGGTCAGGTGATCGGGGGGTTCTCGCGTCTTCCTCCGACGTGAGCGACGTGAGCATGACGGAAACGGACAACACGCCCAAGCTGCCCGCCCGCGAGACCTGGCGGGCCCTGTACCGGCACTTCCGGCCGCACCGCTGGACCGTCGCGTTCGGCACCCTCCTGGCCCTGATCGGTGCGGGCACCGGGATACTCCAGCCCCTCGCGGCCAAGGAACTGGTGGAGCGCCTCGGCCAGGACCAGCCCGTCGGCCAGGTGCTTCTGGCGCTCACCGCGCTGGTGGTGCTCGGGACCGCGATCGAGTCGGTCGGCGCGTACGTCCTGGAGCGGACCGCCGAGTCCGTGGTGCTCGCCGCCCGCCGCACCCTGATCGGCCGGCTGCTGCGGCTGCGGCTGCCGGAGGTGGAGCGGACCCAGCCGGGCGACCTGATGTCGCGGATCACCTCCGACACGACCCTGCTGCGCGCGGTGACGACCGACTCGATCGTGTCGGCCGTGACGGGCGGTCTCGCGTTCCTCGCCACGCTCGTGATGATGGCCGTGATGGACGTCGTCCTCCTCGGGGTGACGCTGGGCGTGATCGTGCTGATCGGTGGCGCCATGGCGCTGGTGATGCCGCAGATCTCCCGGGCGACCCGGCGCTCCCAGGAGGCGGTCGCGGAGATATCGACCCGGCTGGAGCGGGTGTTCGGCGCGTTCCGCACGGTGAAGGCGTCGGGCGCGGAGGAGCGCGAGGCGGCGGTCGTGGAGGCCGCGGCCGAGGAGGCGTGGCGGCAGGGGCTGAGGTCGGCGAAGTGGCAGGCGGTGTCCGGGTCGTCGGTGGGGCTGGCCGTCCAGGTGTCGTTCCTGGCGGTGCTGGGCATCGGCGGGGCGCGGGTGGCGTCGGGCGCGATCTCGGTGGCGGACCTGGTCGCCTTCCTGCTCTACCTCTTCTACCTGACCGAGCCGATCTCCAAGCTGGTGTCGGCGGCGACCGAGTACCAGGTCGGTTCGGCGGCCGTGGCCCGCATCGAGGAGGCCGAACGGCTGGCGGCGGAGAGCCCCGGCCCGTCCGGCGCCGCCCGGGGCGGCCCGCCCGCGACCGTCACCTTCGAGGACGTCACCTTCCGCTACCGGGACGACCTTCCGTACGTCCACCACGGCGTCTCCTTCGAGGTGCCGGGCGCCGGCATGACGGCGTTCGTGGGACCGTCGGGCGCGGGCAAGACGACGGTGTTCGGTCTGGTCGAGCGGTTCTACGAGGCGACCGGCGGCCGGGTCCTGGTGGACGGCAGGGACGTACGGGACTGGCCTCTGGCCGAACTGCGCGCGGCCATCGGCTACGTGGAGCAGGACGCCCCGGTACTGGCCGGGACGCTGCGCGAGAACCTGTGCTTCGCCGCGCCGGGGGCGACGGAGGAGGAGCTCCGCGAGGTGCTGGTGCGGGCACGGCTGGACGCGCTGGTGGACCGGCTGCCGGACGGGCTGGAAACCCTGGTCGGGCACCGCGGCTCCAAGCTGTCGGGCGGTGAGCGGCAGCGGGTGGCCATCGCGCGGGCGCTGCTGCGCAAGCCCCGGTTGCTGCTGCTCGACGAGGCGACCTCGCAGCTCGACGCCGTCAACGAGCTGGCGCTGCGGGACGTGGTGGCGGAGGTCGCCCGGGAGGTGACGGTCCTGGTGGTGGCGCACCGGCTGTCGACCGTGACGCTCGCGGACCGGATCGTCGTCATGGAGGCGGGGCGGGTACGGGCGGTGGGCACCCATGCGGAGCTGGTGGCGGCCGATCCCCTGTACGGGGAGCTGGCGGCGACCCAGTTCCTCACGGCCACCGCGGGGTGACCCCCTGATCGGGTGCGCAGCGGGCGCCGCACGAGCAGGGCGAAAGGGATACTCCGGACATGGATGTCCTTCGTGTGCTCGCGCCCCTGACCTCCGTGGTCTGCGCGGCCGCCCTGGTGGGCGGCTGTTCGGCCGGCCTGCCGCCCACGGGCAGGCCGGCCGCCGAGCCGCGGGCGGCCACGGCCCGGGCGGCGGCGCCGGAGGCCGGCCGGGCGGCCGAGCTGGAGGACGACTACCGCAACGCCATCAGGGACGTACTGCCGTCGGTCGTGCAGATCGAGGCCCGGACGGGTCTGGGCTCCGGCGTCGTCTACGACGAGCAGGGGCACATCGTGACCAACGCGCACGTGGTGGGGCGGGAGAGGACGTTCAGGGTCACCATCGCGACGGGTGAGGAGTCGCTGACGGCCAAGCTGGTCTCCAGCTACCCGGAGCAGGACCTGGCCGTGATCAAGCTGGACCGCCGCCCCGACGGGCTGAAACCGGCGACGTTCGGCGACTCGTCGAAGGTGGAGGTGGGCCAGATCGTGCTGGCCATGGGCTCACCGCTCGGCCTGTCCGGCAGCGTCACCCAGGGCATCGTGTCCGCGACCGGACGGACCGTCAGCGAGAGCCGGTCGGGCGGCGGTACGGGTGCGACGATCGGCAACATGGTCCAGACGTCCGCGGCGATCAACCCGGGCAACAGCGGGGGCGCGCTGGTCAATCTGGACAGCGAGGTCATCGGCATCCCGACGCTGGCGGCGGCGGACCCGGAGCTGGGCGGCAGCGCGGCGCCGGGCATCGGCTTCGCCATCCCCGCATCGATGGTGCGGACGGTCGCCGACCAGATCGTCCGGACGGGCCGGGTCACCGACTCGGGCCGGGCGGCCCTGAACATCACCGGCCGCACGGTCCTGACCGACGACTACCAGCCGGGCGGCGTCGCCATCGTGGAGGTCTCGCCCGGCGGCGCGGCGGCGGACGCGGGCCTGAGGGCGGGCGACATCATCACCAAACTGGACGACGAGCGGATCACCACGATGACCTCCCTGCTGGAGGCCCTGGCGTCGGCGAAACCGGGCGACCAGGTGACGGTGACGTACACCCGCGGCGGTCGCTCGGCGACGGCACGGGTCACGCTGGGCGAGATCTGAGTGACGTGGGCGCCATGCAAGCCATGACCGGCCGGAATCTGCGCGTCGTACTGGAGGCCGGTCCGTCGTGGCGAGCCGAGGCACGGCAAGGTGACTCCCGAGAACACAGTCCCCGCCCATGAACGGCCCCGCCCCTTCCGGGGCGGGGCCGGCCCGTCAAGACTCGGTCACGCGTCTGCCGCGGCGCGGAGGCTCATCCGGTAGATCTCCGAACCGTCGTCGAAGAGCGTCACCTGTTCGGCACCGCCCTCCAGGAGCTCCTTCCAGACCTCGCCGATCCAGGACTCCGCGTCTCCCTGGGTCGTGAACTCCTCGGGCTCGACCGCCGGTGCGACCTCCGCTCCGTCAGACCCCTCGAACCGCCACGTCCATGCCATGTGGGCCTCCAGATGATCGGTTTCCTGCCCGCAGCGTAGCCGGGCGCGCACCCCGCGCGGGGACGCGGGAGGATCGTCCCGTGGAAGTGACTCTGCTCGGTACCGGCGCCCCCGAGGGCCTGCCCCGCCCCGACTGCCCCTGCGCCGCCTGCGCCGCCGCCCGCGGCACCCGGGCGCGTGCCGCCACCGCGCTGCTCGTGGACGGGGCGCTGCTGCTCGACCTGACGCCCGGAGCCGCACTGGCGGCCGCGCGGGCGGGGCACTCCTTGACCGGCGTACGGCAGGTGCTGCTCACCCATCCGCACGACGGGCCGGCCCTTGAGCTGCCCGCCGGGCTGCCGGCGGCGGGGCGGGTCCCGGACGGGCGGGAGCTGACGCTGATCAGCGGGCACCGGGTCCGGGCCGTGCCCATGGACTCGCCCGGGACCGGCTACGAGGTGACGTCGCCGGAGGGGCTGCGCCTGCTGTACCTGCCGCCGGGCGGCGCCCCGGCCGGGGTCGCCGGGGTACGGCGGCCCTACGACATGGTCCTCGCCGACGTCGTCGCCCGGCCGGACGGGCTGGCACGCCTGCGGGCGGCCGGGGCCGTGGGGCCGGCGACGGACGTGGTCGCGGTGCACCTGGACCACGACGTGCCGTCGCCGCGGGAGCTGGACCGGCGGCTCGCCGCGGCGGGGGCGCGGGCGGTTCCGGACGGGACGACGCTGATCGTGGGCGAGTACCACGAAGTGCCCGACGTGCCCCGGCGCACGCTGGTGACCGGCGGGGCGCGGTCGGGCAAGTCCCTGGAGGCCGAGCGGCGCCTGGAGGCGTTCCCGGAGGTGGTGTACGTCGCGACGGGCGGCTCTCGAGACGGCGACACCGAGTGGGCGGCCCGGGTGACCGCCCACCGCGACCGGCGGCCGGGCTCGTGGCGTACGGAGGAGACCTGCGAACTGGCTCCCCTGCTGGCCCAGGACGGGCCACCGCTGCTGATCGACTGCCTGTCGCTGTGGCTGACCGACGCGATGGACCGGGTCGGTGCCTGGGACGACGACACCTGGGCCAAGAGCGGGGAGCGGGAGCTGGGCGAGCGGGTGGCGGAGCTGGTGGCGGCGGTGCGGGCCACCTCCCGCACGGTCGTCGCGGTGACGAACGAGGTGGGGGCGGGAATCGTGCCGGGGGACGCGGGCAGCAGGCGGTTCCGTGACGAGCTCGGGCGGCTGAACGCGGCGTTCGCCGACGAGTGCGAGCACGTGCTCCTCGTCGTCGCCGGGCAGGCCCTCGTGCTGCGCGGGTGACCTTCCGGCACCCCGGCGAACGCGGGGGCGGCGCCTGTACTGTTCGTCGAATGAGCAGGCTGAATCTCGACGACTTCTCCGATCTGATCGAGCGCCCCGACAGCGGTACGCGGCGTGACGCCGAGGAACGCCGGGAGCGCCTCACCGTGCCGCCGGGCGCGCTGGGGCGTCTCGACGAGTTGGGCGAGTGGCTGTCGGCCGCCCAGGGGGCCGTCCCGGTGCGGCCGATCGAGCAGCCGCGTGTGGTGCTGTTCGCGGGGGACCACGGGGTGGCGAAGCTGGACGTGTCGGGGCGGCCCGCCGGCGGCACGCACGAGCTGGTGCGTGCCGCGCTGGACGGGGCGAGCCCGGTCGCGGTGCTGGCGCGGCGGATGAACGTGCCGGTGCGTGTCGTCGACGCCGGGGTGGACTGCGATCCGGAGCTGCTGCCCGCCGACGTGGTGCGCCATCGGGTGCGCCGCGGCAGCGGCCGTATCGACATCGAGGACGCCCTCTCCCCCGAGGAGGCCGAGCAGGCCGTACGCCTCGGGATGGCGATCGCCGACGAGGAGGCCGACTCGGGCACCGACCTGGTCGTGCTCGGCGACCTCAGCGTCGGCGGCACGACGCCCGCCTCGACGCTGATCGCCGCCCTGTGCGGGACGGACGCCTCGGTGGTGACCGGCCGGGGCGGTGCGGGGATCGACGACCTGGCGTGGATGCGCAAGTGCGCGGCGATCCGTGACGCGCTGCGCCGGGCGCGGCCGGTGCTGGGCGACCAGCTGGAGCTGCTGGCGGCGGTCGGCGGGGCGGACCTGGCGGCGATGACCGGGTTCCTGTTGCAGAGCGCGGTGCGGCGGATGCCGGTGATCCTGGACGGCGTGGTGTCGGCGGCATGCGCGCTGGTGGCCCAGCGTGCGGCGTTCCGAGCACCGGACTGGTGGCTGGCGGGTCAGGTGAGCGGTGAGCCGGCGCAGTCGAAGGCGCTGGACCGGATGGCGCTCAACCCGCTGCTCGACCACGGCGTGACCGTCGGGGAAGGAGCCGGGGCCCTGCTGGCGCTCCCCCTCGTCCAGGCGGCCGCGGCGTTGGCGGCCGAGCTGCCCGAGAAGCCGGCCGAACCGCCGCGGACGCAGTCGGCGGAGGAGGACTGAGGCCCACCGGCACGGCCGCCCGGGAGGTCGCGGGCGGCCCGCCGGGGGACCGGCCGGGCCGGGTGATGCCCCGGGCGCCGGGGTTCGTTCCGTCGGGCCGCCGCGGCGCGCCGGAGAGATCCGGATCACGCCGGTCTCACTGAACTTCCCGGTGTTCAGGTCGGTCTTCGAACGTGGCGCGAAGCTCGGGGCGGTGTCCCGTGCTGCGACTGTGGCGCTCCCTGCTGAGCTTCTTCCGCTGGTGGCAGATCGAGTCGCCGTGCCGCGCCGACGCCACGTACCGACCGATCTGGGAGCCGCGATTCATGCTCTTCGAGAAGAGTTCCGACCGCTTGCGCATCGGGCCGGCCGCGGGCCCCGCGGAAGGGTCCCCGCAGGCGCCCGGACTGCCCGGGGGGACGACGCACCGGCACCCGGAAGGCAGACGGCGTTGAGGCGGTTCGCGCGCCGCGAGTGGGGGGCGCTGTACACGGCCGTGCGGACCGCTCTGGCGACGCGAGGATGGCGGGCGGTCACCATGACGCTGTGCGCGGTGAGCCTGACGGCCGTCTTCCAGGTGGTGCAGAACCAGCCCTGGGGGTACGGGCCGGTCCAGGACATCGGCTCGGTGCGCGCCGAGGACCCGCTGTGGCTGGCGCTGCTGCGGACGCCGCTGTCGCTGTTCGTCCCGGCGCTCGACCTGCCGGTGTGGGGGGCGCTGGCGCAGATCCTGCTGGTGTTCGGCCTCGCGGAGATCTGCCTGGGCCGGCCACGGACCCTGCTGATCGCCTACGCGGCGACGCTGGCCGGGACGATGTACGCGCGTCTCGGCATCATGCTCGGCCCCGACGCGCCGCTGGGGCTGGGACTGCCCGCCTCGGACGCGCGGGTCGTGGACACCGGGCCGTCGGCGGCGGTCGTGGGGCTCGCCGTGTACATCTGCTGGCGCCACCGGGCATGGCTCACGGGCGGCCTGGTGGTCGTGGCGATGGTGGTCGAGGTGCTGGTGAAGTGCAACCTCGCGGGCAAGGAGCACCTGGCGGCGATCGCAGCGGTCCTGGTGGTGTGCGCGGCCGGCTCGTGGCGTCACCGCCGGTCGGGCGGCGGGCGGTCGTCCGGCGGCACCCCCGGCGAACGGTCCGGGGGAGGCGACGCCGGCGCTCCGTCCGAGGGAGGCGCCTGCGGCGGGCGTTCCACGGGCGGCGGGCGGTCGTCCGGCGGGTGGCGCAGGGGCAGTACGCGGTCGGGGGCGCCGGCGATCAGGTCCTGAAAGCGGCGCCTGGCCCCGTCCCAGCGCCGGTCGTGGTGGAAGGCCCGCAGCCGGGCCCTGGCGCGGGCCTTGGGCCGGTTGCGGTAGAAGCGGCGGGCCCACAACGAGCCGGGGCGGGCCAGCCGCAGCGCCCCGAAGATCGCGACGGGCGACAGGAACAGGCCGAGGATCGCCATCCGGAACTTGCCCTTGAACAGCGCGATGAGCACGAAGAGGAAGTTCAGGACGAGGGTGAGGATGAAGCTGCCGCGGCCCTGCCGTTCCTCGGGGGTGATCTCGTCCACGCCGAACGGGGCGAAACCGCCGAGGACCAGCAGGAGCAGCGCGGTGGTGAGGACCACGACCTCCACGCTCTGGCGGCCCTGCTCGCTCCAGTAGACGTCGTCGAGGTGGAGGATCAGCGCGAACTCGTCGAGGACGAGCCCCGCGCCCATTCCCAGGAGCACCGCGCAGGCGATGGCCCCGGCCTCGTGCCGTCCCACCGCGACCCCGCCGAAACCACCGATCAGGGTGAGGACGACGCCGGGCACCACGTGGTGGATGTGCATCCCGCCGGGTCTGACGTTGCGGAAGGGCCCCTTGCCCGCCCGGATCAGCCGGGTGACGGTCCGGGTGATCAAAAAGGTCAGCACGAAGGAGGCAAGGGCGACGAGCAGGGGGAGCTTCCCCGGTTCGACGATGTTGCGGTAAAACCAGTGACCCATCCCACCCGCTCCATGATCGCGCGTTCTACCGACTACCCTGCGCGCGGTGACCACTTCCCGCACCCGTAACCACGCCCGTACGAGCGTCGACGGCATACGTTTCGCCTTCGGCACCCTGACCGTGCTGCCTGTCCGGGTCACCCGCTGGGACCGTGAGGCGGCCCGCGCGGGCATGCTGGGGGCGCCGCTCGCCGGCCTGGTGGTGGGCCTCGCCTCGGCGGCGGCCGGCGGTCTGTTCTGGCTGCTCGGCGCGGGCCCGCTGCTCGCCGCGGTGGCGTCGGCCGCCGTGCCCGCCGTCCTGACCCGGGGTCTGCATCTGGACGGGCTCGCCGACACGGCGGACGGGCTGGGCAGTAACAAGCCCGCCGAGGACGCGCTGCGGATCATGAAGCAGTCGGACATCGGGCCGTTCGGGGTCATCACGCTGCTGTTCGTCCTCCTCGCCCAGGTGGCCGCGCTGCACGCGCTCTACGCGGGGCACGGCTGGGCCCACGGAATGGCCGGCGCCGTCCTCAGTGGCACGGTGGCCCGCCTGGCGCTCACCCTCGCCTCCCGCCCCGCCGTCCCGGCGGCCCGCCCGGAGGGGCTGGGCGCGGTGGTGGCGGGCACGGTCCCGGTGAGGGCGGCACTGGCGGTGACGGTGCCGGTCCTGGTCGCCGCGGCCGGGGCGGGCGCAGCGCTGGGCGGCCCGTACGACGCGCTGCGGCACGTCGTGGCGGTGGTGGTGGCCCTGGGGGCCGCGCAGTGGCTGCTGGCCCGCTGTGTGCGCCGTCTCGGCGGGGTGACGGGCGATGTGTTCGGCGCGGTGGAGGAGACGGCGGCCACGGCGGCGCTGGTGGTCCTGACTCTCGGCTGACGGGTGTTTGAGGCGCGCAGGCCCCGGTAGTCGGCGGGGGAAGGAAGAAGGAGATCGATCAGCATGGCTACTGGCACTGTGAAGTGGTTCAACCCTGAGAAGGGCTTCGGTTTCATCGAGCAGGACGGCGGCGGCCCCGACGTGTTCGTGCACTACTCGGCCATCGCCTCCACCGGATACCGGGAGCTCCACGAGGGCCAGAAGGTTCAGTTCGACGTCACCCAGGGCCCCAAGGGCCCACAGGCCGAGAACGTCAGCCCTTCCTGACCGCCGTCAGCAGGGCTCGCGCCAGGCGCCCAGTTCGTACCGCTTCAGTATCGAGCTCATCCGCAGCCGCTTCGCCTCCGGGCAGAACTCCCGCGTCTGCAGCTCGTACTCCACGTGGAAGACGGCCTTGCCCGCCTCGACGAACGGGCTGAGGGCGGCGCATTCGTCGTACTCGGCGCACTGCTCGTTGACCGCGAAGTCGAAGTCGTCGAGCAGGTGCGGGACCTGGTCCAGGTCGTTCTTGAGACCGACCGCCAGGCCCCGCTCGTGCGCGAGGCGGGCGACGAGGCGGTTGTAGCGGAGCTGGTCGGCCGCCGTCAGGGGAAACCCGGTGGTGTTGGCGTAGCCGTCCATGTTGTCCGGCTCGACCGCGTCGAAGCCCTTGTCCCGGCACATGTCGAGGCGGGCGGCCATCAGGGGTTCGAGGACGTCCGTGCGGCGGATGTCGAGCCACCGCTCGCCCTTCCAGCCGTTGCCCTTCCCGAGCACGGCCCTGGGGAACTTCGCCGCGTCGGGGCGCCAGTCCTCCCACGCGCCGGTGGACAGGTAGCAGATCACCTTGCGGCCGCGCCGGTGCAGGTCGGCGACGGTGGAGGCCGGGTGGTCGAAGCCGTCGATGTCGTACACCGGCACGTCCACGCCCGTGTCGAGGCGGCCGCTGAGCTGCCACTGCCATTCCTGGCCCGGCGTGGGCTGCCAGCGGCCGCTGCGGGGCGGGGCGGGCTCGTCGTCCGACGTGCTGGTGCAGCCGGCCAGCACGAGCACCAGGACGGCGAGGAGGAGCGGAACGCGGCGGGTCACGGGCACTCCAGGGGATACGGGAGGGTTCCCCAGGGATGTGCCCCGGTACCGGGGACCGCGCACTGCACGCGGGTGGAGAGGCGTGCACTCGCCGGGGCGGCGTACACCAGGTGGCAGTAGTGGTCGGCGACCGGCAGGTCCATGCCGCGGTAGGTGTCCCAGGGCCCCTCGAACGTGACCAGCAGCTCGGCCAGTTCGTCGTACGCGGGATGGGGCTGGGCCCCGTGGTTGAGGACGACCGTCGCCGCCCCGGCCGCGCGGGCCGCCACGCCCAGGCGCCGGTAGTGCGGGGCCGCCTCGGGAGCGGTCGGCACCTGGTCGAGGAACGCGCCGTCGGCGCCGTACCAGTCGCGGTGGCGGACCAGGTCGGTGAGGACGTCGGCGTGCGGCCGGCGGCCGTAGTCGGTGTCGGTGTAGCCGAGGACGCACACCCCCGCCGCGCGCAGCCGGTCGGCCACGGTCACGAACGCGGGGTCGGGCGCCCGGCCGGCGCCGCTCGCCGGGTTGAGGACGACCCCGAACAGCAGCGGCGCCGAGGCGATGATCGCGTCCCATTCGGCGGGTCGGGCGGCGGGGTGCTCGTAGTAGGGCACCAGCAGGTCCACGTGTGCTTCCTTCGTGTGTCTACGTACGGTGTGCGGTCGCCCGCCCGAGCAGGACCCCGCCCAGCACGGCCAGCACCACCGCGGCCGCCCCGGCCACGGCCGCCCCGACCAGCCCGGGGTCACCCGTCCCGGTCGCCAGCGCCACCGTCTGCGCCCCGGCCGCCGCCCCGCACACGACCGCCGCGCTCAGCACCGCCCCGAACGACTGGAGCAGCAGGGCGGCCCACAGCACCGTACCGATCAGGAGCAGCGACACGAGGCGGATCCCGCCGATGTCCGGCGCGCCCGGCCACAGCAGTGTTCCGGTCACGGCGAGGGCCAGCAGGATCGCCAGGTAGACGGTGAGGCACAGCGCGAGCGTGGCGGCCGTGGCGCGGCGGAACGCTCGGGAGCTGGTGGAGGCCCGCAGTCCGGCGAGGCTCTCGCTGCGGAACCGGTGCAGCAGCCACTCGGCGGGCCCCATGGACAGGGTGAGCGCCACGGCGGTCGGCCCGGCCGCGGACGCCCCGGGGCCCCCGTCGACGACGTCGCCGATCGCGGCGTACAGGACGAGGCCGCCGGTGCCGAGCCCGAACAGCCCGTACGGCACGGACGCCGCGAGCCGGGGCGTGGCCCCTCCCCGCTCACCCGCGGGCGCGGTGCCGGGCAGCAGTTCACGTCCGGCGAGGGCGATCGCCAGCGCCAGGGAGGTACCGAGCAGCGCCGCCCGTGCGGGGTCGGGCAGTCCGAGCAGGTACGCGGCGGGGGTACCGGCCATCAGCGGCGCCAGTGCGCCCAGCAGCGCCTTCTCCCGGTCCAGGACCAGCAGCACGGTCGCGGCGCCCAGGTAGACCGCCTGGCCCGCGGCGAACACGGCGCCGCCCCATTCGCCCGGCCCGGCCGCCGCCGCGAGGGCGACCAGGGCGCCGATCAGGGCGCCGGCGGGGGCGCCGCGCAGCAGGGTCCGCGCGGCGGCCGCGCGGTCCCCGAGGCCGAGCCAGGAGTAGGCGCGGTGGGACAGGGCCTGGTTCCACACCCAGCCGGTGACCGCCCCGGCGAGCAGCGGGACCGTTCCGGCGGGCAGGCCGAGGACACCGGGCGGACCGGCCAGGAGCGGGGCGCCGAGGACGTAGGCGAGACCGGGCAGGGCGAAGACCAGGCCGCGCAGGAGGCAGCCGCCGAGGCCGGTGTGCCAGGGGTCCGTGGGCGGGCCGTCCGGTTCGGGGAAGCGCCGTTCCACGCGCGCGTAGAGGTCTTCGGCGAGGGCGAAGGAGTTCTCCCGCCCGTAGGTGAGCCTTATGTGGTCGTCCGTCATCCCGTCCGATTCGAGGATGGCGGCTATCTCGTCGGGGTGGACGGCGGCCGCTATCACGTCCTGGAGCCGGGTGGTCAGCTCGTCGACGGGGTCGGCGGCGGCCCAGCTGGGTCGCCGGCGAGGCACGACGGGCAGGGTGTCGAGCCCGGCGGACTCCTCTTTGAGCCACAAGGAGCCGCTCATCAGGCCGCCTCCTCGGCGAGGAGGTCGTCCTCGGTGACGAGTTCGCGCCAGGGGTCGGCGATCCGGAGCTGGAGGGTCCAGTCGCGGGTCTCCTCGACCTCCGGCTCGGGCTCGGCGTGTCCGGCCAGTTCCCGGTAGATGCGGCGGAAGCCGTCGACGGAGCGGCGCAGGGTGAACTGGTCGACGACCCGCTGCCGGGCGAGCCGCCCCAGTTCGGCGCGGCGCGCGTGGTCGCGGAGCAGGGTGAGGACGGCCTCGGCCATCACCGCGGGCTCGCGGGGCGGCACCACGAGCCCGGTGTCGCCGACCGCCTCCCGTACGCCGCCGACGTCGGTGGAGACGGTGGCCCGGCCGCACGACATGGCTTCGATGAGGGAGAAGGGGAACCCTTCGCTGATGGAGGAGAGCATGACCAGGTGGCCCGCCGCGTAGGCGCTCGCCACGTCGGAGACCCGGCCCTCGTAGGTGATGCCGTCGGTGACGCCCAGTTCGGCGGCGAGCTTCTCCAGCTTCGTCCGGTAGTCCTCGTTGCCGGCCGGGACGGGGCCGAACAACCGCAGCCGCAGTTCGGGGAGTTCGGCGCGGGCGATGGCGTACGCCCTGATGAGCGTCTCCAGGTCCTTGATGGGGTCGACGCGGCCGCACCAACTGAGGGCGGGCACGTCCGGTTCGGGCCCGGCGAGGGGGAAGGCGTGCGGGTCGACGCCGTTGTAGACGGTGCGGATGCGGTCGGCGGGGGCGCCGCCGCGTTCCTCCCAGCGCCGGTTGTACTGGTTGCAGGGGGTGATGAGGTCGGCCTTGCGGTAGCCGAGGGTGTTGAGCTCCCGGTAGAAGCCGAGCATCAGGGCCTTGACGGGCCAGCGCTGGGCGGCGCTGCGGTAGCCGAGGTAGCGCTCGCGCAGGTAGATGCCGTGCTCGGTGAGGAGGAACGGTACGCCGTCGAAGTGCTGGGCGGTGAGCGCGGGGAGGGTGGCCAGGCCGCTGGAGACGGCGTGGGCGACGCTGTCGGCCGGGATGCGGGCGGCGAGCGGGCGCAGCGCGTGTTCGAGGAGGTCGGTGGCGGTGAGGGCGTCGTGGACGGTGGGGCGGGCGGCTGCCGTCTTGAGGTGCGGCATGGTCCATATCCACATCAGCGAGCGGAGGACGGACTCGGAGCGGAGGGCCGCCGAGAGTCTGCCGCGCCGGGCCAGTGCGGCCAGGTCGTACAGGCTCGTCGCGAAGTCGCAGCCGGCGGAGGGGTCGAGTATCGACAGCAGGAAGCGTTCGTAGGTGTCGGTGAAGCGGCGCCGCTCCCGGCCGATGAGGGGCCGGCCACGCCCCTGGGCGGGCCCCCACAGCGGGAACGAGGTGTGCCGGTAGACGTTGGACGGCAGCTCCCAGGTGACCGGCTCGCGGCCGCTGCCGGTCAGTGCCAGGACGTGGAAGTCGACCTCGGGCATGCCGCGGACGAGCTGGTCGCACCAGGTGCTGACGCCCCCGTGGACGTGCGGGTAGGTGCCTTCGGTGAGCATGGTGACATGGCGGCCGCTGCTCGGCATCGGTGTCCCCCCGGATGTGAAGTGGTCGTGCGTCGGGCGTCAGGTGGTCGGCAGCGTGAGGGTGATCGCCGACTGGAGCACCTCGGGCGTGGTCCAGGCCGAGCGGGCTCCGGCGTACGGGGTGCCGAACGCCGCCGTGCCGAGCAGCAGGTTCTTGCGGGTCCCTTCGGGGGCGGTGACGGGGGCGGTCACTCCGGCCGGTGCCTTGACGGTGACGGTGTTGCCGATGCGGTACGCGGTGACCTTGCCCTCGGCGAGGGCCTTGTCCCAGGCGGCACGGCGGGACAGCTCCGTACCGGCGTCGCGGTGGCGGGGGTTGACGATCGGGGTGTTGTCGGCGAACAGGCCGCGGTAGTCGGCGAGGATCTTGTCCAGGACGGGGTAGAGGAGGCGGTCCTCGGCGAGGTTCGACTGGTGGACGTAGTGCGGGCGCGGGTCGTTGCCCATGACGTGGCCCAGCGCGATCCGGGCCTCCTGCGGGACGATGTACGAGGCGTAGCCGGTGTTCACGTCGAGCGGCTCGTCGAGGCAGGTGGAGGCGGGGTTGGTCTCGCAGACGCCGCTGCCCCCGTCCTCCTTGGACGTGTAGACCCAGTTGTACTCGTCGGTCATCTCGGCGGCCGTGCCGACGTTGTAGTACACGTTCATCGGGTGGCGCGGGACGGTCTTCGCGGCGCCGACGGGGCGCTGCTGGGGTTCGCGCGAGTTGTCGCTCGCGATCCACTTGACGCCGGTGTCGGCGAGGGCGCCGGCGAGGTTCGGGTTGTCGGCGGGCTGCTGCGGGAGGGTCTTGAGGCCGGAGTGCTCGCCGGTGACCAGTTCGGCGCGGTCCACGGCGACGCCCCTGTTCACCGCCCAGGTGTGGTTGTTGCGGATCTGGGCGGCGATCTCGGCCCGGCTCATGTAGCGGGTGTTGCCGTACGCGTCCTTGGCGCAGCTCCAGGGGACGGTGGAGGTGTCCTGGACGCAGCCGAGGAACGGGTGCGTGTAGGTGTGGTTGACCCAGCGGTACTGGGCGCGGTCGGCGAGGAGTTGGGCGGTGAGCGGGTCGCTGCCGCCGTTCTCGGTCTTCCACTCCTCGCCGGAGCCCGCGTTGTAGACCATGTCGAGGGTGAAGCCGGACGAGCGCTGCCACTGGGCGGCGTGCTGGGCGTCGGCCGCGGTCATGCGGATCGGCGGGGTGGACTCGCCGCCGCCTCCGACGCAGTCGATGTCGCCGGGCGTGCAGTTGCGTTCGGTGTCCCAGCGGGCGTCGGGGGCGAAGACGTCGTCGACGTGGACGGAGAGGTAGTTGCGGTTCTGTCCGAGGTGGACGCCCTGGGTGAGCCATTCCACGATGCCGCGGGCGAGGGCCCGGAACTGCCGCTGGTACTGGTTGTAGGCGAAGGTGACGACCAGTTCGCGCCGGCCGTCGTGGGCGTACTGCCCGATGAGGCTGGCGCGTCCGCCGCCGTCGACCGGAATGTCGAGGTAGCTGGTGAAGCCTTCGCGGGGCCTGCCCGCGTATCCGTAGCTCTCCGCGATGTCCGGGGCGTTGTCCTCGAAGGTGAGCGGCCCGTCGAGGTAGCGGAACGGGCCCGCCTTCCCGGCGGCGGTGAGGTCGGTGCGGACGCCGTCGAGGACGCCGGAGCGCCCGCCCTCGCTGGTGTAGTCGAGGCCGACGCCCGGGTGGGCCCAGGTGTAGGCGTCGACCTGGGGCACGGCGTACTTCTGCTCGTACGCGGTGAGCGCGGCGCGCTCCGCGGCCGCCAGGCCTCCCGGTGCCTCGTCGGGCAGCACCACGCCCTGGTACTTGGCGCGGGGCCGCCCGTCGACCGTGTCGGCGAGGAACGCGGCGTCGATGACGGGGCGTGCGGGGTCGGTGAGGCGGACGGTCCGGTACGGGACGCCGGAGCCCTTGAGTTCGGAGGTGATCGCCCCGACCGCGCCGCCGCCGTCGTCCACGACCAGCACGGTCAGGTCGACACGGGGCGTGGGTTCGGCCGCCGCCGCGGAGCCGGCCGGGACCGCCGTGGCGAGCAGTGCGGTGGCCAGCAGCGTTGCGGTCGGCAACGCCGCCGCCGTTCTTCCGCCCCGGAGTCCGAATGTGTGCATATGACTTCCCCCCTTGTGGGTCCTCCGCGCGCGTGCGGGCACAGGGAGGATCTGTGGAGATGATGCAAAGGGGTACGTTGCTCCCCTGTGCGATTGCAGGGAGTGTGACGCAGCTCTCATCGGTTGACGCAGCAAACGTTGAGGAGACGCCACGGATGAGTGAATCGCCGTCGCCGTGAGCGGAACGCGGCAGCACGCGTAGGCTCGTGCCCGGTGTTTCCCGGGCCCGACTTACGATGCGACAGGACCCGGTCGTCCCATCCCTCGACCGCCTCAGAACTCAATGGAAGCGAGATTTCACCACCGTGACTGCTCTCACTCTCAGCACCGCCGGCGCGGCGACACTGCGCGCCGACGCTCTCGTCGTCGGCGTCGCCAAGAGCCCGAAGGGCGGCAAGGGACTCGTTGTCGCACCGGGTGCCGAGGCCGTGGACAAGGCGTTCGGCGGAAAGCTCGCAACCGTCCTGGAGACCCTCGGCGCGTCGGGCGCCGAGGGTGAGGTGACCAAGGTGCCCTCGCCGTCCGGCCTGAAGGCCCCGGTCGTGCTCGCGGTGGGACTGGGCACGGCTCCCGAGAAGGACGAGACGTACGACGCCGAGGCGCTGCGCCGGGCCGCCGGCTGCGCCGCCCGCGCGCTCAACGGCACCAAGAAGGCCGCCTTCGCCCTGCCGGTCGAGGCGGTGGAGGACGCCGAGGCGATCGCGGAGGGCGCGCTGCTGGGCGCGTACGCGTTCACGGCGTACCGGGAGCAGGGCAAGGACGCCAAGGGCCCGCTCGCCGAGGTGGTGCTGCTGGGCGGCAAGCCGCGCGACAAGGCGTACAAGGCCGGGGCCGAGCGCGCCGTCGCGCTGGCCGAGGAGATCAACCGGGCCCGCGACCTGATCAACACCCCGCCGAACGACCTCTACCCCGAGTCCTTCGCCGCCGTCGCCACCGCCGCCGGCAAGGAGCACGGCATCAAGGTGCAGGTCCTCGATGAGAAGGCGCTCGTCAAGGGCGGGTACGGCGGCATCCTCGGCGTCGGCCAGGGCTCGGAGCACGGCCCGCGCCTGGTGCGGCTCGCGTACACGCACCCGAAGGCGGAGAAGACCCTCGCCCTGGTCGGCAAGGGCATCACGTACGACTCGGGCGGCATCTCCCTGAAGCCGGCCGGCCACAACGAGACGATGAAGTGCGACATGAGCGGCGCGGCCGCGGTGTTTGCCGCCGTCGTCACGGCCGCCCGCCTCGGCCTGCGGGTGAACGTCACCGGCTGGCTGGCGCTCGCCGAGAACATGCCGTCCGGTTCCGCCGTCCGCCCCGGTGACGTGCTGCGCATGTACAGCGGCAAGACCGTCGAGGTCCTGAACACCGACGCCGAGGGCCGCCTGGTGCTGGCCGACGCCCTGACCAAGGCGTCGGAGGAGAACCCGGACGCGATCGTCGACGTGGCGACGCTGACCGGCGCGATGGTGCTGGCGCTGGGCAACCGCACGTTCGGCATCATGGCGAACGACGACGCCTTCCGTACGGCCGTCCACGAGATCGCGGAGGAGGTCGGCGAGCAGTCCTGGCCGATGCCGCTCCCGGCCGACCTGCGCAAGGGCATGGACTCCCCGACCGCCGACATCGCCAACATGGGCGAGCGGATGGGCGGCGGCCTGGTGGCCGGCCTGTTCCTGAAGGAGTTCGTGGGCGAGGGCATCACCTGGGCCCACCTGGACATCGCCGGTCCCGCCTTCAACGAGGGCGGCCCGTTCGGCTACACCCCGAAGGGCGGCACCGGCTCGGCCGTGCGCACCCTGGTGAAGCTGGCGGAGCGCACGGCGGCGGGCGACCTCGGCTGACGCCTCCCTGGACGGTGATGTGACGTGTACGGCCCCGGGCGGACGATCCGGGGCCGTCGCACGCCGGAAGCACGACGGAATCCGTGGCTTCGTACCCGTCCGGGGCCCGCCGGGACGGACGATCGGCCGTCTCAGAGCCTGGCCCCGCGTCCCGCGTCCCGGCAACAAGTGCGAAGATGGGTTCTCGGCAGGACAGGGCCCCCACCACAGGGCCGAAGAAACAGCGGCCGAACACCAGCCGCCGCCCGGTCATCGAGGACCGGCGACCGGCGCACATGCATGGAGGACGTGACGTGGCGAACGACGCCAGCACCGTTTTCGACCTAGTGATCCTCGGCGGTGGCAGTGGCGGGTACGCCGCGGCCCTGCGGGGTGCGCAGCTGGGCCTGGACGTCGCACTGATCGAGAAGAACAAGCTCGGCGGCACCTGCCTGCACAACGGCTGCATTCCCACCAAGGCCCTGCTCCACGCCGGTGAGATCGCGGACCAGGCCCGTGAGGCCGACCAGTTCGGTGTGCTCGCCTCCTTCGAGGGCATCGACATCAAGGCCGTCCACAAGTACAAGGACGACGTGATCTCCGGCCTGTACAAGGGCCTGCAGGGTCTGGTCGCCTCCCGCAAGGTGACCTACATCGAGGGTGAGGGCCGGCTGTCCTCCCCGACCTCCGTCGACGTGAACGGCCAGCGGGTCGAGGGACGCCACGTCCTCCTCGCCACCGGTTCCGTACCGAAGTCCCTCCCGGGTCTGGAGATCGACGGCAACCGCATCATCTCCTCGGACCACGCCCTGACCCTGGACCGGGTCCCGGAGTCCGCGATCATCCTGGGCGGCGGCGTCATCGGCGTCGAGTTCGCCTCGGCGTGGAAGTCCTTCGGCACGGACGTCACGATCATCGAGGGCCTGAAGCACCTCGTCCCGGTCGAGGACGAGAACAGCTCGAAGCTTCTTGAGCGCGCCTTCCGCAAGCGCGGCATCAAGTTCAACCTCGGTACGTTCTTCCAGAGCGCCGAGTACACCGACAACGGCGTCAAGGTCACCCTGGCGGACGGCAAGACCTTCGAGGCCGAGGTGCTGCTCGTCGCCATCGGCCGCGGCCCGGTCTCCGCCGGTCTCGGGTACGAGGAGCAGGGCGTCGCGATGGACCGCGGCTACGTCCTGGTCGACGAGTACATGCGGACGAACGTCCCGACCGTCTCCGCCGTCGGCGACCTCGTCCCGACCCTCCAGCTCGCGCACGTCGGCTTCGCCGAGGGCATCCTGGTGGCGGAGCGTCTGGCCGGTCTGAAGACCGTTCCGATCGACTACGACGGCGTGCCCCGGGTGACGTACTGCCACCCTGAGGTCGCCTCCGTCGGCATCACCGAGGCCAAGGCCAAGGAGATCTACGGCGCGGACAAGGTCGTCGCCCTGAAGTACAACCTCGCGGGCAACGGCAAGAGCAAGATCCTGAAGACCGCGGGCGAGATCAAGCTCGTCCAGGTCAAGGACGGTGCCGTGGTCGGCGTCCACATGGTCGGTGACCGCATGGGCGAGCAGGTCGGCGAAGCGCAGCTGATCTACAACTGGGAGGCGCTGCCCGCCGAGGTCGCGCAGCTCATCCACGCCCACCCGACGCAGAACGAGGCGCTCGGCGAGGCGCACCTGGCGCTGGCCGGCAAGCCCCTCCACTCCCACGACTGAGCCCTCAGTCAGGGCGCGACGACCACTTTCCGCAATTCGTTAGGAGCAACTGAAACCATGTCGGTTTCCGTAACCCTGCCGGCGCTCGGCGAGAGCGTCACCGAGGGCACTGTCACCCGCTGGCTGAAGGCCGAGGGCGAGCGCGTCGAGGCCGACGAGCCGCTGCTGGAGGTGTCGACGGACAAGGTCGACACCGAGATCCCGGCTCCCGCCTCCGGTGTCCTCGCCTCCATCAAGGTCGCCGAGGACGAGACCGTCGAGGTCGGCGCCGAGCTGGCCGTCATCGACGACGGCACGGGCGCCCCCGCGGCCGCCCCGGCCCCCGCCGCCGAGGCCGCCCCGGCCCCGGCCCAGGAAGCCCCGGCGCCCGCCGCCGAGGCTCCGGCCCCCGCTCCGGCTCCGGCCGCCGAGGCCCCGGCTCCGGCCGCCGCCCCGGCCGGTGGTGCCGAGGGCACCGACGTCGTCCTGCCCGCGCTGGGCGAGTCGGTCACCGAGGGCACCGTCACCCGCTGGCTGAAGGAGGTCGGCGAGGAGGTCGCGGAGGACGAGCCGCTGCTCGAGGTCTCCACGGACAAGGTCGACACCGAGATCCCGGCCCCGGCTGCCGGTGTGCTCCTGGAGATCGTGGTCGGCGAGGACGAGACCGCCGAGGTCGGCGCCAAGCTGGCCGTCATCGGCGCGCCGGGTGCGGCTCCCGCCGCTGCCCCCGCCGCTCCGGCCGCCCCCGCCGCCGAGGCCCCCGCCCCGGCTCCGGCCCCGGCGCCCGCTCCGGCCCCGGCCGCGCCCGCCCCGGCCCCCGCTCCGGCTCCGGCCCCGGCCGCGCCCGCCGCCGCTCCGGCTCCGGCTCAGCCCGCGGCTCCCGCCCCGGCTGCCGCTCCCGTCACGCCCGCCCCCGCCGCCGCACAGCCGGCGGAGGACGGCGCGTACGTGACCCCGCTGGTCCGCAAGCTCGCGGCCGAGAACGGTGTCGACCTGGCGTCCGTCAAGGGCACCGGCGTCGGTGGCCGTATCCGCAAGCAGGACGTCGTCGCCGCCGCCGAGGCCGCGAAGGCCGCCGCCGCCCCGGCTCCGGCCGCCCCGGCCGCTGCCGCCGCCCCGAAGGCCCCGGCCCTGGAGGCGTCCCCGCTGCGCGGCCAGACGGTCAAGATGACCCGGATGCGCAAGGTCATCGGCGAGAACATGATGAAGGCCCTGCACTCGCAGGCCCAGCTGACCTCGGTCGTCGAGGTCGACATCACCAAGCTGATGAAGCTGCGCAACCGCGCGAAGGACACGTTCGCCGCCCGTGAGGGCGTCAAGCTCTCCCCGATGCCGTTCTTTGTGAAGGCGGCGGCCCAGGCGCTGAAGGCCCACCCGGTCATCAACGCCCGGATCAACGAGGACGAGGGCACGATCACGTACTTCGACTCGGAGAACATCGGCATCGCCGTGGACGCCGAGAAGGGCCTGATGACCCCGGTCATCAAGGGCGCGGGCGACCTGAACATCGCCGGTATCGCCAAGAAGACCGCGGAGCTGGCGGGCAAGGCCCGTGGCGGCGGCCTGACCCCGGACGACATGTCCGGCGCCACCTTCACGATCAGCAACACCGGTTCGCGCGGTGCGCTGTTCGACACGGTCATCGTGCCGCCGAACCAGGCCGCCATCCTGGGCATCGGTGCCACCGTCAAGCGCCCGGTGGTCATCAACCACCCGGACCTGGGCGAGACCATCGCGGTGCGCGACATGACGTACCTGTCGCTCTCCTACGACCACCGTCTGGTGGACGGCGCCGACGCGGCCCGCTACCTGACGGCCGTCAAGGCGATCCTGGAGGCCGGCGAGTTCGAGGTCGACCTCGGGCTGTGAGCCTCTGAGGCACGTGACCAGCGGCGCCCCCGGCCGGAACACCTCCGGCCGGGGGCGCCGTCGTCGTGTGATCACGAGTGACGGGCGTCTCCCGCACGGAGCAGCCGTACGGGCTGACCGGGCGGAATAATGGCCAGCGACCGCCGCAGCAGCGAAGGAGCCCCCATGACCCCGCCCGTCGTCCACTCGCTGCGCGAGCAGATCCGCGAGCACATCGTGGAGGGCATCGTCAGCGGCCGCTGGAAGCCGGGCGAGCGGATCGTCGAGCGGCGGATCGCGACCGAGCTGGCGGTCAGCCAGACGCCCGTGCGCGAGGCCCTGCGGGAGCTGGAGAGCCTGCGGCTCATCGAGTCGGCGCCCAACAAGGGCGTACGGGTGCGCAACCTCACGGCGGCGGACCTGGAGGAGAGCTACCCGGTGCGGGCCGGCCTGGAGCAGATCGCCGCCGAGCTGGCGGCCGACCGCCTGGGCGACGACTGCTCGGCCCTGGAGCCGCACGTGGCGGCGCTGTACGAGGCCGACGCGCGGGCGGACGGCACGGCGCAGGTGCGGCACACGGTGGGCTTCCACCGGGAGCTGGTGCGGGCGGCGCACAACAGCGTGCTGCTGCACACCTGGGAGGGCCTCGGCATTGAGGTCTTCACGGCACTGTCGATCCGCTGGCTCGGCACCGTCCAGAAGTCGTACGCGGAGGAGCACGAGGAGCTCGTTCAGGCCTTCCGCCGCCGCGACCCCAGGATCGGGGTCCTGGTGAAGGAGCACGTCCTGGGCTGCGCCCCGCGCGCCTAGCGCACGCCCCTCGTGCGCCGGTCGCGCACGCCTCCCGCTCATCGGTCGCCGCGCACGCTCATTCGCTGCCCTCACCTGCGAAAACAAGGCACCCGGTGCCCATTTTTGTGGCACCGAATGCCGACTTTGGCCTCTGGGCAAAGATTTTTCCCTCAACGCTTTGATCGATCATCGATCACGGTCGTACAGTCGTCCGCGGACTTCAACAGAGGTCCCCTCGCCCTGTCCTGCCAAGACCAAGGGCTCCACACCCCTTCGACTCCGGAAGGCGGCGACTATGACCGACCCCACCCGCATCCAGCCGAGCGAGCTCGACCAGCTGCCGGACCGCGACCCCGAGGAGACCGCCGAGTGGCAGGCGTCCCTCGACGCCGTCGCCAAGGCCGCCGGGCCGCACCGCGCCGCGTACCTGATGCGACGCACCCTGGAGCGCGCCGAGGGCGCAGGTCTCGCGCTGCCCAAGCTGCTCGAAACCGACTACGTCAACACCATCCCCACCGCCGCCGAGGCCGGCTACGGCTTCGACGGCGACGAGGAGATGGAAGCGAGGATCACCGCCTGGAACCGCTGGAACGCGGCGGCCATGGTCTCCCGCGGCTCCAAGTACGGCGTCGGCGGCCACATCGCCACCTTCGCCTCCGCCGCCTGGCTCTACGAGACCGGCTTCAACCACTTCTTCCGCGGCAAGGAGCAGGACGGCTCCGGCGACCAGCTCTACATCCAGGGCCACGCCTCCCCCGGCATCTACGCCCGCGCCTTCCTCGACGGACGGCTGAACGCGCAGCACCTGGACAACTTCCGTCAGGAGTCCGGCGGCAACGGCCTGCCGTCCTACCCGCACCCCCGCCGCCTGCCCTGGCTGTGGGAGTTCCCGACGGTGTCGATGGGCCTCGGCCCGCTCTCCGCGATCTACCAGGCGCGGTTCAACCGCTACCTGACCAACCGCAACATCAAGGACGTCTCGAACTCCCACGTGTGGGCGTTCCTCGGTGACGGCGAGATGGACGAGCCCGAGTCGACGGCGGCCCTCGCGCTCGCCGCCCGCGAGGAGCTGGACAACCTCACCTTCGTCATCAACTGCAACCTCCAGCGCCTCGACGGCCCGGTCCGCGCCAACTTCAAGATCGTGCAGGAGCTGGAGGCCCAGTTCCGCGGCGCCGGCTGGAACGTCGTGAAGTCGCTGTGGGGCAACGCCTGGGACGAGCTGTTCCAGCTCGACACCACGGGCGCGCTGGTACGCCGCCTGCGCGAGGTGCCGGACGCGCAGATCCAGACGTACCAGACGCGTGACGCGGCCTACATCCGCGAGGACTTCTTCGGCAAGGACCCCGCCCTCGTCGAGATGGGCAGGCTGCTCTCCGACGACAAGATCATCGAGTGCTTCCAGTACTCCCGCGGCGGCCACGAACCGCGCAAGGTGTACGCCGCGTACAAGGCGGCCCTGGAGCACAAGGGCGCCCCGACGGTGATCCTCGCGCAGACGGTGAAGGGCTTCACCCTCGGCAAGGGCTTCGAGTCCAAGAACGCCAACCACCAGATGAAGAAGCTCTCGGTGGACGAGTTCAAGGGCATGCGGGACCTGCTGGGCCTGCCCATCGCCGACTCCGCCTTCGTCGACGGCCAGGTGCCCTACGGCCACCCCGGCGCCGACTCCCCCGAGGTCCGCTACCTCCAGGAGCGCCGCGCGGCCCTCGGCGGCCCCGCCCCGGCGCGCCGCATGCACGCCCTGGACCCGCTGCCGGCCCCGGCCGACAAGACGTTCGCCGCGTTCGACAAGGGCTCCGGCCAGCAGTCGGTCGCCACGACCATGGCCTTCGTCCGGCTGATGAAGGACCTGATCCGCGACAAGCAGACCGGCAAGCGCTGGGTGCCGATCGTCCCGGACGAGGCCCGCACCTTCGGTATGGAGTCGCTGTTCCCGTCGCTCGGCATCTACTCGCCGAAGGGCCAGACGTACGAGCCGGTCGACCGCGACCAGCTGATGTACTACCGCGAGGCCAAGGACGGCCAGATCCTCAACGAGGGCATCACCGAGGCCGGCTCGATGGCCGACTTCATCGCCGCGTCGACCGCGTACTCCACGCACGGCGAGCAGATGATCCCGTTCTACATCTTCTACTCGATGTTCGGCTGGCAGCGGACGGCCGACCAGATGTGGCAGCTCGGCGACCAGCTCGGCCGTGGCTTCCTCGTCGGCGCCACCGCCGGCCGCACCACGCTGACCGGTGAGGGCCTGCAGCACGCCGACGGCCACTCCCCCGTCATCGCGGCGACCAACCCGGCCGCGCTGACGTACGACCCGGCGTTCGCGTACGAGGTCGCGGCGATCGTCAAGGACGGTCTGCGCCGGATGTACGGCGAGGCGGCCCCGGGCGAGGACCCGAACGTCTTCTACTACCTGACCGTCTACAACGAGCCGATGCCGCAGCCGGCCAAGCCCGAGGGTGTGGACGAGGGCATCATCAAGGGCCTGTACCGGTTCAAGGAGGGCACCCCGGTCACGGCCGACGCCCCGCGGCTCCAGCTCCTGTCCTCCGGTACGGCGATCCACTGGGCCCTGAAGGCCCAGGAGATGCTGGCCGCCGAGTGGGGCGTGACCGCCGACGTGTGGTCCGCGACCTCGTGGACCGAGCTGCGGCGCGACGCGCTGGAGGCCGACGCGGCGCTGCTGCGCGGCGAGGAGCGGGTGCCGTACGTCCGCCAGGTGCTGGCCGACGCCCCCGGCCCGGTGCTGGCGGTCAGCGACTACATGCGCCAGGTCCCGGACCAGATCGCGCAGTGGGTCGACCAGGACTACAGCTCGCTCGGCGCCGACGGCTTCGGCCTCTCGGACACGCGGGAGGCGGCCCGCCGCCACTTCGGCGTGGACGCCGAGTCGATCGTGGTCGCGGCCCTGGCCCAGCTCGCCAAGCGCGGCGAGGTGCCGGCCTCCCAGGTGAAGGAAGCCCGCGAGCGCTACGGCCTGTAAGGACCGTCGCACGAGGCCCCCGCTCCGGCGGGGGCTTCTTGCATGATGTGGACATGCGCGCTGCCCGGCTGATCAAGATGGTGCTCCTGCTCCAGTCCCGCCCGTCGATGACGGCCGCCGAGCTGGCGCGCGAGCTGGAGGTCTCCGAGCGCACGATCACCCGGGACGCCCTGGCGCTGTCCGAGGCCGGCGTGCCGGTGTACGCGGACCGGGGCCGGGCGGGCGGTTACCGGCTGATCGGCGGCTACCGGACGCGGCTGACCGGGCTCGCCCGCAGCGAGGCCGAGGCGCTGTTCCTGTCCGGGGTGCCGGGGGCGCTGCGCGAGATGGGGCTGGACGACGCGGCGTCGGCGGCCCGGCTGAAGGTGTCCGCCGCGCTGATGCCGTCACTGCGGGACGCGCCTTCCTCGGCCGCGCAGCGGTTCCACCTGGACGCGCCGGGCTGGTACCAGGAACCGGAGACACCCGAGCTGCTGCCGGTGATCGCGGAAGCCGTGTGGGACGACCGGCTCGTCGCGGCCCGCTACCGGCGGCGGGACGGGGAGGTGGAGCGGGAGCTGGCGCCGTACGGGCTCGTCCTCAAGGCGGGCGTCTGGTACGTCTGCGCCCGTGCCGGCACGTCCTTCCGCGTCTACCGGGTGGACCGGTTCACGGCTGTCGCGCTCGGCGACGAGCGGTTCGTACGGGACGAGGACTTCGACCTGCCGGCGTTCTGGGAGGAGCGGGCGGCCGAGTTCGCCCGCTCGATCCTGCGCACGGAGGCGGTGGTGCGGCTGACGGAGGCCGGCGCGCGGGCCCTGCCGTACGTGGCGGACCGCGCCGCCGCCCGGGAGGCGCTCCAGGCGGCCGGTCCGGCGGACGCGGAGGGCCGGGTGACGGTGACCCTGCCGGTCGAGTCGGAGGAGGTCGCCTACGGCCAGCTCCTCCGGCTCGGGCCCGAGGCGGAGGTGCTGGCGCCGGACTCGCTGCGGGAGCTGTTCGCCGCGGCGGCGGCCCGGATGGCGGACCTCTACCGGTAGTCCTCCACCGGCAGCCCTCTACCGGTAGTCCTCCACGGGCGCGTCCTTCCCGCCGTGCACGACGTCGATGAAGTACGCCCAGCCGTCCGGCCGTGATCCGTCGGTGTCGGTGAAGCCGTACACCTTGGCGAGCTGCCCGCTGGAGAGCGACTGGCCGTTCCACCGGTGGCGGGCGGGGTCGGCCGCGAGCGCGGCGACCGCCCGGCCGACGTACGCGGGCGACTCGGCGACGGCGAAGTGCGGCTCCTTCTTGGTCGCGTCGCGCCAGTTCTCCTCCGTGACGCCGTAGATGTCGAGCATCATCTCGGAACGGAGGTAGCCGGGGCTCAGCGCCACCGCCGTCCCCCCGACCTCCTTGAGGTCCTCGCCGAGGCTGAAGGCCATGCGCAGCGGGGCGTTCTTGGCGAGGTCGAAGTAGAAGTTCTCCCGGAGGCGTCCGTTGTTGTACTCGGTGGTGCCGTCCGTCATCTCGACGACCAGCCCGCCCGGGTGCCGGACGAGCAGGGGAAGCGCGCAGCTGCTGGTGATGGCGTGGCTGCGGAAGCCGAGGTCCAGGATGCGCAGGCCCTGGTCCAGATCCGTCTCCCACATCTTCTTGCCCCAGGGGATGAGGTGGTCGCCGCCCCAGAGGCTGTTGACGAGGACGTCGAGACGTCCGCGCTCGTCGTCGATGCGGGCGACGAGCGCGCGGACCTGGTCGGGTTCGAGGTGGTCGACCGGTACGGCGATGCCGTCGCCGCCCGCCGCCGTGACGAGCTCGGCGGTCTCCTCGATGGTCTCGGTGGGCCGGCCGACCTCGCTGACCCGCGCGCGGGTGGTGCGGCCGGTGACGTACACCGTGGCCCCGGCGGCGCCGAGCTCGACGGCGATGGCGCGGCCCGCGCCGCGTGTGGCGCCCGCGACGAGGGCGATCGTTCCGGCCAGTGGTGTGCTGTGCGTCGTGTCGTTCGTCATACGACCACAGTGCATCGCATAGACGACATCCTCTGTCCGGTTTCATTTTGGCCGCTCCGCGTGCACTGTCACCCCTGACCCAGGATGCTTGTCCCGTGATGGACGAGACGGAGTTCTGGGAGATCATCGACACGACCCGGGAGGCCGCCGAGGGCGACCCCGAGGACCACGCCGAGCTGCTCGTCGAGCGGCTCCTGCAGCTCGACCCCGACTCCGTGCTGGACTTCGCCCGGCACTTCGAGGCCCGCTACAACCGCGCGTACACCTGGGACCTGTGGGGCGCCGCCGCCGTGCTCCTGGGCGGCGCGAGCGACGACGCGTTCGACTACTTCCGCTGCTGGCTGATCGGCCAGGGGCGGGAGGTGTTCGAGGGCGCGGTGCACGAGCCGGACTCGCTCGCGGAGCTGCTGGAGGACTTCGACGAGGAGATCGACGGGGACGGCGAGGAGCTGGGGTACGCGGCGGACGAGGCGTACGAACAGCTCACGGGTGCCGTCGCACCGGACCTGGGCATCCCGCCGCAGGCCCCGGAGCCGGAGGGCACGCCGTTCGATTTCGACGACGACGCGGCGCTGGAGGAGCGCTTTCCCCGGCTCTGGGACCGTTTCGGCGTGTGATCAGCCCCGCAGGACGCGCCCCATGAAGACGTCGTCGACGTACCGGCCGTCCAGGAAGAACTCCCCCGGCAGGACGCCCTCGACGACGAACCCCTCCGACGCGTAGAGGGTGCGTGCGGGCTTGTTGTGGCCCAGGACGCGGAGCGTGACGCGGGTGGCGCCCTGACGGAGGGCCTCCGCGCACGCGGCGCGCAGCAGGGCCCGCGCGATGCCCCGGCCGCGCGCCCACTCGGCGACGGCGAGGCCCTGGATCTGCCGCACATGCTGGTTGCAGGCGAGGCGGGTGGGAGGCACGAGACGTATGTAACCGGCGGGGCGGCCGTCCTCGGCCACGGCCACCAGGAAGTCCTCCGGGCGGTGGGTGGAGTCGAAGAACGGGTCGTACGGCGGCTCGGGCTTCGGCTGTACGGCGTGCAGTGGCGACCAGGTGTCGCGGTCGAGCCGCCCGAGGGCGTCGCCGTCCTCGGGACGGGCGTGACGTATGTGCGGGGTGGTCATGCCCGACACTGTGCCACGCGGCAGGATGGGCCCATGAAACGTATCGGCATCGCTCGGATCGCGGTCACCGGCTCCTCCGGTCTCATCGGTGCGGCCCTGGTCCGCTCGCTGCGGGCCGACGGCCACGAGGTGGTCCGGCTGGTGCGCCGGCCGGCGCGGGCCGGTGACGAGGTCGAGTGGGACCCCAAGCGGCAGTACGTGGACGCCGCCGGGCTCGTGGGCTGTGACGCCGTCGTCCACCTCGCGGGCGCGGGCGTCGGCGAGCGCCGCTGGACCGAGGCGTACAAGAAGGAGATCCGGGACAGCCGCGTGCTCGGCACGGCGGCGATCGCGGAGGCCGTCGCCTCCCTGGACACCCCGCCGAAGGTCCTGCTGTGCGGCACGGCGCTCGGCTACTACGGCGACACCGGCTCGCGGGCGGTGGACGAGACGGCGCCCGCGGGGGACGGTTTCCTGCCGTCGGTGTGCGTCGAGTGGGAGGACGCCGCGGCGGCCGCGGAGGACGCGGGGATCCGTGTCGCGTACGCCCGCACCGGGCTGGTCGTGGCACGTGAGGGCGGCGCGTGGGGGCGGCTGTTCCCGCTGTTCCGCGCGGGGCTCGGCGGCCGTCTCGGCAACGGCGATCAGTACTGGAGCTTCATCTCCCTGCACGACGAGGTCGCCGCGCTGCGGCACATCCTCGACACCGAGTCCCTCGCCGGCCCGGTGAACCTCACCGCCCCGGACCCGGTCACCAACCGGGAGGTCACCGCCGCGATGGCCCGCGTCCTGCGCCGCCCCGCGTTCCTGCACGTCCCGGCGCCGGCGCTGAGGATCGCACTGGGCGACTTCGCCGCCGACGTCCTCGGCAGCCAGCGCGTCGTGCCCTCCCGCCTCCTGGACTCCGGCTTCCGCTTCGCGTTCCCCACGATCGACACGGCCATCGCCTCCGCCACCTGACCCCCACGGCACGGGCGCCCCGTGTCGCCGCGGTCGGCGTGCCCGGGGCAACGGGCGGCGGTAAACCGCCGCGCGCGAACGCGGGCGCCCCGCCGCCTGCCCGGGGCCCGGGCCCACCGGCCGGCCGCCGCCGCACACGCGCCCGGCACGAAGCCCCCAGGGCCCGGCCCGCCGCCGACTGCACCGCCCAGGGCGGGCACCCCGCCGCCACATCCCGGCGCGGCCCCGCCGCCCACCGCGCCGCCCCGGGGGCGCCCGGCCCGCCGGCGTCCAGGTACCCGCGGCGCGGAGCCAACCCCGGGACCCGGCCCCACCGCCCACCGCACCACCACCCGGACAAGGGCGCCGCCGCCACACCCCGGGGCGCGGGCACCGGCCGGCTACCGCCGCGCCGAGGGCACGTGCCCGACCGCCATGCACGTGGCGCGAAGCCACCACACCCCGGGGCGCGGCCCACCGCAACCACCCCGGACGGCACCCCGCTGCCACCCCCGCGCGGGCCTGACCCCGCACACGCAGTGCGAAGCCCCCCGGGCGCGGCCCCGCCGCCCACCACGCCACCCCGGGCGCGAGAGCCCCGCCGCCCCGGGGGCGCCCGGCCCGACGACGTACAGGTACGCGCGGCGCGGAGATGCCGTGGCCGGGGGTGTGGGGGCGTCGGCCACCGCGTACAACTCACCCCCAAAGAGGCGCGGGGCGCCGGGCCGTGGCGTGCGACCCCGTGCTTCGGTGACCCCCCGCACGCGCGTGTGACCGGTACCACCGCTCGCCCATACGCTCGAAGCCCGAACTCGGGTATTCCACGGCCCTGTTAAGGGCATGAGCCCCCCACGCACCCCCACGCAGCGAACCGCCACCCCGGGGAGGGACACGTGCTGAAGCACGCACGCCACGCGGACGTCGTCATCGTAGGAGCCGGAGTCGCCGGTCTTGCCGCGGCTCATCAGCTGACCAGTGCGGGAGTGAGCGTCAGCGTCCTTGAAGCCGCTTCTCACATCGGCGGCCGCATGGCCACCGACCACATCGACGGGTTCCGGCTCGACCGGCTCGGGCAGGTGCTCAGTACCTCGTACCCCGGACTGGGCGACGCAGACCTGCGGCTCTTCCAGCCGGGTGTCCTGGTGCACAGCGAGGGCCGGCTGCACCGCACCGGGGAGGTCGGCAGGACCGCCCGGTGGGCCAGGGCGCGTGCCCTGGCGAGCGCACCGCGCCCGCTGGACCAGGCCCGGCTCGGCGCCGCGCTGGCCCGGCTGGCCACGACCGGGGACGCACGGCTGCTGGCCCGTCCCGAGCGCCCGGCGCAGGACGCGCTGGCGGGGCGGGGCCTGCCGGCGCGGACGGTCAGCGGGTTCGTCCGCCCGCTGCTGTCGGCGCTGCTGTCCGATCCGGACCTCACGACGTCCAGCCGGTGCGCCGACCTCGCGCTGCGGGACTTCGCGCGCGGGCGGCTGTGCGTCCCGGCGGGCGGCGCCGCCACGTTGCCGGAGCGGCTGGCGGCGACGCTGCCGCCGGGGACGGTGAAGACCGGCGTCCACGTCAAGGACGCGTCGATCAACAAGGTCGTCACCGCCGAGCACGGCGAGCTGAGCTGCCGTTCCCTGGTCGTGGCCACCGGCGCCCGTGCGGCCGGCGAGCTGCTGCCGGGGCTGCGCGTACCGGACTTCCACCCCGTCACGCTCGTGCACCACACCGCTCCGGCCGCCCCGCTGCCGGACGCGGCGCTCGTGCTGGACGCCGACCGCACCGGCCCGGTGTCGCACTCGGCCGTGATGAGCGAGGTCGACCCGTCACGGGCCCCGCACGGCCGCGTACTGATCAGCTCGACGGTCCTGGGCGCTCCGCCGGACCGGCTCGACCAGCGGGTCAGGGCCCAGCTGGCCGCCCTGTACGGCACCGGCACCGACGACTGGGAGCTGCTGGCCGTCCACCACGACCCGGAGGCCGTCCCGGCGATGCCTCCGCCGCACGATCCGCAGCGGCCGGTACGGCTGCTGGGCGGGCTGTACGTGTGCGGCGACCACCGCGACACGAGCACCGTGCAGGGCGCGTACCGCTCGGGCCGCCGCGCCGCGGACGCGGTCCTGCGTGACCTGGGTGTCCCGGCCGTGCGCACGGCGACGCCCCCTCTCCGGGCGGCTGCCTAGGTCCCGGCCAGGCCCTGGCTAGCCGATGGCGCCGACCCGGTCCCGATAGTTCCGGACAGGGCTCGCGTCCCGGTAGGGCTCCAGTCGACGCTCGAAGTCGCGCACGTACTCCACGGCGCGGGCCGAGCGCATCTCGGAGGCCTGCTGGGCGGCCTCGGCACCGAGGGCGCACGCCTGCTCGAGTTCGCCGAGGCCGAGACGGGCGGTGGCGAGGACGATCCGGCAGAAGAGGCGGCTGCGCGCGAAGGCGGGCGGGCGGAGCTGGAGGGAGCGTTCCGCGTGCTGCACGGCGGCCCGGTACTGGTGGAGGTCACGGTGGCAGTGGCCGAAGTCGTCGGCGAGCTGTGCCTCGTCGAAGAACCGGGCCCAGTACGGCACGTCGTCCCCGGGGCGGGCGGCGTCGAGTGCCCGCTCGGCCCGGACGAGGGAGGAGGTGCAGGCCCGCACCTCGCCGAGGACGGCGTGCCCGCGGGCCTCGACGGAGTGCAGCATCGCCTGGACGACGGGCGGCGCGGAGGAGCCGACGCCCTGCTGGGCGACGCGCGCCAGTTGCACGGCCTCGCGCCCGTGGCCGAGGTAGACGGCCTGGCGGCTCATGGTGATCAGTACGTAGGAGCCGTAGGCGCGGTCGCCCGCGGCCTGCGAGAGCCGCAGGGCCTGGACGAAGTACCGCTGGGCGAGGCCGTGGGCGGCGATGTCGTACGAGGTCCAGCCGGCGAGCCGGGTCAGGTCGGCGGCGGCGCCGAACAGCCGGCGCCCGACGGTCTCGCCGTACACGCCGCGCAGCATGGGCTCGGCCTCGTGCTCCAGGTACCGGACGAGGGCCTGTCGGGCGTGCCCGCCGCCGTAGGCGTGGTCGAGGGTGCGGAACAGTTCGCCGATGGAGCGGAGGGCGGCGATGTCCCCGCCGGTGACGCGCTGCCCGGGCCCGCGGTCGGTGGAGCGCTGGCGCGGTACGGAGGCGGCCAGGGGGGCGGGGGCGCGGCCCTGGGCGGGCACCCGGGGCTCGGCCGGGTGCGGGTGGTCGCCACGGCCCACGCGTTCGTCGGCGCGGCCGATGAGCCAGTCGCGGCTGGGGACGACGAGTCCCGCCGGGGTGAAGGCGATCTTGCGGAGCTCGGCGTGGCTGCCGGAGTCCTTGCGCCACAGGCCGCTGACGATGTCGATGGCCTCGTCGGGCGTGGCCGCGAACTCGAGTCCGGCGTACACGGGCGCGCACGCGTCCAGGCCCAGGTCCTGGGCGGACAGTCGTCGCCCCAGTCGGCGGGTGAAGACCTCGGCGATCAGCGCGGGTGTGGTGCCGCGCGGCTGCTGGCCGCGCAGCCAGCGGGTCACCGACGTCTTGTCGTACCGCAGGTCGAGGCCGTGCTCGAGCCCGAGCTGGTCCACGCGTCTGGCCAGGCCCGCGTTGGAGAACCCGGCTTCGGCGATGAGGGCGGCGAGCTGGCGGTTGGGGGTGCGCTGCGGGGGGCGATCCGTCATCAGCTGTGCGGTCTCCTGCCTTGCCTTCTGGGCCGGGGTGCAGACCCCCTTGGAACGGCGCGAATTTAACCGCCCTGGACGTCCGGGCCGTGACCTTCGCCCCAGATTCATCCGATCGTGTGAGGATTGATGCCGTCGCTGACGGGCAGGGCCGGCCCCCACCGGGGGACCGCACCTGCCCGCCCGTGATCGACACCGCCGCCGTACAGTGGCGTGGGGCGCGATGAATGCACGCTGCAGGGTTCTGGTGCAAGGTTCTAGGGAGGCGTTGCCGTGAGTGAGCTGCGATTCGTCCATGTGGGCTTCGGCGCGGAAGCGGTCGAATACCAGCGGGCGTGGGACATGCAGCGCGAGGTCCACGCCGCCCGTTTCGCGGACGAGATCCCCGACACGTGTCTGCTGCTGGAGCACCTCCCGGTGTATACGGCCGGGCGGCGCACCGAGGACAGCGAGCGCCCCCTGGACGGTACGCCGGTCATCGACGTGGACCGCGGCGGCAAGATCACGTGGCACGGCCCCGGCCAGCTCGTCGGCTACCCGATCATGAAGCTCCCCCGGCCGGTGGACGTCGTCGCCCATGTGCGCCGCCTCGAAGAGGCACTGATCCGCACGGCGGCCCAGTTCGGCCTGGAGACCACGCGGATCGAGGGCCGCAGCGGCGTGTGGGTGCTGGGCGACCCGGTCGAGGAGCGGCCGTCCCTGGGCGGGCTGTCGCTGGACTTCGACCCGCGCCTGCACGACGACGAGTTCGACGCGCGGCTGAACGGCCCCGAGTACGCCCCGTCCAACGCCGGCCAGCGCCGCGAGGACCGGAAGCTCGCGGCGATCGGCATCCGGGTGGCCAAGGGCGTCACCATGCACGGCTTCTCGCTGAACGTGAACCCGGACAACACCTGGTTCGACCGGATCGTCCCGTGCGGGATCCGGGACGCGGGTGTGACGTCGCTGTCGGAGGAGGTGGGCCGGGAGGTGACGATCGCCGAGGTGCTGCCCGTGGTGGAGCGGCACCTGCGGGACGTGCTGGAGAACGCGGAGCTGAGGCCCCGCGAGATCGAGCGCGCCGCCGAGGCCCTGGCCCCTGTCGTCCCCGCCGCGCCCACCGAGGCCGTGGCGTCCGCCTAGGGACCGCCTGACCACCCCCTCGCCGCCCAGGGAACCGCTCAGGGAACCGCCCAGGTGACGTCCGGGAATGACCCTCTCTGGCCAGAGGTTTGCCAGGCGTAACGACAGTCGCCGAGAAGGCCACACTTTTATCGGGCGTACCCTGGTGTTCGCCGAGGAATCGAAGCCGTAGGAGCCAGCCGTGTCCGCAGTCGCACCCGACGGACGCAAGATGCTGCGCCTGGAGGTCCGGAACAGCCAGACCCCCATCGAGCGCAAGCCCGAGTGGATCAAGACCCGGGCGAAGATGGGCCCCGAGTACAACCAGCTCCAGAAGCTCGTGAAGAGCGAGGGCCTGCACACGGTCTGCCAGGAGGCGGGCTGTCCCAACATCTTCGAATGCTGGGAGGACCGCGAGGCCACCTTCCTCATCGGCGGTGACCAGTGCACCCGGCGCTGCGACTTCTGCCAGATCGACACGGGCAAGCCGCAGGCGCTGGACCGGGACGAACCGCGCCGCGTGGGCGAGTCGGTCGTCGCGATGGACCTGAACTACGCCACCATCACCGGCGTCGCGCGCGACGACCTGGAGGACGGCGGTGCCTGGCTGTACG
Source organism: Streptomyces sp. NPDC041796 (assembly GCF_055590785.1). Lineage (NCBI taxonomy): Bacteria > Bacillati > Actinomycetota > Actinomycetes > Kitasatosporales > Streptomycetaceae > Streptomyces > Streptomyces sp. NPDC041796. Next base: position 456,321 of record NZ_JBVJAH010000007.1, read on the forward strand.
CGGAGACCGTGCGCCAGATCCACGCGATGACCGCCGACCGCGAGGGCGGCCACACCAAGGTCGAGCTGCTGATCCCCGACTTCAACGCGGTGCCCGAGCAGCTCGCCGAGGTCTTCTCCTCCCGCCCCGAGGTGCTGGCGCACAACGTCGAGACCGTGCCCCGCATCTTCAAGCGCATCCGCCCCGGCTTCCGCTACGAGCGTTCGCTGGAGGTCATCACCAAGGCCCGCGAAGCCGGCCTGGTGACCAAGTCCAACCTGATCCTCGGCATGGGTGAGACCCGCGAGGAGGTCAGCGAGGCGCTCCAGCACCTGCACGACGCGGGCTGCGAGCTCATCACGATCACCCAGTACCTGCGCCCCTCGGTGCGCCACCACCCGGTGGAGCGGTGGGTCAAGCCGCAGGAGTTCGTGGAGCTGAAGGAGGAGGCCGACGAGATCGGTTTCTCCGGTGTGATGTCCGGCCCACTGGTCCGCTCCTCGTACCGCGCTGGCCGCCTGTTCCAGCAGGCGATGGAGCGACGGAGCCAGGCGACTGTGTGAATCGCCGCACAAGCGGCTGTGGCTGTCGTGGGGGGGGGGGGGGGGGGGGGGGGGGGGGGGGGGGGGGGGGGGGGGGGGGGGGGGGGGGGGGGGGGGGGGGAGGGGGGGGGGGGGGGGTGGGGTGGGGGGTTCCAATGTCAAGACAAAA
>NZ_JBVJAH010000008.1:0-362621 GCF_055590785.1 Streptomyces sp. NPDC041796
AGGTACGGGTGAGGGGGGGACACCTCCGGGGGGGCGCCCCCCCCCCCCCCCCCCCCCCCCCCCCCCCCCCCCCCCCCCCTCCCCCGCCCCCCCCCCCCCCCCCCCCCCCCCCCCCCCCCCCCCCCCCCCCCCCCCCCCCCCCCCCCCCCCCCCCCCCCCCCCCCCCCCCCCCCCGCCTCCCGGAACCGGCTCAGCGGTCCTCCACCAGCAGGTCCGCGCACTTCTCCCCGATCACCATCGTCGTGATGCACGGGTTCACGGTGACGAGGTCCGGCATCACCGAACCGTCCGCCACCCGCAGCCCTTCGACGCCCTTGACCCGCAGCCGGGCGTCCAGCGGCGCCAGCGGATCACCGTCGGCCCCCATCCGCACGGTGCAGGCCGGGTGGTAGACGGTGTTGTGCGTCGTGCGGATGTACTCCAGCAGTTCGTCGTCGCCGCGGACACCGGGCCCCGGCGCCAGTTCCGCACCCGCCCACCCCGCGAGGGCGGGCTGCGCGGCGATCCGGCGCGCCAGCTTCAGGCCGTACGTCATCACCCGCACGTCGTGCTCGTGGGTGAAGTACCGCGGGTCGACCCTCGGCTTGTCCCGGTGGTCACGGGTCCGCAGCCGCACGGTGCCGCGCGACCTGGCTCGCGTCACATTGGGCGTGAGGCAGAAGGCGTTCTCGGACGTCGGGTAGCCGTGCCGGACGGTGTTCATGTCGAACGGCACCGATCCGTAGTGGAACATCAGGTCCGGCCGGTCCAGGCCCGGCTCGGTGTCGTAGAAGACGCCCGCCTCCCACCACTGGCTCGACGTGGTGGTCATCGGCTGCCTCGCCTCCCACATGATCACCCCCTCGGGGTGGTCCTGGAGGTTCTCGCCGACCCCCCGGGAGTCGACGAGCACGTCCACGCCCACCTCGCGCAGGTGCTCCGCCGGGCCGATGCCCGACAGCATCAGCAGCTTCGGCGTGTCGATGGAGCCGCACGACACGACCACCTCACGCCGGGCGCGTACCACCCGGCTGTGGATCAGGTCCGGGTCCACGTACTCGGCCCCGGTGCAGCGGCGGCCGTCGAACACCAGCCGCTTGGCCCGCACCCCGGTGCGTATCTCCAGGTTCGGCCGCTTGCCCATGACCGGGTGGAGGTACGCCACCGACGACGACTGGCGCACGTTGTTCTCGTCCGCGTTGATCTGGAACCAGCCCGCGCCCCGCACCACCGTCGTCCCCGTGTTGAACGGTGTGGTGGGGATGCCCGCCTGGGCACAGGCCTCCAGCAGCGCCGCACCGCACGGGTCGCCGCCCTTGAGGGTGCGCAGCCTCACCGGCCCGGTCCGGCCGTGGTGGTCGCCCGGCGCGTCGTTGTTCTCCAGCCGTCGGTACAGCGGGAACAGATCGGCCGCGCCCCAGCCCGTACAGCCCGCCGCCGCCCAGTCGTCGAGGTCCTCCGCCGGCGCCCAGAAGGCGATGCACGAGTTGTGCGACGAGCAGCCGCCCAGCACCTTGGCGCGCGCGTGCCGCAGGTGGCTGTTGCCGCGCTCCTGCGGTTCGACCGGGTAGTCCCAGTCGTAGCCCGACTCCAGCAGGCCCATCCAGCGCTCCAGCCGCAGGATGTGGTCGTCCCCGACATCACTCGGGCCCGCCTCCAGGACGCACACCGTGACGGACGGGTCCTCGCTCAGCCGCGCGGCCACGACGTTCCCGGCCGTACCGCCACCCACGACGACGTAATCGAACTCCTCGCTCATGAGGGGGTGACCTCCTCCACCGCGACGGGCCCGGTGGCGGACGCGGCGGCGTGTTCGGCCAGCACGCCCGTACGGTGCCGCTGCACGAACCAGTAGTAGGCGAAGCCGCCCACGGCGATCGCTCCGACGAACAGGACGGCGCCCCAGCGGAGGTACCAGTGGTAGGGCGCGGCGGCGTTGTAGACCGCGGCGCGCGGCCAGATGAGGTTCAGGGTCATCACGGCGCCCCACAGCACGGCGAGGACGTTCACCGGCAGGCCCCAGCGGCCCAGCGAGAACCGCCCCTCGGCGGGCTGCCACCTCCCGCGCAGCCGCGCCACCAGCATCGGCCCGGTGACCAGCAGATAGGCCACGTAGATCATGATGATGCCGATGCTGGTGACCACGGTGAAGATCTGCGGCTGACGGATGTTGACCACCAGGATCGCCAGCGCCAGCACCCCGATGATCACGGTCGGCAGGACCGGCGTACTGAACCGCGGGCTCACCTTCGCCAGCCGCGACGACGCCGGCAGGTTGTTGTCCCGGGCCATCGCGAACGCCAGCCGGACCGCCGCCGTGTGGACGGCCAGCGCGCACACCGTGACGGCGATCAGCACGCACCACAGCATCGCCTTGCCCGCCGTCGGCCCCAGCACGTCCAGGACGACGAACTGCAGCCCCTCCGTCGACAGCCGTTCGCCCCGCAGACTCGACACGCTCATCAGCGCGAGCAGCAGGATGAGCCCGCCCAGGACGAACGAGGCGACGATCGCCCGGATGATGGCGCGTGGCGCGTTGCGCGACGGGTCCAGCGACTCCTCGCCCAGCGAGGCGGCCGTGTCGAAGCCGTACATGACGTACGCCGAGGCCAGCGACGCGATCAGGAACGCGCCCAGGTAGCCGAACGTCTGGCCGGAGCCGGTGCCCGCCGTGTCCGTGACGACCTGCGGGCCGCGTACGACATTGACCGCGAGCAGCACGATCAGCACGACCGTGGCGATCAGCTCGATGAAGACCCCGGCGGTGTTGATCCGGGCCATCAGCTTCACCCCGAAGGCGTTGACCAGCGTGGTGAACAGGATCAGACCGGCCGCCAGTACCACCGCGTTGGTCGCCACGTCGTACGTCCCCGTGCCGTCCCCGACGAACTGGAACGCCGACGATATCTGCGGGAGCGTGAGCTGGTAGGCGAGGGCGACCGCCGCGATCGACACGATCGAGGCGATCAGCATCATCCAGCCCGCCAGCCACCCGACGTGCGGATTGCCGAGCCGCTTGGACCAGTTGTAGATGCTGCCCGCCACCGGGTGGCGGGCAGCCAGCTCCGCGAAGCACAGCGCGACCATGAACTGCCCGGCGAACACCATGGGCCAGGACCACCAGTAGGCGGGACCGCCACTGGCGTAACCGAAGTAGAAGAGCTGGAAGGTGCCGGTGAGGATGGAGATGTACGAGATCCCGGCGGCGAAGGTGTGGAAGTTCCCGAGCGTGCGCTTGAGCTCCGGCCGGTAGCCGAACTCGGCCAGTTCGGCGTCGTCGTCGTTGTCGTGTCTCGGTGGTGCGGACGTCATGAGCAACTCCTGATGGGGGAGAGGTCGTCGAGTCAGGCGAACCAACCCTGCGGTCCTGGGGCGGTGTTGCGCCAGATGTGCTTCGCCTCGCGGTACTCGGCAAGGCCCGCCGGACCGAGCTCACGCCCCGTACCGGACTGCTTGAACCCGCCCCACTCGGCCTGCGGCAGATAGGGGTGGTAGTCGTTGATCCACACGGTGCCCAGGCGCAGCCGGGCCGCCATCCGCGCCGCCCTGCCCTCGTCCGAGGTCCACACCGCGCCGGCGAGCCCGTAGACCGTGTCGTTGGCGAGCCGTACGGCCTCGTCCTCGTCACCGTCGCGGAAACGTTCCACCGTCAGGACCGGGCCGAACGACTCCTCCCGGACCACCGACATCCCGGCGCGGCACTCGTCCAGCACCGTCGGCAGGTAGAAGAACCCCTCGTCGAACCCCGGGCCTTCGGGCCGCGCCCCGCCGCAGCGCAGCACCGCGCCCTCGGCAAGTCCGGCCGCCACATAGGCTTCGACCTTCGCCCGGTGCGCGGCCGAGATCAGCGGTCCCGTCCGGGCCCGCTCGTCGAACGGCCCGCCCAGCCGGATCACCCGGGCCCGGCGTACCACCTCGTCGACGAACCGGTCGTGCAGGGAGTCCTCCACCAGCAGCCGCGCCCCCGCCGAGCACACCTGACCCGAGTGCAGGAACACCGCCGTCAGCGCCATGTCCACCGCCGCGTCGAAATCGGCGTCGGCGAACACGATGTTCGGGTTCTTGCCGCCCAGCTCCAGCGCGACCTTCTTCACCGTCCCGGCCGCCGCCGCCATCAGCCGCCGCCCGGTCGCCAGGCCGCCCGTGAACGACAACAGGTCCACATCCGGGTGATCGGCGAGCGGGGCGCCCGCCTCCGGCCCGGCCCCGAGGACCAGGTTCGCCACGCCGTCCGGCAGCCCGGCCTCCGCCAGCAGCCGCATCAGGTGGATCGCCGTGTGCGGCGTCAGTTCACTGGGCTTGAGCACGAAGGTGTTGCCGGCCGCCAGCGCCGGGGCCACCTTCCAGGCCGTCTGGAGCAGCGGATAGTTCCACGGCGTGATCAGGGCGCACACCCCGGCCGGCTCGTACACCACCCGGCTGTCGGCCGGCACCGCACCGGTGTCCACGACCCGGCCCGTCTCCGTCGCCGCCAGCCGCCCGAAGTAGCGGAAGCACGCCACCACGTCGTCGACGTCGTACCGGCTCTCCAGCAGCCGTTTACCCGTGTCCAGCGACTCCGCCCGCGCCAGCGCCTCCCTGTCCCGCACGAGGAGGTCCGCGACCCGCAGCAGCAGGTCGCCGCGCTCGGCGTCCGGCGTGTGCGGCCACGGGCCCTCGTCGAAGGCACGCCGGGCCGCCGCGACGGCGTCCGCCGTGTCCTTGCCGCCCGCCTCGTCGACCACCCCCACGAGGGTGCCGTCGGCCGGGCAGCGGATCTCGCGGGTCCTCTCGTCACGGGAGCTCCTCCACGACCCGCCGATGAAGAGGTCAGGCATGGGCGGTGCCTCCCAGGTGCGCGGTCAGCCAGGTGTGGAAGATCCCGATGTGGTGCTCGCTCGGGACGAGGACGCCACCGTGCCGGTAGGCGCGCGAGGCCATCGCCGGCTGGGTGCGCTCGCAGGCGTCGAAGTCCTGGACGTTGACCCGGTGGAACAGCTCCACCGACGCGGACACGTCCGCGCCGGAGGCGACGACTTCGGGCGCGTACAGCCAGTCGCACTCGACGACCGTGCGGTCCTCGGCGAGCGGGAACATCCGGTGCAGGATCACATGGTCGGGCACCAGGTTGATGAACACCGTCGGCTTCACCGTGATCGCGTAGTAGCGCCGGTCCTGCTCGGCCGTGACCCCGGGCAGCCTGGGGAAACCCTCGCTGCCGTCGACCGTGAACCCCTTGACACCGTCCCCGAACGCGGCGCCGTGACCCACGTAGTACTGCGCCGCGTAACCCTCGGCGAACTCCGGCAGCACATCGGTCAGTTCCGGGTGGATCGTCGCGCAGTGATAGCACTCCATGAAGTTCTCTACGATCAGCTTCCAGTTCGCGCTCACGTCATAGGTGATCCGGCGGCCGAGCGCGAGGTCCCCGGTGCGGTAGCGCTCGATGGAGGAGGCGTCCCCGAGGCGCTCCACCGCCGCGCCCACCACCGTCTCCTCGAACGACGGCGGCTCGTCGGCCAGGCACACCCAGGCGTAGCCGAGCCACTCGCGCAGGTGCACCCCGATCAGGCCGTACGCGGCGCGGTCGACGTCCGGCATCCTCGTCAGGTTCGGCGCGGCGACCAGATGGCCGTCCAGGTCGTAGGTCCAGGCGTGGTACGGGCACTGGAGGTTCCGCCGCACCTGACCGGAGTCCTCCAGGCAGAGGCGGGCGCCCCGGTGCCGGCACACGTTGAGGAACGCGCGCAGCCCGCCGGCCCGGTCGCGGGTGACGATCACGCTCTCGCGGCCGACCTGGACGGTCCGGAAGGCGCCGGGCCGCTCGAGGTCCGCGCCGCGCACGGCGCAGAACCACATCGACTCGAAGAGCCGTTCCTGTTCCCGCCGGAAGATGTCCGGGTCGGTGTAGTAGTGGCCGGGGAGCGTGGCGATGAGGCTGGGGGGCGGGGGTGTGGTCGTCACTGCGGGCTCCTAGGCGGGCGCGACGGTGAGGCGGCTGGGGTCGAACAGCTCGATCGGGTGCCTGGTGGCGCCGGTCAGCGCCAGGTCGGCGACGATCTCGCCGACGACCGGCACGAACTTGAAGCCGTGCCCGGAGAACCCGCAGGCCACGGTGACCGACTCGGGGTGCCTCGGGTGGCGGGCGATCACGAAGTGCTCGTCGGGTGTGTTGGAGTACATGCAGGTCGCGGCCTTCAGGAACCGGCCGGGCAGGCCGGGCAGCAGGTGGGCCACCTGCTCCGCCATGGCCGCCACCTCGTGGTCGTGCACGGTCCGCTCGATGGTCTGCGGGGTGCACACGGTGCCTTTGCGGAAGAACGCCACCTTCGCGCCCAGCTCCGGCCCGTCGATCGCCGGGAATCCGTAGATCTGGACGCCGCCCGCGTCCTCCCAGATGTAGACGGGGTGGCGTGCCGCGGCGAACGGCCCGGTGCCGCCCTCCGGCTGGAACCAGTACATGACCTGCCGTTCGATGGTGAACGGCACGCCCAGGTCGGTGAGGAGCTCCGGCGCCCACGCCCCGGGGCAGATCACCAGCTGGCCCGCCGTGTAGCTGTTCTCGGCGGTGTGGACGCGTACGCCGTCGCGGTACGTCTCCCAGCGCAGCAGCGGTTCCTCGAAGTGCAGGGCGGCGCCCGCCCGGGTGGCGAGCTGGAGGTGCGCCGCGACCGTGTTCTCGGGCCGCAGCAGTCCGGCCCGCTCCTCGTACAGCGCCACCTCGTCGTCGGCGGGCGTCAGGGTCGGGAAGCGGCGCCGGATCTCCTCGGCGTCCAGCACCTCGTGCGGCAGGCCCCACCGCTCGGCCGACAGCAGCGAACCGGCGACGGTACGGGACCCGGGCCGGCCGAGCATCAGCCCGCCGCACAGGGTGGCGATGTCCCGGCCCGTGTCCCGCTCCAGCCGCTCGTACAGCTCGTAGGCGCGCAGCAGCAGGGGTACGTAGGCGGGGTCCTCGAAGTACGACTGGCGGGTGATCCGCGAACCTCCGTGGCTGGAGCCCTTGTTGTGGACCGGGCCGAACCTGTCCAGCCCCAGCACACGGGCGCCGCGCGCGGAGAGGTGGTGAGCGGCGGCGCTGCCCATACCGCCGAGGCCGACCACGATCACGTCGTAGGTGGGTGACATCTGTTCCGGCCTCCTAGCGGCGGATACGGCTCATCCCCGGGTCGAACAACGGCTCGTCGGCGACCGTGGCCGGTACTTTCCGCCCGAAGTACTCCACCTGCACCGCGGTGCCCGTGGCCAGCGGCGGAAGCCACGCGTACGCGACGCAGCGGCCCAGTGCGGGGCCGTACGCGGCGCTCGTCACGTAGCCGCCGGGGCTGCCGTCGACGTACACCGGCTCCTTGCCGAGCACGACGGCCGCGGGGTCGTCCAGCAGCAGCGCGGTGAGCTTCCGACGGGGCTCATCGGCCGCCTCCAGCGCGGCACGGCCCACGAAGTCCTTGTCCATGCGGACGGCGAAGCCGAGACCCGCCTCGTACGGGGTGTGTTCGTCGGTCATGTCGTGACCCCACGACCGGTAACCCTTCTCCAGGCGCAGGCTGTTGAACGCGGACCGCCCGGCGGCGATCACACCGTGCTCCCGGCCCGCCTCCCACAGCGTGTCCCAGAGCCGCAGCCCCAGGTCGGCGCTGGTGTAGAGCTCCCAGCCCAGCTCACCCACGTAACTCAGCCGCATGGCCGTCACCGGTACGTCGCCGAGGCAGGTCCGCCGGGCCCGGAAGTAGCCGAAGCCCTCGTGCGAGAAGTCGTCACGGGTCAGCGGCTGGACGAGCGCGCGGGCGAGCGGCCCCCACACGCCGACGCAGCACGTCCCGGACGTGATGTCGCGGATGTGGACTCCCCCGCTCTCGGCGTCGTCCGAGTGGGAGGTGCCCCCGCCCGGGGCGTGCCGCAGCAGCCATTCCTCGTCGGCGCGGCTGTTGGCGCCGATCTGGAACCGGTCCTCCGCGAGCCGGGCCACCGTGAGGTCGGAGCGGATGCCGCCGTGCTCGTCCAGCAGGAGCGTGTAGGTCACCGCTCCCGGCTTCCTGGCGAGGTTGTTGCTCGTCATGCGCTGGAGGAAGGCGAGAGCGCCGGGGCCCGTGACCTCCAGCCGGCGCAGCGGGGTCATGTCGTACAGCGCGACCTTCTCGCGGGTCGCCCTGGCCTCGGCCACGGCGATGGGCGACCAGTGCCGGGCCGACCAGGCGTCCCGCTCCGGCAGGTCCAGGTCCTCGGCGAGCGGCGCGTTCGCCTCGTACCAGTGCGGCCGTTCCCAGCCGCCGCCCTCCAGGAAGTGGGCGCCCAGCTCGCACTGCCGGGCGTAGAAGGGGCTGACCCGCAACGGGCGCGGCCGCTCCAGGGGCTGGAGCGGGTGGATGACGTCGTACACCTCGACGAACTGCTGTGAGGCGCGTTCACGGACGTACGCCGGGGAGCGCTGGGCGTCCTCGAAGCGGGAGAGGTCGCACTCGTGCAGGTCGATCGACGCGCGGCCGTCGACCATCCACTCCGCGACCGCTTTCGCGACCCCCGCCGAATGCGTCACCCAGACCGCTTCGGCGAGCCAGAAGCCGCGCAGGGTCCGGGACTCGCCGAGCACGGGCATCCCGTCGGGTGTGAACGAGAAGACCCCGTTGAACCCTTCCCGCAGGTCCGCCTTCGCGAGCGCGGGAAGCAGCCAGGCGCAGTCCTTCCAGCTCGGCGCGAAGTCCTCCGGCGTGAAGGGGTACGAGGACGGCATCACGGGTGCCTCGTCGTACGCCGGGACGGTGAACGGGTCGACGGGCAGCGGCCGGTGGGCATAGCTGCCGATGCCGATCCGGTCGGTGTGCTCGCGGAAGTACAGGTCGCGGTCCTGGAAGCGGAGGATGGGCCGGGACGCCTCGGCGGTCGCGCCCGCCAGTTCCGGCAGCGGCCCGGTCACGGCGTACTGGTGGGCGAGGGGGAGCAGCGGGACGTCCACGCCGGCCATGCGGCCGATGACCGGGCCCCAGAAACCGGCGGCCGAGACGACGTGGTCGGCCGGGAAGGTGCCCCGGTCGGTGATGACACCGGTCACCCGGCCGTGCTCCCGCTCGATGCCGGTGACGGTGTGCCGTTCCAGGAAGCGGGCGCCGCGCGCTTCGGCGCGGACCCTCTGGGCCCGGCAGGCGGGGACGGCTCGGGCCAGCCCGTCGTCGGGGGTGTGGAAGCCGCCGAGGACCTTGCCCTCGTCGAGGAGCGGCCAGAGTTCCTTGCATCGGGACGCCGGGACCACCTCTCCGCGCACGCCCCAGGAGGCGGCGAACCCGGCCCGGCGGTGCAGTTCGGCGAGGCGCTCCTCGGTGGTGGCCAGCTCCAGCCCGCCGACCCGGTCGAAGCAGGGCCGCCCGTCCACCTCCAGGGCGCTGAACTTCTCGACGGTGCGGGCGGCGAACTCGGTGAGCGTCTTGGACGGGTTGGTCTGGAACACCAGGCCCGGCGCGTGGGAGGTGGAGCCGCCGGGGGCGGGCAGCGGGCCCTGTTCGAGGACGGTGACGTCGGTCCAGCCGCGGGCGGTCAGTTCGTCGGCGAGGGAGCAGCCGACGATCCCGGCGCCGATGACCACGACACGGGGATTGCTGCGTGCGGACGTGCGGGACATGCCCCTCCTAGAGTCGGGGGTTCAGAGGTCGGCCGGTACGTGGGACCGCTCGGCGGCGATCGTCGTGTCCCGGCCGTGCCCGGTGTGCACGACGGTGGCGCCCGGCAGGGGCAGCGACCGCCGTCGTACCGAGGACACGCGGGTGTGCCGGTCGGGGTACGAGCGGCCGGTCGCACCGGGCCGCCGTGGAAGAGGGTGTCGCCCGTGAACACCGCGTCCAGGAACGGCACGTGGACCACACAGCCGCCGCAGGTGTGACCGGGGGTGTGCAGCACCCGCGTCGTGACCCCGGCCACCAGCAGCCGCTGCCCGTCGCGCAGTTCGCCGTCCGGCGCCCGGCCGGGGTGGACGGTGTCCCACCGTGCGGGCCGCCCGACCGCGCCGATCGCCACGTGCACCCTTCTTCACAGCGACGACGGCACGAACCTCATGGAGCACGACAGACTCCTCCGCTGTTGCGCACTGCGCTATGGGTTGCGCGACGGGGAACATACTGGGAAGCCTGACAAGTTGCCGTCAAGGGGTGCCGCACGACGAAGCGGGGCCAGGTTCCCCCTGACCCCGCTTCGGACCACCGGGCCGGTGAACCGCCGTGTCCCGTATCCGTGCGCCCGATCGCCGCCGGCGTACGCCGCCGACCCGCGCCGCCCGAACGGCACCTGACGGCCCGCCACCTGCGCCGCACCGCCCGGACGTCGCTGATAAGGCGTCAGATGCCGTACCCCATCCGCCGCGAGAGCTCGTCCGCGGCCGTGACCGTACGCCGCGCCCACTCCGGCAGCCGGTCGCGCTCCAGGCGGTACGCGGGCCCCGACACGCTCAGCGCGCCGATGACCTTGCCGTCGTGGGCCCGCACCGGCGCGGCGACCGCGTTCAGCCCCAGCTCCAGCTCCTCCGCCGCGAGGGCGAACCCCTGCGCGACCACCGACTCCAGCTCGCCGCGCAGCATCCCGGCGCTGGTGACCGTGTGCTCGGTGAACCTCGGCAGCGCCCGCGCCAGCAGCCCTTCCCGCAGGGTGACCGGCAGGTGCGCGAGCAGGACCTTGCCGCTGGAGGTGGCGTGCAGCGGAGTGCGCCTGCCCAGCCAGTTCTGCGCCGTGACGGACGCGGGGCCGCGCGCCTGCATGATGTTGACGGCTGCGTCGTCGTCCAGCACCGCGATGTTGACCGTCTCGCCCAGCTCGTCGGCGAGCTCCCGGCAGACCGGTGCGCCCTCCTGGGAGATGTCCAGCCGCACTGCCGCCGCCCCCGCCAGGCGCAGTACACCGGCCCCCAGGAAGTACTTGCCGCGGTCCTGCGCCTGGCTGACCAGACCCCGGTTCTCCAGCACGCCGAGCAGCCGGAAGGCCGTCGACTTGTGGACGTCGAGCTCGTCGGCGATGTCGGTGACGCCCGCCTCGCCGTGCCGCGCGAGGATCTCCAGCACGCTCACCGCCCGGTCCACCGACTGGATCGCGCCCGCCGCCCCCTTGGGCGCCCGGTCCCGCGTGGCCTCGATCTGGTCAGCCGCTGTCTGGTTGCGGGTCATAGTTCAACTCTCACCACCTTGCGGCCGGTTCGGGCCGCATCTTCGGGAAGCCCTTGACGCGGCAGGCACCCCGACCGGATTCTGTTGCGCACAGCGCGCCCTCATGCGCCATACGAAACATCATGTTGAAACGTCATGTTACCCAAGGGTCCTGGGATCCTGGACCAAGAGGGGGGCCCGTGATTCCCGTCTGCCGCCTCGAAGACCTCCCCACGGGTGAGTCCATCCGTGTCGACACCACCCCGCCCATCGCGGTGTTCAACGCCGACGGCGAGTTGTACGCGATCGACGACACGTGCAGCCACCAGGACGCCTCCCTGTCCGAGGGGTGGCTGGAAGGCTGTCTGGTCGAATGCCCGCTGCACGCCGCCTCCTTCGACCTCCGCACCGGACAGCCGACCTGCCTGCCCGCCCGCCGCCCGGTCCGCACCCACGAGGTCGTCGTCACCGACGGTGTCATCCACGTCCGGCCGGCGGCCCAGGAGGACACAGCGGCATGAGGACCGTGACCGTGGTCGGCGCCTCGCTCGCCGGCCTGTACGCGGCCCGCGCCCTGCGTGCCCAGGGGTTCGACGGTCGCCTCGTCATCGTCGGCGAGGAGCCGCACCGCCCCTACGACCGCCCGCCCCTGTCGAAGGACTTCCTCACCGGCACCCTCGGCGAGGACCGGCTGCGCCTGACCGACCGCGACGAGGAGGACGACCTGGCCGCCGAGTGGCTGCTCGGCACCCGGGCCCTGGGCCTCGACCCGCGCGACCGGACCCTGCTCCTGGACGGCGGCCGTACCGTCCCCACCGACGGGGTCGTCATCGCGACCGGCGCCTCTGCCCGCCGCCTGCCCGTAGCCACCGGAATTCCGGGCGTCCACACCCTCCGCACCCTCGACGACGCCCGCGCCCTGCGGACCGACCTGAGCGGCGGACCGCGCCGGGTCGTCGTCATCGGTGGTGGCTTCATCGGTGCCGAGACGGCCTCCTCGTGCGCCGCCCTCGGCCATGACGTCACCGTCGTCGAAGCCGCCGGGCTTCCCCTCGTCCCCCAACTCGGCCCCGACATGGCCGCGGTGTGCGCCGCCCTCCACACCAAGGGCGGTACACGGCTCCTCACCGGCGCGTCCGTCGCGACCCTCCACGGCGGCCGCCGGGTCTCCGCCGTCGAGTTGACCGACGGCCGCGTGCTCCCCGCCGACGTGGTCGTCGTCGGCATCGGCGCCGTACCCCACACCGCCTGGCTCGCCGGGTCCACGCTGGCCCTCGGTGACGGCGTCCTCTGCGACGACGGCTGTGTCACCTCCCTGCCGCAGGTCGTCGCCGTCGGCGACGTCGCCCGCGTCGGCGGGGTCCGCGCCGAGCACTGGACCAGTGCCACGGAACAGCCCGCCGTCGCCGTACGCAACCTGCTCGCCGGCCGCACCGTGGCCACCACGCGGCCGCTGCCCTACTTCTGGTCCGACCAGTACGGGTCGCGCATCCAGTTCGCCGGCCGACGGCGGGACGGCGACACCGTCCGTATCACCGAAGGCACCACCGACGGCGGCGGCTTCCTGGCCCTGTACGAGCGCGACGGCACCACCACGGCCGTCCTCGCCGTGGACCGCCCCCGCCCCTTCATGAAGGCCCGCCGCACCCTCGCCCGAGCGGCCCGCCCCGCCCCCGCCCGCCGTCGGAACGCGGACTCGGCCACCGATACGGCCCGGACCCCGACGGCCGGGTGATCAGCCGCGTCTCCAGGCCCGCGGTCTTAACCTGGAACCATGACGCGAGCCGCCCGCCGCCCCAAGGTCCGCCGCATCTACGACCCCGCCGACCCCCACGACGGGGTGCGGGTCCTGGTCGACCGGCTCTGGCCGCGCGGCCTGTCCAAGGCGGACGCGCACGTCGACGAATGGCCCAAGTCCCTCACCCCGTCGACCGAGCTGCGCCGCTGGTACCACGCGGCGCAGGACGACGCGTACGAGGAGTTCCGGCGGCGTTACGAGGCCGAGCTCGCCGATCCGGAAGCGGCCGAGGCGCTCGACCGGCTGCGCGAGCTCGCCCGGAAGGGGCCGCTCACGCTGCTGACCGCCGCCAAGGATCCGGACCGCAGTCACGCGGCCGTGCTCGTGGACCTGCTCAAGGGGTGACCGCGCGGGGATCGGCCTCCGCGGCCCGGGGCGCGGGCACGGGCACCGGGTGACCGGCCGTCAGCAGGACCACCCCGCGCGCCGCCACCGCCCCCGACGCCGCCGCGACCAGCCAGCCCACCGGGCCCGACCGGAACGTCTCCCCGAGCAGCGCGACACCGATGACGGCCGCCGCGGCCGGGTTCGCCAGGTTCACCACCGCGAGCGGCGCCGCCAGCCCGCCCCGGAACGCCGCCTGCGAAAGCAGCAGCCCGCCCATGGCGAACACCGACACCAGCACCGACAGCAGCACCGTCTGCCACCAGGTCATCGGCCCGCCGGGCAGGTCCCGCGCCAGCGACGCGGTGACCGTCTGCGTCAGCGCCGACGCCACGCCCGACGACATCCCCGCCGCCGTCGCCAGCCCCAGGGCGCGGCCCCCGCGCCGTACCAGTGCGGCGATGCCCGCCGCCGTCACCGCGGCCACCGCCAGCGCCTCCGGCAGCGACAGCGCGTCGCCCGGTGCGGCCGGTCCCACCACCGCCACGAGGCCGAGCAGCCCGCCCAGCGTCCACAGTGCGCCGCGCCACTCCACCCGGGTCACCCGCCGCCGCTCGTAGTACGCCCCGACCGGCAGCGCGGCGACCAGCGTGAGGGCGCCGAGCGGCTGGACCAGGGTGAGCGGCCCGTAGTGGAGGGCGGCGACATGGGTGAGCGCGCCCGCCGCGTTCAGCCCGACGGCCCACCACCACAGCGGCCGGGACAGCAGCGCCCTGGTGCCCCCGGAACCCGTGGCCAGCCGCGCCTGGCCGACCGCCGCCAGGGCGTAGCCGGCCGCCGAGGCCAGCGACAGCAGCACGGCGAACAGCGTGGCCCTCACCGCAAGCCCACCCCGGCTCCGAGGACCGGCACCCGCCACGCGGCCCCCGGCGCCCGTACGAGCGCGAGAGTGGCGCCCAGCAGCACCGTGGCCACCAGCGCGTCCAGCCAGTAGTGGTTGGCCGTGCCGACCACCACCAGCAGGGTGATCAGCGGGTGCAGCAGCCACAGTGCCCGCCAGCGGCTCCGGGTGGCGGTCATCAGCCCGATGGCGACCATCAGCGCCCAGCCGAAGTGCAGTGACGGCATCGCCGCGAACTGGTTGGCCAGCGAGTCCGTCGCGGGTGTCGCGCCGTACACGGAGGGGCCGTAGACCCGCGCGGTGTCCACGAGTCCCGCCTCGGCCAGCATGCGCGGCGGCGCGAGCGGCACGAGCAGGTGCAGTGCCAGCGCGGCGGCGGTCAGCAGCGCCAGGACGCGGCGCGCCCAGACGTAGTGAGCCGGGCGGCGCCAGTACAGCCAGGCCAGGAAGGCGACCGTGGCCGGGAAGTGGACCCAGGCGTAGTAGGCGTTGGCGGCGTGCACGGCCGTCCCGCCGCCCAGGATCAGCTCCTGCACCCAGCCCTCGCCCGGCAGGTGAACGGCCCGCTCCAGGTCCCAGACGCGGTCCGCGTTGCCGAACGCGCGGGCCTCGTGGCCGTTCGCGACCAGCCGACCGCACTTGTAGGCGAGGAACAGCGCCGCCACCAGCAGCAGTTCGCGTACCAGGGGCGGCCGCGGGGCGGCGGTCGTCTCCGGTGGTATCCCGGCAGCCATGCTCGGCCCCTTTGAAGGTTCACATCAGAAACAAAACGGAGGAAGCGTAGATCCGATTTCATCGAGACGCAAACGTCTCGATACGTTTGCGTCTCGATTGAGCGCCGCCTACTCTCGTACGTGCAGCCAGGCCCCCGAGTGCCGGGAGAAACGATGTCCACGCAGGCCGCCACCGCCACCGCCGCCGCGCGCCGTAGCAAGATCACCCCGGAGCGCGAGCTCGAGCTGTACGAGGCGGTCCTCGACCTGCTGCGGGAGGGTGGCTACGACGCCGTGACCATGGAGGGCGTGGCCGCCCGGACCAAGTGCGGCAAGGCCACCCTCTACCGCCAGTGGAGGACCAAGTCCCAGTTGGTCACGGCCGCGCTCGACAAGAGCCGGTGCAGCCTGTTCACCGGAATCGACACGGGCTCGGTGGCGGGCGACCTCCGCGCGGCCGCGGTCGCCGCCGCGGGGCGCCGCGGCCGGGACACCGAACTCATGGAAGCCGTCGGCCAGGCCTACCTCCAGCACCCCGACCTTCGCCGGGCACTGCGCGAAACAGTCATCAATCCCGAGGTCGCCGCGCTCGACGCGATGCTGCGGCGCGGTGTCGAACGGGGCGAGATCGCCGCCGACAACCCGGCCATCGCCTTCGTAGCCCCCGGCTTTCTCGGCGTCCTGCGGATCGAGCGGCTCTTCGAGGACCGGTTCGGCGAGGAGGACGCGCTCCCGGCGTACGTCGAAGCGGTGATCCTCCCGGCCCTCGGCCTCGCCGCCTCCGAGGCCTGACGGCCGCCCGCCGTCTTTCCGGAGCCCCGGGCCTCCGGGCACCATGGCCGGACCGCACCGTGGCCGCACCCTTCCTGGAGGCGTCGCATGACCCCGGCGAACCCGCCCGACAATCCGGCCTTACCCGACGCTCTCGCCCCACCCGACCGCCTGGCCCATCCGGACCCCCATGCCCCGACCGACCCCCATGTCCCGCCCGACGGCCAGGCCCCGCCCGACCGCCTGGCCCCACCGGACCCCCATGCCCCACCCGACCGCCTGGCCCCACCCGACCGCCTGGCCCCGCCCGACGGCCAGGCCCCGCCCGACCGCTCCCACGAGGCCCTCGACGCCCTCCAGCGGGACCCGTACCCGCTGTACGCACGGGCCCGGCGCACCGCGGGACTCACCCACGTACTGGAACTGGACGCCTGGCTCGTGGCCCGGGACGCGGACGTCCGCGAGGTGCTGCTGCGGCCCGAGGACTTCTCCTCCTCCCAGTCGCTGCGCCCCGACATCACCCCCGCACCCGCCGCGCTCGCCGTTCTCGCCCGGGGCCTCGGCAACCGCCCCACCGTCGTCACCACCGACGGCGCCGCCCACCGGCGCCACCGCGCCCCCCTCAGCAGAGGCCTGTCCGCCACCCGGATCGCCGCACTGCTCCCGTACGCGGCCCAGGTCGCCGAAGAGCTGGTCGACGGCTTCGCCGCCGACGGCCGCACCGAGCTGATGGCCTCGTACGCGAAAAGGCTCCCCGGCGCGGTCGTCGGGCGGCTGCTCGGCCTCGACCCCGCCGACGTCCCTGCCGCCGTGCGCGGCGGACACCGCGCCGAGGAGCTGCTGTTCCGGCCCCTGAGCGAGGACGAACAGGTCGCCGCCGCCGAGGACGTCGTCGCTCTCCAGCACCTCCTCGACGGCTACGTCCGCGACCGGCGTGCCCGCCCCCGCGACGACCTGTGCTCCTCACTCGTCTCCGCGCTCGCCCCCGGCACCGGTGAACTCACCCTCGACCAGCGCCATGAACTGGTCTCCACCCTCCAGAACTTCCTCATCGCGGGACACCTGACCACCACCGCGCTCATCGGCACCACCCTGCTCCACCTGCTCGGCCACCCCGACCAGTGGGACCTCGTCCGGGCGAGGCCGGAGCTGATACCCGCCGCCGTCGAGGAAGCCGCCCGCTACGACACCCCCGTCCAGGGCTTCCGCCGCACCACCACCCGCCCCGTCACCCTCGCCGGCACCCGACTGCCCTCCGGAGCCGCGCTGTTCGTCGCGTACGGCTCCGCCAACCGTGACGAGACGCGCCACGAGCGCCCCGACACGTTCGACGTCACCCGGTCCCTCACCCACCCGCACACCCGTCACGTCGCCTTCGGGCACGGCGTGCACGGCTGCCCCGGCTCCCAGCTCGCCCGCGTCCAACTACGTTCCACCATCGAGCTGTTCACGCGCCGACTGCCCGGCCTGCGGCTCACCCCGGGCCGGCCCGTCATGATGCGGCCCACCCTCATCCACCGCTCGCCCGAGGCCCTCTATCTCACCTGGACACACCGCGCACGGCCATGAGCACCCTCATGCGCGGCCGCCCACCGGTCACCCCCGGAGCCTCGGTGCCTCCGCCGCCGCGTCCACGACCCCCACCGCCCGGTCCAGCCGCCCCGCCAGGGTCCGCGCCCACCCCACCAGACCCCCCACATCGATCCCGTACGGACGATGCGTGAACGCCTCGATCCGGTCCGCGCCCCGCAGCAGCAGCCGCGCCCCGCCGGCCGTGTTGCCGCGGGCCGCGTGGGTCAGACCGACCGCCAGCTGCGCCAGCCCCCGCCACAGCTCCCGCTCCTCCTGCGGACCCGACTTCCAGGCGTCCTCCAAGACCTCGTGGGCGTGGAACGGCATCCCGGCGTCCAGCAGCCGCTGCGCCTCCCGCACCGTCTCCCCAGGCGTACGCACCACCCCCTCGGGCTGTCGCTCCACCCCCGCCTCGCCGTACGGCAGGGGCCGCCCCAGCCCGTCCCGGGGACGCGCGTTGCGCGCGCGCCCCTCTTCGTCCCGGTCCCTTCGCGTCCTGTTCACGCCTCAATTGTCACCCGTCCGGCGGGTACCGTCCCAACCATGTCCGCCGGCCGGGGCACGGGGCTACGCTCGGCTTGCCACGATGTGTGGGGACTCGTCGGGTACTCGTGGGGGAGGGAAGGCGATGCTGCCGTCCCGGCCGGAACACCGGCTTGCCGTACCGCTGTTGGAGCGCGAGCCCGAGCTCGCCGCCGCCACGCGCGCCGTGGAGGCGCTCTGCGCCCCCGCCGCCTCGGGCGGCCTGCTGATCTACCGGGGGGAGGCCGGGATCGGCAAGACCGCCCTGCTCGCCGCGGTCCGCCGGCTCGCCGAGCACCGGTGCACCGTCCGCGGCGCGCGCGGCGGCGAAACCCTCACCTCCGTGCCCTTCCACGTCGTACGGCAGCTACTGCGCCCGGCGCTCGCCGGCCTCGGCGACGGCCAGGTGACACGCCTCTTCGGCGACTGGTACGACATCGCCGCCCCCGCCCTCGGCGTCGCCGCCCCCAGCGCGCCGGCCGCCGACCCCCAGGGCGTACGGGACGGCCTCGACTGGTTCGTCGCCCGGCTCGCCGAGCGCCACCGCGCCCGGCCCCTCGTCCTGCTCGTCGACGACGCGCACTGGGCGGACAGCGAATCGCTGACCTGGCTCGCCTCTCTCGCGGTGAGCCTCCCCAGCCTGCCCCTGCTCGTCGTCCTCGCCCACCGCGCCGACCTGCCGCCCGCTTCCGGCGCCCTGCTCGACCGTCTCCGTGACGCCGCCCGGCTGCGCGTCACCCTGCACCCCTTCAGCCCCGGCGCCACCGCCGAGCTGACCCGGGCCACCCTCGGCGACCGGGCGGACGACCCGTTCTGCCGCGAGGTGTGGGCCGTGACCGGCGGCAACCCCTACGAAACGGTCGAACTCCTCGCCAAGGTCCAGGACCGGGTGCTCGACCCCGTCGAGCGGTCCGTCGGCCGCCTGCGCGACCTCGGCGCCTCGGCCCGCGGCAGCGGACTGGTCGACCGGCTGGAACGGCTCGGCACCGGCCCCACCCGGCTCGCCTGGGCCGCAGCCGTCCTCGGCACCGACATCCCGCGGGGTCTCGCCGCCTCCCTGGCCGGCATGACCCCCGCCGAGGCGGCCGGCTGCGCCGACCGGCTCCGGGAGGCCCGTATCGTCACCGGCTCCGACCCGCTCGAGTTCGCCCACCCGCTCATCGCCACCGCCATATACCGCTCCATTCCCCCCGCCACCCGCACCGCCATGCACGGCCGCGCCGCCTGGGCCGTCGCCCGCGCGGGGCTCGGCGCCGCCGCCGCCTCCCGGCACCTGCTGGAGATCCACCCGGACGACGACGAGGACGTCGTCACCCAACTGCGCGAAGCCGCCCGCGAACACCTCGCCGTCGGCGCCCCCGAAGCCGCCCGCCGCTGCCTGGAACGCGCCCTCCAGGAACCCCCGCCGCCCCACGCGTACGCCCAGGTCCTCTACGAACTCGGCTGCGCCGCCCTCCTCACCTCGCCCTCGGCCACCGTGCGCCACCTCCGCTCCGCCCTCGCCCTGCCGGGCCTCGACGGCGACCTGCGCACCGACGCCACCTGCCGCCTCGCCCAGGCCCTCGCGCACAACGACCAGCTCCGCGAGGCCGCCCACTCCGTCGCCACCGAAGCCGCCCGCACCCCGGCCGGCACCGCCCGCATGCGGCTCCAGGCGGCCCACTTCATGTACGAGGCGTTCCGGGCCACCGAGGACGACGGGCCCGGCCGCTCCCGCCGGCTCGCCGACCTCGCCGACCACCTCCCCGGCGCCGACAACGCCGAGCGCGCCCTGCTCTCCCTGCGCGCCTTCGACGCCATGCTGCGCGGCGAGGACGCCGACCACATCCTGGACCTGTGCGACCGCGCCCTCGTCGACGGCCGCCCGGCGCGCGGCCTGGGCTGGACCGACACCGAGTGGGGGTTCGAGACACCGGCCGTCGTCGGCGTCACCTACGCCTTCACCGACCGGCCGGACCTCGCCCTGACCCTGTTCGAGGAGGCCGTACGCGCCTACGAGATCTCCGGCTGGAGCGGCGCCCACCTCGCCTTCGCGCACACCCTCCTCGGCCTCGCCCACCGCCGTCGCGGCGCCCTCGCCCTGGCCGAGAGCTTCCTCCGCGAGGGCCTCCGCCTCGCCGACCGGGTCGGCAGCGGACTGCCCGTCCAGTGGGACGCCGCCTGCCTGCTCATCGACACCCTGCTCGCCCGCGGCCGGGTCACCGAAGCACGCGACGTCGCCACCCGCCACCGCTTCGGCCCGCCCTGGCCCAACGCCATGATCATGCCGGACGGCCCCTGCGTCCACGGCCGCCTGCTCCTCGCCGAAGGCCGTACGAAGGAAGCCGTCACCGAACTGGAGGCCGCCGGGCGCGCCTTCGAGGCCCGCGACCGGCACAACGGCCTCTGGGCGCCCTGGGCCTGCGCCCTCGCCCGCGCGCTGGCCACCGACGACCCCGGCCGCGCCGCCCGACTCGCCACCCGCGCCCGCGTCCAGGCCGAACGGTTCGGCACCGACACCGCCATCGGCGAAGCGCTCCGCTGCGCCGCCCTGTTCGCCCGCCCCGACGAAGCCGTCCAGCTCCTCGCCCAGGCGGTCCACCACCTGGAGGCGTCCCCGTCCGCGTACGAACACGCACTGGCCCGCCACGAATACGCCCTGGCCCTCCGCTCCCCGGCCGAACTCACCCGCGCGGCCACCCTCGCCACCGCCTGCGGCGCCGACACCCTGGCCGCCCGCGCCCTCGCCGACCACGCCCACCTGACCCGTGACACCGACCCCGCCCCGGAGTGAGGTAATCTTCTCTTGCGCGCCCACCGTCGGCGAAAGCCGAGGGACACGCGCATCGGGACGTGGCGCAGCTTGGTAGCGCACTTGACTGGGGGTCAAGGGGTCGCAGGTTCAAATCCTGTCGTCCCGACTTGCGGAGTAGCAGGTCGGAGGTCATTTCCGTTTGATCGGAAATGGCCTCTTTGCCGTTCTCGGGGACCAGATGGGGACCGAGCGCCATGGGGCGGGGTCATGTAACGCACCTCGACTCGGTCAAGGTGCGTTACCGGGGCGATGGTCAAACGTTCTGCTCCCCGGCCCAACTCACCGCGCGGCCGGCCCCACCCTCGCCACCGCCTGCGGCGCCGACGCCCTGGCCGACCGCGCCCAGCGCAGGCAACAGCCGAAGGTAGCCGTCCCCCTTCCGTGCCCGCAGGTTCGCCGAGTCCGTCCTTGCGGGCCGGTGAGCGATTCGATGCGATATGTGCTTGATGTTGCTTTATGCGGTCTTTAGTGTTCGCCGGGAGGGAAACGCTGCGAGGTCCGAGTCCCGTGCCACCGTCCGGAAGCGAGGTGTGGAGCGCGTGCACGCGAGGTGCGGCTGCCGGCCGGTTCCGGATCGGAAAGGACGTCCCGGAAGGGCGCGATGGCTGCGGGCGTTCGCCGTACTGCCGTTGCTGGCGTCGCTGCTCGCCGCTTGTGGCAGTGACGAGGGCTCCGGTAGGCCCACCCTCAACTGGTACAACTTCCCCGACGACTCCGGTGCGCTCCAGAAGGCGGCCGACCGGTGCAGCCAGGCGTCGGGCGGCCGCTACAGGATCAGCTACAACAAGCTCCCGCGTGCCGCGGACGGGCAGCGCCAGCAGCTTGTCCGCAGGCTCGCCGCCGAGGACGACTCGCTCGACATCCTGGGCCTGGACGTCACCTGGGCGGCGGAGTTCGCAGAGGCACGCTGGATCCGGGAGTGGACGGGGACGGCGAAGCGACAGGCCGTCGAGGGCACCCTGCGCGTACCGCTGCAGACCTCGACCTGGAAGGGCAAGCTGTACGCCGTCCCGTACAACACCAACACCCAGCTCCTGTGGTACCGCAAGGACCTGGTGCCCACCCCACCCAGGACCTGGGCCGAGATGCTGGACATGGCCGACGCCCTCGCCCGGCAGGGCAAACCGCACTTCGTGGAGATCCAGGGTGCCCAGTACGAGGGCCTGACCGTCTGGTTCAACACGCTGATCAGCAGTGCGGGCGGCTCCATCCTCAACGCGAGCGCGACCGAGCCTTCCCTCGGTCCCCCTGCCGTTCGGGCCGCTGCGATCATGCGTGATCTGGCGAAGTCCCCGGCCGCGGACCCCTCCCTGCCCAACCAGATGGAGGACCAGAACCGCCTCGCCATGGAGTCGGGGGTTGCGGCGTTCGAGCTCAACTACCCGTTCGTCTATCCCTCGATGAAGGCGAACAACGCCGAGTTGTTCAAGAACTTCCGCTGGGCGCCATACCCTCGGGTCGACGCGAACCGCCCCGCACGGCCCACCATCGGCGGCATCGACCTGGCTGTGAGCGCCTACTCGCGCCACCCCGATCTGGCCTTCGAGGCGGCGCTGTGCCTGCGCAACCGGGAGAACCAGCTCATCGCCGCGCTGGAGGGCGGTCTGCCGCCCACCCTCCGCGCCCTGTACGACGAGCCCGCGTTCATGAAGGAGTACCCCTTCTCCAGGGAGGTGCTGGCCGCCCTGGAATCGGCGAGCGTGCGCCCGCTCACTCCGGCCTACCAGAATGTGTCGATCGCGGTCTCCCACACGCTGTCTCCGCCGTCCGGGATCAAACCGGGGAGCTCCGTCGACACCATCGGGGAACAGATCGACGATGCCCTGCGATCCGAGGGTGTGATCCCGTGAACCACCTCCTCCCGCACCACTCCGTCAGCCGGCGCCGCAACGCGCGGGCCTCGTCCTCGGACGGCCCGAGATGAGCACGCGGGCGCGACCGGCCGGAACCCCGCCGCCCCCCGAGGCGGCGACGGAGCAGGCGGGGCCGGACCGGGCGGCACTCTCGGCGGGTGCCAGGCAGGAGCGGCGGCTCGGCTGGCTGCTCTGCTCGCCCGCGGTCGTCGTCATGATCGCCGTGACCGCCTACCCCATCGGGTACGCCGTTTATCTGTCCCTCCAGCGGTACGACCTGCGCTTTCCCGGACAGGCGGAGTTCGTGGGCCTGAGCAACTACGGGGCGGTGCTGTCCTCCCCGTTCTGGTGGGACGCCTTCTGGGTCACGCTGTTCATCACCGCCGTGTCCGTGACGATCGAACTGGTCCTCGGAATGGGGCTCGCCCTGGTCATGCACCGCACGATCTTCTGGCGCGGCGTCGTCCGTACGTCGGTCCTCATTCCGTACGGGATCGTCACCGTGGTCGCCGCCTTCTCCTGGCAGTACGCCTGGACCCCGGAGCTCGGATACCTCGCCGAGTTGTTGCCCAGCGGGGAGGCCCCGCTGACCGAGCAGTGGCCCGCCCTCTGGCTGATCATCCTCGCCGAGGTGTGGAAGACGACTCCGTTCATGGCCCTGCTGCTGCTCGCGGGCCTGGCGCTGGTCCCCGAGGAGACCCTCAAGGCGGCCATGGTGGACGGTGCCACCGCCTGGCAGCGCTTCACCAAGATCATGGTGCCGCTGATGAAACCGGCCATCCTGGTGGCACTGCTCTTCCGCACGCTGGACGCGTTCCGGATCTTCGACAACATCTACGTCCTGACCGCGGGCGCCCAGGGGACCGGCTCTCTGTCGATCCTCGGGTACGACAACCTGTTCACCGCGCTGAACCTGGGCATCGGGTCGGCGATCTCGGTCCTGATCTTCATCTGTGTCGGGATCATCGCCTTCACCTTCGTCAAGCTGTTCGGCACCGCCGCACCCGGCGCGGAGGTGAAGCGCTGATGGCCGCGGTGGGAAAGAGGCACGCCGCCCGATGGGGTGTCATGAACGTCGTGGTGGTGCTGTACGCCCTGTTCCCTGTGTGGTGGATCGCCGCGCTGTCGTTCAAGGACCCCGCCACCCTGACGGACGGCAACTACATCCCCACGGACTGGACCTGGGAGAACTACCAGGGCATCTTCGAGACCGCCGAGTTCACCCGTGCGCTGATCAACTCGATCGGTATCGCCCTGATCGCCACGGTGATCGCGGTGGCGCTGGGCACCATGGCCGCCTATGCGGTGGCCAGGCTGCGCTTCCCCGGCAAGCGGGTGCTCATCGGTATGTCGCTGTTGATCGCCATGTTCCCGCCGATCTCCCTGGTGTCACCGCTGTTCGACATCGAGCGGATCATCGGGATCTTCGACACCTGGGTCGGGCTGATCATCCCGTACATGACCTTCTCCCTGCCCCTGGCGATCTACACTCTGTCGGCGTTCTTCCGGGAGATCCCCTGGGATCTGGAGAAGGCGGCCAAGGTCGACGGGGCGACGCCCGCGCAGGCCTTCCGGATGGTCATCGTGCCGCTGGCCGCGCCGGGCGTGTTCACCACGGCCATTCTCGTGTTCATCTTCTGCTGGAACGACTTCCTGTTCGCGATCTCGCTGACTTCCACCGAGTCCGCGCGCACCGTGCCCGCCGCGATCGCGTTCTTCACCGGCAGCTCCCAGTTCCAGCAGCCCACAGGGTCGATCGCCGCCGCTGCTGTGGTCATCACCATTCCGATCATCGTGTTCGTCCTGTTCTTCCAGAGGCGGATCGTCGCCGGACTGACCTCCGGGGCAGTCAAGGGGTGAACGGGCCGGCCGCGGCAGACAGGCCACCGGTTCGAGACACCGACCGCGGTACCCGGACCCGGAAGGCATGAAGGCAAGGAGGCACCATCCATGGCCGAGATCATCCTTGAGGGAGTCACCAAGCGCTTTCCCGACGGGGCCCTCGCCGTGAAGGACGTGGACCTCGAGATCGCGGACGGCGAGTTCGTGATCCTGGTCGGCCCGTCGGGATGCGGCAAGTCCACCACCCTGAACATGATCGCCGGACTTGAGGACATCACCGAGGGCACCCTGCGCATCGGAGACCGAGTCGTCAATGACCTGGCTCCCAAGGAACGCGACGTCGCCATGGTGTTCCAGAGCTATGCCCTGTACCCGCACATGAACGTCCGGGAGAACATGGGCTTCCCGCTGCGCCTGGCCAAGGTGGACAAGGACACGATCAACGCCAAGGTGACGGAAGCCGCCCGGATCCTTGACCTGACCGAGCACCTGGACCGCAAGCCCGCCAACCTCTCGGGCGGTCAGCGCCAGCGGGTGGCCATGGGGCGGGCGATCGTCCGTGATCCCAAGGCGTTCCTGATGGACGAGCCGCTGTCCAACCTGGACGCCAAACTCCGGGTACAGATGCGCACTCAGATCTCCCGGCTGCAGCGTCGTCTCGGCACGACCACCGTGTACGTCACCCACGACCAGACCGAGGCGATGACGCTCGGCGACCGGGTCGTGGTCATGAGACAGGGCCTGGTCCAGCAGATCGGCACGCCTGCCGAGCTGTACGACTTGCCGCGCAACATCTTCGTCGCGGGCTTCATCGGCTCCCCGGCGATGAACTTCCTGAACGCCACCCTGGCGGACGGTGCCCTGCGCTCGTCCCTCGGCGACCTGCCCCTCGACGATCGTACGAGGCAGGCGCTGGAACGGCGGAACGCCCCCCGCGAGGTCATCGTGGGGCTGCGACCGGAGGCGTTCGAGGACGTGGCCCTGTCACACGGCCTGGACCGGACGGGCCCGGTCTTCACCGCCACCGTGGAGGTACTGGAGTCGCTGGGCTCCGATGTGTATGTCTACTTCACCGCGGAGGGCGGGCCCGCGACGACCACCGAACTGGAGGAGCTCGCCAAGGACTCCGGCCTGCGAGACACCGGCGCCGACACCCATCACATCGTGGCCCGACTGGACGCCGCCACGCGTGCCCGCGAGGGCGAACCGGTAGAGCTGCGGGTCGACATGGCCAAGGCCCACGTTTTCGACCCGGCGACCGGAGCGAACCTCACGCATCCGGTGAGGGCGGACTGACGATGCACCACACAGGGCACGATCCGCGCCATGAACCGGCAACTCAAAAGTCTGCTGGTCTTCGTCGAGCCCGGGAGGGGACCAAGACGATGACGACATGATGCCGGCGACGCCGTTCGGGAGAGTGGGCAACGGCGGAGCCACCACTGATCAGCAGCGGCTGCGCAGCAAGGGTCCGCGAGGCACGCGTCGTTTCCCGAGAGGGCGGCCGGCGAGTGGTCAACCCGTCAGTCGTTGAATCGGTGGCGGGAGGCCTCGATTTGCCCCAGGTACCGGTGGGTCCAGTCGCACAACCCGTCGATCGTCACTCGCAGGGCCTGACCCGGCTCCGTGAGGGTGTACTCGACCCGCGGCGGTACCACCGGGTGCACCGTCCGCTCGATCAGGCCGTTGTGCTCCAGCATGCGCAGGTTCTGGGTGAGCATCTTGTGGCTGATGCCCTCGACCTCGTCCCGCAGCTCACCGAAACGCAGGGTGCCTTCCCCCAGGGCCTCGATGATCAGGAGGGCCCATTTGTTGGCGAGGTCCGAGAAAATCTCCCGTGCCAGCGAGTCGGCGCGCCTCACGTCTGCTTCGTCGGGCGAGCCTGTGAACTGCTTGGTCACCATAAGGTTCCTCAGTCACTGAAAAGTGCGTTCTTCCACGTCAGCGAACACTCTCTTACGGTTCTGAAGTAACCACAAGAGAGCGAACGCGTCACGGCGCATCGTCGACGAGGAGGAAGCAACATGCCCATCACCCTGGTGAACCCCGGCGGACTGCCGAAGATCGATGCCTACCAGCAGGTGTCGATCGCGACCGGCTCCAAGCTGGTCTTCATCGCAGGCCAGGTCGCCTGGGACGCCGACGGTGTCACGGTCGGCGAGGGCGACCTCGCCGCTCAGGCCGAACAGTGCTACCTCAACATCGGCACCGCGCTCGCCGAAGTCGGCGCCTCCTTCGACAACGTGGCGAAACTGACTGTCTACGTCGTCGACTGGACCCCTGACAAGATGCCCCTGCTCATGGAAGGGATCACCCGGGCGGTCACGCAACTGGGGCCCACCCCTGCGCCCCCGGCCACCCTGCTGGGCGTCGCGGCGCTGGACGTACCCGAGCACTTGGTCGAGATCGAAGCCACGGCGGTCATCGACTGAAAGAGCGCCCGTGCTCAAGTCGCTGGTGACGCTCCGGGATCCAGGTCCTCTGCGGCCGGAGCGAGAGCGCCGCGGTGAGGCGGTCGCGTCATTAACAGTCAACGGCCAAGGAGCGGTCCTCGTGTATGTGGAAGGTGAGGCTCGGTCCGCGGTCGTCACCGATGCTCCGTCCGGGCCCGGCGCGAGCCGGGCCAGGTCGCGCTGCCGGGCCTCGAGGCCTGTTGGAACAGCAAGAGTTCAAGCCGGGCGTCGACGGATGTCGTGGCCGGTCATCACTCCCGGATGGTAGCGGCTGGTCACTCGGACGATGCAGCGGCTGCCGTCCGCATCTTCCAGGAGGATCAGGTCCACTGCATCCGGTTCGTTCACCGTCGGCGTTGTCGGAGACGCCGGCGGCGGTGACCCGGACGGCCAGGGGCCAGACGAGAGGATGGCGTCCGGCAGGAACGGCCGCAGCCGCTCCCACTCGGCATCCGTCACGTCACCCCGCCTCATGTCCACATCAACGACGCCGACATGAAGTAGACATGACCGACCGGTCAGCTTCTGGAGGCCAGGGTCCGATCAGGTGGCGGGGCCGGCGAAGCCGGTGTGCCTGAGTCCCGCCAGCCGGATCCGACCTAGGTTGGTAGGGAGATCAAAGGAGGCTGCCATGGCCGATCACCCGAGTATCGGGGTGTTTCACCGGGCTTTGGAGGCGTTTTCGGCTGGCGATATGGAGGCGCTCGCGGAGGTGTTCCACCCGGATGTGGTGTGGCATCTCGGCGGCCACGGTCCGCTGGCCGGCGACTACCAGGGGCGCGACGCCGCCTTCGCCCTGTTCCAACGGGAATTCGAGCTGACAGGCGGCACCTACCGCCCCCAGCTCCACGATGTGCTCGCCAACGACGAGCACACGGTCGCCCTGCTGCACGTCACGGCGTCACGCGAGGGCAAAGAGCTGGACATGAACGAGACGATCATCTTCCACATCCGGGAGGGCCGGATCACCGAAGCCTGGGGGCTGTGGTCCGACCAGAAGGCGTACGACGCGTTCTGGTCGTAGAGACGCCGCCCGTTTGCCACGCGCAGGACCGCCCCCGGCACGGCGGCGGCCCGGCGTTCGCGGAAGTCCGGTACCCGCGCCAGGCGTCGTAGACCCCGCCAAGATCCACCGGACAGGGCCTAGTGGGTCCAGCAGTTCCCAACGGGCATCGGACAGGTCACTCGGATACGGCGGGTGTCGAGGCATGTTGCGCTGGTAGGACACCACAGCGGACATCGACTCCACGGTGTGCCGGGCCCACCAGTACGCCATCGGGCTGCGGAAAAGTGGATTGCGCGGGTCGAGCCGCCCGGCGGTGTCGACACCGAGCCGGTCGACCATGGGCTTGGACGCTCGCGCGGCGGCCTGACGGCCTGACGGACCGACCACCAGCTGCACTTTGCCGTCGAGCAGGTCCAGATGCCGATCTCGATCGTGATCACAGTCGGGCGGCGTCGGGACTCCCCACAGTTCGAACCCTTGCTGAAGCAGATCCAGGTTCCCGTCTGCGGCTTGGCAGGCCCCGCACCCGCCCCGACCGGGTTCGAGCCGACAACGCGTACTTCTCCCGCATGAACCACGCTTACCTGCACAAGCGCGGGATCCGCTGCGCAATCCCGGAACAGGCTGACCAAATCCGCCACAGGGAGAAGCCCCGTGCCTGCGGTGGCCGCCCACCGGAGTCCGACGACGTCGACTACCGCGAGCGCCATGCGGTGGAGTGCGGCATCAACCGCCTCAAAAGAAACCGAGCGGTGGTCATCGCTACGGAGCCACTGTCCTCGTCGCGGCCATCAACGAATGGCTGTGACCAGTACGAAAATCGATTCACCTCACCTGGGTACGGAGGCGAAACTCACCTCATGACCCCGGACTTCACCGTGCGCCCGGCCCGACCCACCGATGCCCGGCCTCTGGCCGAAATGCGCTGGACGTTCAAGCAAGAGGATCACGAAGGGGAGCCGCCAGTACCGGCCCGGGCCCTGGAAGAGGCCGAACACTGGATGCGTGACCGGCTCAGCGATGGTCAGTGGCTGGCCTGGGTCGCGGAAACCGGGGGCGAAATCTGCGGCCACGTCTTCCTCTGCCTGGTGGAGAGGATGCCGGATCCGTACACCGACAGCACCCCGGTCGGCTACGTCACGAACTTCTACGTCGCGCCGTCGCAACGCAACAAGGGAGCCGGCTCTGCCCTCCTGGAAGCGCTGAAACAGCACTCACGCAGCTCCGGCTTCGACACTCTGATCGTCTGGCCCTCAGAGCGGAGCAGCCCCCTCTGGCAACGATCCGGTTTCCAGTCCCCGGCAGAACTGTTGGAGCTGCCGCTCGACTCCTGATGAGATCCACTGCCGATACACGGCCTAGCACCTGAGCCTTGTCGTGGAAGGCCTGAGTCTCCTCCCCAGCAGGAAGTCGGTATGGCACAGCGCCCACCGGGGCTCGGCCGCGGTGAGGGCTCAAGGGGTCTGGCGTTCGGCACGCTCGTGGACACCCTCGCCTGCCAGGTCACCCGACGGTCCCTGTCACCCGTTGACGCGTCGCAGCGATCGACTCCGGGCCGGAAAACCTCCGCGTGCGGAGCGTCGTGCCGGTGCTCGCTCGGCGGCGGGGCCGCCGGGCGAGGGGCAGGGCTCATCGTCGGTGTGTCGCCTGGACCGTTGCGTGCTGTTCCCGGTTCGCGGAGGGCTCGGCGGGTGCGGCCGTACCGGGTCCGGTGAAGTAGTGCGCGTCCTTGGGGCGGGCGGCGTCATGGGTGGTGGGGCGCGGAGCCGGTACCAGGTGCGGTATGTACTTGGAGCAGTGTATGTACGCCTCTTCCACGCTCACATGGACCCACATCTCGGGGCCGCGCCCCGGCGCGACGTCGGTGGGGAGAGCGGGATGGAGGCGGCGTAGGTCGGTGTCGCCGTGGAGCCGGGCCACGCCGTTGACGTGCAGACCCACGTGGTGGTGGGTGAAGTCCACGAACAGCATGCCGAGATGGGGGTTCTCCGTCATGTTGCCGGCACTGGCGAGTACACCGTTCCCACGGAACTCGGGATAGACGAGCGTGCGGTCGTCCAGCACGTGGACGAATCCGGGCGGCCCGGCGCGGAAACTGGCGTCACATGCGCCGCCCGAGTCGGCGGTCGCCAGGAACACCATGGTCTGGCGGCCGATGAAGTCCCGCATCTCGCGTGTGAGGTGGGACCGCACCTGCTGATCGTAGAACCGGGCGGCACGCTCACTGGTGCCCACCTGCTGCTGCAGCCGGTGTTCACCTGCTGATCCGAAGGGAGGCGGGGACAAGGTCACGGGCGTTCTCCTGGCAGGACGGGCAAGCGCGTGGCTCAGGGCATGGACAGGACGGGAGTCTCGAACGGGTCGTGATGGATGCGGTCGGACGGGGTGCCGTTGAGGGTGAGCGTCTCCTTGGCGGCGACGACCATCGGGGCCGGGCCGCTGAGGTAGACGTCGTGTTGGTACCACGGTCCGTACTCGGCCAGCACCTCTGGGAGGGATCCCCGGATTCCGGGGATGTCCTCGTGGGAGACTGCGCCCCTGATGGTCAGCCAGTGGTGCCGCTGGGCCATGCGGAGCATGTCGTCGACCCCGTACAACTCGGCGCCGGTGCGGGCGCCCAGGAAGAGGTCCACCTGGTGGCGCCCGCCGCGACGGGCGACTTCCTCGACGAGCGCGCGGATCGGAGCGAGGCCGGTGCCGCCGGCCACGCAGAGCAGGTCGCTGGAGACGGCGGCGTCCAGCACCATGTCCCCCATCGCGGGCCCCAGTCGCAGCACGTCGCCCACCGCGCAGCGGCGCACCAGCGCGTCGCTGACCGAGCCGCCGGCCACGGCGCGCACATGAAGGGTGAGGGAGCCGTCCTCACGGGGTGCGTTGGCGGGGGAGTAGTAGCGCCACTGCTTGGGCCACCAGGGGGTCTCGACACTGACGTACTGACCGGCGGCAAAGGCGTAGGGCGCGTGGGGGCGCACGGTGATCTCGGCGATGCCGGGTGCCCGCGGAACGTGGCGCACCACCGTGGCCGGCCACACGGCGGGCCGTACCGCCTCGTCCTGCTCGGCGGCCGCGATCATGAGGTCGGCGACCGCGCCGTACGCCTTCGCCCAGGCGGCGGCGATGTCCCCGGTCCACGCGGCGCCGGCGTAGCGGGCCAGCGAGGCGAGGAGGCACTCGCCCACGGCCGGGAAGTGGGCGGCGAGTGTGCCGAACTTGCGGTGATCGCGCCCGAGGTGTCCGCAGAATCGGACCAGGTTCTCGGGGTCGTCCACCAGGTCCACGATACGGAGCAGTGCCCGCAGCAGGCGGTCGCGCTGGGCGTCCATCCCCGGCGGGAACAGCGGACGGACCTCGGGGTGGCGGGTGAAGAGGATCGCGTAGAAGTAGACCGTCATCTCCGCGGCGAGCGGCTCGACCACCTGGAGGGAGGCGCGTATGAGGTCTGTCTCGCGGGCCGACAAAGGAGCCTCGGCGACCGCCGGTTCAGCGGCGCTCACGACCGGGGCGGGCACCGGGTCGGCCGGGAAGGAGGGCGCGGACGCACCGCTCGGGCGTCTGATCCGGAATCTCAACGGACCAGCGCTCCTCCGTGTGCTGCTCGAGCGGGTCTCTCACCGGCGGGCCGTGGCGCGCCACCGTCCATGGGGACGGGTCCCCGGAGCATGCCATGGATGGCATCACCGCGTCCGGATATCAGGAGCGTGGTGATCGGGGCGTCGAAGGAGTCGGTCATGAGTCCTCATGCTGGGCCGGAGCACTGAAACGGATCAAGCGGTTCCGGACGCTACATGACCGTGCGGGTGACTCAGAAGTAGCTACGGCGGAGGGCCCCGACCGACTCGTTCCGATTGGGTAGGTATATCCATGAAGCGACGCTTCGTGACCGACCGGCCCTGGTGCGCGCGGCGCGACCGGCGCGATCCGATGGGTCTGGCGACGTCGTCACCGTGTGCCGCGTAGCTGAAGAAGATGCGCCGCCGTCAGCGCAACGGCGCGGTCCTCGTCTTGCGACAGCTCCATGAGGGCACGTGTCGCCCGCGCCCCCGGGATGCCCGCCAGCGCCTGGGTCAGCCGGCCGCGTGCGGGCGCGTCAGTGGTGTCGTGGGCGAGGCGGTCGACGAGCCTCGTCGCGATCCGATCCGCCGTCGCGGTGTCGCTCGCCAGCACACTCAGCGCATCCGCCGCGTCGGTGTCCCTCCTTCCCTCCGCGATCATGTCGACGAGCGTCGGGACCGCATCGGCCACCTCACGTGTCGCGAGTGCCACAGCCGCATACCCGCGGACCACGGCATCGGGGTTCGCGAGGGCATCCCGCAGGTGCGCGGTGGCCTCCTCACCCGGCATCTCGGTGAGGGACTGAGCAGCGCGTTCCCGCACTTCAGCCACCGGTGAGCCCAGCCCCTCCGCCAGCAACGCCGATCCGCCGTCACCCGACCGCGCCAGCGCCCATCGAAGGGCCCCGGCGACATTCGGCTCCGTCTCGCTCAGCGCCGCCTCGACCAGCGCCTCCGCCGGCACCGGAACCTCGTCGCCCGAGAAGAGGGCCGCACGCTGGCGTGCGTTGGCGCTCTTCGACTCCAGCGCCTGCAGCAGCGCGACGACCTGGAGGACGTCCTCCCAGCCGGAGGGGTCGGCGGCATCGATCCGTCGCAGCCGTGTGAGCAACTCCGTCTCGGCCGCGATGCGTTCGCGCGTCCGCCGGACGAGGTCGTCGACGAGCGCCGAGGGGGTGAAGCCGGGGTCGTCGAACGCTCGTCGGATCTCACGCAGCGACAGCCCGAGCGACCGCAGGCTCTCGATGTGGAAGATCCGCTGGATGTCCTCGCCGGTGTACTCCCGATAGCCTGAGCCGGTACGGGCCGAAGGCCGCACCAGGCCGAGCGACTCGTAATGCCTGAGCATGCGGGCACTGACGCCCGACCGCCGCGCCACCTCACCGATCAACACTTCCTATCGTTCCTCCGGGCCGAACCTGCCGAGCGCCACGACGCGCTTCGCCTCCTCGACCGCGAAGTCGAACCCGGCGTCCGGGTCGCGCGCAAGCCGCTCCGTGGCGAGCGCGTGCGCGCGCACACGCCGGTCAGGGGCCGCCGTCGCCGCACGCAGAGCCGGCAGGGCAACGTCACCGAGCGCCACCAGCGCCCGGCTGAGACTCAGCTGCGTCTCCCGCCCCCCGCGCCCGAGCTGTGTGACCAGGGCCCTGGCCAACGCGGACTCCTCGCCTTCCGGTACGAGCACGACCGCGGCCCGCCAAGCGCTCCGCGCCACCTCGTCGTCCGGGTCGGACAACAGCCTCCGTGTGATCGCCGGCCACGCCCGGCGGTCCGCGATCTTGGACAGCGTATGCAGCGCCTGGCTCCGTGCCTGCGCACGCTCCGAGCGGACCTCACGGAGGAGCTCGGGAAGCGTCATGGACACCGGGTGGCGGGTGAGCGCCCATGTCAGCAAGTCGCGGACGAAGAACTCGGGCTCGACCGCGCATCGTTCCACGAGCTTGTCGACGAAGCGCACGTCAGGCGCCGTGCCGACTGCCAGAGCGGCCCTCAGCCGCACGGACGAACGGCCGTCCTCCAACCCCTTGAGCGCTGCTCGTATCGCATCCGTGTCCTGCCTCGTGACCGTCATCGAGACCACCTCCTTCAGCGAGCAGTGAAGGCCCTGTCACTGTGTCAAGGTCAAGCGGGGGGCGGGGTGTGCGCCCGCTGCTCCTGGCCGGTGGACAGCGCCGAGAAGCACGAGCGATGCCGGAATAACCATCCACCACTACTCAAGTTTGACTAGACTGCAGGTGTGGAAGAAAAGACGATCCCGATCCTGCCCTGCCGGACCATCCAGCCCGTTCTCGACTTTTACACCGTCCTCGGGTTCAAGGTGACCTTCCAGCAGAAGAGCCCCAACCCGTACGCGGTCGTGCAGCGCGGCGGCATCCAGCTCCACTTCTTCGGGATGAAGGAGTACGAGCCGGCCGAGTCCTACAGCACGTGCCTCATCCGTACCGACGACGTCGATGGGCTGCACGAGGTCTTCCGTGCCGGACTCAAGGCGGCGTACGGCAGAATCCCGACCCGCGGACTGCCGCGCATCGGGCCGCTGAAGGACACCTCGCACGGCGTGCGGCAGTTCCTCGTGACCGATCCGGGCGGCAACTGCCTCCGCATCGGACAGCGGACGAGCCAGGACCAGCATCACCGGCCCGCGCCCAAGGAGACCTTTTCCCGAGCCATCCATCACGCATCCCTGCTCGCGGACTCGAAGGAGGACCCCGCGGGCGCCGCGAAGATCATCGACCGGGTGCTGCGCATCGAGGACGAGCGGCCCACGCCCGTGCAGTTGCTTCGTCTCCTCGTGCTGCGTGCGGATGCCGCCAGGAGCCTCGGCGACGAAGAGACCGCCAGGTCCGCGCTCACCCGGGCCGCCGCGGTACACCTCACCGCCCAGGAGCGGGCGTCGGTCTCCGACGACCTCGAACGCCTGGAGGAGCTGGGGGCCTGAGGCTGCTGTGAACGTGCTGGTCACAGCCACTGGTCGGACGGTGACCAGCGCGGTCGCAGGGCATCGACGCCTGCGACCCGCGTGACCGGCTCAGCGGCGTAGGCCTGCTGGATCCGCTCCCTACCGGGTTCTGCCCGACGATCGACGGTCGACGGTCGACGGTCGGACTGGCCGCGGACAGCGGCGTACGACAGCGTATGACGGCGTACGGGAACGCCCCGGCCGGAGATTCCGGCCGGGGCGTTCCCGTCGTACTGCCGCAACAGGCTGCCGTGGCGTCAGGCCAGGGTGGAGAGCGCCTGGTTGAGGGTCGCCGAGGGGCGCATGACCGCCGAGGCCTTGGCCGGGTCCGGGTGGTAGTAGCCACCGATGTCGGCCGGCTTGCCCTGGACCGCGATCAGCTCGTCGACGATCTTCTGCTCATTGTCGGTGAGCGTCTGCGCGAGCGGGCCGAACGCCTTGGCGAGGTCCGCGTCGTCGGTCTGCCGCGCCAGCTCCTGGGCCCAGTACATCGCCAGGTAGAAGTGGCTGCCGCGGTTGTCGATGCCACCCAGGCGACGGCTCGGCGACTTGTCCTCGTTGAGGAACGTCGCGGTCGCGCGGTCCAGGGTGTCGGCGAGGACCTGGGCGCGGGCGTTGCCCGTGGTCTGCGCGAGGTGCTCGAAGCTGACCGCGAGCGCGAGGAACTCGCCCAGGCTGTCCCAGCGCAGGTAGTTCTCCTTGACCAGCTGCTGGACGTGCTTGGGCGCGGAGCCACCGGCGCCCGTCTCGAACAGACCGCCGCCGTTCATCAGCGGGACGACCGAGAGCATCTTCGCGCTGGTGCCCAGCTCGAGGATCGGGAACAGGTCGGTCAGGTAGTCGCGCAGCACGTTGCCGGTGACCGAGATGGTGTTCTCGCCGCGGCGGATGCGCTCCACCGACAGCTTGGTCGCCTCGACCGGGGACATGATGCGAATGTCCAGGCCCTCGGTGTCGTACTCCGGCAGGTACCGCTTGACCTTCTCGATGAGCACGGCGTCGTGCGCGCGGGTCTCGTCCAGCCAGAACACCGCCGGGTCGCCGGTCGCGCGGGCGCGGGTGACGGCGAGCTTCACCCAGTCCTTGATCGGCGCGTCCTTGGTCTGGCAGGCGCGGAAGATGTCACCGGCCGAGACGGCCTGCTCGAGGACGACGTTGCCGGCCTCGTCGACGAGACGGACGGTGCCCGTGACGGGGATCTCGAAGGTCTTGTCGTGGCTGCCGTACTCCTCGGCCTTCTGCGCCATCAGACCGACGTTGGGGACCGAGCCCATCGTCGACGGGTCGTACGCGCCATTGGCCCGGCAGTCGTCGATGACGACCTGGTAGACGCCGGAGTAGCTGCTGTCCGGCAGGACGGCGAGCGTGTCGGCCTCCTGGCCGTCCGGGCCCCACATGTGGCCGGAGGTGCGGATCATGGCCGGCATGGAGGCGTCGACGATGACGTCGGACGGGACGTGCAGGTTGGTGATGCCCTTGTCCGAGTCCACCATGGCGAGCTCCGGCCCCTCGGCGAGCTCGGCGTCGAAGGAGGCCTTGATCTCGGCACCCTCGGGCAGGGCCTCAAGGCCCTTGTAGATGCCACCGAGACCGTCGTTCGGCGTCAGGCCGGCCGCGGCGAGCGTCTCGCCGTACTTCGCGAACGTCTTCGGGAAGAAGGCACGCACGACGTGGCCGAAGACGATCGGGTCGGAGACCTTCATCATCGTCGCCTTGAGGTGCACGGAGAACAGCACGCCCTCGGCCTTGGCGCGGGCGACCTGCGCCGAGAGGAACTCGCGCAGCGCGGCGACGCGCATCACGGAGGCGTCGACGACCTCGCCCGCGAGGACGGGTACGGACTCGCGCAGGACGGTCGTGGAGCCGTCGTCGCCGGCCAGCTCGATACGGAGCGTGCCGGCCTCGGAGATCACCACGGACTTCTCGGTGGAGCGGAAGTCGTTCTCGCCCATGGTCGCGACGTTCGTCTTCGACTCGGGGGTCCACGCGCCCATGCGGTGCGGGTGGGTCTTGGCGTAGTTCTTGACCGACGCGGGGGCGCGCCGGTCGGAGTTGCCCTCACGCAGGACCGGGTTCACGGCGCTGCCCTTGACCTTGTCGTAACGGGCGCGGATGTCCCGCTCCTCGTCGGTCTTCGGGTCGTCCGGGTAGTCCGGCAGCGCGTAGCCCTGCTCCTGCAGCTCGGCGACAGCGGCCTTCAGCTGCGGGATCGACGCCGAGATGTTCGGCAGCTTGATGATGTTGGCCTCGGCCGTCTTGGCGAGCTCACCCAGCTCGGCGAGCGCGTCGTCGATGCGCTGGCCCTCCTGGAGGTACTCCGGGAAGCCGGCGATGATCCGCCCCGCCAGGGAGATGTCCCGGGTCTCCACGCTGACCCCGGCCGTCGAGGCGTACGCCTGGACCACAGGCAGGAACGAGTGCGTGGCCAGGGCCGGGGCCTCGTCAGTGTGTGTGTAGATGATGGTCGAGTCAGTCACCGGGTGCTCCGCTCCACGTCTGCAACATTGCTCGACATCAAGATATCTCGTGATCGACGTCTTCTCGACAGGGGTCCGGCTCCTTTCCCGGGGTCGGTACCGGCAGGAACCCTTCTCGCGAGAAGAAGCGGACATAACGGGTGAACAGTGTGTCGTCCACCATCGGCGACACCACTGCGGAACCACACAGCGCGTGCCGGGCGGCCGAGGAGTCGAACAGCGGCGAGTCGCCCGGTCGCGCGGCGGGCGTGCCGGTCCGCGGGAGCAGGCCGAGGAGCGGGAACGCGGCGTTGTCGGGCTGCCGCTCCACATGGCGGTGCCAGTCCTCCAGCGGCACCTCGGCCAGCCGGTGGCCCAGCGACCGCAGGCGGTCCACGATCTCCGTGAACGGGCGGAGCCGCTCACTGGAGACGTGGAACGTCCGCCCGGCGGCCGACGGGTCGGCGGCCAGCGCCACGATCGCCCCGCTCACGTGGTCCACCGGCACCAGGTCGAAGTCGGAGACGTAGTCGCCCGGGGCGAGGCCCGCCTCGACGCAGCCCTTCACGAGCAGCCAGAGGAAGTCGGACGTCTGGCAC
Source organism: Streptomyces sp. NPDC041796 (assembly GCF_055590785.1). Classification (NCBI taxonomy): domain Bacteria; kingdom Bacillati; phylum Actinomycetota; class Actinomycetes; order Kitasatosporales; family Streptomycetaceae; genus Streptomyces; species Streptomyces sp. NPDC041796. The sequence continues at coordinate 37,193 of NZ_JBVJAH010000008.1, forward strand.
ACCCCGGTCCGGCTGGACCCGGCGATCCTCGTGGGGCGGTACACCGAGACCGGCAGGCCGCGCTCCCGGGCCTGGGCGACGAGCGTCTCGGCCACCCACTTCGACTCGGCGTACCCGTTGCGCAGCAGCCTGACGTCAGCCGGCGGGTGGTCCGGCAGGACGCGGCCCGTCGGCGGACCGGCCGGGGGGAAGACCCCGACGGTGGACACGTGGTGCACGGGCACCGTTCGGTGGGCGGCGGCCAGGCGCAGGACCTCCGCCGTCCCGTCGACGTTGGCCGCCCTGAGCTGTTCGTAGCCGTACGCCAGGTTCACCTCGGCACCCGCGTGGAACACCACGTCGACCGTGCGGGCCAGCTCGTCGAACCGCTCGCGCCCCAGGCCCAGCCGGGGCAGTGCCAGATCGCCGGGCACCGCCCGGACGCGGTGCGCCCGTGACTCGTCCCACAGCCCGTACCGCTCCAGCGCGGCGCGGATCCGCTTCTCCGCGGAGGCCGGCTCTTCGGCCCGTACCAGGCAGTGCACGACGGCACCGGTCCGCTCCAGCAGGTCCCGCAGCAGGAACGCGCCGAGGAAGCCGGTGGCGCCGGTCAGCAGTACGTGGCGCGGGTCGTCGGCGACGGGCACCAGCTCCCGCGCGGGCGCGATGTCCGGGGCCAGGGACTCCCGGCCGATGGCGGGGACCGCCCGCCCGCGCGTGCCGACGAGCGCGGTCAGCGCACGGAGAGTGGGTGCCGCGACGACGTCCGCGGGCCGGATGTCCAGGCCCAGCTCGGTACGGAGACGGACGGACAGCCGTACGGCGAGCAAGGAGTCGCCGCCGAGCGAGAAGAACGACTGGTCCGGATGCGGGGTGCCGGTACGCAGGACGTCCGCCCAGACCACGGCCAGACCCTCCGGCAGGCGGGCGTCGGTGAGGTCGTGGGGGGTGGGTCCGGCGGGGGACCCGGGAGGGGCGGTCCCGGGGGCGGCCGAACCGGCGGGGGTCGGTCCGGCGGGTATGGGCCCGGGGGTCGGTCCTGCGGGGGCGGGCCCGGGGGTCGGTCCCGCGGGGGCGGCTGCCGGTGGGGCCGGGGACGCCGGGCGTGCCGGGGGCGCCGGGGGCGCGTACAGCCGGTGCACCGCCGCCCGGTCCGTCTTGCCGCTCGCGGTGAGGGGGAGGCCCGGGATGCGGATCACGGAGGCCGGGACCAGGTAGTGCGGAAGCCGTTCCAGGAGCGCCCCGCGTACCCATTCCGGTTCGGGAGCCACCGGGGCCGTCCCGGTGTAGTACGCCACGAGCCGCTTCCCGTCCGCCCCTGCCCCGTCCACGTGCACCACGGCGTCGGTCACGCCCGGCACCGCCTTCACGGCGGCCTCGACCTCGCCCGGCTCCACCCGGTAGCCACGGATCTTGACCTGGTCGTCATTGCGGCCGACGAACCGGATCGTCCCGTCCGGCAGGAAACACCCCAGGTCACCCGTGCGATACAGGAGGCCACCGGAACGATCCGGAACGAACGGGTCCGGCACGAAACGGTGGCCTTGCGGAGCCTCGGCGGAGAGGTAACCGAGGGCCACGGCGTCACCGGCGACGCAGATCTCCCCGATCGTGCCGACCGGACACGGCCGGAGCCGGCCGTCCAGGACGTACACCCTGCTCCCGGGCACCGGCCGCCCGATCGGCGGACGGTCCGGCCACGTCGCTGGCGCGCCGGTGAGCGCGTGAGCCGTGACCACATGGGTCTCGGAGGGGCCGTACTGGTTCTCCAGCCGCGCCCCGGGACAGGCGACGGTGAAGAACCCCCGGATCGCCGGCGTGACATACAGCTGCTCCCCGGCCGTGATCACTTCGCGCAGGCTCGCGGCGGAGCGGCCGGTGGCCATGGCGTACTCGGCGAGCTGCTGCAGGGCGACGTAGGGGAGGAAGAGACGGTCGACCGAGTGCCGCTCGATGAGGTCGAGCAGGCGGTGCGGATCACCGCGCGTCCCGTCGTCGGCCAGGACGAGTGTCCCGCCGCACGCCCACGTCGCGAAGACCTCCTGGAACGCCACGTCGAAGCCGAGCGGTGCGAACTGGAGCGTGCGGGAGCCGGGGCCCGCGGCCGAGCCGCGGCACTGCCAGTCCAGCAGCGCCGCCAGTGACCGATGGGGGAGGGCCACGCCCTTGGGCCGGCCGGTCGACCCGGACGTGTACACGACGTAGGCCGCGTCCTCCGGGGACGTTCCGGGAAGGGGCTCGTCCGACCGGCCCGCGGGCGTGCCCGCCAGAGTGTCGTCCGACCGGCCCTCGGGCGTGCCCTCCACGGTGTCGTCCAGGACATGATCCAGGACGTCGTCCAGGAACACGACGGGTACGTCGGTGTCCGGCGCGACCGGTGTCGTGCGGGTGGTCAGCAGGGCCGCCATGCCGCTGTCACGGACGATGAACGCCGTGCGCTCCGCCGGCAGGGACGGGTCCAGCGGCACACAGGCGCCGCCCGCCCGAAGAACACCCAGAACGGCGACAAGGGCGTCGACGGACCGCCCGATCCGGATCCCAATCCGCTCTCGGGCCAGCCCTTGGGACACCAGCCACTGTGCGAGGGAGTGGGAGGCGGCCGAAAGCCCGGCGTACGTGAGGGTCCGCCCGGCGTCCACCACGGCAGCCGCGTCCGGTGCCGACCGCGCCGCGCGGGCGACGAGCTCGTGGGCGTGCGGCAGCGGCGCGGACTCCGCCCGTTCCGGGCCCCATGGCAGCGTCCCGGTCACCAGCCGCCGCTCCGCCTCCGGCATGACGGCCAGGTCGTCCACGGCCGCGTCGGGGTTCCGGGTGGCGTCGGACAGGAGGGCCAGGAAGCGCTCGGAGAGGCGCCGCGCGGTGGACGGTTCGAGGACGCCGGTCGCGTACTCCATCAGGACCCGGTAGCCGCCGTCACCCGCGCGCGGGACGAATTCGATGAACACGTCGAACTTCGCGGTGCCGTTGTGGGCGTAGAGACGCTCGGCGGTCACCCCCGGCAGCCGCAGCCCGGGCGCGTCGGCGTCGTCCACCGTGAACACCACCTGGAACAGCGGGAACCGGCCCGGTACCCGCTCACCCGCCAGCTCCGCGACCAGCCGGCTGTGCGGGACGTGGCGGTGCGCCATGGCCCCGCGCACGAGCGCGGTGCTCTGCCTGACCAGCTCCCGGAACGTCTGCCCGGGCCGGACGCGCTGACGCAGCGGCAGGACGTCGCTCAGGCAGGCGATCAGCGGTTCCAGTTCCAGCCGGTCCCGCCGCGTGACCGGGGTGCCCAGCACGACGTCGTCCTGTCCGCCGAGCCGCGTCACCAGAGCGGTCAGGGCGGCGGTGAACAGCACGAACGGTGTCGTACGCACATGGCGGCAGGCGGCGCGTACGGCGTCGGCGAGGCCGGGGCCGATGGAGAACTCGATCAGCTCACCCCGGTGGTCCGGCACCGTCGGACGGGGCCGGTCCAGCGGAAACGTCGACTCGGCGGGTGCGCCGTCCAGCGTCCGGCGCCAGTACTCCAGGGCCTCTTCCGCCTGTGCGCGCTGGGCGCGTGCGTACGCACCGAACGGCATGGCCAGGACCGGGAGTTCCGGGCGGCGGTTCTCGACGGCGGCCCGGTACAGCTCGCTGAACTCCTCGTCGAGCAGGCGGAACGACCATCCGTCGACGACCGCGTGGTGCACCGCGACCGCCAGCACGGCGTCCCGTTCGCCGCCGCGCAGCAGCGTCGCCCGCACCAGCGGCGGCCGGTCCGCGGGCAGGGGCCCGGAGACGGCTTCCCGGACCGCCTCGGCCATCGCGCCGGGGCCGGGCTCCCGGACCGCGAGCGGAACCGGCGCGGGCGGGAACACGCGCTGCACCGTCCGGCCGTCCTCCATGACCAGGGCGGTGCGCAGCGGTTCGTGACGTGCGACGACGCCCGTGAGCGCCGCCCGGACGGCCGGGACGTCGATGTCACCGCGCAGGTGGTGGATCCAGGACTCGACATAGCGGCCCGCCCCGGCCTGGAACTGGTCGTTGAGCCAGATCGACTCCTGCTCGTACGACATCGGATGGGTGGCGCGGGCACCGTCGGCCTCGTACGTGCTCACGCGCCGGCCTCCGTGCCGTGGCCGCCCGGCCGGAGCGTGCGCAACAGTGCGGTACGGTCCAGCTTTCCGTTGGCGGTGAGCGGCGGCTCCGACAGCCGGCGCACCAGGCCCGGCACCAGGTGGCGGGGCAACCGCGCGGCCAGCTCGCGGCGGAGTTCCGACGGCCGCAGGGGCGTGACGGAGGGGGCGGCGTCCGTGTAGAAGAGCGCCAGGCGGTCGTACCCCCCGTTCGCGCCGGGTACGGGGACGACCGCGCACTCCGCCACGCCGGGCACGGTCCGTACCAGGGCCTCCACCTCCTCCGGCTCGACGCGGTGACCGCATACCTTGACCTGCCGGTCGGCGCGTCCGGCGAAGTGCACGACCCCGTCGGCGTCCTGGAACCCGAGGTCCCCGGTCCGGTAGATCCGGGTGGGCACGCCGTCGACGGTGACGGTCGGGAACATCCGGGTGGTCAGCTCCGCGTCGCCGAGATAGCCCAGGGCGATGCCGTCACCCGAGACGCAGATCTCACCCGTGGTGCCCGGTGCGGCCGGCAGGCCGTCCTTGCGGATGTGCACCCGACGGCCCGGCACCGATGCGCCCACCGGGATCCCGGACGGGACGTCACAGTCGGCGCGGCCTACCCGGCGGGCGGTGGTGAAGACGCACGCTTCGACGGGCCCGTAACCGTTGGTCAGCGCGACGGACGGGTGGCGGTCGAGGAAGGCACGCACGCGTGGCACGGAAAGTCGTTCCCCGCCCGTCAGGACGTGGCGGAGTCCCTCGAAGCAGCCGGGGTCCTCGTCGACGAACAGGTGGAACAGCGACGCGGTGAGCCAGACCGTGTCCACCCCTTCGCGTGCGATCAGACCGCGCAGCGACCCGGGCAACAGGTAGGCGGCGTCGAGGACCACACTGGTCCCGCCGTTGATAAGCGGCCCCCAGGTCTCCAGCGTGAAGCCGTCCCAGGAGACCGGCGCCGCCTGGGGCATCACCGGCGGCGTCGGGCCCCCGGAGGCGAACGGTGCGAAGTCGCCGCCGAACAGGCTGAGCGTGGCGCTGTGGGCGGACACCACCGCCTTGGGGCGGCCGGTGGTGCCGGAGGTGAAGAACACCGTGGCGGCGCTGGCTCCGTCCACCGGCGGGCGCACCCGGTGGCGCCCCTCTCCCAGGGGTGAGCGGGGCGACACCTCCGCCGCGTCCCGGGGAAGCATGCCGTCCGCCGCGGGGGGACACAGCGAGCCCTCCCGCCAGGCGTCCCACCCCTCCGGCGCCACCGTCACGCGGGGTGCGAGCATGCCGGCCAACGAGCGCAGCCGCTCGACGGGCCAGGCAGGATCCAGGGCCGCGTACGCCGCACCGGTCTTCAGTACGCCCAGGAGGGCAGCCACCAGCGTCGCCGAACGCGCCAGGACGACCGGGACGAACGTGCCCGGTCCGGCGCCCCGGTCCCGTAGCTCGGCCGCCCACGCCTCGGCCGCCGCGTTCAGCTCGGCGTAGGTGACGCGCCGGGTGCCGTGAACGAGGGCGACGGCATGCGGCTGGTGCGCGGCGTGCCGCTCGACGGCCTCATGGATCAGCACCGGCCGGGACTCGTGTACGGCGGCCGACCGAGAGCCGCGGACCGGGACGGGCGCCGTTGTGGCCTCGTGGGCGAGGGTGGTTCCGGCCTTCGGGACGGGGGATGTTCTGGTGTCGCGAACCGGGGCGGGTTCGGTCTCCGGGACGGGCGAGGTTGTGGCCTCGTGCACCGGGGCGGATCCGGTCTTTGGGACGGGGGATGTTCCGGTGTCGCGGACCGGGGCGGGTTCGGTCTTCGGGACCGGGTGCACCCCAGGTTCGGGGATCGGGGACGGATCGGCCTCCGGGAGCGGGGCGGGTCCGGCGTCCGGGGTCGGCGACGGGCTGATCGTGTCCGTCACGGCGGCAGCGGCCGCGCCGGGGGCCACGGCGGAGCCGGTCACCGGGCGTCCCGGGCGGTTGCCACGGCCGCGGCGAACTCGGCGAGGTCCTCGCTGTCGAGCAGGGTCTCCGGGGGCACGTCCACGTCGAGCTCGCGGCCGACGCGCAGGCATATGCGTATCGCGTCCAGGGACGTGCCGCCGAAGTCGTAGAAATTGTCCGTCAGCCGGTGCGGCCCGGCGCCCGTCACCTCGGCCACGACGGACAGCACGACGTCCACGACGTGCTCGGTGGGTGAGGCGCTCTCAGTGCTCACGTGCGGGGCTGACACCCTGGAAGTCCCTTCTGGTCTCGTCTGCTCTCGGCCTGAATCGACCACTGCCGGACGGGTTTTATCGAACAAGTCCGGCGAGCCTTCGCACATCCTGCCCCATCACTGGCTCGATAGGAGCGGGGCGGTCACCCCCTGGATCCCTCCGGCGATCCCCCTGTCGACGCCGGCGGTCGCCCCATGTGGTCGTTTCCGTGGACCAGCGGTTTCCGGCCGAGACGCGTACGGAAGTCTTCCCTGAACACCGCCCGGCGCCTCGCCCGTTCTCAGAAAGAAAGCGGAGTCCCCGTGCAGCCGCACCCCCACCAGGACGACCCCCGAGACGACGCCGCGCATGTGGGCCGTGACCGCCTCGTCCGTACGGTCCACCGGGGCGCCGGAACCCTGATCGCCGGTACGGCGGCGGCCGCCGCCGTGGTCACCGCGATCTTCATCACCGGGGACATGAGGGGTGACTCCGGGGGCCCCGGTGACGGCAGTGACCGCGGTGACCGAGGTGACCGTCGTGCCCTCCGGGCCGGAACGTCCCTCCCGACGCCCATCCCCATGTCGGCGGAAGCCGCACCCGAGCCGGGTGGCGGCGACAGCACGCCCCGCGTCGGCGGCGCCCAGGCGGCGGGGATCGCGGCCGAGTACGCCGAGCGCGTCGTCGCCCTGGTCAACGCGGCGCGCGCGAGGGCCGGTTGCCCTCCGCTGCGCCTCGACAGCCGCCTGAGGAGCAGCGCCCAGGGCCACGCCGACGACATGGCCGCGCGCCACTACTACGCGCACGACAGCCCCGAGGGACGCGACGCGGGCGACCGGATGGAGGCCGCGGGCTACAACTGGCGTACGTGGGGGGAGAACATCCACCGCGGGCCCAAGAACCCCGCCAGCGCGATGCGGGACTGGATGGGCAGCGCGGAGCACCGCAAGAACGTCGTGAACTGCGAGTTCAGGGACATCGGCGTGGGCGTGAACCTCCGTTCCGACGGCCCCTGGTGGGTCCAGAACTTCGGCGCCGCGGGCTGACCCTATCGGCGCTGGATACGGGCGGCCCGCGCGCCGATGTCGGGCAGCTTCGCGTACAGGGCCGCGCCCGGACAGCGGGTGGGGTAGCCGTCCGCGTGGCCGCCGACCACGGGCAGGACCGCCTTCGTCCCCTTCGGGTAGCGGGCCTCGTCGTGCGTGGACACCAGCGCGACGCTGCCGCGCGGATCGGGGCCCCGAGGCCCGAGCTTCCAGGCGATCAGCCGCGCGATCGCGTCGAGCATGGGCTCCGGGACGGTCTCCCCCTGCGTGAACGTCCCGATCGCGGCGATGCCGACCGTCCCCTCGTTGAACCCCTTGGTGTGCGCCCCGATCACCGGCCGGTCGACCCCGCCGGCCCGGCCCTCGTAGATGGTGCCGCACGCGTCGACGAGGAAGTTGTAGCCGATGTCGTCCCAGTCCCTGCCGTAGGCGTGCCCCGCGTACACGTCCCGGAGCGTGCGCGGCACGGTCGCGCAGTCGTAACCGTTGGGAGTGCTGGTGTGGTGGATGACGGCGGCCTTCACTCTCGGCGCGTAGCGGGCGCCCGGAGCGGTGTCCACGCTCTCGGCGTGCCAGGCCCGGCGCGGGACGATCGCGGGCCGTGGGCCCTGGTAGAGGGCCCGGTGCGCCCGCTCCGGCGACGAGGAGGCACTGCCCGGCGACGCCCCGAAGGGGTTGAGCCACACCGAGGTCGCACCGAGGAGTGCGAGCACCGCCAGCGCGGCGGCGCTGCGGTACCGGCGCCTCCGCATCAGCTGCATGCTCCACGCTCCGCTCGTAGGCTCGCGGCCGCGGTGGTGCCGCACCACACCGGCGCCAAGGGCCGTCACCGCCATCGTCCCCGGGCCCCGCCCCTCGCGCCCGCCGGACTGCTCCGAGTGGCTGTCCGCGTACCGGACCGGTGGCTATGCCCGCGGGGGCTTGCGGGCCAGCAGGAAGGCCTGGGGGGTCCTCTCCGTCGCGTGCGCCTCGCGCACCAACCGCGCGTCGACGCTGAACCCGGCCGCCGCCAGCAGCTCGGCCAGCCGGTCCGGTTGCCAGCGGTGGAAGTCGAGCTCGACGGTGTGGCCGAACGCCTCCGTCAGGCGCAGTGGCTCGTCGCCGACCTGGCAGGCCAGCAGCAGGTGGCCGCCGGGGGCCAGCACCCGGTGGAACCCGGCCAGCACATCCGGCACCCGCTCGGGGTCGACGTGGATGAGCGAGTACCAGGCGACGACGCCGCCGAGCGTGCCGTCCCCGAGGTGCAGGTCCGTCATCGAACCCTCCTCGAACCGCAGGTCCGGATACACGCCCCTGGCGACGTCCAGCATCCCGGGAGAGAGGTCGACGCCGAAGACGTCCAGCCCGAGGGAGCTGAGATGCGCGGCGATGCGGCCGGTGCCGCAGCCGATGTCGGCGACCCGACCGCCTCCGGCGCTCCGCACGGTCGCGGCGAAGGCGGCGAGCATGGCGCTGTCCAGGGGTTTGGCGTCGAGGTCGCCGCGGGCGAACGCGTGGTAGTGGGCGGCGATGGTGTCGTAGGACCGCCGGGTGGTTCGTACGGAGGGTGCTTCGGTCTTGGCCCTCGACCCTAGCGTCCGCGAACGGGCCGTCGTGGCGGGCCGATTGTCAGTGGTGCCTTCTACGGTTCTGGAAGTGGGACTCGCGGAACAGGCCGCGGGCTCCGTCCTGGGGAGGGGTCTGCCATGTCGACGGTGTCGACGACGTATCTGGAGCTGTCACAGGACGGCGGCGGTGCGCACAAGTTCTACGAGGTGACGGTCCAGGGGCAGGTGGTTTCGGTGCGGTACGGGCGGATCGGCGCCGCCGGGCAGACCCAGACGTCGACGTTCCCGACGCCGCAGAAGGCGCAGGCCGCCGCGGCGAAGAAGGTGGGCGAGAAGGTGCGCAAGGGGTACGCGCCGGCTGTGCCGGGGCAGCGCGCGCCCCGAGCCGTCACACGGCGTCAGGTGTCCTCGGCGCCGTCCACCGCGCGGGCGGTCGCACCGGTGCTGTGGCGGTTCCGTACGGGCTCGGCGGCGTTCGGTATCCACGTCGACGACGAGCGCTGCTGGGTCGGCAACCAGGCGGGGGACGTCTACACGCTGGACCACGGCGGCGAGGTGCTCGCCCGGTACAGCCTGCCCGACGGCGTCAAGTGCCTGGTCGCCGACGACTTCTGGATCTACGCGGGCTGTGACGACGGCCGGGTGTACGACCTGTCGTCGAAGCTGCCGTTCGCCGCGTACGACATCGCCGCCGACGTGGACATCTTCTGGCTGGACATCCATGAGGGCGTGCTGAACGTCGCGGACCGGGGCGGGCGCCTCACCGTGATCGACCACGAGGACGAGCACCAGTGGTCGCGCGGCGGTCGCGGGGAGCACGCGTGGATGGTCCGCGCCGACGACCGGGCCGTCTACCACGGTCACCACCGGGGCGTGACGGCGTACGCGCCGGACGGCGGCGGCGAGTTGTGGCACACGCCCACCAAGGGCGCGGTGCTGTTCGGCTGGCAGGAGGCCGACGCGGTGTACGCGGGCACGGGGCACCGGGTGGTCCAGCGGCTGTCGAAGGCGGACGGCGCGCTGGAGGCGACGTACGGCTGTGACAGCGCGGTGTATTCGTGCGCCACCTCGCCCGGCGGCCGGTTCGTCTTCGCCGGTGACGCCGCGTCGTCCGTGTACTGCTTCGACCGGGACGGTACGCGCCTGTGGAAGCTCGGCACGGGGGGCGGTTCGGCGCTGTCGATGCAGTACCACGAGGAGCGGCTGTACCTGGTCACCACGGACGGCTCCCTGCTGTGTGTGGACGCGAGCGAGGCGGCGATCACGGCCGCCCAGCAGGGCACGGTTCCGGTCGCCCGGGACGTGAAGCTGGCCGCCGCGCTGCCCACGTACGCGCCGGCCACGGCCGCCGCCTCGGTGACCACGGTGACGGCCGCGCCTGCCGGCGCGGTGGTCGTGGAGTGCGTCCAGGAGGGCGGCAGGATGCGTGTGCACGTGGTGTCGGACGGTTACGAGCGGTCGTGGAACGTTCAGTTCCCGCGCGCGATAAGGGAGCCGGGCGCGCGGTACGTGGTGGATTCGTTGCACCCGGCGTCAGGAGGCTTCTACCGCGTGCGGGGTGACATCAGGAGGCTGCTGTGACGGACGAGGGCTTCGAGGCGGCGACGGGGGAGGGCCCGGCCCCGCCGGCGACGGCCGGGGCGGCGGATCGCAGGTCCGCCGAGGTGCGGGTGGCGTTCGAGGGGCTGTTGCAGATCCGGCGCCTGACCAACACGGCGGGCGGTGACCCGGGGGCGGTGCCCGCCGCCTGGGAGCGCAACCGGCCGGTCAGGGCGGTCGCTCTGGCGCTGGAGGCGGCCGGGATCGCGCCCTCGGCCGTCGACGCGGAGGGGCGCCGCGTGGCCACGGGATATCGCGTGACACCGGGGGAGGGGCCGGGGACGGTAAGGGTCGAGTGGCTCGGCCCGCCGGGCGGCGGGGCCGCCCAGGAGGAGGAGAGCGCCCTCGCCGAGTGCGCCCGGGTGCTGGGCCGCCTGGGCTGGGAGGCTCTGCTCTACCGGGGCCCGCGCAAGCGCCGGTTCCTGGAGGTGGAGCCGGTGCCCGGCGGCGGACCGGGCGGTTGACACCGGGGCCCGGGGCGGCCGCTCACCCGTACGGCGCACCAACACCGCCCCCGTGGGCTGCCCGGCGTGACAGTGGAACGGTACGCATCCGATGCCGTCATGCCCGGGAGTCCCCCATGAGCGCCTTCAACCGACGCGACTTCGGCCTGTTCGTCCTGCGCGTCGGTACCGGTGCGGTGCTCGCCGCGCACGGGGCGCAGAAGCTGTTGGGCTGGTTCGGCGGCGGCGGCCTGGAGGGCACGTCCAAGGCGATGGAGGCCATGGGTTTCCGGCCCGGCCGCCAGAGCGCCGTCGCGGCCGGGCTCGGAGAGGCGGGCGGCGGAACGCTCCTGATGCTCGGGCTCGCCACCCCCGCGGCGGGGGCGGCCGCGGCGGGCGCGATGGCCGGGGCGGTGGCGGTGCACGCTCCGGCCGGGTTCTTCAACCAGTCCGGTGGCTTCGAGTACCCGGCCTTCCTCGGCTTCACCGCAGCGGCGATCGGCGTCACGGGCGCCGGCCGGTACTCCCTGGACCACGCCACCGGCCACCGCTTCGACCAGCCCTGGACGCTGGCGGCGGCGTTCGTCGGCAGCGCCCTGGCGGCGGCGGCCGTGGTCGGCAAGCGCGCCAAGGACCAACTCGCCGAAGCCACCGACGACGGCAACGGCGGCGCGTAGCCCGTCACGCCCGGCGGGCACTCGGCGGGCACTCGGCGGGCCGTCACGCCCGGCGGGCTCGGCGACAGCCCGGAGCGTCACCTGCGAGGGTCCGCGCTGTATGGGGCGCCCGGCACGATGAGGGCCCTGCGCGACGCCTCGCCCGGCGCGGTATCCGGGCAGCAGGCTTCAGCCCCGAATCTCCCTGGCTCCGGCTCGTCCGTATCCCCACCGGCCCTGTCCCGCGCCCCCGCCCCGGCCTGTTCCGTGCCCGGCCCGCATCGCCGCCCGGCTGCCCCGCGCTCCGGCCCGCATCGCCGCCCGGCCTGTTCCGCTCCCGGACCCGACCGTCCGCATCCCCACCGCCCGCCCCGGCCCGCATCCCGTCCGCCCCGGCTGCCTCGTCCCGCGGTGCTCCCCGCCCCACCCCCGCCCATGCCCGGCGGCGGTCCCGGGCAGCGTGAGGCCGGCCCGCGTCCCTGCCCGGTCACCCGGCGGGTGGGACGGAGCGGGCCGGCCCGGTGCGGAGGTGCCGATGGGTCAGTAGTAGTGACGCCGTCCACCGACCGCATGTCCCACGGCGCCCAGAATCCACAGAATGACGCCGATCACCAGCAGGATGATGCCGATGGTCCACAGAATGCCGATGCCCGCGATGAGACCGATGACAAGCAGGACAAGACCCAAGATGATCATGACGCCTCCGATCAGGAGAGTCCCACTAAAGATGACGTCCCCAGTCAGAGCGGGAGCAAACCGACCAAATGCCACCAGACTGTCCGAGCGCCTGCTACGTTTCGTGGTCAATTGACCATGGGGTGTCATCCAGGGGAGTCTGCGTGAAGGTCGCCTGCGTCGGCGGCGGGCCCGCCGGTCTGTACTTCTCGATCCTGATGAAGCTACGAGACCCGTCCCACGACATCACCGTGTACGAGCGCAACCCGGCCGGCTCGACGTACGGCTGGGGAGTCACTTACTGGGCGGGCCTGCTCGACCAGCTGCGTCGTCACGACCCGGTGTCCGCGCGTGCCGTCGCCGAGCACTCGGTGCGGTGGAGCGACGGCGTGGCGTACGTCCGCGACCGCTCGACCGTGCACCACGGGGACCAGGGCTTCGGCATCGGCCGCCACACCTTGCTGGACATCCTCGCGAGGCGGGCCGAATCCCTGGGCGTACGCCTCGAGTTCCAGCACCCGGTCACCGACACGGCCGATCGGTTCGGCGCCGACCTGGTCGTCGCCGGCGACGGGGCCCACAGCGGGCTGCGCGCCCGTCACGCGGACCACTTCGGCACCGACGTCACGATGGGGCACAACAAGTACGTCTGGCTCGGCACCACCAAGGTCTTCGACGCCTTCACCTTCGCGTTCGTCGAGACGGCGCACGGCTGGATCTGGTGCTACGGCTACCGGTACGGCGAGAACCACAGCACCTGCGTCGTCGAGTGTGCGCCCGCCACCTGGACCGGCCTCGGCCTCGACCGGGGGAGTCACGCCGACAGCCTCACCCTGCTCCAGGGTCTCTTCGCCGGGCCACTGGACGGCCACCCGCTGATCGGCCGGGCACACACCGACGGCAGCGCGCGGTGGCTGAACTTCCGCACCGTGACCAACCGGAACTGGTACCGGGAGAATCTCGTCCTGCTCGGCGACGCCGCGCACACCACCCACTATTCGATCGGCGCCGGCACCACGCTCGCCCTTGAGGACGCCATCGCCCTGGCCGCCGCCCTGCACGAGAGCCCCCGTCTCCAGTCCGCCCTCGCCCGCTACGAGCGCCAGCGCCGGACCGCTCTCGTCCCCACCCAGAGCGCGGCCCGCTACAGCGCCCGGTGGTACGAGAACCTGCCCCGCTACATGGACCTGGCACCGCCCGAGATGTTCGCCCTCCTCGGCCAGCGGCACTCCCCCCTGCTGCCGCACATCCCGCCCCAGCTGTACTACCGGATCGACCGGGCCGCCGGACAGCTCGAGGCGCTGCGCAAGCTCAAGCGCTGGCTGGGCCCCCGGCTCGCCCGCACGGTCTCGGGCGTCAGCCGTGGTCCGGACCGAGGAAGAAGTCCGCGCCCGGCTCCTCCCCGTACACCCGGTGGCCCGAGCGGCAGGTGAAACGGCAGCCCTCGGTCCGGCCGCCGGCGGTCGCCGGCACCGCTCGAGCGAGCTCGGAGCGTGAACCGGAGTTCTCGTGACGAAGGCGCACACCGCACACTTGGTTCTTGTGAACGAGGGAAGCAGCGACCACCACGACGACGACCATGACCACCACCATGAGCAGGACCACGGCCCCGCGTATGACGACGACTCACCCCGCAGGGGCCGCGTCGTGCTCATGGCGGTTCTGGTCCCGGTCGTGGGGGCGGCCGGGGGCGCGGCGGGCCCGTTGTTCCGGGGCACCACGTCCGCCGGCGGTCCGTTGCTCGTCATCACGGCGGTCGTGGTGTTTCTCGCCGCGTTCGCCCTCTTCTCCCTCAGCGCGATCTGGCTGCTGAACAAGGCCTCGCTCGCGGTCGCCCATGTCAGGGCGCACCGCGACCGCCGTGACCGCCCCGACCCCCTCGACCGCCTCGACCCCGTCGACCGCCCCGATCCACGGGGACGTTGACCACCTCGGTCCCCCGCACCCTCGACGGCGAGGGCGCCGGACCCACCCGGCCCGGCCGGCCCGGCGCTCCGCGCCGCCCTCAGTCCTCGCGGAAGACGATCCGGCGCGGGCCCGTGCCACCGGGGGTCGCCGCGGCGATCGTGGTCCGGCCGGCGGGAACGGCCCGCTCCCGGCCCCACGCCCGGATCTCCTCGATCTGCTCCGGATTCACCCGGCTCAGCGGCACCGTGTTCGCGAAGGTGTCCAGGATGAGCGAGGGCTTCAGGTTGCCGACGCCACCGCACAGATGGGCCTCCGCACCCACGTCGTGCAGGGCGGAAGCGATGTCGGAGCCCGCGAAGCCCTCGGACAGATCGACGAGCCGGTCCAATTGCTCGGCGTCGGGCTCCACCTTCAGATAGCGGCGGAAGTACAGCTCGATGATCTCCTTGCGGTCCTGGGCGTCCGGCAGGTCGACGAAGAACAGCTCGTCGAAGCGGCCCTTGCGCAGCAGCTCCGGCGGGAGGCTGCGGACGTCGTTCGCGGTGGCGACCACGAAAGCACGGGACTGCGACTCCTGGAGCCAGAACAGGAACTGCCCGATGATGCGCTGCGGCACGCCCGAACCGTCGTCCCGGCCGGCCAGCCCCTTCTCGATCTCGTCGATCCACAGGATGCACGGGGCGACCCGGTCCGCCATCGCCAGCGCCTCACGGAAGCGCCCCTCCGACTCGCCCAGGTACTTGCCGTGGATGCTGCCCATGTCCAGCCGGTACAGCGGAAGTTGCCACTCGTGGGCGATGGCCTTGGCGGACAGCGACTTGCCACAGCCCGGCACGCCCACCAGCAGTACCCCGCGCGGCGGCCGCAGCGCGGTGCCGCGCAGATCGGCGTGCATCAACTCGTGCTTGCGCTTCAGCCACGTCCGGAGACTGAACAGGCCACCGACGGTGTAGTCGTTCTCCTGGAGCTGTACGCGCTCCAGCCCGGTCAGATCGCTGAAGATCCGGTCCTTGGCCTGGGCGAGCCCCAGCACGTCCGGCTTGGTGATGGAACCCTTCGCGGCGACCGTGGCCATCAGATTGATCGCCTCGGCCTCGGTGACCCCGGCCAGGAACTCGGCGGCCCGCCGCGCGTCGGCCTCGTCCCACTCCACCGGAAGGTGCCCCTGATGGTCGTGGAGGAACGCGCTGAGCGTTCCGTACATCTCCTCCGAGTTCGGCAGGTCCAGGTGGAGGCTCATGCCGAGGCGCTGCAGTCCGCTCCAGATGGGCGTGTCCGTGATGATGATGATGCTGCCCATGTTGTTGTCGGCCATGCGGGCCAGCTCGGCCATGTGCCGGGTGATGGGGCTGTCGCCTTCGAGATCGGCAGGGTCGACGAAGACGACGGTGGCGTTGGCCCGGCTGGCGAACTGGGTGGCCGTGAAGTCCAGGGCGCCGGTCAGCGAACGGTCGTCCATCACCGTGGCGTTCGTCCGCAGGTCGCGCAGCCCCGTCGCCCTGGTGTAGATCCAGAACGGCATGCTGCTGCGCCGCGGCTGGGCCACGGCCTCCCGCAGCAGACGCTGTGCGCGCTGCTGCTCGATGGTGCGCATACCGATGACCGGTACGCGGGCGGAAATGTAGCTGTCGAGGTGGTACAGGCTCTCGGCGTAGTTCGACATGCGGACCTTCGCGTTCAAGGGCGGTTGTTGGGGCGCCGGCGGTCAGGTTGAGGACGGCGGGGGCACGGGACGGAGGGCCGGGTGCGTCAGTCGGTGACGACCCGCCGCCGGGGTGCCGCCGCCGGGTCGTACGCCGCCCAGGCGTCCGCCGGAGGGCGTGCCGGGGACGATGCCGGTGCCGCGGCCGGGTCCTGACCGAGGACGACGGTGAGCGCGTTGTCCCGCAGGGTACGGCGGCGCTGCTCCACCCAGTACGCGTCGGCGCCGTCCGCCCGTGCCACCTCCTCCAGGCTCCGCTCCAGCTGCGCCTGGAGTTCGGGGACCTGGCGGTCGACGAGCTCGGTGAGCTGTTCACGCAGCCGCTCCGGCAGTCCCTGGTGGCGCGCCAGCAGCCGGATGCTCTGGAGCCCGATCCTCGCCTGCGCCAGTTCACGCCCCGCGGAGAACTCGTCGGTGGCCGCCTCCATCGCCCGTACCAGGGTGTCCGCCCAGGCCTGCAGCCGCGTGCCGAGCGCCTCCGTGAGGTGCCTGGTCAGCCGCGCCATGGTGTCGCCGTCGTACGCGCCCTCGTGGACCGGCGGCAGCGCGCCGGCGTCGACGGGCTCGAAGGCCGCCCAGCGGCGCAGGAATACGACCCACTCCTGGTACGCGCCGCCGTGCCCCCACAGCCCGCTCACCGTTCGCTGCCCGGGCGGCGAACGAAGGTCTCGCCCGGTGGCAGCGGCTCCCAGTCCGGGAGCCCCTCCACCACGCGCCGCATGCGGTTGGTCGCCCGGTCGGTCTGCGCGGCCGGGCGGGTGACCGCCCACGGCGAGTCGGTGACGGGCCTGCGGACGGGCGGCGGGGGCGCCGTGGAGGCGGCGGGCGGTGGGGGCTGCTGCGGCACCTGCGCCGGCGACCAGGGCCGCGGGGGAGCCCCGGGCGGCGGGTTGTGCGGCGGTTCGTGCGGCTGCGGCGGCACATGCGGCATGCTCACCGGTCGTCCTCCTTGCGTACGGTGCGGCCGTCGAACGGCGAGCCGCCCTCGGTGGCGGTGCTCAGCGAGGTGATCAGCTCGCGGCACCGGGCCTCGACCGCGTCGGCGGCCCGGAACTTCTCGTACCAATCGGTGAGTTCGGCCGAGGCGGCCCGCAGTTGGTGCAGCGACTCCACCTTGGCCTGCTCCAGCAGGCGGCGGGCGTTCTCCTGGTGCTTCTGCGCCGCGCGGGCACCGTTGAAGACGAACGCACCCCAGACTCCGCCGGTGATCAGTGCGGCGATGAGCGCGAAGCCGAGGTTGATCTGGCCGATGATCACGAGGATGCCGACCACCACGGCCGCGAGCGGCAGCACCTTCTTCACCATGGGGTACGCCAGCCCGCCGACGAACGGCGCCATGTGCTGGTCCCAGTGCTGGGCCAGCGACCCCTCCAGCGTGGCGAGCGGCTGGGTGAAGGACCCCTGCCAGGGCGGCAGCTGGAACACCTGCGCGCCCACACTGTGCGCGGAACCGAACCGGGCCTGAACGTCCTGCGGCACCCCCGCCCGGTAGTCACGGGTGAAGCCCGCGTGCGCCTGGAAGAACCACTCGTGACAGGCCGCGACCGCCAGCCGCTGCGTCGCCGCCGACGTGCCGATGGCCTCCGGGTTGAGCGCGGCGGCGGTCTGCACCGTCAGGTAGTCGAGCGTCTCCTCGTACGAGGCGGAGTCCGCGTCCGCCGCCGTGCGGGCCGCGTCGAGGTCACCGTCGTGGTCGACGACCGCCTTGTTGAAGGCGAGGTCCCGGCGCAGCGGCAGCTCCTCGTTGTCGTACTCGGACACCAGCCGGTCCAGGATGTCGTCGACGGCGTCCTCCAGCCGGCCCGACGGAGTGAACTCCTGCGCCATCAGGGCCGTGTACGTGTCGAGCAGCGCCTGTTGCGCACGGGCCGCCGACAGTACGGCGTCCAGCTCGGGCCACTGCGGTGAGACCCCCGCCAGCCTCGGGAACTCCGCCTTGGCGGACGGGGCGCGCAGCGTGTCGATCTCGGCACGCCAGCGTGCGACCTGCCGCGCCTGCGCCTCCGCGCTGTCCATCAGCCGTTCGCGCCAGTCGTGCAGCGTCTTGTTCAGCAGCTCCCGCCCTTCCAGACCGAAGGCGCCCTGCGCGATCGACTCCAGGATGACCGCGAACTCGCGGCCCAGCTTGGCCGGGTCCTGGGCGAGGAGGTAGTGCCGGAGCCAGCGCACCGCGCCCTGCCGGCGGTCCTGGCGCCGCAGGACGAGGGCGAAGAAGAGCGAGGTCCGGTCGGGGGAGCGGCGGAACGCCTCGTCCACGGCCCGCTCGCACAGTCCACGGTCGTCGGCGGACCAGGACGCGAGCGCCACCAGTGCGGGCGCCAGCCAGTAGCGCGGTGTCTGGAGCATCAGCTGCTCGCTGACCATCCGGATGTTCTCCTCGGACACCAGGCCCACGTCGAAGGCCTGGAGCATGCCCACCGCCGTGCGCCGGACCGTCTTGTGGTGGCCGAACTCATGGTCGACCTGGTCCTGGATCACGCCGATGCGGGTCTCGGCGCGCTGCACGTTGGCGATGAGCTGGGCCTGCCGCATGAAGGCGAGGAAGTCGTTGCGCAGCTGCTGGAGTTCGGTGGCGGTTTGCTGCTGCTTGGCCTCGACGGACGAGACCTGGCCGGACACGGATCCGACCTGCTCGCTGAGCCGGGCCACGAGGTTGCCGACCTCACGCACCTTCTGGTGCAGCGCGTAATCCAGCTCGACCATTCGGATCTCCGTTCAGGGCGGTGCTTGCCAAGGGCTGGGAGCGACGGGTTTTCAGGGGCGTACGACGGTGCCGTCGTCGAGCACGGGGAGGACCAGCCCGCTGCTGTAGACCTCGATGTAGGCGTAACCGCCGGACCGCGCCAGCATCCGCGCCTTGGAGAAGGGCTCGGGCATCGGGTCGGCGGGAGCGAAGTGCTGGACGATGACATTGAGGAGGTTCAGCTGGTGGTCGACGAAGGGCGGGCCGAGGTAGCACCGCGCCACGAATCCGAGCGGTACGTCGCCGTGGGCCGAGGCGTACTCCTCGCGGGCCCAGTCGGCGAGCTGCCGGCACGCGGTCTCGTCGAGCCCGGCGTCGAGCCGGCCGACAGCCCGGCGCAGCCGCTCCGACCGCCGGTCGTAGAGCCCTCGCCGCAAGGGGCCGATCCCCGTCCCGCCGGTCGCGGTGCTCTGTTCGCGTGTCGCGTCCGTCGTGAGCCGGCGGGTCGTCCGTGGTGCCCGGCCGGGCGATTCCGTGCCGCCGGACGGCACGACGCGCCGGGGACGCTCGATGTGCCCCATGTGTCCCCCGAATGTCATGGGTGTGACCCAACAGTTCTCGTGTGTGACGCGAAAAGACTAGTGACGCGTCATCAATGATGGTTCCGGAACAGCGGATTGTCGCCATCGGAACCCAACGACGCCCAGAACACGCCCTGTTTCCGGACCGGCCCGCCATCCGGCGCCGCACGCCCGGCTGACAGACTCTCCGCCATGGGCTCGTTCTACGCACTCATGGCCGGGATCGACGACTACCCGCCGGCCGTCGCCACTCCGCTCTCCGGCTGCCTCAACGACATCGCCGAAGCGAGCCGGCTGATCCGCGACCGCCTGGGCGGCGGCCGCGCACCGGGCGGCGAGGACGGCATCCGTACGCTCCTCAACGGGGCGGCGACGGCCGCGGCCGTCGAGGACGGCATCCGGAACCACCTCGGACAGGCCGGGCCCGGCGACACCGCCCTGTTCTGGTTCTCCGGGCACGGCACACAGTCCCGGGCGGAGGAGGAGGCCCATCTCCTCATCGAGGCAACGGGACGAAACCAGGCCCTGGTCTGCGTCGACGGGCCGCTGCTCGACAAACGGCTGGGCGCGCTCCTCGACGCCGTCGCGGCACGCGGCGCGCATGTCGCTGCGGTCCTCGACTGCTGCTTCTCCGGCGGCGCCACCCGCGACCCCGGGCTCACCCCGCGTTACGCACCCCCCGCCGCGCACTGGAAACTCGACGGCACCGGCCGGAGCGCCGCGGCCGACGGCGGACCGCCGCCCGGGCGTCACGTCCTGATGGCCGCGAGCCGCCTCGACCAGCTGTCGTACGAGGGCGATTACGGCGGCCGCCGCCACGGCGCCTTCTCCCACGCCCTGATCGGCGCGGCCCGTGACGCGGGCCCGGACGCCACCTACCGCCGGCTCCTGTCCGCCGCCGACGCACGGCTGCGGCGCTCCGGCGGCAGGCAGCAGCCCGTGCTGTATCCGCCCGACCCCGGCGGCGTCGCCGACCTGCCGTTCCTGGGCGGTGCACCGGCCCGGCCCACCGGCCCGTATCTGCTGCGCTTCGGCCGCGACGGCTGGGAGGTGGATTGCGGCTCCGGCCACGGCCTGCCCGGCGGTACGGCAGGGGCGGGCACGACGTTCACCCCGGTGCCGGTGCCGGTGCCGGTGCCGGTGCCGGTGCCGGTGCCGGTGCCGGAGCCCGGCGCCACCGGCGGCACCCCGGTCTCCGCCCCGGACCTCGCCCCCGCCTCCGCCCCGGCCGTCCGGGCCCGCACCGTGGAGGCCGGGCGCACCCTCGTCGACCCCGTCGGCTGGGCACCCTCGCCCGCCCAGGTCTACCCCGTCACGCTCGCCGCACTGCCCCGGCCGCCGGCCACCGTCACCCTCACCGCACCCGACCGGCCCGGTACCGAGGACGACCTGCGCCGCAGCATCGCCGCGTCCCCGCTGCTGAAGCCCGCCGACGGCACGGCGCCGTCCACCGGAATCCACTTCCGCGTCCACGTCGAAGGCACCCGCGCCCATGTGCTGCGCGACGACGGCACGCCCTTCACGGACCCCCTCCCGCTCACCGGCGGCCGTGACGCCGATCGGGTGGCCGCGTGCCTGACGCACCTGACCCGCTGGCATCAGATCCGCGACCTGACACCCCCTCCCAGCGTGCTGGACGGACTGGTCCGCGTGGAGATCACCCCCTGGGACGGCACCGGGCCGCTCACCCCCGACGGCCACGGGGAGATCGTCTGCGCCTACACCCCCGGCCCCGGAGGACCGCAGCCGCCGAGGGTCTCCGTACGGCTGCACAACCGTTCGGCCGACCGCACCCTGTGGTGCGTCCTGATCGACCTGACCGACAGCTACGCCAGTCACACGCTCCTGTATCCCGGCCACTTCATCGGACCCGGCCGCACCGGCCACGCCCTGGACGGCGAACCGGTGCAGCTCTCCCTGCCCGCCACCCGGCCCCTCGTGCCCGGCGCGTCCACCCAGGACTGGCTGAAACTGATCGTCTCGGAGAGTGAACTCAACACCGTTCCCTACCACCTGCCCGCGTGGGACGCCCAAGCCCCCGGCGCCGCCCGCGACCTGGGCGCGGTCGCCGCACCCGCCGGCAGGTGGACGGCCCGGACCGTCCGCCTCCGCACCGTCGTACCGGAGTCCGAGGCCTGACAGCCGGCCCTACTGCCCCAGGTGCGTGAACCCGGCCCATGAGCTCAGGTCGTCCGGGTCCACCCGACCCGCCCGGTCGGCGAGCATCGGCGGCAGCCCGGCGGGCAGCTCCCGCGCCGGGTCCAGCATCCACAACTGGGCCCGGCGCAACGCCTTCGCCGGTGGTTCGCCCTCCTTGCGCAGGAAGTGGTGGACCATGAACATCAGCACCGAGGTCGCGTCGTCGGGCACCGGCCACAGCGAGCCGATCACCGACCTCGCCCCCGCCACCATGAACGCGGTGGCGAGGCTGTACGCCTCGTTGTGCCCCCGCCCGGACACATGGCTGCGGCACGCCGCCAGCAGCACCAGCCCGAGGCTGCCGCGCATGCTGTCACTCACGGCCTCGGTGAGCTCCTCCGCCGACAACTCACCACCGTGCAGCGAGAGATAGGCACTGCGCCGCGCCCTCTCGGCCACCGTCGCGTGGCACGCCAGATGCAGCACCCCGCCGTCGACCGTGCCCCCGCGCAGCCAGGACACCACATCCCCAGGCGTTCCCGCCCCGTCCACCGGCCCGCCGTCGCGCCGCCCGAGGAACTGCCCCTCCGGGTAGAACACCCGCTGTACGGCGTCGGCCTCCTCACCCGCGAACCGCAGATCACCCGTGGGGTTCCCGACGATCAGCGCCGCGGCCCCGGCCCGGCCCGTGCCGCCCGCACCGCCGTGCGCCACCGCCGGACGGGCCGCCACGTCGCACAGGAGCCGCGCGGACGCCGCGTACGAGATCTCGGCCTCCTGCAGCGCGTACCGGCGCCGGCCGCCCACGGCCGGTTCCCACGCCGCGTGCCAGGGCACCAGCCCGAGCCGCCCCATCGGCACGAGCACCAGCCGGGGAACCCGCCCCGGGCGGCTCGGCGCCGCGAACGCGTCGAACAGCGGCCGTATCCCGGCGTACCACGCCCACCCGCACAGCCGGTCCAGCTGCGCCCGCAACTCGGGCGCCGGCCGCGCGCCCGGACCGCCCCCGCCGACCCCCGTCACCGGGCCCATGTCCCGCGCGCCGCCCGGCTCCGGAAGGTAGTCCCGCAGCGGCGCGGCCCGCTCGCTCAGCGTCGGCAGGGGCACCGCGTGCACCTCGCCCGACGACGTCACCACCACCGCCGTACCGGCCGACTCCTCCGACGCGGGCACCAGGTACACCAACGCGTCCTTGCCGACCGCCCGCAGCGCCCGCCCGATCTCCTCCGGCGTGGGCGGCTCCAGCAGCCTCCCCTGCAGGGCGCCCTCACCGGTGAGCACGGCAAGCACCCGGCGGCGCAGCTCGCTCGGCACGCTCAGCGGCTCCCGCGCGGCGGTCAGCGGATCGGCGGCCGCACCGGTGCCGGCCACCGTGCGCCACTCGTCGGCGAGGTCCCGGCGGCCCGCGGCGACGAGCCGCTCGGGCACCGTCATGGACGTGGTGGCGGCGTGCAGGACCAGCCCGCGGCACGAGTCCAGCGCGGTCACGGCCTCCTCCGGCACGTTGTCCTTCAGACACCAGCCGGCGACCTCCAGCGCCGTGCCCGTGGCCGTCGCCGCGGCCTCCGCCGCGTGATCCGTACCCGACTGGAGCAACGCGGCCCAGGCGTGCCCGCGCAGCGCCTCCAGCCCGT
The DNA here is from genome assembly GCF_055590785.1 of Streptomyces sp. NPDC041796. Lineage (NCBI taxonomy): Bacteria > Bacillati > Actinomycetota > Actinomycetes > Kitasatosporales > Streptomycetaceae > Streptomyces > Streptomyces sp. NPDC041796. The sequence goes on from NZ_JBVJAH010000008.1 coordinate 60,050, forward strand.
GCCGGCGGCCGGCCTCCCGGTCACCGCGGTACAGCGAACCGCGCATGCGGTAGGCGCGGCCCAGGCCCAGGCGGACGGTCGCGTGGAGCCGGTGCTCCGGGCCCGCGACCGCCGCGTTCGCCTCCTCCAGCAGGGCGATGCCCTGGGCCAGGTGCGCGTCGTGGGAGCGCCGGTCCCTCTGGACCGACGCGAGCGTGCAATGCCCCGCCCCCAGGCAGTTGGTGTACCTCAGCCAGCTGTCGCTGCCCTCGTCGACCAGGCCGTGCGCCTCCTTGACGAGCTCCATCGCCTCGGCGATCCCGGCCATGTCCTGGGTGCTCGCCGCCCGTACGAACCGGGTCAGCCCGCCGTCGCCCAGCACCCAGGCCCGGTGGTCGCGCGGCAGCCGTGCCGCGTCCTTGCGCAATCGCGCCGCCGTGGGGCGTCCCGGCAGCGGCGGGGCGGCGGGCGCCCCGAGGCGGCGGGCCAGGTCGTCGCGGGTGAGGCAGCAGTTCTCGATGGACGTCCACAGCTCCACGCGCGAGGGGTCCTCGGGGTCGAGCCTGTCGCGGACGTCGAGCATGAGGGCGATCTTGTCGTCCACGGTGGCCAGGTCACCGCGCCGGGCCGCCAGGTGCACCTCGTGGGAGGCCTGCTGGGCGTCCATCACCAGGCGCAGGTGCGGGGTGATGCGCGGATCGTCGCGGATCCGGCGCCAGGTGTCGATCCCGGCCTCGACGTCGTCCGTCGCACCGCCGGTCTGGCCACGGTGCGTGCGGGCGAGGAGCGTCACGAAGTCGAGGTCGCCCTCCGGGATGCCGCCGTCCGCGGACGACGCCGTACGGGCCTCGGCGAAGTGGGCCAGCACCTCGTCCATCCGCGCGCCCGTCCCCGCCATCTCCTCCCGCATCCGTACGGCACCGGCCACGGCGTGCGCCTTGCTGCGCCACGCGGGGTCGTCCTCGTCACCCGGCCGCAGCAGGGCCGCCATCAGCTCGGTGCGCCGCTCCTCGTCGACCCGGTTGCCGTGCGGGTCGAAGAACGGCAGGTGCGTGAGGATCATCGCGGCGCCCTGGGACCGCTCCCGGCTGCCCTCCTCCAGCTCGCACCAGCTCGCGTACAGGGTGTCGAACCCCCTGGCGAGCCGGTCCGCGTCGGTGACCTCGCCGGACATTCCCGGGAACCCGTGGTCGGTGTCGAGGTCGAAGAACAGCCGGCCCTCCTGGATGCCCTGGAGCATCTCCAGGTACATCCGGCGCATCTCCTCGTAGCCGGGACCCTCCGGAAGGCCCTCGCCGTCCGGTTCGATCCCGCGCTCCGCCATCTGCTGCCGCGCCCATCCGACCATCATCCGGGCCCCGCTCCGCAGCTCCGGATCGAGCCCTTCCTCCTGGAGGGCGAGCGCGGCGCCGCGCGCCACGTCGGTCAGCCGCTGGGGGTCGTCCGGGTCCTCCTGGTGGCGGATCTGCTGGAACGCCGCCAGGCAGAAGGCGGCGACGGCCACGCTCCCGTCCCGCTCCGGCACCCACTCCTCCACGGCCCGCCGCATCAACGCCAGCGCCCGGTCACGGCCCGCCGCGTCGTGCCGGGCGGCGGCCCGCTCGTACAGCAACCGCCCGAACGCGTCGAGGTACTGCGGCATCAGCCGGTCCAGGGCGCCCTCCACGGCCAGTAGCGACTTCAGCTCCGTTTCGGCCGCGGCCGCGTGCCCCTGGTCCTTCCAGGTGGCCCAGATCATCGCCCGGATGAACACCCCGCGGACCTGCGCCTCCCACACCCATTCCGGCTCGGGACCGCCGGCCCGCCGCGCCTCGGCCACCGCCCGGCCGAAGGCGTCCCTGGCCTCCTCCAGCTCGTCCCGGTCCCGCGCGGCCCGCCCGTGCAGCATCAGCGCGATGCCCAGACTGCCGCGTACGAAGGGGACATCGGTCCCGGGCGGCGCGGCGTCCAGGACGGCACGGTAGTGGGCGGCCGAGACGGCGGCGTCCGCCATGCTGTCGTGCAGCGTGCAGCGTTCCAGGTACAGGTGACCCAGCGACTCCCGGAGGTCCACCGCCTCCTCCGTGTCCGGCTCGCACACCGCCAGGGCCTCCTCGTGCCACCGCAGCGCCTCGTCGAGCAGGTCCGCCCGCCCGGCGTCGTCCGCGCGGGACTCGTACCGCGCCTTGGAGCCGAGCGCCAGCAGATGGAGACCGACGGCCCGCACCGGGGCGTACTCCTCGTCGTCCGGCGGGAGGCCCGCGACACCGGAGCGGACCGACTCCATGACCAGGTCGAGACGTTCGGCCGTCGGGTCCTCGTCGTGACCGAAGGCCAGGACGTGCCCGTACTGGACGCGCCACATGTGCCAGTCGTGGTCGTCGCCCGGATCGCGAAACGCCAGCTCGAAGGCCTCGCGGGCCAGTTCCAGGTCCTCCGGCTCCCGGTGGCGGAGGTACAGCACGTAACTGATCCGGCCGGTGTGCGCGCAGTACACGGGCGCGTCGGGGTCGTCGGCCGGCATCTGCGCCAGGGCGCCGAGGAGTTCGTCACGCTCGGTGCGCAGCTCGTCGTCCGCCATGGTCAAGGAGCGAGCCTCACGTGGTAGGGCTGGAGGACGGAGTCGAGCCATTCCTCGCCGTCCGGGGTTCCGAAGTCGACGGCGCCTTCCGGCACCGCCTCGACGGCCCCGGGCGGGCAGCGGTCGCCGAAGAGGACCACGGTCCGGTCGGCCGGCTCGCGTTTGGAGGACCAGACCAGGCCCTGCGCCCAGGGGCCGGTGTGCTGCCGGATCCAGTGCGCCCAGTCCCGCGTGTACGCGTAGTCGTGCGCCTCCGTGTGGACCAGCCAGCTGTCCTGGTGGACGGCGGCCAGGTCCCGCGCCGACACCAGCGACACCACGTCCAGGTCCGCGCCGAGCACCAGCCGCGACAGCCGCCGCCGCGCCACGCCCGCCCGGGGCAGCAGCCGGGGACCACCCGCCGGGTCGAACGGCAGCGACCGCAGCAGCGTCTCGCACAGCGCCGCCTCGGCGCCCAGGCCCGCGTACAGGTAGCCGTACGGGTCGCACGCCGTACCGTCGAACCGTCCACCGCCGTACAGGCAGTGCGACGGCACCGGGTTGAACGCCGCGGCGTCCCGGTGGGCGGCGTGCACCCGGTACAGCGTGGTACCGCGCTCCAACGTGACCTTGCCGGGAGTACCGGTCATGGCCGCGGGCGGCCGGTAGTTGGGCACGGCTGCTACTCCCCGTCCATCAAGAAGCCCGCCGTGTCGACGAGCCGGCGGTCATTGCCCATGCCGAGGAGTTCGGCCGGTGCCGTGCCCAGCCAGGCGTTGCCGGACAGCCACCAGTCGGCGGCGCCCCACGGGTCGCGGTCCGCCCCCAGAAGGGCGTTCACCTCCAGGACCACCATCCAGGGCAGGACGTCCTCCGAGAACTGGAAGCTCGGCAGGCGCACCGTGCCGCCCTCGCCCCGCAGCCGGATCAGCTCGGGCGCGTACGGGTCGCCGCCCCGCCGCAGCACGGTGTCGGCGCTCAGGGCGGGTGCCGCGAGCAGCCGCTCGCGCACCGGCCCGAGCACGGGGCCCACCATCCGGTGCCCGTCGACCAGCAGCACCGCAAGGTCCTCCATACGGAAACCCAGATACGTGTCGTCCACGGCGTCCAGCAGGCCGGCCACCGCGCGGCCCTCGCCCTGCGCGCCGAACTCCTCGGGCAGTTCCTCCCGCAGCACCCGGGCCGCCGCCTCCGCCGCGCCCCGCACCTCGGGCTCGCCCGCCCCCGCCGCCCGTTTGCGGCGTACGTCGGTGAGGAGCGCGGCCAGCCGGTCGCGGAGCGGGCCGTCGACGCGGCCGGCGACACGGTCCCAGTGGGCCGCCGCGGCCGCCAGCACGGCGTACGGATTCATGGGGTCCCCCCGTCGTGGGCAACGTCGTGAGCGACGTCAACGGCGACGTCGTGGGCGATGTCATGGGTGATTCCATGGGCAGGGTCCTGAGCGCCGTCGTGGGCGAGCAGTCTCTCGACGAGGTCCGCACGGGCGTGGGCGCGGACGACGACATGCACCTCCCACTCCCTGCCGTTCTCCCTGCCGCGGGACAGTTCCGCCTCCACGGCCGGCCACAGCGCGCCGAAGCTCTCCATCGGCGTCAGCCCGCCCCGGCCCGCGCCCAGCAGCGGCAGGCACACCGAGCGGAGCGGCGGGTCGAACCGGGCGGACTCCTCCGCCAGCAGCGCGAACGCCCGGGTCACCCCGCGCGTGACGTCGGCGGGCTGGACGTCGTAGTCGTTGGTGCCGGGCCTGGGCTGTGCCACGGCCAGGTGGTAGATCCGCCGGATGCCCTGGGCGGCCAGGGCGCCCGCCGAGGTGGGCGCCACCGTGCCCGGCGGGACCGCCCGGCCCGGCGTCCCGTGCCGGGCGGTCCACCCCCGTAACTCGTCGTGGACGTGGTCCGCGACGAGTCCCCCCGTCGGGTCGAGGTCCGCTCCGGCGCGCCGCAGCGTGGCGGACACGGACGACTTGTAGGCGGCGGGCAGGACGAAGTAGGTGTTGGTCGGCGACACGATGACGTCGACGTCGCGGAGCAGGTCCACCGAGTGGACGTGGATCCGTACGGTCGCCGCTCCCCGGGTCCGTACCGTGCGGTGCGTGCGGTGCACGGCGGCGACGGCGAGGGGCGTGCCGTCCCCCTCGCCCTTCGCGGCGAGGCCCACGACCTGTTCGGCGATCTGCCCGAGCACCATCAGCTCGTGGTGCTTGCGGAACCGCTCGACGCTCACGCCGTACACCTGGGCCGCCCGGCGGCGCCGGTCCGCGGCCGGCCAGTCCCGGGTGCCCTGGGCGAGCCCGAGGCTGTACTCGGCGGCCGTCTGCAGCGTCCCGCCACCGATGCGGGAGACCGCGGTCCGTAACAGCCGCTCGACGCCGCCGCCCGGGGCGGCCGCGGCGGCACCGGCGAAGAACTCCCTTGCGATGCGGCCGAGTTCGGGCACGTCGAGCTCGCGCAGCCGTACCACACCGGCTCGCCTCACCTTCCTCACCTCCGCAAGGACCGACCCGTGTTCAGGCAGGTGAGGAGGGTGGGATGGCATGGCGGAAAGGATCGCACCACCGCCACCCGCCTCACAAGCCGGTTCCGTCTTCTTCTCCCGCGTTCCATTGCAGCGGACCGGCCGGTCGCGCCCGGGCCGCTTTCGGGTCGGATCCAGGGCGGGCGGCGGAATGCGTGGTACGCGGAGAATGCGGACGTGGCGGGTCTGTGTGACGCTGACGGCGGGACGAGTCACCCGACGGGACGGAGAGGGTCGTGAACCAGCTCGGAGACAAGCCGGAAGAGGTCCGCAAGCGGCTCGAGGAGGAGAAGCGGCAGGCCCGGCGGAAGCGCGAGGACGGCGGCGCCGAACGGGCGGAACAGCCGCCGGAGCCGGCCCCGCCGAAGGGCCCGGTGCCCGGCGACGCGCTGCGCGAGAGGCACCCCGACGCCGAGGAGCGGCAGTGAACACCCCGCGGAGGTTGGTAACGTAGCGCCACACGGCGGTTACAGGGGGGTGGGAGAGGTGGGCGTGCTCGCGAGCGATGAGCACCATCCCGGGACGCTTCCCGTGCAGCGCATGGGCCCCGGGCACCACGCGTTCCTGTGCTACGACGACGATGCACCCGGCTGGGACGTGCTGGCCGCGTTCGTCTGGTCCGGACTGGCCCGAGGCGAGAAGGTCATCGTCTTCGGACCGCCGCGTCTGACCGAGGAACAGGTCCGGTCGCGACTGCAGGAGGCCCCAGGGCTACTGGCCGCGTCCGGATACGAGAGGGCGCAACTGGAGCTGAGCAGCATGCGGGAACTGATCCTGCCCGCGCGGCGGTTCACCGCCGACCGGCAGTGGCAGCGCATCGTCGAGGAGTCCGAGGCCGCCCGCGACGAGGGGTACACCGGACTGCGTACGTACATCGACATGGGCTGGGTCGCCGATCTGGGCGCCGATCTCGACATGATGATGGACCGTGAGCGCCGGGCCGGCCACCTCTTCACCGACGGCTTCTACAGCGAGATCTGCGCGTACGACCGGCGACGCTTCCCCGAGCCGGTCCTGGAGGCCATGTGCCGGGCCCACCCCCAGAACCTGCTGTCCGGGCTCGGACACTTGAGGTGCCTGCCCGGACAGGGCACGCTCCACGTGATCGGCGAGGTGGACCAGGCGACGTGCGGGCAGCTCACCCGGGCCGTCACCGACCTGCTCCAAACCCCCGCGCCGCCACCCGGCCCGCTCACCGTGGACCTGCTGCGCACCGGCTTCCTCGGTGCCGAGCCCGCGGCCGAGCTCGTCCGCCTGCTCGGCCGGGCGCCGGTCCACCCGCCCGTACGGATCCGCTGCTCCGAGCGGCACGCACGCCTGCTGTGCCGCCTCGGTGCGGACCCGGCCGGCCTCGATGTGACGGGGTAGGGCCATGACCGTGGAATCGGCCGGGCCACCCGGTATCGGTGAGGAACTCCTGCTGCGCCGCCGCTTCGACAGCGCGGGCATCCCGCGACTGCGCGTCCTGGTGGAGGGCTGCGCCGCCCTGTCCGGCCTCCCGGAGCCCCGGCGCGGCGACTTCGTCGTGGCCATGGACGCCGTGGCCGGCAACGTCGTCCAGCACGGAGGCGGACACGGCGTGCTGGTACTGGCCAGGACCCCGGAGGAACTGGAGTGCCGCATCACCGACCAGGGCCCGGGCTTCACCGAGGACGTCATCCCCGACCTCGCTCCCGGTCTCGACGGCGCCTGCCACGGCCGGGGCCTGTGGCTCACCCGCCTGATCACCGACCGCCTCACCATCTCCCGGGGTCCCACCGGCAGTACCGTGGCGTTCGCGATGAGACTGCGCTGACGACTGGCTCAAGACCGCGCCGAGAGCGAACGTGACGCCGGCCCGCACGACCCGTTGCGGTTGTGCGGGCCGACGTTCTGTCCGGGAAGGGTGTGCCGGTTTCATCGCGAGCCAAGGGGACCGACGGGGTTCCTGGGGAGACGGCCCGTGGCGCGGGTTGCCTGGGGCTCCGGCGCGTGGTCCGTGAGGGATCCGAAACCCCCGCTACGGGCGGCGACCACCTGTCGGCCGGTCGGCGTCAGCACCGCGCAGGGCGAGAAGGATCAGCAGCGCGAAGGCTGCGAATGCGGCGCCTGTGCGTGCGTAGTTGAAGGCCTCCCAGCGCGCCAGGATTTCGGCGTGATCGGCGGGCGCCGAGGTGGCGGCCCACTGCTTGATGCGGCCGTTGATGGGGACGTTGCCGAGACGGGTGATGAGGAAGGATGCCAGGGCAAGGAGTCCCGCCCCTCCGGCCAGCCACCGTGAGGTCCCTCGGGTCATGACTGCGAGCGCGACGGCGCTGAGCGCCGACACGCCCATGGCGCCTTGCATGGTGATGCCGTTCATCTGCATCAACTGGCTGTGGAAGTCCAGCCTCATGGCGAGCGGTACGGCGTTGAAGGTCGGGACGAGGTTGGCCGCTCCGTAGCCGAAGGCGCCGGCGAGGGCACCGGTGGACAACAGGGCGAGGCCGAGGACGAGTCGGACGCGCATGCGGATCACTTCTCCGTCTCGGGTTCGCCGGGGGCGACGGCTCGCGTGAGCTGCTCAGCTCGTCGCAACAGGCCGTCGGCGGTGAACTCCGCGAACATATGGACTCGTGTGGAAACCGGTCCGCCCTTGCGCATCCGCGCGTGAATCGTGAAGCGGGTCGCTATTCGGTCTCCGTCCGTGAACGCCTCGTGCACCTCGAACCGGAACTCGTGCAGGTTGTTGCGCACCGGACGGAGGTGGGCGACGAGGCGGTCCCAGTCGAGTGGTACGCCGTCGGCGACTTGAACGACGTCTCGGGTGCAGAACCTGGACATCAGATCAGAGGCGTCTTCCGAGCCATGGACCACGGCGTCGGTGAAGGTCGTGAAGAAGTCGGCGATGAACTGTTCGGGAGGCTTCGTGCGGAGAGGGTTCACCGTGCTCCTGCCATGCGTGCGAGGCCGGCCCCCGCTACGATCTCTTACAGAGCTGTAAGATATAGCGGGGATTCATATCTGACAAGGGTGTAAGAGTTGACTGCTTTCGAGACCCCGGACGACTCACCGCGGATTCGGCCCCGCCGACGCGCCGACGCCGAGCGCAGCAGGGCCGCAGTGCTGGACGCCGCGGTCCGACTGCTGGCCGAGCGGCCCGACGCCGGTATGGCCGCCATCGCCGCCGCGGCCGACGTCACCCGCCAGACCGTGTACGCGCACTTCGGGACCCGTGACGCGCTGCTGGACGCTGTCGCCGACCGGATCACGGACCAGGCCATGGCCGCGATGGACGAGGCTGAAGAGCGGAGCGGTTCCGCCCTGGACGCGCTACTGCGGCTGCAGGACATCGGCTGGCGGCTGTTCACACAAAACCCGGTGCTCCTCCAGCTCGGCAGTGCCCGCGCCGACGCCGACCTGGCCCGGCATGAGCCCGTCGCGGCCCGGCTCGCCCGGCTGATCGAGAGGGGCCAGGAGTCGGGCCACTTCGACCCCGCACCGCCGGCCACCTGGCTGGCGGCCGCGGTCACCGCTCTCGGCCACGCGGCAGGCGACGAAGTCAGGGCGGACCGCATGTCGGTGGAAGAAGCGGCAACATGGCTACGGACCGCCACACTCGCCCTCCTGAGGGCGGACTGAGGACCTCGGCACCCTGGGCGGCTCCTCCGCCCGGGACACGCGGGGTTCCCGGCGGCCGGACACGGATCGGCCAACAGCGCCGACGTCTCGTCGGGGGTGCCCTGGGTACGCGGGACGGCATGAAAGCACTGGTGATCAACTGCACGCTCAAGGAGTCACCCGAGCAGTCCAACACGCACGCGCTGGCCCACGTGGTGGCCCGGCAACTCGTGGCGTACGGCGTGGAGGTGCGCTTCGTACGCGCGGTCGACCTGACCATCAAACCCGGAGTGACCAGCGACGAGGGCGAGGGCGATCAGTGGCCGGAGGTGCGCCGCATGCTCCTGGATTCACAGATCCTCATCATGGCCTCGCCGACCTGGCTCGGACGTCCTTCCTCAGTGGCCCAGCGGGTGCTGGAGCGGATGGACGCGATGCTCTCCGAGACCGACGACGAGGGCAGGCCGGTGGCGTACAACCGGGTCGCCGGGGTCGTGGTGACCGGCAACGAGGACGGCGCGCACCATGTGATCAGCGAAATCGCCGGCGCCCTCGGCGACATCGGCTACACCGTCCCCGGCCAGGCGTGGACGTACTGGCACCTCGGCCCGGGCGCGGGCCCCGACTACCTGGACGACGAGCGGGGACACGACTGGTCCGACAGGACGGGCCGGGCGATGGCGGCGAACCTGTACGGCGTGGCCAAGGCCCTGCGACAGAGCCCGCTCGGCCCGCCGCCGGGCTGAGCCGGGAGGGCCCGCCCGTCTCTCACCGGCTGCTCCCCCCGGCGTCCCCGGTGCCGTACAGCCACGTGTCCCACAGGCCGTCCAGGGCGCGTCCGGACATCTTCTCCACGTACGCCGTGAAGTCGGCCGTCGTGGCATCGCGGTACATACGGGTCTGCGCCCACAGCGGCAGGATCCGGAAGAACGTCGCGTCGCCCACCGCCTGGCGCACCTTGTGCAGCAGCATCGCGCCCCGGTCACCGAGCGGCCGGCCGTCGAGGTGCGCGGCGCTCGGCGGGGCGGCCGGCGGGAAGCTCTGCCCGGTGCCGGCGGCCAGGGCGTCGTGGAAAGCGCGTTCGGCCGGGACCCGGTGATGGTCCTCGTTCCAGAGCCAGACGGCGTAGGTGGCGAACCCCTCGCTGAGCCAGGCGTCCTGCCAGGTCCGCGGCGTCACGGAGCCGCCGTACCACTGCCGCGCCACGGCGCGGACGAGGGCGGCCTCGTCGAGCCGGTCGACGGGGAACACCGGACGGGTCAGCGCGGCCACCGGCCGGGCAAGCTGCCCTTCGGGCAGGACGACCGCGCCGAATGCACCGAAGGGATACCGGCCGAACCTCTTCGCCGACCAGTTCATGATCCCCGGGACACGGGCCAGTACCGCCTCGCCGCGCCCGGCCGCCGACGGGGCGATCGCGGTGACGACCGGCTGGCCGGTGCGGGGCACGGCGGAGAACCTCATGTCGTACCGCCCGATCGCCAGCGTCACCGCGTGGGACGGCACCTGGTGCTCCGTCTTCCAGGAGAAGGTGGTCCGCCCGCCCGCGGGCCGCTCCTTGCCCGGCACCCCGTTCGTCACCGCCCGCAGCCCCTTCGGCACGGTCACCTTGACGCTGTAGCCGGCCTTGTCGCTCGGGTGGTGGTTGCCCGGGAACCACGCCATCGAGCCGTTGGGCTCGCCGATCGCCACGGCGCCGTCCGTCGTCCTCAGCCAGCCCGTCCTGGCACCGGCGTGGACGACGGGCTGCGGGCGGCCCGCGTAGCGGACGAGCAGACGCAACGTGCCGCGCTCGGCCACATGGCGGTCCAGGCGCACGGTCACTTCGTCGCCCACCCGGTCGAAGGAAGCGTTCTCGCCGTCCACCTCGACGCTTTCGACGGTGAGCCCGCGCAGGTCGAGATTGACGGCGCTGAGGTCCTGCGTGGCGCTCGCGATGATGTCGGCGGTGCCCGACAAGTGCCCGGTGGACGGCTCGTAGGCCAGGTCGAGGTCGTAATGCCGGACGTCGTAGCCGCCGTTTCCCGCCGCGGGGAAGAGCCGGTCACCCACACCGGGCGCGCCCGGTTCACCGTGCACCTCGGCATGGCTGCCGTGCACGCCGGGACAGCCGGTGAGCAGCAGCATCGCGGCAGCCGGAAGAAGTAACCGCAGGGAGCCTCTTCGGTACATGTCCCGAGCGTAGGCGGCCGTTTCCGGCGTTCCGGCGGGGTAATCCGAATCGTGACCGCGCGCCGCGAGTGGCGGGCCCCACACGAAGGACGTGACGCAACTGGCGTACGCCCACGGGTAAGTTGGGTCCCCGTGCGTCGAGCACGGCGTGGTCACCTGGGTGACGGTGTGAGTCGCGCGTACCGAGTGGAGGAGTGGTTCCGCATGAGCTGGACGAGCGCCGACATACCCCGGCTGGACGGCCGGACAGCCGTGGTGACGGGTGCCAACAGCGGCATCGGGCTGGGCACCGCCAGGGAACTGGGCCGCTCGGGGGCGCGCGTGCTGCTCGCCTGCCGCGACGCCGGGCGGGGACAGGAGGCGACGGACCGGCTGGCGCGCGAAGTACCCGACGGCGCCTTCGAACTGGTCGCACTGGACCTGGCCGACCTGACCTCCGTCAAGGACGCCGCCGCTCTTATCCTCGACCGGACCGGTGGCGTACTGGACCTGCTGGTGAACAACGCCGGAGTGATGGCCCTGCCGCTGCGGCGTACCGCCGACGGCTTCGAGATGCAGTTCGGCACCAACCACCTGGGGCACTTCGCCCTCACCGGCCACCTGATGCCGGCCCTGCTCGCCGCCCCGGCACCGCGGGTGGTGACCGTCTCCTCCCTCGCCCACCGCATCGGCCGTATCGACTTCACCAACCTCAACGCCGAGCGCCGGTACGGCAAATGGTCCGCCTACGGGCAGTCCAAACTCGCCAATCTGCTGTTCGCTCTGGAACTCGACGCCCGCTCCCGCGCCGCGGGCGGGCACCTCACCGCCGTCGCGGCCCACCCGGGTACCTCCGCGACCAACCTGGCCCAGGCCGGCCCTCTGATGTCCGGACGCACCCTTACGGCCGCCCTCTCCGGGCACGTCACCGGGTTGACGAACCAGAGCGCCGACGACGGCGCCCTGCCGAGCCTGCGGGCCGCCACCGACCCGGAGGTCACCGGCGGCGACTACTTCGGACCGGCCGGGTTCCTCGAAACCCGCGGCGCACCGGTGCGCGTCGGCAGCACGGCCCGCGCCCGCGACCGGGCCACCGCCCGGAAACTGTGGCGCGTCTCCGAGGAACTCACCGGCGTCACCTACCCGCGGTTCGACCGGGAGTGACGGCCGTTACGCCGGTCACTCCGCTGCTCGCCCGCGCCCGGCCCGCCCGCGGGCAGACCGGGCAGGCCGGGCAGACCGGGCGCCTCTCCTCGGCGGGGAGGGGTCAGGCGGTGTCGCTGCCCGCCGCCGTGGGCGTACCGGCCAGAATCGTCGGTTCCACCTCCTCGTACCGACGGCCCCGGTCGCCCGCGTCCTCGTCGCGCAGGACCGTGGCGAGCCAGCCGGCCAGGAAGCCGAGCGGGACGGAGACGATGCCGCTCGTCGTGAACGGGAACCAGTTGAAGTCCTCGTCGGGGAATATGGACTGCGGCGACCCGGACACCAGGTTGCTGCCGACCATCAGCACGAATGCGGAGACGGTGCCCACGATGAGGGTGGCGAGCAGCCCCGTGCGGGTGTAGCGGCGCCAGAAGAGGGTGTACACGAACGCCGGGGCGATCGCGGAGGCGCCGACGCAGAAGGACAGGGTCAGCAGCGCCTGCAGGTTGAGGTGGCGGACCCCGGCCGCGATCGCGATCGCGACGAGCCCCACGCCGAGCGCGGCTGCCCGGGCGATGGCCATCTCCGTGGAGCCCTTCAGCGTGGCCTTGCGCAGCCCGTGCGCGATCAGGTCGTGCGCCAGTGTGTTGGCGCACGCGAGGGTGATCCCGGCGACCGAGGCCAGCAGGGTCAGGAACACCGCGGTGGCCACCGCCGTGAACAGCAGGGTCTCCAGCATCGTCGGATCGGTGCCCATGACGGCCTGGCTGACCATCAGGAACGCCGTCTGCCCCTGTGGGTCTCCGGCGACGAGATCCTTGTGCCCGACGATCGCGGCCGCGCCGAAGCCGATCACCGCGAGGAGCACACAGGTGACGACGACGGTCGAAACGGCCCAGGACATCGAGCGCCGCACGGCCGTCGCACTGCGGGAGCTGAACATGCGCATCGTGATGTGCGGCAGTACCGCCGCTCCGAGCACGACCGTCAGCTGGGTGCCGATCATGTCGAAGTCGTCGCCCGCGAACTGCAGCCCGGAGGCGAGGTACGCGTCTCCCGCGCCGCTCCCGTTCTTGGCCGCGTCCAGCAGGACCGGCAGGCTGAAGTCGAACCGCTCCAGGACGAGTACCGCGATGACGGTGGCCGCGCCGAGGAGGACGACGGTCTTGACGATCTGGATGAACGCGGTGCCCTTCATGCCGCCGATCGCCGCGTACGCGATCATCAGCAGACCGAGGAACACGATCGCCCCGGTCTTGAAGCCGTCGGCGTGGAAACCGAGGACGACGGCGAGCAGATCGCCCGCCCCCGCGAGCTGGAAGATCACCAGGGGCAGCAGCGCGGTGAGGGTGACCATGGCCGCCGTGATCCGCACGGCCGGGCCGGGGGCGCGGCGGGTGAGGACGTCGCCCGTGGTGAACCGGCCGGTGTTCCGCAGCGGCTCGGCGAGCAGGAACATCATCAGGACCAAAGAGAGCACGGTGCTCAGGGTGAGCGTGACTCCGTCGAACCCGAGAAGCGCGATGATGCCGATGGTGCCGAGCACCGTGCCCGCCGAGATGTAGTCGCCGGCGATGGCGAGGCCGCTCTGCACGGGCGACAACGAGCGGTAGCCGGTGTAGAACTCGCCCAGGTCACCGTGGTCGGGCCCGGTCATCACACACACCAGCAGGGTGACCGTGATGACCGCGATGAACGCGACCAGCGACATGGTCTGGGCGTCGGAACTGAACTCGGTCATGACCGGGCACCTCCGGCGCGGTCGGCGGGCCACTGCCACTGGTCCTGGCCGGCGGGGTGTGCGGGAACGTCCTCCCACGAGCCACCACGGGCTCCTGGGCCGCGACCGCGGGTCTCGCCCGCCGCCTGCCAGGTGCGCTCCCGGATGGCGGTCGCGAGCGGGTCGATGCGGTCGCGGGCGATGCGTTCGTACAGCGCGATGGCCGCGAGGGCGACCGGGAGCTGACAGAGCCCGAGAAGGAGGCCGATATTGAGGCCGCCGGTGATCTCGCTGGTCATCAGCCCGGGCGTGAAGGCCGAGAGAAGGAGGAACAGGGTGAAATACCCCAGCGCGGTGAGCGTCGAGACGCGGCGCAGCCTCCGGTAGCCGGACCGCAGCGAGTCGAGATCACCGGGGGAGCGGTGCGGCTCGCGGTGGTCCTGCTGCCGCGCGGCGGGCGCGGCGGGCGTGTCCCAGAAGTACGCGGCCATGTCATCGGGCCGGCGGGAGGGGGGTGGGTCGGGGAAGGGGCGGTGGTGCGACATCGACGTGCTCCTAGCCGCCGGTGGGGGCAGGCGGGCGGGTGGGTGCCGGTTGGTGCGCGCATGTTACTCACCGGTAGAGCGTCGGCGTAAGAGGCATTCCACCGACTGGACGACGGGTTTTGTGGAGAAACCGGTCGTGGATCGCACACGCCCGATGCCGTCGCCGTCGCGCCCGTTGTGTTGCGCGGATCGCGTCTGGAGATCGCGTCATGCGGATCGGTGTTGTGAAGATCGGCGTTGTGATCGGTGTGGTGAAGATCGTGGTCCCCGACGCACCTCGCATCCGCGAGGCGGGGAACACCCCGGTGCCGGCCCCGGTGGCAACGCCGACCCCGTGGCGCGCCGGGCCGGCGCAGGACGGCCGCCCGCACACGCACGGGGACGTACGGACGTCCGGCGCGCCGGTCCGGCACAGGACGGCCGCCCGCACACGCACGGGGACGTACGGACGTCCGGCGCGCCGGTCCGGCGCAGGACGGCCGCCCGCACACGCACGGGGACGTACGGACGTCCCGCCACTGCCCCGTCCGGCGTCAGCGGCCCTTGCGCACCCGGGCCGCGGCGCGGGCCTCCGCGGTCTTGCGCGCCTCGGCCGCTTTGCGGGACTCCTTCGCCGGGCGTCCCGGACGGGTGCCCAGGCCGCGGAAGGGTGCGTTGCCGTTGGTGGTCTTCGCCGGGGCCGGCGGACGCTTCGCCCCCGTGATGGCGGTCAGCCTCTCCTCGCCGGAGCGCACCTGGGTGACCGTCGGCCGGATCCCGGCCTCGGACATCATCCGGTTGACCTCGCGCCGCTGGTTGGGGGTGACCAGGGTGACCACCTTCCCGGACTCGCCGGCACGTGCCGTGCGCCCGCCCCGGTGCAGGTAGTCCTTGGCGTCGGCCGGCGGGTCGATGTTGACGACGAGGTCGAGCGCGTCGATGTGAATGCCTCGCGCCGCGACATTGGTGGCCACCAGCACGGTGATCTCACCGTCCTTGAACCTGCCGAGCGTGTGCGTGCGCTGCGGCTGCGACTTCCCGCTGTGCAGGGCGGCGGCCCGTATGCCGACGGATCGCAAATGACGGGTGAACTGGTCCACGCCGGCCTTGGTGTCCAGGAACATCAGTACCCGGCCGTCCCGCGCGGCGATCTCGGTGCCGGTCGCGTACTTGTCGGCGGCGTGGACGTTCAGCACATGGTGTTCCATCGTGGCGACCGAGCCCGCCACCCGGTCGACGGAGGCGAGCACCGGGTCGTGCAGGTGGCCGCGTACGAGCTGGTCGACGTCGCGGTCGAGCGTGGCCGAGAAGAGCAGCCGCTGCCCGTCCGGGCGGACCTGCTCCAGGATCTCCGTGACCTGTGGCAGGAACCCCAGGTCGCACATCTGGTCCGCCTCGTCCAGGACGGTGATCCGCACCTGATTCAGGTGGCAGTCCCGGCGTGACAGCAGGTCGGCCAGCCGCCCCGGCGTCGCGACGACCACCTCCGCACCCGTTCGCAGCAGTGCCACCTGCCGGTTGATCGACAGTCCGCCGACCACCGTAGCCAGGCGCACCTTCAGCGCCTGCGCGTACGGCGCCAGCGCGTCGCTCACCTGCTGCGCGAGTTCCCGGGTGGGCACCAGCACCAGCGCGAGCGGCCGCTTCGCCTCGGCCCGCAGGCCCGCCGTACGGACGAGCAGCGCCAGCCCGAAGGCGAGGGTCTTGCCGGATCCGGTCCGGGCGCGGCCGAGGACGTCACGGCCGGCCAGCGCGTTGGGCAGGGTGGCGGCCTGGATCGGGAAGGGCTCCGTGACCCCGAGGTCGAGCATGGTCCGCATCAGTTCCGGTGGCAGCCCGAGCGCGTCGAAGGACTCGGCCGGCGGCAGGCCCGGGGCCGCTGTCGGCGGCGTCGAGGGGTCGCCCTGCGGCGCTGTCGCCCCGTGGGGCTTGCCGGGGCGGGACGGTCCAGGGGCCGGCGGCTTCGCGTTCATGGGGGAACCTTCCTCGGTCGGGCGCCCGGAACGCACCAGGGCCCGTACCCCTTGGTACGGGCCCTGGCGGTGTCGAAGCGTTCCTCCAATTTACCAGCGTCGGCGTCCGGGCCGGTCGTGGCGGTGATGGCGGTCATCGCGGTGGTGGCGGTGGTAGCGGTCAGGGCGGTGCGGTGCGGTGCGGTGCGGCGGCGCGGGCTCCCCGCGTCCCTCCGGTCTCCCCGTCCCTCCGGTCTCCCCGTCCCTCCGGGAGCGGCTCGGCGTGCGGCGGACCGGAGGCGGATGGAGGATGAAGCCGACGAGGGAGCAGCAGTGGCCAAGACACATGACATGCCGGGCACGCAGGGCGCCCTGGTGGTGCTGAGCAACGTCAACAAGCACTTCGGTGCGCTGCATGTGCTGAAGGACATCAATCTGAGCATCGCCCGAGGCGAGGTGGTCGTCGTCATCGGGCCGTCCGGTGGCGGCAAGTCCACTCTGTGCCGAGCCATCAACCGGCTGGAGACGATCGACTCGGGTGAGATCGCCATCGACGGCAAGCCGCTGCCCGCCGAGGGCCGTGAGCTGGCCGCGCTGCGGGCCGACGTGGGAATGGTCTTCCAGTCGTTCAACCTCTTCGCGCACAAGACCGTGCTGCAGAACGTGACACTCGGGCAGATCAAGGTCCGGAAGAAGGACAAGCGGGCGGCCGAGGAGCGGGCGCGCGCACTCCTCGACCGGGTCGGCGTGGCCTCCCAGGCGGACAAGTACCCCGCACAGCTCTCCGGTGGCCAGCAGCAGCGCGTGGCCATCGCCAGAGCGCTGGCCATGGAACCCAAGATCATGCTCTTCGACGAGCCGACCTCGGCACTCGACCCCGAGATGATCAACGAGGTGCTGGAGGTCATGCAGCAGCTCGCCCGTGAGGGCATGACGATGGCCGTCGTCACCCACGAGATGGGCTTCGCCCGTTCGGCCGCCAACCGCGTGGTGTTCATGGCGGACGGCCGGATCGTGGAGGAGACGACACCCGACGAGTTCTTCAGCAACCCACACACCGACCGTGCGAAGGACTTCCTGTCGAAGATCCTTCACCACTGAGCCGGCCCGGTGACGAACCGGTCCGGTCACGCCGTCTCAGTCCGTTCCCAGTAATCCGGCAGGGATGATCACCATGAAACCTCTCAAGGCCACCGTGGCGGCCGCCGCCGCGGTCGTGCTGTCCGTGACCGCCGTCGCCTGTGGCTCCGACGACGACGGCGGCGCCGGTGACGGTGGCGACAAGGTCACCGTCGGCATCAAGTTCGACCAGCCGGGCATCGGCCTGAAGACGCCGGACGGCAAGTACACGGGCTTCGACGTCGACGTGGCGACCTATGTCGCCAAGGAGCTCGGTTACGAGCCCGGCGACATCGAATGGAAGGAAGCCAAGAGCGCCGACCGCGAGACGCTCCTCCAGCGTGGCGACGTCGACTTCATCGCGGCCTCCTACTCCATCAACGAAGAGCGCCAGCAGAAGGTCGACTTCGCCGGCCCCTACCTCCTGGCGCACCAGGACGTCCTCGTCCGTGCGGACGACGACTCCATCAAGAAGCCCGAGGACCTGAACGACAAGAAGCTCTGCTCGGTCACGGGCTCCACCTCCGCGCAGAACGTGAAGGACAGGATCGCCCCCCGGGCCCAGCTCCAGGAGTACGGCGGTTACTCCGAGTGCCTGACCGGCCTGGAGAACAGGGCTGTCGACGCCCTGACGACCGATGACTCGATCCTCGCCGGTTACGCCGCGCAACCGGAGCACCAGGGGAAGTTCAAGCTCGGCGGCTTCAAGCTCAGCAACGAGAACTACGGCATCGGCGTCCAGAAGGGCAGCGACCTGAAGGACAGGATCAACACCGCTCTCGGAAAGATGGTTTCGGACGGTTCCTGGGACGAGGCAGTGAAGAAGAACTTCGGCCCGGCGAACTACAAGAACGAGCCCGCCCCGAAGATCGGCAACATCGTCCAGTGAGGCAGGACCGGCTCGGCGCGCCGCCTTTCACGGTGGCGCGCCGAGCCTTCCCCGCGCGGGAAAGGGCGGGAGACCGTGTTCGACTTTCTTGAGGGCTACAACATCCTGGGCGCCTTCTGGGTGACGGTGCAGCTCACCGTCTACTCGGCCATCGGCTCCCTGATCTGGGGAACCCTGCTGGCCGCGATGCGGGTCAGCCCCGTGCCCCTGATGCGAGGCTTCGGTACCGCGTACGTCAACATCGTGCGGAACATCCCCTTGACAGTGATCATTGTCTTCACGTCACTGGGTCTCTTCCAGACGCTCAACGTCACCCTCGGCGCGGACGACTTCAAGACCATCAATTTCCGGCTCGCCGTGCTCGGCCTCATCGCCTACACCTCCGCGTTCGTCTGCGAGGCACTGCGGTCCGGCATCAACACCGTCGCCATCGGCCAGGTGGAGGCGGCACGCGCCATCGGCCTGCCGTTCACCCAGACCCTGAGGCTGATCGTCCTCCCACAGGCCTTCCGCTCCGTGGTCGGACCGCTGACGAACGTGCTGATCGCACTCACCAAGAACACCACGGTGGCCGCCGCGATCGGTGTCGCCGAAGCGGCTCTCCTGATGCGGGAAATGATCGAGAACGAGGCGCAGCTCATCCTGATCTCCGCCATCTTCGCGTTCGGGTTCATCTGTCTCACCCTCCCGACCGGGCTGTTTCTCGGATGGGTGAGCAAGAAGGTGGCGGTGAAGCGATGACCTCCGTCCTCTACGACGCCCCCGGCCCGCGCGCCAGACGGCGCAACGTCCTGTACACCGTGATGTTCCTGGCCGCCCTCGGCGCACTGATCTGGTGGGTGGCACTGGCCCTGGCCGACAAGGGCCAGCTCGAATGGATCAAGTGGGATCCGTTCTTCACCGATGCCCGGGCCTGGAGCACCTTCCTCCTTCCGGGACTCCAGAACACCCTCATCGCCGCAGCCCTCGCCATGGCCATCGCGTTGCCCCTCGGAGCGCTCCTCGGGATCGCCCGGCTCTCCGACCACTGGTGGGTACGCGGCATCGGGGGAACGGTCGTGGAGTTCTTCCGCGCCATTCCGGTGCTGATCCTGATGCTGTTCGCCAACGCGGCGTACGCCGAGTTCACCGACATCAGCCCGGAGAACCGGCCGCTGTACGCCGTGGTCACTGGTCTCGTCCTCTACAACGCCTCGGTCCTGGCCGAGGTGGTACGAGCCGGAATCCTGTCCCTGCCCCACGGCCAGACCGACGCGGCCAAGGCGATCGGCATGCGCAAGGGCCAGACCATGACGTACGTCCTGCTGCCCCAGTCGGTCACCGCGATGCTGCCGGCGCTCGTCAGCCAGCTCGTGGTCATCGTGAAGGACACCGCACTCGGCGGCGCGCTCCTGGGATTCTCCGAGCTGCTGGCGTCGGTCCGCCCGATGAGCGCCAACTACGGCGCGAACACCATCGCCAGCTTCACCGTCGTGGCGGTGATCTTCGTCGTACTGAACTTCCTGCTCACCAGCTTCGCCAGTTGGCTGGAGGGCAGACTGCGCCGCGGCAAGAAGTCCACCGGTGCGGTGGTCGGCGCCGACGCGGTCGCGGAACTCGCCACGCCGGGCGAACACGTCGTCCCGGCCGAGCCCGGCGAACCGGGCGGGCGCCGGGCGGACGGCAGGGCCGGGCGAGACGGCAAGGAGCAGTGACGGAACGAAGGAGCCCCGGGGGAGCGGCCGGTGCGGGCCGAGGGGCGCGGTGAGGCCGTAGGCCGCACCTTCAGCCGACGGGCTCGAATGGCGGCTGCGGGGGTGCCGGCACCGCGGACGTGGCTGATGCCCGCCGGTCCCTTGAAGCCGGGGACCGGATGGAGCGGGGCCGGTCAGGCGGCCGGGCCGAAGAGCTCGGCGAGCAGCGCGGCCCCCTCGGACGGGGCCCGTACCCGAAGGTGCAGGACGGGGCCGTCGAGGTGAAGGCGGAAGTCGAAGAACGGGCAGCACCGCTGCTCGGCGACGGCCAGGGACGCGACGGCCCCCGCCCGGCCGACGGGCAGGGTGAGGAGGACGCCCCCGGCGATGTTCTGCCGCTCCGCACCGTCGATCAGCCGCCGCCACTGGGCGGTGCGCTCGCCCAGGCCCTCACCGTTCAGGGAGCAGGCGACCGGCGCACCCCGCCACCCCTCACCGGCCCGCTCGGCATCCCGGTGGCCGGGCAGCACGCCACCGTCGACCGGCACGGCGGCAGGCGCGGCGGGAACGAGGAAACCGCACCGCGGGTCACAGCGGCCGGACCGGTCGGGCAGCGCGTCGAGGTGGGCCAGCGCCGTGCGCAGGGTGGCGGTGAACGCCGCCAGCTCGGCGGCGCGTGCTTCGACGTCCGCGATCCGTGCGGCGATCCGCGGCCGCAGGTCGGCCTTCACTTCCGCGCACGCGCCGGACTCCCACACAGCCAGCAGCTCCGAGACCTCCTCCAGTGACAGCCCGAGGCGCTTGGCCTCGCCGATGAACGCCAGGCGCTCGACGGCGTCCTCGCCGTAGAGGCGGTAGCCGGCCGGGGAACGGCCGGCGGGCAGCAGCCCGGCGCTCTCGTAGAACCGCAGCGTGGTGGCCGGAACACCGGAGCGTTCGGCGAGCTGGGAGATCCGCATCGTGCCCACACCCCGACGGTAGACCTTCGACCCGGCTCGAAGGTCAAGGGCGTGAGGCGCGGGGGCAGAGCGAGCCGCGGTGCAGCCGGCGAGCACGGCGCCGGCACGCAACTTCCCGAGCGCCGGGACGTGGCGGTGGAGGGTGGCGCCGGGGTGGGGGTGCGGAACCGACCCGTGCGCCCCCCCGGAATGCCCCGTGAATTGTCCGGAGAGCGTCCGCCGGACGTCGCTGACCTGCGGTGGAGCAGGCCGGTTATCCATGGACGTCCCGGGACGCCGGATTGCTGTCCGCGGGGGGTGATTTGCCGCTACTCCTATAGGCAGCAAGTCCGCGCCGCCGCTACCGGTCGGCGCGGTGGCAACGACCGCGGCGCGGGTTTTCGCCCGTACGCGGAGCCAGGGAGGCAGTGATGGTGGGGCGTCGGGAACAGCCGTTGGATCCGGGCGGGGGGCCGGTGGTCGAGTTCGCCGCGGGACTGCGCCGGTTACGGCAGGACGCGGGGAGCCCCTCGTACGACGTGATGTCGAAGCGGGTCACCTACGGCAGGGCGACCCTGCACGCGGCGGCCCGAGGCCACAACCTCCCCTCGAAGGACGTGGCACTGGCGTTCGTACGGGCCTGCGGCGGCAATGAGCGGGCCGTACGCGAGTGGGCACGGCGCTGGGAGAACACCAAGGCCCGGCTCGAGCAGGACCTGGATCACCTGGATCACCAGGACGCGCAGGACGCGCAGGACGCGCAGGACACGGGCGGGTCCAGCGCCGAGGAGCCCCCCGCGGCCGGCAGCCGCTCCGGAGCCGGCGTCCGGCCGGACGCCGGCGGGGAGACACGGCAGGAGACGCTGCGTCCGCTGGGCCCCAACGACCCGCGTGAGGTCGGCGGTTTCACGCTGCTGCGGTTTCTCGGGGCCGGCGCGATGGGGCGCGTCTACCTGGGGGAGAGCCTGGGTGGCCGCAAGGTCGCCATCAAGGTGATCGACGGTGCGCGGTCAGGGAACGCGGAGTTCCGGGCGCGGTTCCGGCAGGAGATCGCCGCGGCCCGCCGGGTGCACGGCATGTTCACCGCGGCGGTGGTGGCGTCCGACCCGGACGCCGAGGACCCGTGGCTGGCCACCGAGTACGTGGCCGGGCCCTCGCTCCAGGAGATGGTCGGCGAGCAGGGCCCGATGCCGGTGGACACGGTGATCCGGCTGGCCGCGGGGATCGCCGAGGCACTGGCGGCCATCCACGGCGCCGACGTGGTGCACCGCGACCTGAAGCCGGGCAACGTGCTGGTGGCCAAGGACGGGCCGAAGGTCATCGACTTCGGCATCGCCCGCACGCGGGACGCCACCACCCTGACCCGTACGCAGATGCTGATGGGCACGCCCGGCTACGTGGCGCCCGAGCGGCTGACGAAGGGAGACGTGGGGCCGGCGTGCGATGTGTTCTCCCTCGGCGCGCTGCTGGCGTTCGCCTCGACGGGCCGGCTGCCGTTCGGTACCGAACCGTCGGAGATCGGCTTCCGGATCGTGCACGGCGAGCCCGACCTGGAGCCGGTGCCCGAGGACCTGCGGGAACTGGTCGCGTGGTGTCTGGCCAAGGATCCGGACGAACGCCCGAGCCCCCGTCAGGTGATCGACTGGTGCTGTGAACGCGCCGGCCAGCCGGGGCCGGGCTGGCTGCCCGCCCCGCTGACCGGGATGATCCGGCAGCGCGCCCGGGAGGCCGCCGAGGTCCGTGTGCCCGACCCGGGACCGAAGGCGGGCGACTCCCGCCCGCGGGCCGCACGGGTGATGCTCGCCACGGCGGCGGTGACGGCGGTCATCGCCCTCGTGGGAGCGCTGTTGAACCTGAACCCGCCGTCGCGGGGTGACCGTGCCAATCCGCCCGTCATCAGTTCCCCGACCGGTGGCTCGACCGCCGGGGCGACCGCCGGGGCGACCGCCGGGGCGACGGCCGGCCCGACCGGGGGATCCACGGCCGGTCCTACGGATGGGGCCACGCCCACGGTCACCGGCGGACCGGGCGGCAGCGCCACGGGCGACGCCAGCCAGGGCCCGACCGGCGGCCCCGTCACCGGGGGAACCGTCACCGGCGGCGCGACCGGCGGTACCACGGAGGGCGGCCTCAGGCCGACCGGCGGCACGTCGAGCGGACCCACACAGGGGGCGACCACTGGGACCACGGCCGGCAAGACGGCCGGGACCACCCAGGGCCCCGGAGGCGGCGGGCCGTCGCCCGGCACGTCACAAGGCACCTCACAAGGCACCTCGGAGGGAACCTCGGAGGGAACCTCCACGGGCACCTCGCAAGGCACCTCCAACGGCACGTCGCAAGGCACCTCGCAAGGCACTGAACAGGTCAAGAACCCGCCGGAGCCCATCCTTATGGGCACCTCCGTCTACGTCCAGCCCCGCTCCGAGACCGTGGACTGCACCAAGCCCATCACGTTCACCTTCTCCGCGACCGCCCGGCGCACCGGGACGATCAACTACACCTGGTACCCCGACGAGCGCCTGACCGACCGGGGCTACCGGCCCCGCGCGGGCAGCATGACCTTCACCACTCCCAACACCCAGTACGAGACCTTCGAGGTCCAGCTTCAGGGCACCCAGTCCGGCCAGGTGGTACAGGGCGAGATGGCCGTGCAGGTCAGCTCCCCCGAGGTCGACCGCCAGAAGGTCGGCGATCAGTTCTACCTGACCTGCTCCTGACGCCTCGTCGAGGGCAGGCCCGCGTGCGGCCTCTCCCCGGGCCTGCCCCCTGACAGCTCCCCCTCTCCTCACCGGCACGCGGCGCGCCATGCCGCGGCACGGCCCCGTCATGCCCAAAACCGGCCCACCGGCCCCGGCGTACGGCCGTGGGACACCGCAGCCGAACGCCGTCCGCGCCTCACCGGCCCAGAACCCGCCCTTCGCTTCCGTCCAAGGAGAAGTCCCGATGCGCACCCGAACCCGTCCCGTCACGGCCACCGCCGCCGCGGCGAAGCTCGCCGCGGTCCTGGTCCTCGGCCTGCTGGCCGTGCTCCTCGGCCCGGACCTGGCACACCACCTGTCCGCCCCGCGGCCGGCCACCACGGCGGCGGCCCACCCGTCGCCGCCCTACGCCCCCCACCCGGCCGCTGCCGGCTCGGTCGTGCTGCAGCGCGGCGACACTCTCTGGTCACTGGCCCGTCGCCACGGAACCACCGTCGCCGCCCTGCAGAAGGCCAACCGCCTCGGCCGTTCCACCCTCATCCACGCCGGACACCGCCTCCGCCTCCCGGCCGGCGATACTGCGCCCCACCCGAGGGCGGCGGGCACCACGCCCGGGAACACCGGCGACACCCGCGGGCCGTCCGCCCGCGCCGCAGGCCCGGGCCGCGCCGCCGTGGCCTTCGTACGGAACCGGCTCGGCACCCCCTACCTGTGGGGTGGCACAGGCAGGGGCGGTTACGACTGCTCCGGCCTCGTCCAGGCGGCCTGGCGCTCCGCCGGTGTGACGCTGCCCCGCACCACCTACGAGCAGGTCCACGCCGGCACCCGCATTCCCCGCACGAAGCTGCGCCCGGGGGACCTGGTCTTCACCCACCGCCTCGGCCACGTCCAGATGTACGCCGGCGGCGGCCGGATCCTCGAGGCCACCCGCCCGGTGGTGCGCTACGCGCCCCTGCCGGCCGCCCACGGCGTCACCGCCTACCTCCGCCCCACCCGCCGCTGACCGCGGGGCCCGGACAGCCGGCCGACAGCACCCGGACCCGCATCACGGTCCGCTCCGACACCTCCACGAGCAGGAGCCATTGTCCGGTCGCCTGCCTGCCGAACCGCTCCGACCTGCACTCCGGACATCCGGACATCCGTCGGCCCCGGTTTCTCCCTCCGTCCTGCCGGGGCCGCCGGACGCCATGACGCCGCACCGATCACCACTGAGGAGAACAGCATGAACAAGCTCCGGCAGCGCTGCCGCGCCGCCATCCGTCCCGTTCCCGGTCCTGTTCCTGCCGGATCCGGCCGGCCGGGAAGCCGCGTCGCGCCCCGTCCGCGCCCCGACGGCCGTGCCCGACGTGGTGCACCGGCCGTCATGGGCCTCCGCACCCACCCCGGCAGGATCCGCGGCCTGGCCGTGACCCTGTTCCTGGCCGTTCTGGCCACCCTCCTGCACAGCGTGCCGGCCCACGCCGGGCCCAGCCCGGTCCCCACCACCGCGATGGCCCGCTGCACCAACGGATTCGACCCGGACGGGTCCGCCGCCCTGCACCTGTCCGGTGGCCGGGGCACCAGCTTCCCCTCGGACGCCCGGGGCCTGCGCCCCGGCGACGTCATCCGCATCGTCCCGCGCATGAACGACGAGGTTTCCACCACCGGCTTCTGGTGGCAGCCCGCCGACGGCTCCAACTGGGTCACCCCCGCCGGCACCGACCCTCGGCAGCCCGCCCCCGCCGGCTACCCGGCGCCCGGCCTGAACACGTACAGCCTCATCGGCCGCCTCACCGGCGCCCAGCCCTTCGAGGTCCTCAACCGTCTCGGCTGCCGTCAGGTCGGTGTCTCCGGGAAACTGGACCTGCGCATCAACGACCCCCAGGACTGGGACAACTTCGGCGCCTGGAACGTCGACGTCCAGCTCTACCGCAATCCCCTGCAGGACGGCGGATTCGAGGAGCAGCGCACCTCCACCGTCTCCCAGCCCTGGAACGTGGAGGGCCCCGACTTCAAGACCGTCTCCACCTCGCCCACCGGGGCCAACTCCGGCGGCAAGTCCGTCGTGTTGAGCTCGCCCGGCACGCGTGTGTGGAACGCCGTGTCCCAGCCCATCCCGGTGCGCCCCCACACCGACTACGTGATCACCGGGTTCTTCCGCACCTCGAGCAATGTCAACACGGCCTTCTTCGGAGTCCGCAAGCCCGGTGTCCGGCTGCCCGTCGAACGCCACTTCGGCCCCGCACCGGGCTGGTGCCCGGCGACGACGCCCACCTGTTACGGGCAGATCAGCGTGCCCTTCAACTCCGGTGACCACACCACCGTGACCGCCTTCGCCGGCTTCTGGGGCGTCGGGGCACCCGCGCACATGGCCATCGACGACATCAGGGTCCTGTCCAGCTGACGCCGGGCTCGGCAGACCGGGCAGCATCCTCGCCCACCTCGCCACTCCGCCCCGAGTGCCGCCGAGTCCCACCGGCAGCACTCGGGGCTCCGGCCGCCCGCAGTCACCGCGGCCGTCAGCCGACTGTTCGGGCCCGGTCGTCCCTGTCGGCTGTCGGGTTCCGCCGGCTCACCGAGTGAAAAGACCTCTCAGCTCTCCGAACCGTCCCGGACAGGGGCGGCCACTGATGCGACGGCTTCGACGAGAGCGTCGGCGCCTTCCCAGTTGATCATGTGACCCGCGCCGGGCACGGTGACCAGCCGCGCACCGCGTATGCCCGCGGCCATCCGCCGCGCGTGGACGGGCGGTGTCGAGCGGTCATCGCCGCCGACCACGACGACGCTGGGCACGGTGATCTCACCGAGGCGCGGATAGTGGTCCTCCGCGGCGAAGGCCCGCACCACCGGCAACAACGGGGCGTGGTCCTGCCGTAGGAAGACATCGCGGTAGACCGAGATCATCGCGGGGGACGGCAGACGGCCGCACTGGACGGCGCCGAAGAGGAGAGCGCCGGTTCGCGTGCGCATCCAGCGCTGGATGATGCCGGCTCTGATCAGCGGGATCTGCAGCCGGTTCTGCGGCGCTCCGTCGTAGATCCGGCCCGCCCATGTGGCGACGAGCACCAGGCCGCGCAGACGCCTGGCGACCTCGCCGTGGTCCAGGACCGCACGGATCGCGAGGAAGCCGCCCATGGAGTGGCCCACCAGCACACCGTCCGTGACGTCGAAGTGCTCCAGCACGGCGGCGTAGTCCTCCGCCATGGGCGCGGCGCCGGCGCCGTCACGACCGAGCGTGGACCGCTCGTGGCCGCGCTGGTCGAAGGCCACGACACGGTGACCGGCCGAGCGTAGCTCCTCCCAGATCAGATTCCACTCCAGCAGTGAGGCGCCGTAGCCGTGGGCGAGCACCACCGTTGGTCCCTTCCCTGCCACGAGAGCGCGCAGCACCGTTCCGTCCGGCCGTGGAATGAACACCTCTTCGCCTTCGGGCTCACGAGCGAGCCGGTCCTGTGGATACGGATCGGGGTTCCGCGCGATCCGATCGGCGGCCGCCCGCGCCGCCGCCACACCGGCGGCGCCCAGAACGGCGAGAGCGGTGCCCGCTCGTATGCCCTTCATCGCATGCCCCTCCCGGGAGGATGACTACGGGGAGTCTACGCAGCATCCCCAGGAGGAAACCGGGAACCGGCAATCGCGCCCAGTACGGCGAGGGCGCGTCAACTCCTGTGGCGTGCCTCCCGGTCCGGAACTCGACACTCCTCGCCGCGGGTTCGCTCGCCCCCCTCATGCCCGGACCGTCGCCGGCGTCAGACGGGTGCCGATGCCCCTCCGGAAGCGACGGTCTCACGAGGCGCCGCGCGCCGGTGTTCGGGGCGCCAGGTGGCCACCAGGGCGGCGGCCAGCAGCAATTCGGCGATGTCGCCGCCGTAGTACATGATCTCCGCGCCGCCCTGGACCTGGTGGATCGGTGCGTGGACATCGACCCAGAAGCCGCCGTACAGCAGTTGGGAGATCACCGCGTGCGCCGCGATCGCGACGCCGAGGTAGACGAGCCGGACCCGCACGCCGGGGCGGGCGGGCGCGGGATCGGGTCCGGCGATGACGTGGGCGAACAGGCATCCGGACAGCAGGAAGTGCGCGTGCAGCAGCCAGTGCGCCGCCGTGTTGTCCATGGTCGCGTTGTAGAGGGGGGTGAAGTAGAGCGCTCCGAGACTGCCCGTGGACAGCGCCAGCGCCACCGCCGGGTGGGCGATCACGCGGGCGGGCGGGCTGTGCAGCACGGTGGTCAGCCGCCGTCCCCGGGCCGCGGGAAGGGCGCGCAGCAGGAGGGTGACGGGGGCCGCCAGGACGAGCGTGAGGGGCGCGTACATGCCGATGAGCATGTGCTGGGCCATGTGGCCGCGGAAGTCCACGAGCGCGAAGGGGGCCACAGAGGGCAGCAAGGCCACGCCGAGCAGGACGATGCCCGTGAGGAAGCTGATGGTCCGCCACCGGTTCCAGCCGAGGACCGCGTTGCGGCGGCGGGCCCGACGGGCGAGCAGCAGGTAGGCGCAGGCGGCAGCCGGCAGGACCAGTGCGGGCAGCAGCGTCTCCAGGGCGCTGCCCGCGGTGTGCCCATGGCCGGGCATGTCGTGGTCCATCAGGCGCGGCGGCCTTCCCGCTCGGCGGGAGCGCCCGGGTCGAAGGGCCGGCCGCTGCGCTGGAGCAGATGACCACCGGAGACCAGCACGGCACCGAGGCCGAGGAAACCGATGTCCCACCAGACCTGGCCATCTCCGGCGTAGACGTGGTGGATGCCCAGGATGTGGTGGTCCAGGACGCCTTCGACGAGGTTGAACAGGCCCCAGCCGACGAGCAATGTGCCCGAACTCGGCGCCGTGCCCCCAGGTCAGCTCGAAGTCCGTGCGCAGGTCGACCGCCCGCCGGGTGATGCCGCGCAGCACCGTCGAGCCGCTGTAGACCGGGCCGGGGTGGGCCGGGAAGAGACGGTTGCGGATTTTGCTCCCGATGCCGTCGGCGGCCACCACGAGATCGGCGTCCAGAACCGTGTCGCCGCAGCCGACCCGGACCGTCCCGGGGGTGATCTGCTCGACCGAACCCGCCTCGGATCCGATCAGCAGTGCCTCGGCGGGCAGCGAGTCGCGAAGCAGCCGGTGCAAGGTGGATCGGGGGATGCCCATGATCGGCGTGCCAACCGCCTTCTCCAGTGCCGCGCCGTCCATCCGGGCCAGCCAACCGCCCTGTGGCGTGCGGGTGCCGCCGGTGTACTGGCCTCGCGAGGCATTCCGTACCGCCTCGCCGACGCCGAGTTCGTCCAGTGCCCGCAGGCCGTTGGCGGCCAGTGAGATGCCCGCCCCCGCGTCCTCGGGGATGGACGCGCGCTCCACCACCGTCACTTCCCATCCGATGCGGCGCAGACCGATCGCGGCGGCCAGCCCACCGATACCTCCTCCGACCACCACTGCCGTGCTGCCCATGTCCGAGCCCCCCTTCTTCTACATCTGTAGAAACCAACCCTATCCGAGTCTCTACAGGTGTAGAAAGGAGCTATGGCTTCGGATCGGCGCACCCACCTCGCGGACGCGGCTCTCGACGTACTCGCCGACGAAGGGATCCGCGGCCTGACCCACCGCGCGGTGGACCGTAAGGCGGCCATGCCACCCGGCACCACGTCGGCCTACTTCCGCACCAGGGCCGCGCTGCTCACCGGACTCGTCACCCGCCTGGTCCAACTCGACCAGGCGGAACTGCAATCGATGGCCGAGGAGCTTCCGCCCCTGCGCACGGCCGACGAACTGGTGGACGGCATCCTGCTGCTGACCCGGCAGCGGCTCACCGGCGAGGGGCGCCGACGCTCGCTCGCCCGTTACGCCTGCGCCGTCGAGAGCGTGCGCGACTCCGAGCTGCGCGACATCCTCGTACCGCGCGAGAACGCCGGCCGCCAGGCCGTCCGGCTGTGCCTCGCCGCGCATGGCGTCAGGGACGTCGAGAATCGCACACACACCCTGCTGACCTGCGTCGACGGACTCGTCTTCGACCGGCTGGTCAGCGGTGGCGAGGTAGCCCGCGAGGCCGTCGAAGGCCTGGTCGCCGCTGCCCTGCGTGAAGCTTGACAGGCTTCCGCCCGCCCCGGCCGACCGCGCTTCCTTGCGGGCCGCCGGGACGAGAAGGCGGTCTCATGTCAACGTGCGGCTCCGGAGCGGGAGATGAGCGTCGGAATCCCCCTGCTACGGTGGTCCGATGGCTTCGATCAAGGAGTTCCAAGTCACCTTCGACTGCGCGGAACCGGAGCGCGTCGCTCGTTTCTGGTGCGAGGTGTTGGGGTACGTCGTACCGCCGCCACCGCGGGGCTTTGCCACGTGGGACGATTTCGATCGCTCGCAGGCTCCTGAGGACCGGGGTTCGTGGTTCGCATGCGTGGATCCCTCAGGTGTGGGCCCGAGGCTGTTCTTCCAGCGCGTTCCCGAAGGCAAGGTCGTGAAGAACCGGCTGCATCTTGACGTGCGGGTCGGCACCGGGCTCGTGGGTGAGGAGCGCCTCTCCGTCCTTGAGGCCGAATGCGCACGACTGGTCGCGCTCGGCGCGGTGCGCGAGCGAGTTCTGCTCGCCGATGAGGACAACGAGTCGTGCATCGTGATGCGGGACGTCGAGGGCAACGAGTTCTGTCTCGACTGACCGTCCTCCGGGGCGGCGAGGCGAGGGCCGGTCGCCTCGGACGGGCGTGTACGGGGCGTTGTCGTCGACGGCTGGAAAGCGGCCGACGTAGCCCTCCCGACCGTTCACCCGCGGACCGCGCGACCTCCGGGGCGAGCGCCTCCGTGCTTGACGCCTGCGTCGCGCGGTGGTACGGCAGGGAGCCCGCCACCGTGTCCCGGTCCGGCCTGTCCGGCCGACGGCTCCTCGGCCGGCACCCCGTGCGACCACCGCTCAGGACGCGGCCTCAGCCACCCAGGTCGAACTCGGAACTGGGATACGCCTCGACTGGGAGGCCGAGGCCGCCCACCCGCGTCCGTAGATCGGCAGGACCCTCGGCCTGCACCACCAACTCGTCGTCACCGAGCGGCACCGGGGCGACATCCAGCAGGGTGCCGCCGATGGTGGACAGCCGGGTCGCCAGTTGGCCGAGGTCGGTGCTGACCGGCACCGTCAGGAGCCACTTCATCCATGACCTCCCCGGCCGTTCGGTCCACGGGCTTCTCGCCGTCCGCCCTACGCGGGCCGGTCGCTTCCCGATCGAAGCTTCCGCGGCTCACGTCTTGCGCAGCAGGAACGAGTACGACGCCGCAGCGTTGACGATCCCACGACCATAGCCGGGATCCCATGCCTTCCCCGTCGGGTTGACCAGCCCGGCCAGCAGGGCCTCGCGGAGCTCGCCCGGAGTCACCTCCGGGAACGCGGACAGCAGCAGCGCCCCAACACCCGCCGCAACCGGGGTGGCCGCCGACGTCCCGTTGTCGAAGGGCGACAACGGGGGCGCCGGCACTCCGCCGGGACGGCCCGGGCCGAAGTTGCCGAAGAGGTGCGTGTACGAGGCGAAGTCCGGCTTCTTCTCCTCGAACATGCCGGGCCCCTGCGACGAGTAACC
Organism: Streptomyces sp. NPDC041796; assembly: GCF_055590785.1. NCBI lineage: Bacteria > Bacillati > Actinomycetota > Actinomycetes > Kitasatosporales > Streptomycetaceae > Streptomyces > Streptomyces sp. NPDC041796. The sequence goes on from NZ_JBVJAH010000008.1 coordinate 90,976, forward strand.
GACCCGCTCCTGGCGGCTGTTGACCGCTGCGACCGTCAGGACCTCCGCAAGGCTGTTGGAGGCGTGGATGGAGCGCCCGGGGCCGATTCCGCTGCGGTCGCACGCACGGCTCGGGCACTGGACGCCGCAGTTCCCGGCCGCGAAGAACGCCGCCGCTCCGGAGGCCACGACCTCGCGGACTTTGCGGTGAAGCGGATGGTCCAACTCCCAGATCTCGTGCCCGGGGGCGAGTTCGTGGCGCGGGACGCCGGTGAACCCGTAGCTGTTGTTCGTCAGATGCGGCGTGCCGTCGAGCCTGCGATGCTCCAGCACCGCCTGGAACATCGTCAGTGCCCCACCGGAGTCGGGACGCCCGAGGAAGGGGTAGTGGTACAACCTCGCCGCGGGTGCCGCGACGAGGATGTCGGCGGCGCACATCGAACCGTGGCTGGTGATGGGGGCGGCACCCGGCTGGAGGGACGCTCCGGGGCGGGTGAAGGCGCCGGAGACCGGGTAGACCTGCCCGTTCACACCCTCGTCGATGATGCCGACCACGATGTTCTGCCCCCGGAAACCGTCCTGCCACGGCCTGGCGACGCCCAGCAGGGCACGGATGGTGTCGATGGTGGCCCCAGGGCGGAAGGGCCGGCAGTCGAGGCCGGTACGCGAGCGGGCGAGGTCGAACGCGCTCGCCGCGACGTCCGCGCCGGGGCTCCGCTCGTCCTCGTCGAGCACCAGCGGGGAGCGCGCCCACACCCGGACTCCCTCGCGCTCCCGCAGCTCCGCCAGCTTGGTCGGGTCGATTTCCACGGGCAGGACTTCCGAGGTGGGAGCGAAGTCGGGATTGGTCTCCGGAACCGCGAACTCCAGCAGTGCGCCCAGCGGCTCGTGCGCGCCTTCCCCTTCAAGGGGCGTGCTGAACATCGGGACGGGTACGAAGTTCTCGTCCGGCTCGACGCCGAGCCCCGCCACCCGGTCGAGGCCGGGGAGGGCTTGGCCGAGTGCCGATGCCTCGGAGGCCACGGCTTCCCTGAAAGCAGTGAACCCCTCACGCTGGTCGGGATGGAGCGGTTCGACTTCGAGCAGCAACTTGATCTTGGCCATGATGCGGCCTTCCTCTCCGTCCGCCGGCAGCAATGCCGTGGGCGTGCGGCCGCGCGTCGGATGGTTGTCCTGAGCCCCCGCGAATGCCTGCTCGGTTGGGCCCCGGGCCGCTGGTGCCTTGTCCCTCGATCAGGTGCCTGGTCGTCGGGTCGGCCCGGGTTGACGGCAGGTGTACCAAAGATTCAGCCCTTTACCACAAATCTATGGAAATTGCCTGTTATGCGCAACTGTGCTGGGTAGTTGACGGTTGCACTTCGCCGTCTCCGTCATCGTCGGCGCCACCGCGATCGACACATGTGAGGCGACCTGGCCCTGGTCGCGGGCGTACCGCTGCCGCGTGCCGGCACGGCCCTGGTGCCGGCCCAACGCCGGCGGATCCCGGACGCCCGTCCTGCTCTCGCGACCGCCGTGCCGTTCACCCATTCGGCAGGAGCGCCCCCGCACGTCCCGCACGGTGGGCGCTGTCCGGCTCGCGAGATCGCGCGGGTCCCAACACCCTGGAGGGGTGTGCTCGAGGCACATGCCTGTCCAGAAGGGACGAAATGAACATCGCAGAGCTGACCGGGACGTACACCTACCGGAGCTTTCTCAACCGGCCGGAGCTCGTTGACGACTTCAACAAGCTTCGATTCGCGCAGCTGGAGCTGAGGCTTGTCGCCGAACCGGACGGCGCCGTCAACGGTGCCCTGGTCTTCTCGGAGGAACCCGGAACCGAATCCATCGCGATGGAAATGACTGGACGGGCTTCCGGTTCGTCGCCCGTGGCGTTCACCTTGACCGGCAAGGGCCGCCCCAACAGCCCCATCGCCGACTTCCACTACGAGTACGACGGCATCGTCCTGCGCCACTGGGAGGCCGGGGTCGGCCAGCGGATGACCCTCGCCGGAACGGTGCTGCGCGCGGCGGACCACGGGAGTGGTTCCAGCCTGGCGAGGGCCGGACAGACGGCCAGCTTCCTGGCGGTGAAGCGCGACGACGCCTGACCCCGCCGGCCATGCCGCACGCAATCGTCGGCCCGGCGGTCCCGCTTCGCCCCCTTCATGATTGCCGAATCGTCACAGGAGATGAGGAAGTCTCGTGTCAAGTGTTGTCAACCATGGAAGAAACGCGATCGTCGAACTCATGCGGGCGCCTGCCGCGGAGCACGACGAAGTCTGGCTGAAGAATGCTCTGCAGCAGGCGATCATCCTGGAACTCGCCACGCTTCCCCCGTATTTGTGCGGCCTCTGGTCGATCGAGGACGAGGACCGGGATTCGGACGTCTTCCGGATGATTCACGCGATCGTCTTCGACGAGATGTCTCACATGGGCCTGGCCTGCAACATGCTCACCACCATCGGCGGGGTACCGCGCATCGCCGACGCCGCCCTCGTGCCGACGTATCCGGGGCCGCTGCCCGGCGGTGTGCAGCCCCGGTTGTCGGTCTCGCTCATGGGGTTGAGCAAAGAGGCCCTCGACATGTACTCCCGCATCGAGAGGCCGGACGACCCCGTTGTCGAGAACCTCGATGTACACACGTCGATCGGTGCCTTCTACGAGGCGATCCTGGAGGCCTTCCGCTCCCACCCGGAGCTGATCAAAGGCACCCGACAACTGACCAAGAACATGCCGTCCCACGGCGCCGGGAACAACATCGTCCCGCTCACCTCACTCGACGATGTCGAGGCGGCCGTGATAATCATCAAGGAGCAGGGCGAGGGCACCACCACCTCGCCGGACAACCCTTTCCCCGGCGGCACCGGGGAACTCGCCCACTTCTACGCTTTCCGGGAAATGTTCCGCGGGCGCAGACTGATCCGCGTGTCGGACGATCCGCCACGGTTCGACTTCCGGGGCGACGAAATCCCCCTGCCCCGCGTTTTGCGGATGGGAACGGTGCCGGCGGGCGGCTGGGCGCAGGGCGGCGTTCCCGTCTCCGAGGACGTGCAAAGAAACCTCGACGCCTTCAATCGCCACTACAGCGCGCTGCTCCGCTTCCTGGAGCGGGCCTGGCAGGCGGACCAGCTCGGCACGGGCACGCAGTTGCTCGGCGAGGCAATCGGGCAGATGTTCGCCATGGAGGCCCCCGCCCGGACCTTGATGCGCACGCGGCTGCCCGACGGGAGCGAAAAGAGCTACGGACCGGAATTCCGCTACGTCGACGAGGAGCCGTGACATAGCACGGCGCGCTGCCGGAAGCGCAGCGATACGCGGGTGCCGAGCCGGTCCCGGCGGCCCGGATCACAGAGACGGCCCGCACTCGCCGGACAGGGGCCGTCCGCCGACCCCACAGTGACGGCGATCACGGCGAACCGCCGACGGGCGTTGCGTACGCTGGCATGGTCGTCGTGGCGGGGGTGCGAACGGGCATGCGCAGCCCTTCCGACCTTGCCTGGCGACGCGTCAGGAAAGTCGGCAATGGTCGGCATGAGTCCCTGCGAAGGGGGCGAATGCTGCCCGAACATGCGACTCGTAGGGTAGGAAACCGCCCTTGACCTGCACAAACGCAGGCAGGGAGCCTAGATCCAGGAGTACCTCGATGCTTCGTACCATGTTCAAGTCCAAGATCTAGCATTTGGACGTCTGTGCAGGTCAGGGGCATGATAGGGGCCCCTCGGGTCAGCAAAAGGTCAGCATGCGTCGCAGCCCTGTCTCCGCTTGCTGACTTCCGCCCCCTGCGCAGCGACTGTGCATGGTTCCTCGCTCCTGTTCGGAAGGTTCGACACGTGGCTCGACAGCTCGCCCGCGGCATGGGCTCCTTCTTCAAGGAATGTGACTGCGCCAAGCCCACCCGCTGCCCGCACCCGTACACGATCCGCTTCAGGGACGCGCTCGGCAAGCAGCGCGAGGATCTGGGTACGACACGCAGGACGAGGCGATCGAGCGCCTCACGCAGATCTACGCCGAGAAGAAGAACACGGCGCCATCCGTCGCCGAAGCCCGACGTGAGCTGGGCCAGCAGACGGTCGAGGAATATGCCAAGCAGTGGCGACCCCGGCAGCGCAAGATGACGGAGTACTCCACCGGCGAGCACGTCGACAGCTCGATCAATGTGCACATCGTTCCCCGCCTCGGATCGCGAAAGCTGAACTCGGTCACGCCGATCGTCGTCGAGTGCTTCTTGGACGAACTGGAGACCGACAAGGTCGGTCGCGGAAATCAGGTGAACATATTCCGCACCCCTGAAGTCCATCTTGCGAGACGCTTACGGCAAAGGTGCCATGGCAGACGATCCGGTGAAGGGCGTCCAAGAGCCGGAGTACGTCCGCGAGAAGGTGGTTATCCCGTCCCTCGCTTATGTGAAGAAGGCGCTGGCTGTCGCCGACGAACATCTCGCGCTTGAGATCGTCATGATGGTCGGCTGCGGCCTGCGCAACGGTGAGGCCCGGGCGGTGAACGTCAACAACATCGTGGCGGACGACGTCTATAGGGTGCACGAGCAGATCCACTCCAACACGCACAAGCCGGCGAAGCTGAAGCACCGCAAGGCGGGCGAGTTCAGGGAGGTTCCGCTCCCACGCTCGGTGAAGGAGGCGTTGGAGCGCTACGAGGAGCAGCACGGCACCACCAAGAACGGCTACCTGCTGCGCGGCCCGAGCGGCTACTACACGGAGCCGATGGAACGCCGTCGTGTGCAGAAACTCTTCAAAGACCTCCCTGCGGAGAACGGCGTCGGAATGTACAGCTTCCGGTACTATTTTGCCTCGAACGCCCTAGGGAGCGGCATACCCATCACCGACGTCGCCGAATGGATGGGGCACAAGTCCATCGAGGAGACGTACCGAACCTACCGGCACCTGATGCCGGGGAGCATCACCAAGGCCGCCCGCATTCTGGATGCCGGTCTCTGGGAAGCGGCCTGATTCGTCCCAGGCGCGTATCGGGTCCTCAGTCTGGCCGGTCGACCGACGGAGAGGCCCTCCGTGTGGGGGATCAGGCAGTTGGTGATGGCAGGGTGCCGGTTGCTACGAGCCCAATGGCGAGGCTTGCCGGCATGGCTGGCCGTCACCGCGTCCGGTCCTGCTCCGCGACGGGAAGCTCCGGTATGTGGCCGTTGCTCAGCTTGGTCGCAGGGCCGCTCTCAGGTCAGCACAGGGGCCGACAGAGGTGCTTGTCAGTGAGCGCTGAGAGGATGGGGGAGTGGCAGGTTATGTGTTTGGCTTTCAGGTTCCTCGGGTGTGCAGGGTGCGGGGGGAACGTGCCGCCGCCGAAGATCTGATCCCGCAGGTCGCCGAGGCGTTCCGTGCGGATGATGATGACGTGGCCAGTGAGGCCGGGCGGCTTCGTGAGGGAGCCTTGGCGCTTCCCTCTGTGGTCGCGGCGGCGGGCGCGATGATTGTGCTGGGGGAGCCGGGCGCCGGGAAGACTTCTGTGCTGACACAGCTCACAGATCGGCTGCCCCGCGTCGTCGTCGATGCTTGGGACGGAGGCTCCGACGCGTGCCTCTGGGTGACGGGTGGTGACCTCACCGAGCTCTCTTACCAGGAGGAGCTTGGAAGCCATCTTGCCTCCTTGCCTCGGGAGGGCGGCACCACCGGGCGTGGTGGAGTTCTGACGGTAGTCCTGGACCAGGCTGACGAGAGCCCACTTCTGCCGTCTCTGCCCAGGCGGTTGAGAAGGTCGCTCAGTGGCCGGGATCTCAGCCGGGTTCGGTTTCTCATGGCCTGCCGCACAGCCGACTATCCGGCGACGCTGACATCTGTACTGTCCGAGGCTTTCGGTGCCTGTCGGTGTGTTGATCTCGCTCCGTTGAGTCGACAGGAAGCTGTGGCGCTGGCTGACAGCGCCGACGTGCCGGGGGAAGAGCTGGTGGCGGCGGCTGAGGCGGCTGGTGCCGCCGCGCTGGCCGGCGTACCGCTGACCTTGGAACTGCTGGTCATGACCTATCGGGCTGACGGCCAGCTGCACGGGCTGCCAGAAGAGCTGTTCGCTCGCGGTGTGGCACGGCTTGCTGAAGACCCCGACGCTCGCCGACTTAAGAAGTCCCTGATCACCACGGCCCCGCAGCGCCTGACGGTAGCGGGCCGCGTTGCGGCGTGGATGCTCCTGTCCGGCCACCGCACCGTTTGGCGCGGCGCCACCTTCGAGGCCGGCACCTACGACCTCGTAGGCGAGATGCTGGCGGGTGGCAAGGAGCGAACCGCTGCTGGCCCGTTTGAGGTGACGCCCCAGGTGGTCGAGGAATGCCTGGCTACCGCGCTGTTCACAGCACCGGACGACGACAGGGTGGCTTTCCGGCACTCTTCCGTAGCGGCCTACCTCGCTGCTCGGTACCTGACCGATCGGAAGACCACGCCGCGACAGCTGGAAAACCTCTTTCTGATCGGCTCACCGGGCGGAGAGACGGCAACAATCCCAGCACCTCTGCGGGAGACCGCCGCCTGGTTGGTGGCCATGAACCCCTCTGCCAGCAGCTGGCTGGCGACCGCCGATCCGGAAAGCCTGGCGGTTCACAGCGCTCTGTTGCGTTCCGACGAGGTCCGCCAACTGACCGTGAGCAGACTGCTGGAACGTGCGGCACAGGTCGAACTGAGCGACACAAGATGGCAGCTCTCTCGCTGGGACCTGCGCCATCCTGGGCTCGCTGACCAGCTCGCCGACGTGCTGGAGACGACCTCCGGCGAAGGTGCGGCCGACTGGCAGACCACAGCGCAGATCCGCCTGGCGGTCCAGCTGGCCCAGGAGGCCGGCACGGCTCACCCCAGGTTGGCTGATGTGCTGCTGCGACTGGTGAAGAACGATGCGTGGCACCAGACGGAACGTCGTCTGGCGGCGCGTGCCGCGTTCACGTGTGCCCCAGGCCGTGCCGCGTCTGTCCTCGCTGGGACTCTCGACTCGCTATCCGATCTTTCCTACGCCGAGCGCGTGGACCCCGACCACGAGCTGCGAGGCACCCTGCTGAGCCTGCTGTGGCCGCACTATCTGGACGCCGCGACGATGCTCGCGGCCCTTCGCCCCCCGTCCCCAGACCTATACGGCAACTATGCCCACTTCTTGAGGAGCATGCCCCTGCAGTGCAGGGACGAGGATCTGCCCGACCTCCTTGCTTGGGCACATAAAGCGATCCTCCAGCCGGACAGTGGCTTCGTCTTCACGCATGACCGCTTCGAGATCTCGCTGATCAATGGGGTGCTCGACCGCGCGCTTCAGAGCCCGCAGGCGGCTCAGCACACGGACACCTTGGCGAAGATCATCATCTGCCTCCTCCGTGACCACCACAAGGTCGAGGTCCCGGACTGCCTGCAACCCGACGAGCACGGGCACGAAACCCAGGAGACTCAGTCACTGCGCAGGCTTCTGACCCAAGCCCTCGTCACGGAAGCCGTGCGGGCAAATTTCGACCCGCGGGAGGCGGCCTGCCTGATCGCGTACGACTGGGAACGCCGCCCATCGCTGCGGCTCGACGGACCCTCGGCCCCCGAGCCAGCTGTTCGTCATCAGCTGGTGGATCGGAAGGACTTCGCGTGGGTGCTGGAGCAGACGGTCCAGGCGGCAGCGTCCGCCGACGAGGCGCACATCCAGGTCTATGGCGAGCTGGCCTCCTGCACGTTTCCTCCTGACGACCACCGTGCGTTCGAACTGGCCTATGACGACAAGCACCCAGCTTGGCCATATGTGCGTTCCTTCTACGAGGCGATAGTCCTCGACGGTCCGCTTGCTCAGGCGCTGCGTCGCAACCACAGCGCCGGCAAGAAGCATTGGCCGGAAGCAGCGGATTTCATGGCTGAGCAATTGCGACTTTTCGTTGAGGCTAGGAAGGGGGACAACGACAGTCTGTGGCAGTTCGTCTGGGGCCTCCGCGTGGACCCGCGGACGGGAAGGCTGGTGCAGGACGCATCGGACGCCATGTCAACCTGGCCGGGTGCCGTAGCCCTCGACGACGATCTAACGGACCTCCCTGAGCTAGCCCTTCGCTATCTCACAACCGAACATGACCGCGCGGATTCCTGGCTGCAACATTCGCGCCGCAACAAGTGCTCATGGGCTGGCTACGCCCTGCTGACCGAGCTCCACCGAACAAACCGCCTGTTCGAACTGCCCCCCTCGGTGTGGGGCTCGTGGACCGCCGCGCTTCTGACCGAGTACCTGGGCATGTCGACGAGCTACATGGAACCCGCACGGGTGGACCTGCTGCGCCTTGCAGCCCGTCACGCCCCTGAGTCTTTGGCTCTGCGTGTCACCCAGGCAGCTCGCGCCGCACTCACGACAGGCCAACAACCCATCGAACTTAACCCCGTTGACCCACGCTGGGCCGCGGAACTGTGCACGGCCGTAGAGCACCTCGCCACTGAAATTTCTACCTGCCTCGGGCTCGTGCCCAACGCGGCGGACAGGGCCGAAGCAGGCTCCCCAGCAGGCGAAGACCAGCGCATACGCCTGCCTGAGAGCGATGAGGCACGCGAGGCCGCGCTGCGGACCTGGCACAGCGCCCTGGCCTCTCTCCTCACCACCGACAGTAGGATTGTGCACGGCATCATTGACAGCACCCTCGACGCGCCCCGAGAAACGCCGCTTGCCACACGAGCCGCGGTTCTCGCCGCCAAGGCCCTGCTGACCGCAGACGCTGAGACGTACTGGCCACGTGTTGAGGCATTCGCTGCAACCGATCCGGAGCTCGGCCGCAGACTGGCCGAAGCGTGCGCCAGGACTGAGACGGAGCGAATCCAAAGCTCCCTCAGTGAGGCCGGTGTTGTCGACTTGTACCAGTGGCTCAGCGGCTTGTACGACCCCGAGGAGGACCGGCCCCTTCGCGGCGCGCGCTGGATCGACGCTGATGATCAAGCCCGAGAGTGGAGAGATCGCCTACTCCCTGAGATCAGCCGACGAGCCACGTCAGAGGCTGTTCATCAACTGCACCAACTTGCGGCCCGGTATCCCACTCGACTGGCCATCGCCGCAGCACTCGTCGCGGCGACCAAGCAACATGCCGCTGCGAGCTGGAGTCAAGTGCGCACAGAGGACGTGATACGGCTCCTACAGGACCCAGCTCGGCGCATCATCCGCACCACCACTGACCTCTTGGACATGGTGCAGCAGGCCCTCGAGGACATGAGTCAGGACCTTCCCGCACACTGCGAACTGCTATGGGACCGTACACCGGGGAAGACTCCTCGAAAGCCGTCCGCAGACAACCCAGCAATCCCCGACGTCTGGCGCCCCAAACCCGAAGCAGCCCTGTGTGCCTACCTCACACACGAGTTGACTCTGAGGCTGGCCGGTCACCGTGTCGCGATCAACCGTGAGGTGCTGATCCACCCCACCGATCCGTACGGCGCCGGCGACCGCACTGACCTCCTCATCGAGGCGCTGCCCTCACCGGGTGACGACCCCAACATCGCTTCGAGGGAGTCCATAAAACTGGTCATCGAGGTCAAGGGTTCCTGGAACGATGAAGTTCCCACGGCTCAAAGGGAACAGCTGGCGGGCCGGTATCTACCCGAAGCGGGGACGGATGCAGGTATCTACATCGTCGGCTGGTATCCCATCGATCTTTGGGATGCCACGGGGGACAGTCGTAAGACCAGGGCGAGGAAGCTCCAGCCTGACAAGCTGCTGGTCGATCTGCGGGACCAAGCGGCGAGCCTCTCCCAGGCAGGTCGTGTTCACATTCGGCCCATGGTGATCAATGTTCCGCGCCCCCACAAGCAGTAGGCGTGATCGCATGGATCGGTTGTTGGACACCACACTCCGGACTCGACACCGAGACCGTCGGCGACATCCTCACCCGGCCCCGGGCCCGCGGCCGGCTCCGCTTCCGGGGCCGCGCCGGCGGCCGTACTCACCCAGAGGTGGCTCGTCCGGGTGACCGTACCGCCCTCGCTCGCCGCACTGCTCGGCATGCGCGGCGGGGAGCGCAGGCTGGTGCACCACCGCCGGGAACGCGGACCGACGGGGCAGACCCTCCAGCACGCCGTGACCTACCTGTGCCCGCGCGCGGTCGCGCAGACCCCCGAACTGGCCGGCTACCGCGACCGCACGGCCGTACACGACGAGGACCTCGGCCCGCTGCACCGGTGGCTCGACCGGGCCGCCGCCCAGGGCCGCACCGCCGAGACCATCACCATGACCCTCGGCGGCCGCCGCACGGCCGCCGCCCCGGCCTGCGGCCTGACCGTACGCCGCACCCTGCACGACGACTCCGGCCGGCTGCTCGCCGTCACGGACCTCGCCTTCCCCACCGAACACCAAGATCACATGCTACGACCGTCTGAACCTGCCCTGTCGTACACAGCTGCCAACACCCGGACAACAAGGTAAAATATGGAAAATACGCTCGAGTTGTCGAGTTGGGATTAGGGAGAAGATTCCCATGGGTGGCGCAAATGAAGGGGAATTTGACTGGCGGTCGCGTCCTATGATGTCGCCGCTCGGTGGATTTCTGATTCAGAGCAGGGGCGGCGAAGAAGGAAACTTCGAGGTTGTCATCTCTTGGCCGGACGGCGGTCTCGCCCATTATGTGCGGGCAAACGACAATGACGCATTTGTGTGGCTTGGGCCGGTTCTGTTTGGTGCTGGAAAGTATATAGGGGCCACGGTCATCGAATCTGACTTCCGTTTCCTGGCCGACGAACGGCTGGGCAATTTCGAAGTCTTGGCGACGCAGGTAGACGGGACTGTGGACGCCTACTGGCGCGACAACGGAGGAAATTTCACATGGCACGGGCCAAGTAAAGTTGTTTCTAGTGCCGGCAAGGCATTCCCGCCCGCTCGGGGCGCGCCCAGTATGGCTTATTCCGGCGCGTTTTTTCGCGACGATGCGATTGACGAACACCTCCGCAGTGACTTCTACGTTGCGGCTCCCAAAGCAACGACCGGCTTCGCATACTGGGAACGCGCCAACGAGCCCCCACCAAACGAAGACAATCCCGAGACGATGAAGTGGTTCGACGTAGGTGGAGCAGGGGAACGGGAGTTGGTCGGTGTCGGCCTCGCCGCGACAAACGGGCACCACCATCTATCAGAGACCGGCTATGCGGATCTCGGTCCGGGTAGCGAAAGGTTCGTAGCTGCTGTTACCACTGGTGGCCTGCTCGAGATGTACAGGACCGATAAAGACATGCTGATCAATTGGGGTGACCGAACGGTCTTCGGGCAGGACCTCTTCCCTGAACTCGCCGGGGAGTTTTTCGGCAGGCCGTGCCTGATCCAGGGGGACCACGCGTGGGACAGCGTCAGCTTCGCCGACCCAGGCCACTTCGGCAACCTGGAGCTCGTGGTACCCAGTGCGCACGGCGGACTGATTCATTTCTTCTACGACTGCGGCAACCCAAATGACAACAACCTTTCCGTTGGAGAAGCCGCCCGTTGGCACGGGCCATTTCGTATCGCCGGTCCCCTGTACGACGAGGTCTCGCTGATCCAGAGCAACTTCGGCGGCGACCACGGCAACTTCGAAATGGTCGCCCGCCGACGTCACCAGCACGGGTTCGACTTCTTCTCACGCGACGGTCAATTCATCTGGCATGGGCCAGATCGAATTGGAACCGACTGGAAACACGCGGTGCCCACCGCTGACATCCCATTTCTGGTTGACGCCGGAACCCACCCGGTCAGCTGGTTCAACACAACGGACAAGGTCGAGCACCTGGCATTCGTCAGTACGGTCGGCGACGCTGCCAGAGTCGTAGTTCTCAGCCGAAGGGTCGGCAGCCAGGAGTGGAAAGAATCCATAGCAAATGTCGGTCAAGAACCTGTCGTAGAGCTTACCAGTCCGACCGGCTGGCACAGCACCGCGGACAACGTCGACCACGTCGCTTATGTGGGCGACGATGATCGGATGATTCATGAGTGCTCTCGCCGAGCCGGCACTGACTCATGGGACCACAGCATCCCCAGTGCGGGCCAGGAGCCAGCATCATGGCCAACTAGCCCTACCAGTTGGTATGGGGCCTTTGACGGCGTCAATCACATCGCCTACGCCGGAGATGACGAACATCTCCACGAATGCTTCCGCCTCGTTGGCTCGGCCGAGGGTTGGGAACATAGCGTCCCTAGCCTCGGCCAGGAAAAGATGCTCAACCGCAGCAACCCCACAAGCTGGAGCACCTTTGACACCAAGATCGGACACGTCGCCTTCCGCGGCCAAGATGAACGGGTGCACGAGTACATCCACAGAGTCCTCGTCTCCACTCCACGTTGGGAACATCGTGTGGTTCCAGGCACAGAATTCTTTCCATTCCAGCTTTTGACCAGCCCTACCAGCTGGCACTCCCCGACCGACGGCGTCCAACACGTCGCCTACTGCGGAACCGACGGACTCGTTCATCAATGGTTCGAGTTTATCGGTGGGCCAGATGGCTGGCAGCATGAGGTCTGCAACGCTGGCCAGATGCAGCCCGGGTTTACCATGAGTCCTACAAGTTGGTACACCTCGACAGAGAATGTGCAGCACGTCGCCTACATCGGCAGGGATCAACAGATTCACGAATGCTACTTTTTCGAGCAACTTGAAGGCGACGGGCTATGGCGCCATACAGTACCCAGCGCAGGTCAGCAGCTAGCCAGGGATCATTCCCATTTCGGCGGAGCCGCAGCGCCGCAGCCGACCAGCTGGGTCTCCATGCCGGACAATGTGGAACACATCGCCTATGTCGGCACCGACGGGGAGATCCATGAATGCTTCCGTCAGGCTGGTACTTAGTTGTAGATGGTCGTTTCGGCGCTTGTAGTGACTTTCTCGGGCGGTCTGTTGGTGGCGTCGGCTCCAAAGTGACGACTTCGCCGCCTCAAAGGTGGTAGGGCTGGGCGGACCGGATCTCAGCCAGGTTCCGACTGCGGTGTTGAGGGGCTCGTCCCTGGAGGCGTGGGTTACCACCTTCTTGCGGGAGGCTCGGAGCGAGCTCGACGACCTGCGGGGTGACCTGATTGTCGAGTGCTACCTGAACTTGATTGGGTGATGTCGGGGCTGTTCGCCTGACAGCGTCCGGACCGTTCCGGTAGCTCTTGGCTGTGAGGTACGCGCAGGGCGGCGGCTTGACCGACGCCGAGAGGGCCGCGCGGGAGCGGATCCGGCTGCAGGCCGTGGTCCGCTTCGAGGGCGGGGAGAAGAACAGAGAGATCGCGACCGCGCTGCGGGTGAGCGAGCGGTCGGTGGAACGCTGGCGCCGCCAATGGCGGGAGCGCGGCCAGGCCGGGGTCCACTCGAAGGGATCACCGGGCCGGCCGAGGCTGAGCGACAGGCAAGTAGACAGGCTTGAGCGGGAGTTGGAGCGCGGCCCGCTGGCCCACGGTTGGGCGGATCAGCGGTGGACGCTGGCCCGGGTGAAGACGCTGATCGGCCGCCTGTTCCACGTCACCTACACGGTGGAGGGAACCTGGCGGCTACTCAAGCGCCACGGCTGGTCCTGGCAGCAGCCGGCCCGCCGGGCGATCGAGGGTCGACGGATGCCTCGCGGGAACCGGCCTGACCATGGACGACTGACCACGATCAGACCGACATCACGCATTCAAGTTCAATACGCATCGGCCGTACGGCACGTGTCGTCACCGCATCCTTGCTCCGCGTCCTGGAAAGCGGAGAGCCGGAGTACAACGGTGCCCTCGCCGGACACTGCACGCCGTCGTAGCCCACCGCGCGCAGACGCCCCGCCGGAGCATCCCGGCGGGGCGCCGTCGTCTCACGAGCCCCTATAACGGGGGCCTGCATAAAGGCGGACCACATCGTGCCACGAGGGCCGAAACGGCACAGGTCACGTCCCGGCTGAGCACAGCGCTCGGCACCGGGCGACGTGTAGCGCCACGGTCAGCTATCAGGTCAGCGCAGTGACTCGGACCGCACGACGGAGCGGGCAAGATCCTCGACCGATGCGGAAGGGGAATGCGGTGTCAGTTGGCGATGTCGGCGATGCAGCGCGCGATCTTGGCCTGGTCCTCGGCGGAATGGCCGTTGAAGTACGCCAGCGAGTCGAATGTCGTCGTCGCGGCGGTGGCGCCGCCCGCTACTGCGGCAAGGGGCCGGAGCGGTTCCTGGCGCATCGGATCACCGGCCCCTTCCAGGCCCACGAGCCGACAGGAGTTCGATCACCTGCTGACGGCCGACGTCCAGGGCCTGGAGGTGTCCGACGGCCTGCTGCGCCATGGCGTCGAGGTCACCGCCACCGGTCGTCCGGACGAGCCCGGAAGCTCAGGGAACGGGAACGAGCGGCTGCCGTCGCCGCGGTCGACGGCCGACGCATCACGGTCGAGATCGAGGCCGGGGCCGAGCTGTATTTCGAAGCCGGCGAACTGACACCCTCTCATTGACGCAGCGGCGCCTCCTGCCCGTCACCAGGAGAGCCGGGGGTACCAGTCGCCACGGCCTTGCGGGGTGAGGTCGAGCAGGTGCCAGACGGGGCTGAGCAGGTCGGTGGCCTGCTGGCCATTGCCGTCGGCCATCCGCACACGGGTGCTATAGAAGTGGCGGACCGCGCCGCCTTCGTCGCGGGTGAACACCGACAAGGTGGCGTCCTGACCACCGGCAGAGTCCTCGCTGCCCAGGTCGTACTTGAAGCGGCTCGGTGCCGCGCTGAGCAGCCGCAGTCCCGTCCAGCCCCGGTCCCTGGCATACGCGCGCAGCGCGGGCAGCTCGGCGGCGGCCACGACGGCGAAGTCAACGGTTCCGGCCAGGTGGTCGGCCACCGAATTGAAGCCGTCGATCGACATCGTGCACGAGGCGCAGGATCGTCCCCGGCTGCCAGCTCGGCCGGCCCCTCGTGGAACAGATAGTCCTCGACGACCGGGCCCTCGGGCAGCTGTCGCTTCAGCTCGGCGACGTGCTCGCGCTGGCGCATCAGCTCGGCCTCCGCCCGGCCCAGTTCTTCCCTGGCGGCGGTGTACTGAGCAGATTCGTTGCCGAAGTTGGTCACGCGCATGCTTCCTCCTCGCCGGCCGTCGTTCGGCGCGGCACACCCGCCCAGAAGACCAGGTCGGCCCGCCGGGGTGTGCCAGGCGCGCAACGCGGTCACCTGAAGCGACCAGTTGCGGCGGGTTCCGAGCGGTAAGTCCCCCCGGACGACCATCCGGCGCGGAGGCTCTCTGTTGCGCTCAGAACCGGCCCGTACAGGCCAAGCACAATCAAGGGCGCCTTCGGCGGCGCTCCGCGCTGGTCTTGCGGCCACCCTGGACAGCCCTGACCAGCCTGAACGACGGTCTGGCTATCGGGCGGCCCGGGAACTTCTGGCACCTTGGGGATCTCGACGCACGGCCCATCGTCCCCACTGTCCACGACGGTCGCGACGCCACCGTCCCCTTGGCCCATTATGTGACGTTCGGGGTGGGGAATTACGCGGTTCTGTCCGCGATTGCGTGAATGACCAGTCGTGATCGAAGAAGGACGATCCGGGCGAAGGCGTTCAGAGGAGTAGGTGGCCAAGATGGCTGACCAGCACGTCGTCATTGTTTTTGCCCGGCTGGACATTCGCGAGATGAACCATTGTCCACTCCTCTCCACTCGCCAGGAATGTGCACGATTCTCTGGCAATGACACGACTCCATCGGTGAGATTCAATAGGGGATGCGGAGACGTGGAGGTGCGGCCCTGCATCGATGCCACGGGCCGGCATCGAGTCCAGGGGTGAAGCCGTCGATATGGTGCGGTCGGGTTAGTGAAAATCGCCGGTCTCGAAATACATCTCGGTCCTGACGTCGATCTCCACCGGTACGGCCTGGCCGTTCACCGCAGCGACGGCAGCCACCTTGTCCCGTTCCTCCAGCTTCGAGCCGGGCTCGTTGGGGCGGCCGGTGACGGTGACCTCGATTCCGTGGCGCAGCTGATCGTCGGAGACCTGGATGCCCTGGATGTCGGCCGACAGCAGGTGGTCGAACTCCTGGTGCCGCATGTCGAAGGGCCCGGTGATCCGATGTGCCAACAACCGCTCCGGCCCCTGGCCGAAGAGGATGTACGCCAAATTCGCGAGCGGCTGGGTGTGCGGGTCGAACCTGTGGTGAAAGACGACGTTGCGGACGTCCACAACGACGTCAGAGGCGATTTCGACGCGTGTCTCGGGGTGGGCGGGCGGTTCTTCGAAGTGGTTGCGGTAGAGCTTCCCGGTGAATGACGTGCGGGCGGGCGGTTGGCCGTCCGGTCCGGGGAAGAGCTCAGGGAGCACGAACGGCTCGGGATTGAACGTATAGAGCCTGGATTCCGGGTGCGCCTTGCGGTCGTCGTGATACAGCCGGTCAACGGCACCGAAGGTTCCCTGGATGACGGCCTGGTAGTCGTGCGGGCTGTGAGGCATCGCCAGGTGGGACAGGAAGACGTTGTCGTCTCCGACCACCGCCATGCCGTGGGGCTTGGGTGGGTCGGCCGACGAGGGCCCGCTGCCGCCCATGTGGCCGGAATGGTCCATGTCCATGTGACCCATGTTCATCGCTTGCCGCCCTTCGCTCGGACCCCAAGGGGCCACTGTCGAACTGGCCCCGGCGCAAGAGCGCGGTCGGTGATCCGTCGCCCCCTCCGTCAGGCCGCCGTTGGCCCGCCGCGGTGGGACGACGGCGGCAGGTCAACGGGCGTGCCCTGCCGGGGCTTACACCTGCTCCCATCATGCGACGGGCCTGGGTGTCATGCATCTCGGACCGATGTGCGTATGCGGCAGGGTTCCAGCGGGCGTGACCCGACCTTGCATGCGATCATCGAGGCTCTGTGCAAGCCTTGATGTGGCTCTGCAGAGGGCCCATTGCTGGAACGGCAGATGAGCTTCGCAGCGGAAGCCGGTGCGGGCCTCCCCCTCAAGCTGAGCCCCAAAGCCTTCCGTGTCTCCGATTCTGCTGCCGGACTCCTCCCATCTGCTGACATCTGTCCCTCTTACCGGGAGCAGCCATGAATCTCGATGACGTCGTGCACTGCGAGGTCCATCCCACGATCGGCATCGCCCGGCTGGGCAACAGTCCCGACGGTTTCTTCATCGGCCCGGAGGCTCCCGGCATACGGTCGCGGCCCGACGGCGGCTTCAAGGACTCCGCAGGGCGGATCAAACGCCAGGCAGCCAGGTTCCGCATCTACGCCTATGACCAGGCCGGTACTGTCCTGGGCGAGCTCACCTCGGCCGACGCGCAGATCACCTGGACCGCTGAACTGGCCAACACCAAGGGCGAGTGGTTCAAGTTCGCCGGTCGCTTCCGCGAGTCCACCGCAGACTCCAACCGCCGTAACCAGCACATTGATCCGGCTGATCCCTCCGCTCGGGCACGGCTGGCCATCCGGCCGGGCCCCCGCAGCGTGACCGGTCCCTCGCAGGACGGCACAGATGCCCGGTTCGACACCGGGACCTTCCTGGGCACCCCGGTACCGCTGGGCGAACTGCGCACCGACGACGCCGGGCGGCTCCTCGTCCTCGGCGGCTTCGGAAAGTCCGCTTCGGTCGAGCCGTACTACCCGATCCACGACTACGCCAACAATGATTACTGGTACGACGACATCTCCGACGGCCGGGTCAGCGCAACCGTGGTCCTGGGTCCGCAGGGGCGCCAGATACCGGTGACCCCGGCTTGCGTCGTGGTGGCCCCGCCCGACCACGTCCCCGACACCCCAAGCCTGATCACCCTGTACGACGTCGCCGTGGAGGTCGCCCGCGTGTCGGGCCGGCTGCCCGCACCGCCGGAGGTCTCCTTCACCCGCGACATCTACCCGCTGCTCGCCCGCCCGGTCGCGTTGGCGTGGGTCAACAAGAGCGCGCGAGTGATGCACGGCGATCCCAGACGCAACTTCCTCACGCCTACCCGCCTCGCCCGGCTGTCCTCGAACACCGAAGCCAACACCGGTTTCCGTCAGGCCGTCTTCGACATGCTGCGAAGGCCGTCACCTGGCCTGATGGACGTCAACCAGGCCAACAGCGGGTTCATGCCCGTCCTCGCCGGCGACGGTGGCGATCCGATCGGCGATTCCCGCGACGAGGACGGCCATCGGAGGCTCGGCGAGCCGCGGACCTGGCTGTCGCTGCTGCCCGGCCAGTACGAGCGGATGCGCCGCTGGGCCGTCGGCGACTTCCTGGCCGACTGGACGGGCATGCCCACGCCGGTGCCCTTCGAGGCCATCGCGCCGGCAGACCAGCCACACGCCCTCGTACGGGCTGCGCTGGAGGCGGGCAACGGCGGGGGATTCTTCCCGGGCATCGAGATGACGTATATCGCTGATAACCCGGCCACCTGGGCCGAGCCCTTCCGGCTGCGCGAGGACCTGGTCGCCGGAGATATCACCAAGTACATGGCCCTGCCCTGGCAGGCCGACTTCTACATGTGCATGGACCACTGGTGGCCGGCTGCCCGCCCCGATGAAGTCCTTCCCGAGCTGGCGCATGACGCGCTCATTCAGGACGCGGCCAAGGCGTTCCAGGAGTGGGACCGCGGTGTCAGCGATGGTAAGCACCCGCGTGCGGGGATGAACGAGATGGTCGAGAAGTGGAGCACTCTCGGGTTCATCGTCGCCCGGCGCGGTCCGGACGGCCGCGAGATCTTCGTCGAGACGGAGCGGACCGCTCCCGAACCCGGCTAGGCCGGCCCGGCCAGGAGCGGCGCAGTGCGCAGCAACGGGTCGAACGACGGCGCAAGGATCCAGCGCTACGACGTTCTCATCGCCGGTGGCGGCCCCGCCGGGTGCGCGGCCGCGCTGCCCCTTGTCCGGGCCGGGGCAAGGGTCGCCCTCGTGGCCCCGGCGGACGCACCGGACTGGCGGGTCGGGGAAAGTCTTGCTCCCGCCGCCCGCCCACTGCTCGAACGGCTGGGAATGCTCGACCGTCTCGCCGCCGATGGGCACGCTGCCTGCTACGGCAACCACGCCGCCTGGGGCCGGGATGCGCTCACCGCGACGGACTTCCCGTTCGGGCCGTACGGTGAGGGCTGGCACCTGGACCGGGCCCGGTTCGACGCCGCGATCCTGGAGGCGGCCCGAGCCGAAGGTGTCTGCCGGCATGCCGGGCGCGTCCGCACCGTCCGGCGGCTACCGGACCACTGGCAGTTCACCACGGGTGACGGCAGTGTGCTGCAGGCCGGCTATCTCGTTGACGCCACGGGCCGGTCGGCGCGGCTGGCCCGCCGTCTCGGAGCGGCAGTGATCCGCTCGGACCATCTGATGGCGGTCGTCGGGCAGTTGGGCCCGCCGACGACGGGGGTGGGGGCGGCTGAGCCGGACCGGACGTCGCTGGTGGAGTCCACTCGCTGGGGCTGGTGGTACACCGCCCCGCTGCCCGACGGTGGACGGGTGGTGATGGCCATGACCGACGCCGACCTCCTTACCGGCTTGCACCTGCTCAATCCGGGCGTGTGGTGGGCCCAGGCGCAGCGCGCCGGTCACATCCAGGACCGCATCTCCGATTGGGAGGGCCCACCCCAGCGGCTGCGGGTGCTGGCCGCCGGCTCCGCCCGCACCAGTCCGGCGGCCGGACCGGGCTGGGCAGCAGTCGGCGATGCCGCCACCGCGACCGACCCCCTGGCCGCCCGGGGTATCATCACCGCCCTGGCCACCGGCCTGGCCGCAGCGCGTGCGATCCTCGCGGACCGGGCCGGTGACACCGGTGCCCTGCCTGCCTACGCTCGGCGCATCACGGCCGTCCACGCCGAGTATCTGCATGCCAAAGCCGCACAGTACCGACGCGAACAACGCTGGGACACCCCGTTCTGGGACCGTCGGCACTGAGCGGTGTTCTCCGACACGGGTCGCCGCACTGTTCCGCGTGGCATCACCAGGGCTTTCGGGACGCCGGTCAGGCCCGCGGTCTCCGTGTACAGCAACTCATGTGGCAGGTCAGAGGTGACCTCGCCGGTACATCGGCTCCCACATCGAGCGTGTCCTCCACGGGCCCGAAGTCCGCACGACTCACCCTCGGTGGCGGGCCGTTGCGGGTCGCACCCGCCGTTGCCGCCGTGCCATCGACCTCACTGCGGTGACGTGTCTCGCGGACCGTAACGCGGGGATCCCCGTGATGGACGCACTGTCGGAAACCAGCCGTCCCTTGACGACGGCCACAGCAGCCTGGACACGGCGGTTCCTTTGCCCCAGCGGGAATTCCAACTCCGCCATGGTGAGACGCCTTCCCGGGGCACGTGCGGCTGGTGGAGCCGGCGCACGGTCAATCGGTTGCCAGGTCATTCGCCCAGGTCCCGGACATCGCCACGGCACCCCCCGCGAAGGCCGAACCCGCCATGAACGCCGTGGAGAACGACCTGCTGGCCCGCCACCCGGCGCGAGGCCACCGCCGGAGCGAAGATCGTAATCTAGCCCGAGGAGGCCGTCAAGACCCAGAAGTCCCACGAGTCCACCGCCATCGCGGCCGCACAGGACCAGGACCGCCGGTCGGGCGTCTACCTCGAGATCGGCGTTCGCGTCTACAGCACGACCGGAGCCGCCCACGACCGGGACGAGGCGATCCTCATCGACCCTTGCGAGAATGTGCTGTGGACCTATTTGATCCGAAACTCAAAGGGTTCAGTCGAGGGTGTAGCCGCGGGCGGTGCACGACCGGGAGAAGGACCTGCTGGATATCGCGCTCGCGGTCGCGATCGGTGGGGGTCTGGCCGATGTGGGCATGCTTCCGCTTCGTCCGGGTCGAACGGCAGAGCCTCCAGTGCGGACGTGGTGATCCGGTCGGATTTCATGGTCGCGAGCGCGCCCCCGCCCACCAGCGCCCACAAGGGTTTGCCATTGGACTCGACCCGGGCGATGCCGAGGGCGTTCCCCTTGGGCGGCGTCACACCAGGCTCCCTTCGACGAACGGCCCGGTGTTCAGGAAGCGCAGCAGGTCCTTCGGCGATTCGGCGACGACGGGGGCCGGGGAGCTCGGGGTGCCGTAGCCCCAGCCCGCGTGTACGTACGAGACGCCGGCACGGAGGGCCGCCTCCTGGTCGACTGCCATGTCCCCGACGTACAGCGCGTCGGCCGGGTCGGCGCCGAGGTCGACCAGGGCGAGCAGGATCGGGTCGGGTGCGGGTTTGCCCCGCCCCACTCCGTTCGGGGTGCGTACCGAGGCGAACGGGACGCCGAGCTGGGCCAGGAGAGGTGTGGCTCGGTCCAATGGCTTGGACGTCACGATCCCCAGCAGCCAGTCGGCAGCGGCGAAAGCGTGCAGAACCTCTGCCACGCCATCGAACTGTCGGGCCAGATGAGAGGCGGCCGTCGACGCCTTCGAGTAGGTCTGGTGGATCGGCTCGGCGTCATCGAGCCCAAGCTGATCCATGATGTCGGCGAAGGGCCGGCCCAAATGGCGCTCGTACTCCTCGAACGGCACGTCGAGGCCGTGGTCCTCACGGACCTGGCGCCACGCGCTTTCCATGACCGGGCGGGTGTCGACGAGCACGCCGTCCAGGTCGAGCAGCAACACACGTGCGGCTTCGGTGTTGAGGCCCAGCCTCTTTCCGCCGGAGGTCGGCGTGGGCGAGGGCGCAAGCCAGGATGGCATCACGGGTCTCCAAGGGGAGGTGGTCAGGAGGTGATGGGTGACTCGGGGCGCCTCACGAAGGCGATCACCCTTTTGCCGCGTCCGTCTTCCGTGGGGCAGGCAGCCCAGGTGTCGGCCGCTGCCGACACGAGCTGCAGGCCCCGTCCGCTGCTCGCGTAGAGCGAGGAAATCCGAGGCGCCGGGGGCTCAGGGGAGTTGTCCTCCACCTCGATCCCCACGACGTCGGCCTGCAGGGCGATCGTCAGCGTGATCTCGTCGACGTGCTCGTCCTCCCGGCTCCGACCATCAGCCGGAGTCCGTCCATGGCGCTCGGCGTTGGTGGTGAGCTCACTGACGATCAGCACGGCTTGGTCGAGGAGGTCTTCCACCCCCTACGCCGTCAGCGCCTCGCGCGTAAAGGACCGAGCCATGCCCGGCGCCCTGTCGTTGGAAATGAGGGTCAGGCGCTTCTGGCGTTCCGGGGCGCTGATGACGCTGCTCAGGCTTTCGATTCGGTCCATGCTTGCCTTCTCACCACGTGTGCTTGAGCCCGCGGAGGACTCGATCGGCGGTCTTGTCGGAGCGGTCGAAGCGGCGGAGGTTCTCCGCGAGCACGGCCGCCGGCGGAGGTAGCTGAAGTACCGCTCGTCGGACGTCAAGGAGGCAGCGCGGGGGTTGCTCGAAGCAGTCCGGGCGTCGACGCCAGTCGTGTGGCTGGTCTTCACCGGTTCCCTCCCGGACAAAGGCAGTTGGTGGTTTCGTTGACCACGAGCGAACCGTGGATCACATCGCGGCGGTATCTCCGGGCGGCTGCCGGGGCCGTCAAACCCGTCAAAGATCGTTTTGGTGAACCGAGGTATTCGATGGCGCGCGAGCGGAACGTGAAGCTGGCTGACGCAATCGCGGAAACCGGCTGGTCGCAGCCGAAGCTGGCGGCCGCCTTCGTGAGGGTCGCGGCCGAGGTGGAAGCGAAGGAACTGCTGGGCACCAGCCGCTCGCATATCGCCATGTGGGTGGCGGGAACACAGCCCTCGGGCAGAGCGCCCCTTATGTTGTGCGAGACGTTGTCGCGGCGGCTCCAACGCCCCGTCACTCCAGCTGAGATCGGGCTCTCCGTGCCGGACGCGGGTGCAGTCTCGGCGTCGGAGTGGAACGTCGATACGCTGGATGCGCTGGTAGACCTTGGGAGAAGCGACGTGGACCTCGAACGCCGCCGACTGCTGGCTGGCGCTGCCTACTCGGTGGGCGGCCTCGTCCTGCCCGGACAACAGTGGTGGGATGAGGCCCCTCAGCGTGCAAAGTCCCGTCAATCCGCAACGAGCCGCAGGGTAGGGGCCGCAGAAGTCGCCGCCGTCCGTGAGATGACAGAGTTCTTCTCCCGGAGAGACCAGCGACACGGCGGCATGGACGGCCGTACGGCTCTGTACCGGTACCTCGTCGACGACGTAGCCAGGTACATCGGCGGCGTGTTCACCAGCGACGACACCCGTCGCGCCCTCCTCGCCGCCGCCTCCGAAGCGGTCTATGTCGCAGGCTGGATGAGCTTCGACGCCTCCCACCACGAGCCCGCCCGGCGATACTTCACGCTGGCCCTGAAGCTGGCGGCCGAAGCCGACGACGCTCCGCTCGCCGGCCACATCCTGCGAGCGATGGCGCACCAGGCAACGGATCTCGGCCACCCAGGGGTCGCCGTCGACCTCGCCACGGCCTCCGTCGAGCGCAAGCGGTACACCCTGGCGACCCCCCGCGAGCGGGCACTGCTCGGCGTGGTGCAGGCACGCAGCCTCGCCGCCGACGGGCAGAAGGGTGTCGCGATCGCAGCGCTCCTCCGGGCCGAGGACGACCTCGCTGCCGCAGAGACCGGTGACGATGATCCGAGTCGGGTGTGGTTCTTCCAGCGGGCCTCCCTGGCCCACGAGACCGCCCGCACACTCTGGACGCTCGGCGATCTCGACGGAGCGCTCCGCGAGTTCAATAACAGCGTGCTGACGAGGAAGGCCGACACCTTCAGCCGGACCCACGCGGTGACTTTGGGCTACATGGGCACCGTTCAGGCCCGCCAGGGAAACGTGGAGGCCGCGTGCCACACATGGACACAGGCGCTGGACGCGATGGAAGGGGTGCAGTCGGGCAGAGCGCGCGAAGCTGCCGTGAACATGCGTCGGGTGCTGTCCCCCTTCCGGAATCGGGGAATCGGCGCGGCGGCGGAGATCGACGAGCGGGCGAAGACCGTACTCGAACGAGTAGCCTGACGGCGCCATGGTGGTGAAGGCGGGCATGCTGTGGCCGACCGCCTCGCCGTGCCGCGAGCGCAGAAGGGGGAACCCGTGTCCACACAGTTCATCGAGGTGCCGGTGATCGCCGATGTGGTCGGAGGCCACAAGGGGCGGCTCGACGACTTCAAGGGCGGTGTGGAGTCGATCATCCGACTGCGACCGGAGTACCCGGAGGAGACGCTGCAGGGGATCGAGGAGTTCTCCCACCTCCAGGTCACCTGGTTCTTCAACTTCGGTTCCCCCGAAGACGTCGCCCTCCACGCCCGCAGCCCGCGCAACAACCCTGCGTGGCCTGCGACGGGTACCTTCGTGCACCACAACCACCGGCGCCCCGCCCGGCTCGCGACCTCGTTCCCACGGCTGCTCCGCGTTGACGGTCGGGACCTGCACGTCACCGACCTCGACGCCGACGACGGCACCCTCGTGGTGGACCTTGTGGCGGCCTTCGAGGAGTTCCTGCCGAGGGGCACCGTCACCCAGCCCGCGTGGCCCGGCGAGATGCTGAAGGACTACTGGAGGGACGCCGCCGAACGCTGACTCGGGACATCGTCCGGAACCGAGACTGGCGGCCCGATGGGACGTAGCCGCCCGAGCGGGCGCCAACGACAGCTGTCGCGCAGGGCCGTACCGGCAGGCATCCATCACTCGGTGCCTCCGGCGGCGAGGGTCGGCGAGGCTTCACCCGGCGGAGCCGTCTGCTCACCGCGAATCAGCAGCAGATGGGCGCCGGCTTCGGTCAGCTGGCTGCGCCGTTCAGCCGCTATGGCCTTGGGCCCGAGGTGTGACGGGGTGGGAAGTACGACCCCATAGGACCGGGTGGCTGTGAGGGCATCGAGCATGCCGATGAACGCGGACGGCGTGGCCGAACAACGCTCCATGTAGACGCCGGCCAGCGTCAGCTCGTGACGACGGCAATACTCGGTGATCGCTGTCGTCAGGGCCAACTGCCGAGCGCGTGACACACGCACCAGACGCAGGAAGCCGAACACTCGCGGACCGGTGACGTTCCGCTGCTCCGTGAGGGGTTCCGTGATCATGACCGTCCATCGGGCCGTCGTCGGGAGGGGCACTTCGAGCCTGATGGCGGCCGGGCCGACGGGGAATCCACGGCCGTCCCACTTCTGTCCCACTTCCGTCCACCTGGCGCGACACAGCGTGCTTCGATGGCGACGGAAAGGAGTGGCACGTGGCGACCGTTCATGAATGGACCGGCCTGGAGGCGCTTGCCCTCCGCAAGGCTCTCCGCCTGAGCGTGCGCGCCTTCGCCGAAAAGTTGGGCGTCTCGGTCAACACGGTCAGCAACTGGGAGAAGTTCCTGGCCAAGAGGCGGCCCAACACGGAGAGCCAGGCCATCCTGGACACAGCGCTCGCCCCGGCCAACGCGGCGACTCATGTGCGTTTCGAGACAGAGCTTGTCAAACTCGCCGAGGGGAGTACCTCCTTGGCAGCGGCCGGGCGTGTCATCATTCCCCGCCCGCGAGCCTGGGACTACGAGACCTGGGCCGACGACATCGAACGCGCAGTCGTGGCCGCCTCACGTCAGAACTTCCCCTTCGCAGAATCTCTGCTGCACCGTTGGACCTCTCGGTACCAAGCCTCGGAACTGGATGAACGGGGCTTGTCCCTGCTGGCGCGTTCCACCGCGTTACAGGGAGATTTGATGCGGGACCAAGGGGCCGTCATCGGCCCTCTCTCGGCACAGCGCTCCTACGCCAACGCTCGATCGCTCTATACGCAGTTGGAGATTCCGCGGCGCATAGCTCAGCTCGATCTCTCCCTCGCCGTCGTCACGGAGATGGTCGGCGAACTTGAGACAGCGACGCGCCAGTACGAAGATCTGGCCGCCGACGACCGACTGTCCCCTCGTGACCGTGCCCGTGCCCGTCTGTGGGTGGGCACCGCCCTGAGCAAGGAGGCAATCACGACTACGCGGTCAGCGTGATGGAAACAGCGGTCCGCGCCTTCGAGGACCTCTCCGAGCAGGAGGACTGGTCGGTCGCGCAACAGAAGCTGGCCCTCGCTCACCGCGGTTCCGGGAACCTTGACGCCGCCCTTCGCCTCATCGACCTTTCCCGCAGTACGGGGGTCACGGAATCGCCCATGCAGCGGGTACGCCTGGACACCGCGTATGGCCACATCCTGCTCTCCGATCCCGCCACCCTGGATGATGGGCTACACGTCCTCGACGCTGCTGCCAGGGAGGCGGCCCAGTACGGGCTGAGCCACCAGCTCCGCAGCATCACGGACATTCGGAGGACGGCCGACGGGGCAGCCCGCCCCACGCGACGGTGACCAGGGAGACGAGCGAGTGACCGACAACCAGCCGGCGATCACCGAGGAGCAGATCAGCAACGCCAAGCTGGTCTGGGACTACCACCAGATGCAACGACGTGCGCCCCGTCGACGTCGCGATCGGGCTCGGCAGCCACGACCTGGGCGTGGCTTCCTTCAGCGCCGAGTTGTACCGCGCCGGCCTGTTCCCCACTCTCGTGTTCACCGGCGGCAACAGCCCCACCACCGCCAAGGTGTTCCCCCGAGGGGAAGCCGTGCACTTCCGCGAGCACGCCCTCGCCCTCGGAGTGCCGGACAGTGCGATCCTCGTGGAGCCGAACGCCGGCAACACAGGCCAGAACATCACCCTGTCCCGCGAGGCTCTCGCATCTGCTGGCATCACCCCGAAGGCGGTGCTCCTCGTCGCCAAGCCGTACATGGAGCGCCGCTCCTTCGCCACCGCCCGCAAGCTCTGGCCCGAGGTCGAGGTGACCTGCGCCTCGGAGCCCATGGAGTTCGACGACTATCTCAAGAGCATCGGCGACGAGAAGCTCGTCATTGACATGCTCGTCGGTGACCTCCAGCGCCTCATCGAGTACCCGAAGCTCGGGTTCGCCATCGAGCAGCATGTCCCGGAGGACGTACATGCCGCCTACGAGTCCCTCATCCGCGCCGGATTCACCAGCAGACTCATCGCTTCATGACCTGCCCCTGCCCGGCGGTCTGTGCGCGATCCACCAGCCGAACTTCCTGCCTCGGCTGAGTACCCTGGCCAAGTTGTTCGCGGCGGACTACTGGATCGTGCTCGACGACGTCCAGTTCACCCGCCGCGACTACCAGCACCGAGCCCGGCTGGCCAGCGTGTCCCACCCAGGCCGGCACCAATGGCTCTCGATCCCGACCCACCTCCCTCATGGTCGTTCCACCATCATCCGGGATGCCGTGCTGGCCGACCCGGAACGTCCCGTCGGCGAGTCATGTACATGCTCGCGCAGCACTACGGCAGCTGCCCTGACTGGCCGGTTCTCAGGTATGAGCTGGACTCCGCGCTGGTCCAGTTCCGGCAGTCGGACAAGACCGCCGATGTGGCCGAGGCGTCCGCGCGGATGCTCCTCAACCTGGTGGGATGGGAAGGCCGGATCCTGTACAGCAGCCAGCTACCGGCCCGCTCGGAGCGGTCACAGCGACTCGCCGGCCTCGCAGCGGTCACCCGGGCGCGCGGGTACCTCTGCGGGACCGGCGGCACGCGTTACCTCGAGGTGGGTACGTTCGCGGCCCGAGGGATAGCCGTCATTCCCTTCCGTACGCCGACGAAGGGGCTCTGGGACGGCGGACGTGATGTCAGCGCCGTACACCCTCTCATGACCTACGGCATCAGGGCCGTGGCCGAAGAACTGCGTGCCGTCGCCTCCCGCCACCAAACGTCCCTGCAGGCTGCCTAGCGCCGGAGTCCCGCAGCGGAACCAGAAGGGCATGGTCCTGCACGTCCCAGAGCCGATGCTGGCGACGCCGACGATGTTCAAGGCAGTCTTTGTTGAACATCTCCCTATGTCGATGTTGGGCCTGTATGGTCACTGCACGCATGCGTCCCGTGGCGAAGCGGTGGCGGTGCGTGAGGTTGCGATGGCTTGGATCAGGGGGTGTTCGGGATCGTCGCTCCGACCACTGGGCAGACAGCGGTGCGCATGCTCTTCATCCTGGATCGGCTCGGTGATGGGTGCGATACCGGCGGAGACGTGCCGCCGTCGGCGGTCAAGGTGATCCAGTCCGAGCGGAAGCTGCAGAAGCTCGACTTCCTCATCCGCAACCCGGACTATCTCGCCAACTTGATCATCTCCGGATGGGAAGAGGGCCGGTTGCCCGGAGAGCGCCTCCTCGACGCGCGAGCGGTGTTGCAGGAGCGAGAACCGGCGCTGCACACCTACCGGATGCTGCGCGGACGGCACGGTGCATTCGAGCAGTTGAACAACGCCTTGAGTGTGCTGCGGCATCTGGAGCTGATCGCCATCCGGCGAGCCGGGCGGGTATCCGACGGGAAGGTGCGGCGCCGGGACTACTACCTGCTGGAAGCCGGGGCCATCCGGGCGCAGGAGCTGCGGACAACGGAGCCGCTCCTTGCCTGGTACGACCAGCAGGCCACGTATGTGTCCATTGCAGCGCAGGGCATGTCCGGGGGGCAGCTGAAGGCACTGCAGTACGGGCACGAGGAGTATGCGGGCACTCCGGAAGGCCGGCTCATCGGCGGCATTACCGCGCGGGTGAGACGGCGTCTGGAGGCGGCACTCGAACGGGAGGGGCTAGCAGCGTGAGCCAGGGCATTACACAGGTCGAGGACGATGCCACGGGCCCGGTTGAAGCATGGTTGGCGGAAATCGCCAAGGCAGCCCGGCAGCCAGTAGAGGTCGTGCGTGCGGTGCTTGCCGAGCACGGTGTAAGGGCCCATACGGCGCTACCGCGTCCGCATCGGATCCTGGTGACGGCTGTGGAGTTCGAGGGAATCCGGCCTGCGCCGGAGGGCCAGCAGCAGGACACGGCCGACATCCCCTTCCGTTTCGAGTGGCGGCCCGGGCCCGGTGTGTGGTGTCTGGCTTCGACGGGGAAGAACGAGGCGGGCAAGACCAGCGTCCTTGAGACCATCTTGTGGTGCCTGCGCGGCCGGGCGGGCCTGCAGCGCGATGTGCGCAGCTGGTTGCGCCGCGTGCGCTGCGAGTTCGTTCTGGATGCCGAGCCGCTCGAGGTGGCGATGACGGTGACCGACGGCGTACCCGCCGGCCGGGTGGTCTCCCAGCAGACCGGGGTCGTCCTGGTCTCGTTCGACGGAGTCAAGGCGTTCGAGGAGTCGATGGACGCGTTCATGCTGGACCGTCTGGGGCTGGAGCCCCTGCGTACCCAGCAGAAGGCCCGTGGAGACGTGGAGGCGCTGCCCGTCACTGGAGAGCTGTCCTGGCCTTCCTACGCCAGCGGCCTGTACATCAATCGCAAGGGCCTGGGCCATCTGCTGGGCAACGACTCGAAGAATGCGCTGCCAACCCGGTTGCTGGAGCTGTTCCTGGGTGCCCCGTGGGCGGCGACCATGGTCGCCGCCTCGGTGGCCCAGAAGGTGGTGGCTGCTCAGCTGTCCGCCGCTCGCCAGCGAGCGGCGGCCGACGCCGAGGCACGGCGGGCCCAGCTGGGCGAGCTGACCCGGCAGCTGGACGCCGAACGCGCCCGCCTGGAGGCGTTGCCCGATCACGGTCAGGCCGCCGCCGACCTCGGCGTGGCCTACCGAACGCTGGCCGACGCCACGGCCGCGGCCAGCGAGGCGCAGCGCCAACTCGCGGCGACCCGTCTGCGTCACGACACCTTGGAGGAGCAGCGACACAGCCTCGCGCAGGCTGTGCAGACCGTTCAGGAGGCAGTGCTGGCCCAAGCGTTCTTTCACACCCTGACGCCGACGATCTGCCCTCGCTGCGACACGAAGGTTTCCAAGGATCAGTGGGCCCGCGAGCAGGAGGGACACTGTTCGCTCTGCGACTCCCGCTTGCCAGACCCCTCCGACCACGATGACGCTCACGGAGAGGAAGAGGAGGACACGCCGGAAACCCTGCGACAGGCATTGGCCGGCGTCCAGCAGGAAGCGGAAGAAGCCGCCAGTGCCCTGGCCGCAGCACAAACGCGGGCGTCGGCCGCAGTCGACGCCGTCAACCGGGCGGAGGCTGCCCTCAACGAGGCGCTTAAGGACCCTGGAACCGGCGAACGGCGGGCCGTGGAGCTGGCCGTGGCCCGCCTGGAGGGAGCGGTCGCCGAGCGAAAGGGCCGCTTCACCCATCTGGACGCCGCTATCGACATCACTCCCCTGGAAGTAGCCAACACGGTCCTGAAATCGGCGGAGAAGGCCGCGCACACCCGCCGGACCGCGGCGCTGAAGCAGGTCCTCCGGGATGTTGAGCAGGACATCGTCACCATGGGCCGTGCACTCGGGCTGGAGATGCTCCAACGTGTCGAACTGGGCACTGGCGCCACCCTGACGGTGTGGAAGGGCGGCCAGCAGCACCCCTATGGCTCCCTTACCGAAGGCGAACAGCTGCGGCTGAAGATCGTCACCACGACGGCACTGCTGCGGCACGGCATCCGCAGCGGTGTCGGCCGGCACCCAGGACTTCTGATCGTAGATTCCCCTGGAGCCGAGGAAGTCGACAGCAAGGACCTGCGGCTCATGGTGCAGGACCTGGTCAAGCTCACCGACATGGCGCCAGGACTGCAGGTCATCATCGCCACTGCCCGCGGCCAGGACGTGGCTTCCCTCATCCCCGAAGGCCAGCTGCGGCTCGCTCCGCCCGGACAGCGCCTGTGGTGAGGCTGGCATCCCCACCCTGCCCGAGCGCCCGCCGGCGGCGTCCGGCATAAAGTCCAAGGCGCACACCGGTCCGGCAGCAGGAAGGAGGCACGACGATGACAGGCCCTGCCACCGACCCTCTGCACCTGTTGGCCGACGCGCGTCGGACTGGCGCACCCCCGCCCACCCTGGCGGAACTTGGCGGTCTGATGCTCCTGACCGAGGCCCGGGACGAACTACTAGACCACGACGACCTGCCCGCTCTGGTGTCACTCCTCTGCAACGAGAGCATCACACTGGCCAGCTCAGTCGGCCAGGATTTCCTTCTCGCCGCGGCCGAGTCCCCCGACGACCCGCTTCTCCTCGAAGGCGTCGTCACGGCCCTGCTCACCCATCCCGATGCCGTCCGGGTGCTCGGTGAGGATCTCGCCGACGTCTGGCTGGACGCGAGCCGCACCCGCCTGGATCTTTTGGGCGGTATCGCTTTGGAAGCCTGCGCCCGCCTCGTTCTGGCTGGCATCGCGAGCCACCACGGCCTTGTGGACAGACTGCGCCGCATGCGCAGGGAACTGGCACGTGTCGACGAGGGCTTCGCCGCCCGCGCCGTCCGTGTGGCTGGCGCGCTCGCCGAACAGTTTCCGGCCCCGGAAATCCCACCGCTGTTGGAGCATCTCCTCGACCACGACGACGTCGCCGACGACGCAGCCTTCGAGCTGGGCATGCTCACGCTACGCCAAGCCTTCACCGCCGCTACCGTGGACGAGGCCCGTCCCAAGCTCCTCAAAGCCCGCGAATATCTGAGCGACGCAGCTTGCATGGAAGAACGCCCGGACGCAGTCGGCTTCGGCGCCGCCCTGGACGCCGTCCTCGCCTACACGACAGGCGCCACCGTCTCCGACGACACCCTCGGACGGCTTCAGGACGCGATCTTGGACATCCGCCTGAATCTTCTCGGCCTGCCGCCCGGCTGGCGCACTCCCCGCCTGGACACCCTTGTCACCTGGCAGCAGCTCCTCGACACCCTCGTCCACGCCCAGGACGCTGACCGAGACGGGTCGTGGCTGCACGCCGCCGCCGTCATCACCAGCTTGGTGGACGTCTACGCAGCTCACCGAAGTCTTGACCTGCTCACCCCTACCGACGGCTCCCTATCACGGGCAGGCACACCCGGTGCCTCGGTCTCGACGCCGGGCCTGCACGCCCTGCTGGCCCCGCGTGTGGAACAGACTCTGCTCGCCCGCGAAGGCGGCCTAGCCATGCTCGACCAGTGGCTCGCCGAACTCAGCAGTGCATGCGAGTCCGACCAGGACCCCACGACCCCGGTCGTACGGGAACAGGCCACCGCTCTCCGCGAAGCCCTGTCATCCGGAAGGCAGGACCCCCGCCCAAAACCTGAAGGCCCGGCAACCGTCCTTGCCGGGCTTCCCCTGCCGCCTGACGACACCGACCGCCTGTCCGGCTTCCTCGCTGCAGCGCCCGAACTCGCCGGCCGCCTAGCCGACATGTGGCAGGCACGCCAGGCTCGAGAACCCGTCGATGAAATTCCGGCAATCGCCACCGCCTACCGCCAGACCCGCACCGATCTGCGACAGCAATGTCCCGACGGCTACACCGGCCAGTTCGCCGCCGATATCGACCGCATGCTGCTCTACCTGCTCCGCTTCTTGGACCTGCGGCTCAACGAGACGCAGAAGTTCGGTGGCGACGCCCGCAAGTACCTCCGCCGCCTCAAAAAGGACGAAGTCAAGCCACTGGAAAAAGAGATGGGCAGAGACCTCCGCGATTTCCTCCGTGGCCAGGGCCTGCGCGTCGAACTCGAAGTCAGCAACATCGGGGCGGGACGCGTCGACATCGCCTGGCGCCCCCACGACGAGCTGATCACGCTCGAACTCAAACGAGACTGGGCCAACCCCTCCTGGGACGCCTACAACAGAGCCTTCCTCTCACAGGCGATCTCCTACCAGGTCAACGGCCCGCCTCTGAACTTCCTCGTCGTCCTGGACCTCACAGACAAACCCGACGGACTGGCCTCAGTACCCGCCTGCGTCCACGTCCGCACCGTCCCCGGCCCTGCTGGCGACCCAAGGCCCCGCACAGTGATCATGCTGCGTATCCAGGGCAACAAGCGTGACCCTCACGACCTGTAGTCATCACGCCGCCAGTGCTGGGGGTCCTTAACGGCTGCACGGCCCGCCCACTGGGCGGGCCGTGCAGCAGCGACGGGCGCCAAGCGCTCCTCTGCCGCTACGGCGAACCCGCCTCCTGCGGGGGGTCGCTGCCATCTCGGTCCTCCGGATGGGTTGGGCCCCCGACGGCTTCGCGAGCGCCGGCGCGAATGAGTGTGTCCCTTTGGGCGCCGGGGAGAGGTGGCTGTTCGATTAGTGGTGGAGGGTGGCAAAGTACGGGAAACGAGGCAGCGGCTAGTGGATCTTCTGCTGCTCCAGCCATTTGAAGATCTCGGCCCTCTTGTACAGCACCTTGGCGTTCTTGCCTCGGCCGAGCTTGTAGCCCTTCAAGCCCAATTTCGATGCCTCCTTATAGACCCAGCTCGTGGACATGTTGAGCATCGTGGCGACCTCGGAAGTGTCCATGAGGACGGACTCGACGCTGCGGCGCCTGCCCGACGAGTTGATATCCGTGCGGGTCTCGTCGGAGTGCGACTGCGGTTCCATGGTGGGCAAGATGGCTCCTCGGGGCTGGCCTGAGCCTGATCGCGGTATCGACGCGCGCTCTGCTCTGACCGAATTCCTAACGTCCTTGATGCCCGCCCTGTGCCACCGCCAGGAGGTACCGGACGAGCTGGAGCCATGGTCATGAGAATCGCCGGTTTGGCTAACCGGCGATCCGCGGCTATGTTGCGGTGCCGCTTCGGCCCATCGGATTCCTGTTGAAGCATGGGGACCTCCCCCTGAAGGGGATAGGGAGGGGCCTGGGCCGACTGGCCCCTGGCGGTGCGCACCCCGGATCCCTTGCGGCCGCCCTCGCTCCTAGCCTCCCAGGCCGCCAGAGTGACGGTGATCACGGACACCGTTCGGAGGCTGCTGGCTAGGCTTGTGTAGTCGTCGCGGTGGGTCCAGGAGGGTTGGCGAAGTTCTCCTGCAGTCACCTGATGGTGCGTCAGAAAAGTCGGCAATTGGTCAGCATCAGTCCTCAAAAACCTGGTGAAAGCTGACCGAACATGCGACTCGTTGTAAGGTAGGGAAACCGCCCTTGACCTGCACAAACGCAGGCAGGGAGCCTAGATCCAGGAGTACCTCGATGCTTCGTACCATGTTCAAGTCCAAGATCCACCGGGCCACCGTGACCCAGGCGGATCTCCACTACGTGGGATCGGTCACCGTGGACGCCGACCTGATGGAGGCGGCCGATCTCCTCCCGGGCGAGCTCGTGCACATCGTCGACATCGACAACGGTGCCCGTCTGGAGACGTACGTCATCGAAGGTGAGCGCGGTTCCGGGGTCATCGGCATCAATGGCGCGGCCGCCCACCTCGTGCACCCCGGCGATCTGGTGATCCTGATCAGCTACGCCCAGGTCGACGACGCCGAGGCCCGGTCGCTCGTGCCGCGGGTCGTCCATGTCGACGCGGCCAACAAGATCGTGGACCTCGGCTCGGACGCGTCGGCGCCCGTGCCCGGCAGCGACACCGCGCGGAGCCCGCACGCCGTCCCGGCCGCCCGAGGCTGACGGGACGGCCGGGAACCGACCAAGGGGCGGCCGGGGGTCGGCCGTACCGCGCGGCCGTACCCCCGAGGAGTGATCCCACCGCGCGGGGGAACGCGCAGCGCGAGAACGTGGAACGTACACGGCCGAACCGCCCAGGGAGCTCGCCATGACCAGCCCGAACCCGTATCCCCCCGACCCCGTACCGCCCGCGCCGACGCCGCCGCCCGGCCCGCCGGACCCGGTGCCACCGACACCTGTGCCGCAGCCGGGCCCGCCGGGTCCGGAGCCGGGCCCCGCGCCCGGCCCCGTACCGACCCCGACGCCGCCGCCGCACCCCGGGCCGCCGCCGCCCGGGCCGGCCCCGGACCCGGTGCCCAAGCCACCCGGACCCGACCCGGTGCCCGGCCCGGAACCGGAGCCCGGCCCGGCGAGCTGAGCCAACGCCCCCGGCCCGGCCCGCCCGGGCCGGCCTCAGCCCCGCCCCCGATCCCCGGCGCCACCCCGCCCCGGGCCCCAGCTCAGCCCAGCCCCCGACCCCGGGACCGGCGCCACCCCGACCGCCGGTGCCGGTCCGGCGCCACCCGGCCCCGGGGCTGGCCCCCGCTCACCCGACCGCCGGTCCGCCCGACCGCCGACCCCGCCTCAGCCCCTGGCCCTCGACCGGCCCCCGCCCCCGGCTCAGCCGCCGACCACCCACCGCGCCCCGCTCCCGGCCCACCCACCCCCCGTCCCGCGCCCCGCTCAGCCCGCGTCCACCTCCGAGCGGTCACCGCCCCAGAGCGTGTGGAAGGAACCCTCCCGGTCGGTTCGCCGGTAGGTGTGCGCCCCGAAGAAGTCCCGCTGGCCCTGGGTCAGCGCGGCGGGCAACCGGGGTGCCCGCAGGGCGTCGTAGTGGGCGAGCGCGGCGGAGAACCCCGGCGTCGGGACGCCCCGGCGCGCCGCGGTCGAAACCACGGCGCGCCAGTCGTCCTGGGCCACCCCGATCTCCTCCGCGAACCCCGCGTCGGCGAGCAGGGTCACCAGCCCCGGATGAGCCGCGTACGCGCCGCGGATCCGGTCCAGGAACGCCGCTCGGATGATGCAGCCCGCCCGCCACAGCGACGCCACCGCCGCCAGGTCCACCTTCCACCCGTACGCCTCGGCGCCCGCGCGGATCTGGTGGAATCCCTGGGTGTACGACACGATCTTCGACGCGTACAGCGCCTGCTCCACCTGTTCTGCGAACCGCGCGGCCTCCGCCTCGGTGAGCGGCTGTGACGTGGGGCCCGGCAGGTCGCGTGACGCCTCGCGCAGTGCCGCGTGTCCGGAGAGCGAACGGGCGAACACCGCCTCCGCGATCCCCGACACCGGCACCCCCAGGTCCAGCGCGATCTGCACGGTCCACCGGCCCGTCCCCTTCTGCTCCGCCCGGTCGGCCACGACGTCGACGAACGGTTTCCCGGTCGCCGCGTCCGTGTGCGCGAGCACCTCCGCTGTGATCTCGATCAGGTAGGAGCCGAGCCGCCCGGCGTTCCAGCCGCGGAAGGTCTCGGCGATCTGCGCGGGAGCGAAGCCCGCCACGTCGCGCAGCAGGTGGTACGCCTCCGCGATCAGTTGCATGTCGGCGTACTCGATGCCGTTGTGCACCATCTTGACGAAGTGGCCGGCGCCGTCCGGGCCGACGTGGGCCACGCACGGTGTGCCGTCCGGGGCCTTGGCGGCGATCCGCTCCAGCAGGGGGCCGAGCGACGCGTACGCCTCGGCGGACCCGCCCGGCATGATGCTCGGCCCGTGCAGGGCGCCCTCCTCGCCGCCGGAGATGCCCGCGCCGACGAAGTGGATCCCGCGCTCCCGCAGCGCGCTCTCCCGGCGCCGGGTGTCGGCGAAGTGCGCGTTGCCGCCGTCAATGATGACGTCGCCCGGTTCCAGAAGCGGGGCGAACTCGTCGATCACCGCGTCGGTCGGCTCGCCCGCCTTCACCATGACGATCAGACGGCGCGGCCGCTCCAGAGCCGCGACGAAATCCTCGGCGCTCTTCGCGGCGATGAACGTGCCCTCGTCGCCGAACTCCTCGACGAGCGCCTCCGCCCTGGCGAAGGTCCGGTTGTGCACGGCGACCGTGAAACCGCTGCGGGCGATGTTGCGCGCGAGGTTGCGGCCCATGACCGCGAGCCCGGTCACGCCGATCTGAGCAGTGCCACTCATTGTGTGTACTCCTGGGTTGCGCGTATGGGTACGCGTCCATACGCGCCGCGCGAGCGGGACGTTCACCGGCGCATTCCCAACCAGCGGCGCCGAACGGGTATTTGACGAACCACGCGCCCCCTTGTCACGGCATGCGGAGTGCCTCTAGCTTGGGCCGCTGCTGACGTGTGCAAGGGGGGACCGACCCATGGCCGTACGCGGACGACACCGCCGGTATCAGCCGAGCCGTATCAACCGGGCATCGCTCACCGTCACGGCGAGCGGCGCCGGGATGGCGCTGCCGCTGATAGGGGCGGGTTCGGCGCACGCGGCGTCGGTGGACGTCTGGGAGAAGGTCGCGGCCTGCGAGTCCACCAACAACTGGCAGATCAACACCGGCAACGGCTATTACGGCGGGCTCCAGTTCACCCAGTCGACCTGGGAGGCGTACGGCGGTACGCGCTACGCGCCGCGCGCCGACCTCGCCACCAGGGACCAGCAGATCGCGATCGCCGAGAAGGTGCTCAAGGGCCAGGGACCGCGTGCCTGGCCCACCTGTTCGGTCAAGGCGGGCCTCACCCGCGGCGGCGACGCGCCCGACATCGCCCCGCAGGCGAAACACCGGGGGACGTCGGAGGCACAGAGCAAGAAGCCCCGCACCTCCTCGCCGCCCGCGACCCCCACCACCGTCCCCGGCAAGCGGGAGAGTTACACGGTGGCCCACGGCGACTCCCTGTCCGGGATCGCCGAGGCGGAGAAGGTCAGGGGCGGCTGGCAGCGGCTGTACGCCGACAACCGCACGGTCATCGGCAGCGACCCCGACCTGATCATGCCGGGGCAGAAACTGACGCTGCGTACGACCGCGCCCAGGCCCCCCGCGGCCAAGCCGGCCCCGGCGGCACCGAAACCGCCCGCCGCGAAGCCGGCCCGGCCGAAGCCCGCGACCCCGAAGCCCGTCACCCAGAAGCCCGCCACGTCCAAACCGGCCACAGCCGAACCGGCCACCGCCAAGCCCGCAGCCCCCAAGCCGCGGACCGCCGGATTCAGCGCGCCCGTCGACGCCGGTCCCAGCACCGCCTACCGCAAAGCCGGCTCCTCCTGGGCCAGCGGTTACCACACCGGCGTCGATTTCGCGGTCCCGACCGGTACCTCCGTGAAGGCCGTCGCCTCCGGCCGGGTCGTCTCCGCGGGCTGGGGCGGTGCGTACGGGTACCAGGTCGTCATCCGGCACGAGGACGGCAGGTACAGCCAGTACGCGCACCTCTCCGCGCTCACCGTCCGCGAGGGGCAGCGGGTCACCAGCGGCCAGCGGATCGCCCGTTCAGGATCGACCGGCAACAGCACCGGGCCGCATCTCCACTTCGAGGTGCGGACGGGGCCGGGGTACGGCTCCGACATCGATCCCCTGGCCTACCTGCGGGCGGGCGGCGTCCGGTTGTGACGGCGGCGGCGTGGTGGCGGTGAGCAGGGCCAAGCCGCCCGCCGCCACCACGCCGCACCCCAGCGCGAGCACGGTGCCGGCCGGTCCGTACCGGAACTGCTCGCCGAACAGCGTGATACCGACGGCGGCGGCCACCACCGGGTTGACCACCGTGACGGTCGCCAGCGGCGCCGCCAGCCCGGCACCCCGGTAGGAAGCCTGCGACAGCAGCAGCCCGGCGGCCGCGAGCGCCGCCACCACCAGCAGGCTCGGCCACTGGGCCAGCGGGGCGTCCGCCACGAAGGTGGCCGCCACGGTCTTGGTGAACACCGAGCCGACCCCGAAGGCCAGCCCCGCCGCTGCCGCCAGCAGCACGCTGCGCACCACCGGCCGGCGCACGCCGCGCGCCCCGAGGAACAGCGCCGCCACCGCCCCGGCGCACACCACCGCCAGCAGCACCCGCGCCCCGCCGTCCAACGACCGCCCGCCACCCGCCCCGGCCGACGCCAGCAGCCCCATGAGCCCCACCGTCGCCAGGACCGCGCCGCGCCACGCGGTGGCGCTCGCCCGCCGTCCCACGAAGAGCGCCGCCATCGGCAGGGCGAACACGATCGTCAACGCGCCCAGCGGCTGCACCACGCTCAGCGGGCCGTACGCCAACGCCACGACGTGCAGCAGACCTCCCGCACCGTTCAGCAGTACGGCCGCCCACCAGGCGGCCGAGGACACGGCGGTCGTGCCGGACGCGGCGACCCGCTCCTGCACGATCGCCCCGGCCGCGTACGCGACGGCGGAGACCAGTGACAGCAGCACGGACAGCGCCAGGGAGCTCATGCGCCAACGATCTCCCGCGAGGGGCGTCCGCGTCGTCGTCCCTGAGCACCCGGTCGCGTGTACTGCCGTCGTAGTACGGGAGTACATGATCCGCCCCCGTTGCGTGGCGGACGGGTGTCCTGCTCGTCCCGGCCGGGCGGACACAGCCCCCCGACCTGGTGTGGGGCGCCCTCTCGGGGGCCGGGTTGCGGGCGTTTGGCGGCCGGGGCCCTCGCTGACGTAAAGTTCGGCTTTTGAAAGCTTTGAAAAGTAAACGTGGCATACGAGTGATCGAAGGACAGCGACGGCCATGACGGTGACTGAAGAGAACCAGGCGTACGGGCCGGGAATCGACCCCGAGCGCCTGGCCGTCTGCCTGAGCGTCCTCGAGGAGCTCGACACGCTGGACGTCGACCACCCGGACGCCATCGCCGTCCGCCGTGCCACGGCCGGTGTCTACCGGACCGTCAAGCAGCGCCGCCGCCAGGAGCGCCGGGCAGCGAAGACCGCCCACGACAAGGCGGTCACCGAGGCCACCGCGACCGGCTCGGCCGAGCGGATCGACGACGAGACGCAGGGGCTGCTGCCGTCCTCCTCGGTCGTGGGCGAGATCGCGGGCATACTCCAGCGGCCCCGCTCCTGCTACATCTGCAAGACGCGGTACATCGAGGTCGACGCCTTCTACCACCAGCTGTGCCAGAAGTGCGCCGCCGAGAACCGGGCCCGCCGCGACGCCCGTACCGACCTGACCGGC
This sequence comes from Streptomyces sp. NPDC041796, assembly GCF_055590785.1. Lineage (NCBI taxonomy): Bacteria > Bacillati > Actinomycetota > Actinomycetes > Kitasatosporales > Streptomycetaceae > Streptomyces > Streptomyces sp. NPDC041796. Next base: position 130,061 of record NZ_JBVJAH010000008.1, read on the forward strand.
CGGCGCGCGCTGCTCACGGGCGGCCGGGCCAAGATCGGCATGTACATCGCGCTGCGGCTTCTGCGTGACGGTGCTCACACCACCATCACCACCCGTTTCCCCAACGACGCGATCCGCCGCTTCAAGGCGATGCCGGACAGCGACGAGTGGATCCACCGCCTGAAGATCGTCGGCATCGACCTGCGCGACCCGGCGCAGGTCGTCGCCCTCGCCGACTCGGTCGCCGCCGAGGGCCCGCTGGACATCCTGATCAACAACGCCGCCCAGACCGTGCGCCGCTCCCCGCAGGCGTACAGCGAGCTGCTCGCCGCGGAGTCCGCGCCGCTGCCCGCGGGCGAGCTGCCGCCCGCCGAGGTCATCGGCACCTTCGGCAGCGGCGCCGTGGAGACCATGGCCGCCCTTCCGTCGCCCCGCAACGGCGAGGGCCTGACCGCCCAGGACGTCACGGAGCTCGCCCTGGTGAGCGGCTCGGCGTCGCTCGAACGCATCGCCGCGGGCACCGCGATCGACGCCGGTGGCCTGGTGCCGGACCTGCACGACACCAACAGCTGGATCCAGACGGTCTCCGAGGTCGACCCGGTCGAGCTGCTCGAAGTCCAGCTGTGCAACTCCACCGCGCCGTTCATCCTCATCAGCCGGCTCCGCCGGTCGATGGCCTCGTCCTCGGCGCGGCGTACGTACGTGGTGAACGTCTCCGCCATGGAGGGCGTCTTCAGCCGCGGCTACAAGGGCGCCGGGCACCCGCACACCAACATGGCCAAGGCCGCGCTCAACATGCTCACCCGCACCAGTGCCCAGGAGATGTTCGAGTCCGACCGCATCCTGATGACCGCGGTGGACACCGGCTGGATCACCGACGAGCGCCCGCACCCCGACAAGATGCGGCTCGCCGAGGCGGGCTTCCACGCCCCGCTCGACCTCATCGACGGCGCCGCCCGGGTCTACGACCCGATCGTGCGGGGGGAGATGGGCGAGGACCTGTACGGCTGCTTCCTGAAGGACTACGCGCCCTCCAAGTGGTGAGCGTCACAGGGCGTTCCGCACGTGCCACCCGGTGACCCGCACGTCCTGTCCGGAAGCGGGCAAGGTGTCCGGATCCTGACTATGTGACGCGTTCCATCGAGCGGAAGTCCGCTCATTTGGTTAACCTGAGGCGAACGGCCCGCCGCCAGGGATCCACGAAACCCCCTCAGGCGGGCCTCGGGGACAAGCCTGCCACCAAGGCTGCGTTTCCGCCCGAGTACCGGCGCCACCGCGACCGAACGGCAGTACATGTCCTCATAGGTTCGCGACACGAAGGAGTGCGCGGTGACACCAGAACTCATGAAGCAGGAGCATCGGCCGGCGGAACACGGCGAACGGTCTGCCGAGCCCGACACCCTCGGCAGCCTCGAAGTGTGGGCCCGTTCGGCCCCCATCCGGCTGGCCGGTTACGAGGAAGACCTCGCCGAGCCGCACATCCTGCCCGGCATCGACTGATCAGTACGCCGCGCATGTGCCCTCCGCCCCCAGGGGCGGAGGGCACGCGTGTGTGCGGCGCACTGCGTTCCGGGCCACCCCTTCGCGGCTTCCCGGACGGTCAGGACAGCCGGGTCGGCGGCAGGAACTCCCGGACGTGGGTCCGGTGCCACCAGGCGCCCGTCTCCCGCAGTTCGCGCCAGGTCGTGAAGCGGTAGCGGTACAGCCGGGCGCGGACGCGTACGGGCGGGGCGTCCGGGAAGGGGTTGTGGCGCAGCAGCCGCAGCGTGTCGCGGTCCCCTTCGAGCAGCCGCTCCACGAACGGCGCGAACCAGCCGTGCGCGTACGCGGGGGAGAGCGCGGCGAACCACATCATCCAGTCGAGGCGCAGGTGGTACGGGGCGAACTGGCGCGGCAGCCGGCGTACGTCGCCGGGCTTGCCCTTGAACTCGTACTCCCGCCACACCGTGCCCGGGTGCACGGTCGCCTCGTCGGTGCCCTCGATCACGATCTCGTACCGGACCCGGCCCACCGTCCCGAAGGCCCCGTAGGTGTTGACCAGGTGCAGCGGGTCGTAGGAGCGGTTCATGGCCTGCCGACGGGAGAGCAGGTTGCGCGCGGGACGCCGGCTGAGGACCACGACGACGGCGGTGACGGCGATGACCAGGATCCCGTACCAGAGCGGGGGAGCGGGCAGCGTGGGCGCGTCGGCCACGAGGGAGCCGTCGACGGCCGACAGGGCCAGCACGATCGTGATCCAGTTCAGCCAGGAGAAGTTGCCCGACAGCACCAGCCAGAGCTGGGTCAGGACGATCAGGCCCGCCGCGGCGCTCGCCACCGGCTGCGGGGTGAAGAGCAGCACCGGTACGACCAGTTGCGTCACATGGTTGGCCGCGGCCTCCACCCGGTGCAGGGGCCTCGGGAGGTGGTGGAAGAACCAGCTCAGCGGGCCGGGCATCGGCTGTGTCTCGTGGTGGTAGTACAGGCAGGTCAGGTCGCGCCAGCAGGCGTCGCCGCGCAGCTTGATCAGACCGGCCCCGAACTCGACCCGGAACAGCAGCCACCGCAGCAGGAAGAGGATCAGCAGGGGTGGGGCCGTGTCCTCGTTGCCGAGGAAGACGGCGAGGAAGCCCGTCTCCAGGAGCAGCGATTCCCAGCCGAAGCCGTACCAGGTCTGCCCGACGTTGACGATGGACAGGTACAGCGCCCAGAGCACCGCCCACATCAGCATCGAGACCGCGAGGGGCACCGCGTCGCCCGCCCCCGCGACCATCGCGAGCGACAGTGCCGCCCCCGCCCAGGCGCAGAGCGCGAAGAACCGGTCCGAGTAGTGCAGGTGGAAGACGCTGGGTGCCACCCGGGGCGGTACGCGGCGCAGGTGGGCGGGGACCGGCAGCATGCCGCGCTCGCCGATGAGCGCCCGGAACTGCAGGGCGGCACCGAGGAACGCGACCAAGTAGACCCCGGCGAGCGCCCGCTGGAAGACCAGGCGGCTCAGCCAGTAGTCGGACGAGGCGAACCAGAACCACTCCATCGGTTCCAGTATCGGACGAGGGCCATCCCGTGGCGATCTTTCGGAGCGTCCGGCCCAGGTGCCGCGCGTACGCGCCCCGGCCCGGCCGCTGGTACATGCCGAACGCCGTCAGGGTGAACGCCACGGAACCGTCCTGCCGCCGGTCCACCACGAGCTGCTCCTCACCGCTCTCGGGGTGACCGCCGGCGTTCGGCACGCGAACCCGAAGCCGTCCTCCCCGTACGCCGCCCACACCACCGGCACGGCGCGCGGATCCGCAGCGGTCCGGCGCCGAGCTCTCCACCGTGGCGCAGAGGCTTCTTGAACGCATTCAAACCCCTTCGGGGGCTGCCCTTCCGGTTGCGGAGCGCCGCGTGATCCGGCAGACAGGGATCACGAAGAGGAGGATGGTGTGCGTTCACCGATACGTCGTCGCCGCCGGTGCACCGCGCCGGCCCGGCCGACCGCATTCGCCGTACCGACCGCGCTGCTGCTGGCCGCCGTGCTGCTGGTGACGGGCTGCGGCGGTGGGGGTGGCGAGGGTTCCGGTACGGCGGGCACCAGGACGGCGGTGGACACGCGGGACGCGCGTCTTCAGCCGGCCGGCGCCCGCGGCCCCCACCCGTTCACCGCGTCGACGGCCCGCCCCTCCCCGCGTACGCCCCCCGCGCCGCCCCGGCGGACCGCGGGGAGCCGGGGCCCCCGAATGGTCTCCGGCTCCACGCCCGGTCTCTACGGCGGTACGCGCTCGGCCCCGAGCTGCGACGTCGAACGGCAGGCCCGCCTCCTGACCGACGACGACACCAAGGCGCGGGCCTTCGCGCAGGCCGCGGGCGTCGGCGCCGCGGGCGTCGCGTCCTGGCTGCGCGGCCTCACCCCGGTGGTGCTGCGCGCCGACGCCCGGGTCACGGCCCACGGCTACCGCGACGGCTCGGCCCTGCCCTTCCAGTCCGTCCTCCAGGCCGGGACGGCCATCCTCGTCGACAGTTACGGGGCGCCGCGGGTGCGGTGCGCGTGCGGCGGGCCGCTGCGGTCGCCGGCCGTCGCCCGGGAGGCCGCCGGTCCCGCCGGAGTGAACGGTGCCGCCGTGGACCGGGGCAGGCCCTGGGCGGGCTACGACCCCGGGCGGGTCGTGATCGTCACGCCCACCCAGCAGGTGGTGCACAGCCTGATCATCGTGGACCTCCGGGACAACACCTGGATCGAACGCCTCACGGGTACCGGCGGGGAGCGGGACAAGCGGCCCGAGGTACCGCCCCCGTACGCCCCCGGTGAGCGTGACCTCGAGTCTTCACCGGCACCGGAGCAGCCCCAGGTGCCCGAGCCGGTGGCACCGGCGGACTGCCCGACCGCGACCGGCACCCTGACGGTCCCGCCCGGCTGCCCCACCCCGCCGCCACCTCCGCCGCCACCGGTCATGCCCGCGCCCAACGGCCCGGGCGACCGTCCGGCCGACCCGGGCGGTGAACCCGCCCCGCAGGACGGTCCCGGTGTGCCGGAAGCCGCGCCGGACGGACCCGGTGCGCCCGACGGCCCTGATGCACCCGACGGACCCGGTGCGCCCGACCGGCCCGGCGTACCCGACGACCCCGGCGTATCCGACGACCCCGGCGTATCCGACACGGAAGGCCTTCCGCCGGACATGGGTGGCGAGCCCGAGGGAATGCTCCTCGGACCGGAGCCCTACGAGGGCTGATGGTTCCGCCGGTGACGCGAACAGTCGAAAAACCCGACAAATGATGGCAGAGTGGCTCCATGGTTGATCCGGCAGCGGATGCCCTGTCGCTTCCCGAGGACTGGCCCGCCCACCCGGATCTGAGTCTGACCCTCAACCGCATGGGCAGCTTCGACTGGGACCTCGACACAGGGCTCATGCATATGGACCGGACCGCCCTCGAGGTGTTCCAGGTGGACGTCACCGAGTACGACGGGCGGCCCGAGAGTCTTGCCCCCCGCGTCCCGGCCGGCGAGTCCATCCGCCTCGACTCGATGGTGGCGCAGGCCCTCAAGAGCGGCGGCGCCCACTACGGCGCGTACTTCCGGATCCGTACGCGTGACGGCGGTCTGCGCTGGACGCACACCCAGGGGTTCATCCGGCGGGACGAGACGGGCCGTCCACGCCGCATCATCGGCATCGTCCGGGACGCCACCCAGGAGCTCGCCGAGTCCACCGCGCGGCGCGAGGTCGACGAGGAGCGGCGGCGCCAGACCAGCGTGGTGGAGTCCACCACCGCGGCCCTGGCCCATGCCCGGACCGTCCAGGACGTCATCGACGTCCTGAAGGACTCGCACGGCCTGGAGCACCTCGGCGCGACCAGTCTGGTGATGGGGCTGCTGGAGTCGGGCCGTATCCATCTGGTCGCCGACGGACCCCGGGGTTCCTTCGTGCCCGGCACCCGCTACACCCGGGTGGACGAGCAGTACCCGATGAGCGAGGTCGTCCGCACCCTCGCCCCCCGGTTCATCGAGTCGCCCGAGGACTTCGCCACCTCCTACCCCATCCTCTGGCCGCACATCAGCGGGCTCGGGATCACCTCCGCCGCCTATCTGCCCCTGATCGCCCAGGCCCGGCCCATCGGCGCGCTCGGCCTGCTCTACAGCGACAAGAACGGCTTCTCGCCCGAGGACCGCAACGTGCTGGTCGCCCTCGGCAGCAGCATCGCGCAGAGCATCCAGCGCGCCATGCTCTTCGAGCAGGAGCACGACCTCGCCGAAGGGCTCCAGCAGGCCATGCTGCCGCGCCGGATCCCCGAGATCCCCGGCGCGCAGATCGCCGTCCGTTACCGGTCCGCCCGGCTCGGCCGGGACATCGGCGGCGACTGGTACGACGTCATCCCGCTGCCCGGCGGGCGGGTCGGTGCCGTCATCGGTGACGTCCAGGGGCACGACACGCACGCCGCCGCCGTGATGGGCCAGCTGCGCATCGTGCTCCGGGCGTACGCGGCGGAGGGGCACACCCCGGCCACCGTCATGGCCCGGGCCTCCTCCTTCCTGCACGAGCTGGACACCGACCGGTTCGCCACCTGCACGTACCTGGAGGCCGATCTGGCGACCGGTGTGGTGCAGGTGGTGCGGGCGGGCCATGTCGATCTGCTGCTGCGGAACACCGACGGCAGCTGCCGCCGGGTACCGGTGCCGGGCGGGATGCCGCTGGGTCTGTCGGCGGAGTTCGGGCGGCTCGACTACCCGGTCGCCATCCTGGAACTGGACCCCGGGCAGGCCCTGCTGCTGTACACCGACGGGCTCGTGGAGCAGCCCGGCGCCGACCTCGACGAGGGCATGCAGTGGCTCACGGCGCTGGTCCGCAACGGGCCGCACGACCTCCAGGAGCTGGCCGACCACCTGTGCGACGTGGTCGACGAGCGGGGCGGCGAGGACGACGTGGCCATCCTGTTGCTGCGCCGCAAGGGCGGCTACACCGCGCAGGCCGGCGGCCGCCTCCAGCAGCACGTGGCCCAGAGCGACCCCGAGGCGCTGAGCTCGGCCCGGCACATGATCAGGGCGGCGGTACGGGCCTGGGGCGCGGGGGAGAGGGCGGACGAGATCGAGCTGGTCGCCGACGAGCTGATCACCAACGCGCTGCTGCACACCGACGGCGGGGCGATCGTCACCCTCCGGATGCTGGCCGGGTCCGAGCGGCGGCTGCGGGTCGAGGTCGAGGACCGCTCCAGCGCCCTCCCGCGCCTTCGTGAGGCGGGCCTTTCGGGTGTCTCGGGCCGGGGACTGCTGCTGGTCGACCGGCTGACCGATGGGTGGGGCGTGGACTCGCGCGGCAGTGGCAAATGCGTCTGGTGCGAGTTCACGATCCCCGGCAGGCCGGACAATCAATCGACACCCGTTGTTCACTCTACGTGACGTGATCGTACTTGACCGTAACCGACCGAAGGCGATTGACTGCTGCTCCGTAGCCTTCCACGGCCCTCGTACGACATGGGGATCTCTTGAGCAGTGAGCTGCTGGCACCTCTCGACCTGGCCTTCTGGCACCTGGAAACGGCCGACCACCCCATGCACCTGGGCGCTCTCGCCCGCTTCGACCCCGCCCCGGGTGACTCCGGAGACGCCGGAAGCCTCCTGGACCTGCTCGCCGAGCGGGCCGCCGCCATCCCCCGGCTGAGGATGCGGGTCCGCGACGTCCTGCTGCCGGTCGGCGGGGCCGCCTGGAGCGTCGACCCCGCATTCGACGTACACCGCCACGTCCGCCACATCCGCCTGCCGGACGGCGACCCCGGCGGGTTCACCGCCGAGGCGACCCGGCTCGCCGGCGAACTGATGGAACGCCCCCTCGAACGCGGGCGGCCGCCCTGGGAGATGTACCTGCTGAGCGGGGCGCCGGGCGGACCGTTCGCCGTGCTCGTCAAGCTGCACCACGCGCTCGCCGACGGGATGCGCGCGGTCGCCATCGGCGCCGGGATCTTCGACCAGATCGCCGGCGCCCGGCCGCCCGGCCGCCGCCGCCCGCGCCCCGTGCCGCCCCGCTCCTGGCTGCCCGGCCCCCTGCACGTCGCGGGCGCGGCACGAGGACGCATCGAGGAACTCGGCCGTGCCCTCGGCGTCGGCGCCTCCGTCGTACGGGCCAGCCGCCTCGACCCGCGCGGCACCCCCGCCCTCACCGCCGGCTCCAGCGGGACGCGCCGCCTGGCCACCGCCGACCTCGACCTTGAGGAGGTGCGGCGCGTGCGCAGGGTCACCGGCGGCACCGCCAACGACGTGCTCCTCGCGGTCACCGCCGGGGCGCTGCGCCACTGGATGCTGGAACGCGGCGAACGGCTGCCCACGACCGACCCGCGCGCCCTCGTACCGGTCTCCCGGCGACGCCCCGGCGGCGCGCCCGGCCCCGGCAACACCTTCTCCGCGTACCTCCTGGACCTGCCCCTGTCCGACCCCGACCCGCTCGGCCGGCTCGGCTCCGTACGCCGTGCCATGGACCGCAACAAGGCGGCCGGGCCCACCCGGGGGGCCGGGGCCGTCGCCGTGCTCGCCGACCAACTGCCGCCGCTCGCCCACCGGTTCGGCGCACCGCTCGCCCAGGGAGCGGCGCGGATGCTGTTCGACGTCCTGGTCACCAACGTGCCACTGCCCCGCTCCACCCTCTCCCTCGGCGGCTCCCCGCTGCGCGCCCTCCACCCCATGGCCCCGCTCGCCCGCGGCCAGGCCCTGGCCGTGGCGATGTCCCCGTACGGCGGGCGCGTCCACGTCGGACTCGTCGCCGACGGCAAGGCCGTGCCGGACGTGGACCGGCTCGCCGCCGCCGTCCACGACGAACTGGCGGAACTCGTGAAGGCGACCGACGGCCCGCACTGACCGGCGAGCGGGGCCGACCCGAGCGGCGCGCCCCGCCGCCCTGCGGCAGGCTGGAACCATGCCCGAACTGCCCGAGGTCGAAGCCCTGCGAGAGTTCCTCGACGACACCCTGGTGGGCAAGGAGATCGCCCGCGCGCTGCCCGTCGCCATCAGCGTCCTCAAGACCTACGACCCGCCACTGTCCGCGCTCGACGGCACGACCGTCACCGCCGTCGGCCGGCACGGCAAGTTCCTCGACATCGAAGCGGACGGGCTGCATCTGCTGATCCACCTCGCCCGGGCCGGCTGGCTCCAGTGGCGGGACGTGCTGCCCTCCGGACCGCCGCGCCCGGGCAAGGGCCCGCTCGCGCTGCGCGTCGCGCTCACCGGCGGCGACGGCTTCGACCTCACCGAGGCCGGCACCACCAAACGGCTCGCCGTCCACCTCGTCCACGACCCCACCGACGTGCCGGGCGTCGCCCGCCTGGGGCCGGACCCGCTCGCCGCCGGCTTCGACCGGGACGCCTTCGCCGCCCTCCTCGCCGGGGAACGACGCCAGGTCAAGGGCGCCCTGCGCGACCAGAGCCTGATCGCCGGCATCGGCAACGCGTACAGCGACGAGATCCTGCACGCCGCCCGGATGTCACCCTTCAAGCCGGTGCGGAACCTCGACGACGAGGAGATCACCACGCTGTACGAGGCGGTGCGCACCACCCTGAGCGAAGCCGTGGAACGCTCGCACGGACTGGCCGCCGGCCGGCTCAAGGCCGAGAAGAAGAGCGGGCTGCGGGTGCACGGCCGCACCGGTGAAGCGTGTCCCGTGTGCGGCGACACGATCCGGGAGGTGTCCTTCAGCGACTCGTCGCTGCAGTACTGCCCCACCTGTCAGACCGGCGGCAAACCCCTCGCCGACCGCAGGCTGTCGCGGCTGCTCAAATAGGTTCAGGGCCGTACCGACACCAGCCGCTCGCCCTCCACGGTCCGCACCTCCAGCCGCTCGATCTCACCGATCGGCACCGCGATGACCCCCTCCATCAGCGGCTTCTCACCCTCGTCCGTCGCCCACGTCATCACCGGCCAGGCCCGGCCGTCCGTGCCGACGACGACCAGTTCGCACACATGGGGCCCCCGCACCCCGGCCACCCGCAGAGCCACCTCCGTGCCCCACTCCCGCTCCCGCAGCGCGACCGACGCCGACGCCCCGGTCGCCGTGTCCGTCGCCGCCGCCCGCCGTACCGCCGGATCACCGCCGCCCGGATCCTGAGCGCCCAACAGGACCGCGCCCGGCACCGCCACGGCCAGCGCCGCGGCCACCCCGACGACACGCGCCCGCCACCGCCGCGCCGGCGGGCGGCGCGTACGACGGCCCCGCCGGCGGCCCACCGGACCCGCCCCGGCCGCCGCGCCCCGCCGCGACACCGGGGGCTGCAACGGCTCCCGGCCCGCCAGCTGGGCGAGCACCGAAGTGGTGAAGCGGAATTCCTCGAGTCCGGCCGCGCAGGCCGGGCACCGCGCCAGGTGCTCCTCGCAGCGGAGGGCGTCGGCCGGTTCCAGCACGCCCAGCGCATAGGCGGCGACATCGTGATGCCGCTCCCGCAGACTCATGGGGGTGCCTCATTCCCGCGTACGCGTCCGATGCCCTGTGCTTCCGTGAAGCCTTACGTCATGCAGTACGCATACGAGCCGTTCCTCGCTCAATCGCCCCACCCCTACACTCCGCACCATGGTGCGCGTACTGGCCGTCGACGACGAGAAGCCCGCTCTCGAAGAGCTGCTCTACCTCCTCCGCTCCGACCCGCGGGTGCGCAGCGCCGAGGGCGCCACCGACGCGACCGAGGCGCTCCGCCGCATCGGCCGCGCCCTCGAAGCGGGCCCCGACGGCGAGGACGCCATCGACGTCGTCTTCCTCGACATCCACATGGCCGGGCTCTCCGGCCTCGACATCGCACGCCTGATAGCCGGGTTCGCCAGACCGCCGCTGATCGTCTTCGTCACCGCTCACGAGGGGTTCGCCCTCCAGGCGTTCGACCTCAAGGCCGTCGACTACGTCCTCAAACCGGTCCGCAAGGAACGCCTGGCGGAGGCCGTACGCCGCGTCCGCGACCTCGCCGAACCCGCGATCGCCCCCACGGCGGCGGAACAGATCCCGGTCGAACTGGGCGGCGTCACCCGGTTCGTGGCCGTCGACGACATCGCGTACGTGGAGGCGCGGGGCGACTACGCGCGCCTCCACACCGACGAGGGGAGCCACCTGGTCCGCATCCCGCTGTCCACGCTGGAGGAACGGTGGGCGGCGCGCGGATTCGTACGGATCCACCGCAGCCACCTCGTCGCGCTGAGCCGCATCGACGAACTGCGCCTCGACGCCGGGGCGACCACCGTCCGGGTCGGAAGCGCCGAGCTCGCCGTCAGCCGCCGGCACGCGCGTCACCTGCGCGACCTGCTGATGCGCCAGGCACGCCGCTGACCGCCGTTCGACGCGCGGGAGGTGCCGTTCGGCGACGGGTGACCCCTCCGGCACCGGTACGGGCCGAGCGGCGCCTACAGTTGATCACCGACAGGCCGATCACCGGAGAGGGGCGGGGGCGTGACCACGGAGATCGAGGCGCTGCTCGCCGAGGTGCGCGCCCTGCCGGGCCTCCGGCCGGCCGAACCGCACGAGGCCGAGGCCCTGCTCGCCCGCGTCAAGAGCGCCGCCGCACGCTGGGCCGACGTGCTGTACGAGATCCAGGAGTCGACGCACGGCCTGGTCGGGCCCCGTACGACCGCCGCCCTGGAGGTGGCCTACCGCCGGGCCGAGGAGTCCTACGTCGAACTGGAGATCGCGCTCGGTGACGCCACCGGGCGTACGCCCGGACACTGAGCCGTGAGCCGACAACCCTGAGCCGGGATCCGGGATCCGGGATCCGGGATCCGGGACGCGGGAGCCGTGGGCCGTGACCCGTGAGCCGTGAGCCGGGACCCGGGAGTCGGGACCCGGGAGCCGGCACCGGGACCCGGGACCCCGGAGCCGCGGGGCGGACAAAACCGGGTCTACCTTCGGATATGGCTTCTGCGTAGACTCCACCATCCGAGCCAGCCGCCCCGCCAGCCGACCCACGGACGCCGATGCACGCAGAGCACGAACCCGCGCGCCGCCCCCGCCGCGAGACGGTCACCGGTGTGCCGCGCTCCGCCCGCCGTCCGCCCGGTCACGCGCCCGCCCGGTCCGAGATCAGCGAGCAGACGACCCTCGGCCACACCTACGTACGGTCCCTGATGCGCAGCCAGCTGCGCGCCGCGCTCTACGCCCTCGCCACCCTCGCCCTGCTCGTCGGCTCGCTGCCCCTGCTGTTCACCCTCCCGACGGCTCTCGGGCGCGGCTCCGCCGAGCCCTTCGCCTGGGCCGCCCTCGGCGTCGGCGCGTACCCCGTCATCTGGCTCATCGCCCGCTGGTACGTCCGCCGCGCCGAGCGCAACGAGCGTGACTTCACCGGTCTCCTGGAAGGCCGCTGAGCCCGTATGGACCGGCCGTGAACCAGACCTACGCGGTGGCCGCCGTCACCGCCGTCGTCCTCGCCACCGTGCTCATCGGCGCGCTCGGACTGCGCATCTCCCGCACCACCTCCGACTTCTACGTCGCCTCCCGGACCGTGGGCCCCGGCCTCAACGCCGCCGCCATCAGCGGCGAGTACCTCTCCGCCGCCTCCTTCCTCGGCATCGCCGGACTCGTCCTGCTCCAGGGACCCGACATGCTCTGGTACCCGGTCGGCTACACCGCCGGCTACCTCGTCCTGCTGGTCCTGGTCGCCGCCCCGCTGCGCCGCTCCGGCGCGTACACGCTCTCCGACTTCGCCGAGGCCCGCCTGGAGTCGCCCGAGGCGCGCCGGCTGGCCAGCCTGTTCGTGGTCGGCATCGGCTGGCTGTACCTGCTGCCGCAGCTCCAGGGCGCCGGCCTGACGCTGGAGATCCTCACCGGCGCCCCCGGGTGGGTCGGCGGGCTGGTCGTCGCCGTCGTCGTCACCGGGGCCGTCGCGGCGGGCGGGATGCGCAGCATCACCTTCGTCCAGGCCTTCCAGTACTGGCTCAAGCTCACCGCCCTACTGGTTCCCGCGCTGTTCCTGGTCGCCGCCTGGTGGGGCGACGACGCGCCGCGCGCCCGGTTCGACGCGCCCGCCGTCTTCCGGGAGCACACCGCCGTCACGGTCGACGACACCGTACGTATCGACATCGACGCGCCGCTGACCCTGACCGTGTCCGGGCGGGTCGACTCCAGCGTGTACGAGGAGGACCGGGTCACCCTGACCGAGGGGAGTCACCGTGTCGAGGCCGGCACCACACTGCGCTTCCCCGAGGGCGCGCACGTGCCCGAGCGCGCCGCCACCGGGGACGACCCCCTCGGCTGGTCGCAGCCGCTGGCGGACGGCCGCGACGGCCACCAGCTGTACGCCACGTACGGGCTGATCCTCGCCACGTTCCTCGGCACGATGGGGCTGCCGCACGTCGCCGTGCGCTTCTACACCAGCCCCGACGGGCGCACCGCCCGCCGCACCACGCTCGTGGTCCTGGGCCTCGTGGGCGCCTTCTACCTGCTTCCTCCGGTGTACGGCGCGCTGGGCCGGATCTACGCGCCCGAACTGACCCTGACCGGTGCGGCCGACGCCGCCGTGCTCGTCCTGCCCGACCGGGTCGTGGGCGGGCCGGCCGGTGACCTGCTGGGCGCCCTCCTGGCGGGCGGGGCGTTCGCCGCGTTCCTGTCCACGGCGTCGGGGCTGACCATGTCCGTCGCGGGCGTGCTGAGCCAGGACGTGCTGCCCTCGCGCGGGGTGCGGCACTTCCGGCTGGCGACCGTGCTCGCCATGGCGGTGCCTCTGGCGCTCAGCCTGGTCGCGACCCACGTGCCGGTGGCCGACGCCGTGGGCCTGGCGTTCGCCGTGTCGGCGTCCTCGTTCTGCCCGCTGCTGGTCCTCGGCATCTGGTGGCGGCGGCTCACCCCGCCCGGCGCGATGGCCGGTCTGGTGGCGGGCGGCGGGGCCGCGCTCACGGCCGTGATGGCGACCCGCGCGGGGCTCGCCCCCGAGGGGTGGCCGCACACACTGATGGCGTGGCCCGCCGTCTGGTCCGTGCCGCTCGGGTTCCTGACCATGGTGGCCGTGTCGCTCGCCACGCCCCGCCGCGTCCCGGCGGGCACCCCGGCCATCCTGGCCCGGCTCCACCTGCCCGAGGACCTGGTGGGCAGGCCACGGGGCAGGCCACGCCTCCGGGCGCCGGAACAGCGCGGGGGAGCCGCCCGATGAGCGGAACGCTGCTCGCGGCCCTCGCCGCCGCCGGAGCCGTGCTCCTCGCCGCCGGGTTCGCGCTCGGGCGGCTCACGGCGCGACGGGCCGGCAAGGACGTCCTGGACCTCGGCACCCCCGTGGAGCGCGCCACCTTCCACACCCTGCACACCGCGTCCCTCGCCGCCCCGCCCCTGCGGGCCGGGCTCACCGAGGACACCGCGCGCAAGGCCGCCCGGCGGCTGCGCTCGCTGCTCGGCACGGAGGCCCTGTGCCTGACCGACCGCACGGCCGTGCTCGCCTGGGACGGTCCCGGTGGCGACCACCACCGGGGCCAGGTGATGGAGCGGGTCGCCGAGGTGCTCGGCTCGGGGCGGGGCCAGAGCGTGCGTGCCGCATGCGACGAGCCGGACTGCCCCCTGCGCTGGGCGGTGATCGCGCCGCTGACCGGTGAGGAGGGAGTGCTGGGCGCCCTGGTGGCGTACGGCTCGCACGAATCGGCGGTGCTGGCGCGGGCCGCGACGGAGGTGGCCCGCTGGGTCTCCGTACAGCTCGAACTGGCGGAGCTGGACCGGTCCCGTACACGTCTGATCGAGGCCGAGATCCGGGCCCTGCGCGCGCAGATCTCCCCGCACTTCATCTTCAACTCGCTCGCCGCCATCGCGTCCTTCGTCCGCACGGACCCGGAGCGCGCCCGTGAACTCCTCCTGGAGTTCGCCGACTTCACCCGCTACTCGTTCCGGCGGCACGGCGAGTTCACCCAGCTCGCCGACGAGCTGCGCTCCATCGAGCAGTACCTGGCGCTCGCGGGCGCCCGGTTCGGCGACCGGCTGCAGGTGACCCTCCAGGTGGCGCCCGAGGTGCTGCCGGTGACGCTGCCGTTCCTCTGCCTCCAGCCGCTGGTCGAGAACGCCGTCAAGCACGGCCTGGAGGATTCCCGCACCACCTGCCGGGTGACGATCGCGGCCGAGGACGCGGGCGCCGAGGCGGTCGTCACCATCGAGGACGACGGCGTCGGCATGGACCCGGACGTGCTGCGTGCCATCCTCGCCGGGGAGCGCCCCCGGATCTCCGGCATCGGGCTGTCCAACGTCGACGAACGGCTGCGCCAGGTGTACGGGGACGACTACGGGCTCGTCGTCGAGACGGGCGTCGGCGCGGGCATGAAGGTCACGGTGCGTGTCCCCAAGTATCGCCCGGGTGTGCACCGCGACCCACCGGCGTCCGTTCAGGCATGAAAAGTCCTGGTTTGGGGACGCGGGTGCGTGGCGGTGAACGCTCACCGGGAGGCAGCCATGAGCATCCATGATCACTACGAGCTGGACTTCGGGCAGGAGGACGTCGTGCAGGTGCACCGCACCGAGCGCACCGGGGCCGGCGGGCATCCGGTCTACGCGGACGACACCGGCATCGTCCTGGCGGAGATAAGCGACCGGGGCGAGGTCAGGATGCTGGCCAGCAGCGGCCACCAGGACCTGCCCGCCAGAGTCCGCGCGCGCCCTGTCCAGCCGCACTGAGGTCGCCGCACCGCGGTTCAGTACAGCCTTAGTGCCAGGTGTCCCAGGGGTACGCCGAGGCGCCAGGAGGGGAGCCAGACCGCCTCCGACTCGTCGACCGTGAGCCCGGTGGCCGGGCCGGCCGACAGGGCGCCCAGGTCGGTGGCGAGGAGGTGGGTGCCCTCCAGCCGGCGCCAGGTCTCCCGGGCGAGGGCGAGGCCCTCGTCGTCGTCACCGTCGCGTTCCCGGCGGGCGGTCAGCCGCTCGCGTACCCAGTCCTCCCAGGGGTGGCCGTACGCGGTGCGGGTCAGCCATTCCTCCAGCCGGTCCTCGGCGCCCGGACCGGGCGGGTCGTCGGTGCCGTCGCCCAGGTAGACGGTGAGCGCGAGCGTCCGGCGGCCCGCCTGGTACTCGAGTGAGCCCGGTTCGACCAGGCCGCCGGCTCTCAGTAGTTCATCGGCGATGTACTCGGCACACAGCCAGGCCATCGGGACGGCCAGCCCTCCGCCCCCGCCGGTGCCGTTCGTGCTCTCGGGCCGCAACGTTCCCACCTTCTCCCGGACGTTCTGCGCGTGCGTGTGGTCCTTGACGACGAGCCTCTACCGTCAGGCACGGCCCGGGGCCGCTCTTTGCTCAACTCGGCGGTGTGGTTTCGCCTACATTCCGGCCGGAGCGGTGACGCACGGGCGGCGACGGGCCCGGAGGGGACGGTGGGGCGGGAGGGGTCATGCCGGGAGCGAGCCGGAGAGCGTCCGGCTGTAGCCGGGCAGGCACCGGCCGAGCGCCCGCAGCGCGTAGTGGGACCGCGACTTGACCGTCCCGGCCGGTATACCCAGTTCCGCGGCGGCCTCCTTCACGGAGAGGCCGTCGAAGTAGATCCGCACCAGCACCGCGCGATGCTCGGGGCTCAGTTCGCGTACCGCCGCCCGTACGTCCAGCGCGGCGACGGCGGACTCGGTGACGTCCGAGGGGTCCGGGGTGCCGGCGAGCACGCCGTCCCCGATCTCGGTGGGGCGGGCCATCCGGGACCGGCGGGCGTCGATCGCCAGGCGCCGGCCGACGGTGAAGAGCCAGGGGCGCATCGACTCGTACGGGGCCTCGAACGCCTCGGGGTGCTGCCAGGCGCGGACGAGCGTCTCCTGGAGCAGGTCCTCGGCGCGCTGTCTGTCGCCGTACGTGAGGCCGAGCAGGAAGCTCAGCAGCGCGGGTCCGTGTTCCCGCTGGAGCTCCTCCAAGGCCCGCTCGTCGGTGGTCGCCGTCGTCATCGTCACACCCTTTCCCGCCGTACTTCAGACCCTCGACGCGTATCCGAACGCATCCGTGCCCGAAGGGACAGGCGCCGCACCGGGACGTGCGACGAGCGGTCACACCGAGCGGTGAATGGCGCGGTGAACGGTCACCCACAGGGATAAGTCCACCATCACTGCGTTTGTATGATTTTGCGTATTTAAGGATTGACTGATCCTCATTTCCCGTAGGGATCCGGGGGAGCGCCCCTCTCTTCCCCCAGCACCCCGAAGCCCCACGGAGCCCGGCTGATGACCCTCACACCCACGCGACGGACCACGCTCGCGGTCGCCACCGTTCTTCTCTCCGCGGCGGCAGGCTGTGCCGGTCCGCAACCGGAGCCGCGCACCGCGGCCGTCCCGGCCGGCCGGCCGGTGCCCTCCTCCGCGGGCGGCCCGGTCGCCGCGCCCACGGGCGGGTTCACGCTCGTGGCCAGCGGTGACGTCCTGCCGCACGCCTCGATCATCCGGCAGGCCCAGGCGGACGCGGGCGGGACCGGCTACGACTTCCGCCCCATGCTCTCCGGCGCGAAACCGGTCGTCTCCAAGGCCGATCTCGCCATCTGCCACATGGAGACGGTGTACGGGAAGGACGGCGGTCCCTACACCGGCTACCCGTCCTTCAAGTCGCCGCCCGAAGTCGCCCCCGCCCTCGCCGCCACCGGCTACGACTCCTGCTCCACCGCCTCCAACCACACCCTCGACGACGGCGCCGCGGGCCTCGGCCGCACCCTGGACGCCCTGGACAAGGCGGGCGTCCGCCACGCCGGTTCCGCCCGCACCGCCGCCGAGTCCGTCCGTCCCACCCTGCTCAAGGCGGGCGGCGCCACGGTGGCCCACCTGGCGTACACCTATGGCACCAACGGCATCCCGCTGCCCCAGGGCAGACCCTGGGCGGTCAACCTCATCGACGAGAACAAGATCCTCGCCGACGCGCGGGCGGCCCGCACCGCCGGTGCCGATGTCGTCGTGGTCAGCCTGCACTGGGGCACCGAGTGGCAGACCGCCCCCGACCGGCAGCAGGTGAACCTCGGCCGGAGCCTCACCGCCTCGGCCACCGGCCGCCGCCCGGACATCGACCTGATCATCGGCACCCACGCCCACGTCCCCCAGGCGTACGAGAAGGTCAACGGCACCTGGATCGTCTACGGCATGGGCGACCAGATCGCCGGCGACATGATCAACTACAGCGGCGCGTTCGACCCGCGCGGCAACCAGGGCACCATGGGCCGCTTCACGTTCGCCCCGCCGGCCACCCCCGGCGGCCGCTGGAACGTGGCGAAGGCGGAGTTCCTGCCGACGTGGTTCAACACCGGGACGGGCCGGGTGGTCGACCTCAACGCCGCGATCAAGGGCGGTCAGAACCTCACCGTCGTGCGCGACCGTATCCAGCAGGTCGTCCTCAGCCGCGGCGCGGCCAAGGACGGCCTGGTCATGGGGGAGTAGGCGCGGCCCGAAAAAGGGGCTCAGGGGGGACGAACCATCATGCCGTGCCACCGGCTCATCGTGAACCGGCCCGGTCGGCGCTCCCCGCAGCCTGCGCCGCGCCGGGTCGGCCGGCTGACCCCGTGCACAACGCTCACACCGCACGGGGGCGCTCACCCCGCTGCTCCCATCCGCCGTGCCAGGATGCAGAGCGCGTTGATCAGGATCCTCCTGTCGGAGGGGACCATCGCGACTCCGGGGAACGACACCATGAATCCGGAGCACGTCCTGGTCTTCGGACGGGTGTCCGGCCTGCCGCCCGCCCTGCGTCCCACGTTCGTTCCACCCGGGCGCTGGCCGGACCATGGGGAACGGCCCGCCGGTTCTCCCGGTGGGCCGTTCGCCATGGGGTGCGCGGCTGTGCGGGCCTACGGCGCGGGCGGTCCGTCCGCCCCCGCCCGGTTCCGGGCCGCGGCCTCGGCCTTCGCCAGGTTGGACTTGCGGTACGAGTAGCCGAAGTAGACCACCAGCCCCAGCGCGAACCACACGGCGAAGCGGGCCCAGGTCTGCCACTGCAGGAACGTGATCAGCCAGACGGAGAAGATCACCCCGATCGCCGGCACGAACGGCATACCGGGCGTACGGAACGTCCGTGGCAGTTCCGGCCGCTTGTAGCGGAGCACGATCACCGCGATGCACACCACCACGAACGCCAGCAGGATGCCGATGTTGGTCAGTTCGGCCGCCTCGCCGATCGGCAGGAACCCCGCGATGAGCGCCGACGCGACACCGACGATCCACGTCACCCGGGTCGGCACGTGGCGGGTCGGGTGCGTCTTGGCGAACCAGTGCGGCAGCAACCCGTCCCTCGACATGGAGAACCAGACACGGGTGACACCCAGCATGAAGGTGAACATGACCGTCAGAATGCCGATGATCGCGCCCACCGCGATGACGTCCGCCAGTGCGTCGAGGCCCACCGACTTGAAGGCGGTGGAGAAGCCGCTCTCCGGGTCGATCTCCGTGTAGTTCTGCATACCGGTCAGGACCAGGCAGGCCAGCACGTACAGCACCATCGAGATGGCGAGCGAGTAGAGGATGGCCTTCGGCATGTGGCGCTGGGCGTCCTTGGACTCCTCGGCCGCCGTCGACATCGCGTCGTAGCCGAAGACCGCGAAGAACACGGTCGCCGCGCCGGTGAACGCGCCACCCAGCCCGTACGGGAAGAACGGGGTGTAGTTGTCGGTGGTGATGTGGAAGAAGCCCACCACGATCACCAGCAGCACGACCAGCACCTTCAGGATCACGACGACCGTCTCGAAGCGTGCCGCGTTCTTGATGCCGAGGGTGAGCAGGTAGGCGATCAGCAGGCACAGCACCGCCGCGAACAGGTCGACCTGGTGGCCCTCGCCCGTCCCCGGCGCGCCCAGCATCCAGGCGGGCAGCTCCGCGCCCACCTCGCCCAGCAGGAAGTTGAAGTATCCGGAGATGCCGATGGCGACGACCGCGACGATGGCGGTGTACTCCAGCAACAGGTCCCAGCCGATCAGCCAGCCGACGAGCTCACCGAGCACCGCGTACCCGTAGGTGTACGCCGACCCGGCCTTGGGAATCAGCCCCGCGAACTCCGCGTAACTGAACGCGGCGGCCGCGCTGGCGATGCCCGCGATCAGGAACGAGACGAGCACCGCGGGCCCGGCGGTGCCGTTGGCGACCGTACCGGCGAGGGTGAAGATGCCCGCGCCGATGATGCCGCCGACACCGATGGCGGTCAGTTGCCACAGCCCCAGCGTCCGGGTGAGCCGTTCCTCCTCGACACCCTCCTCGATCAGTGCGATGGGTTTGCGGCGCAGAATTCCCTGCCCCGCACGGATTCGGGCCATGAGCGTCACCTCTTTGCAGACGGCATCGGCTGACGGCGGATCATGATGGCCGACCCGGGGCTCCCGGGGAAGACGCCACGCACCGCCCGGCACCGCCCGTGGCCCCCTGGTCCCATCGGGTGCAATCGGATGCCCGGCCGGTGTGGGTGAGGGCCGCACGGCATCCGCCATGCGAGTTATTAGTCATGAAAAAAGATCAAATGCCCACAGGGCGGCGGGTGGTGCTGCGCATCGCCGCCGCCCTCGGGGCCACCACGACCTTCGGCCTCTTCGCCCTGGAACGCCCGGGCGGCGCGCCGCCACGGCCGGCCGGACCCACGCCCCCCGCGTACCCCGGCGCCGCCGGACCCCAGGTCGGCGCCCAGGCGGGCCCGCGCCTGGCACCCCCCTCCTCGTACCGCCTCCAGCCGATGACCTCGTACGCCCCGCCCCGCTACCGGCGCGCCCTGCCGCCCGTGCGGCAACGGCCCTTCCTGCGGGTCTCCGGCGCCGGCCGGTCGATGGTCCTCTCCTTCGACGACGGACCCGACCCCCGCTACACCCCCGCCGTCCTCGAGATCCTGCGCCGGTACGGCGTACGCGCCATGTTCTTCGTCTGCGGGGAAATGGCCGCCGTGAACCCGGACCTGCTGCGCGAGATGGCCGACGACGGACACGTGGTCGGCAACCACTCCTGGTCCCACCCGCTGATCCCCCGGCTCCGCCCCTCCCGCATCCGTGACGAACTGGGCAGCACCAGCGACCTCATCGAGCGGACCCTCGGCTCCCCACCCCTGTGGTACCGCGCCCCCTACGGCGCCTGGAACCGGCACTCGTTCGAGATCGGCGCCGAACTCGGCATGGAGCCGCTCGCCTGGACGGTGGACACCCTGGACTGGAAGGAACCGGGCGCGGGCCCGATCGTACGCCGCGTCCTGGACGGCGCCGGGCCGGGCGTGGTGGTCCTCTCCCACGACGCGGGCGGTGACCGCTCCCAGAGCGTGGCCGCACTGCGCACCTACCTGCCGGAGCTGCTGGCCGCCGGCTATCACCTCACCGTGCCGCGTCGATGAGCCGCGGCCCGGTGCCCCACGAGCGGGCCGGGCCGCCCGCGGCCCACCGGCCCGCTCAGCGGGTCGCCACCAGCCGCGCGAAGGCGACCACGTTGCCGTCGTAGCCGTTGGTCTTGGAATAGCCGCCGCCGCAGGTGATCACCCGCAGCTCCGGCTGCCCGGTGTCGCCGTACACGCGCACTCCGGGGAAGTCCTCCTTGGAGAACACCTCGATGCCGTACACCTCGAAGACGGCCACCCGCCCGTCGTAGCGCGTCACTTCGACGTGGCTGCCCTTCTTGAGCGAGCCCAGGCCGTAGAAGACCGCCGGGCCGGCCTCGTTGTCGACGTGACCGACGATCACCGACGTCCCGCGCTGCCCCGGCGAGATGCCGTTCTGGTACCAGCCCGCCATATTGGGGTCCTGGGCGGGGGGTGCGTCGATCCAGCCCTCCCGGTCCAGCCCGACGTCCATGATGGGCGCGTCGACGTCGATCGACTCGATACGGATCCGGGACGCCGGCGCGTACGCGAGCGGCCGCAGCCCGGCGGGCGGGACGGGTGCCGCGCCCACGCGGCGGCCCTCCGAGACGGCGGCGGGAGCCGGCTGGGGCGGGCCGGGCTGAATGTCGACGCCGTTCCGCATCATCGCGAGACCGGTGAGCATGACGAGAGCCAGCGCGCCCCACGGTGAGCGTCTCCTCGACTCCAAGCCACAGTGGTCCAGGCCCCTGCCCATGGTTCTCCCTTCGCGGCGTAGTACGCACGCTAAGTGCGCCGTGCCGCACCGGCGATCAGGAGAGGGGCGAACGGGTGGCGCGCGCCAGAGGGGATGACCCATCCGAGTCATCGTCGTCCGGAACGTCCCGCACCGCCTCTGACGGTCCGTGACCTGCGGCTCCGTCAGATATGCGGGCGCGGGCACGGCGTGTCGGCTCACCGGGGTGGACGAGTGCCGAAATGCGGTAATCAGACTGACTTGTGAAGGTTCGTCGTGGAAGACGTACTCGTCGAATCCTCCCGGAGCGCCGCTTCGGGGCGTCTTCCACTGGAGGTTCAACGATGCGTGCTTCACGCGCTCTCGCGGTGGCCGCCACCGCCGGCGCGGCCATCGGGCTCTGCGCCCCGCTGGCCGTCGCGAACAACGGTCCTACCAACGTCACGGTCTCCCCTACCCGGGTCCACCAGGGTGGCCAGCTCGCGGTCAGCGCCATGGGGTGCGGCCACGGCGGCACGGTCACGTCCAACGCCTTCCCCAGGACCGCCCTCACGGTCAACGCCTCGGGCCACTCGGCCGCCACGCCCAGGATCTTCGACCACGCCACGCCGGGCCAGTACAACCTGGCCGTCAAGTGCAGTGACCACCCCATGGTGGTCACCAGGACCTTCACGGTCATCCGTGGCCGTGGCTCCGAGGGCGGCCTCGGCGGTTCGATGGCGCCCAGCTCCACCGAGATGGCCATCGGCGGTGCCCTGGTCGCCACTGCGGCCGTCGGCGGCGGGCTGTTCATCAGCCGCCGTCGCCGTCTGAACGGCGGAAAGGTCTGACCGGCCGAACCTCCCGGTCGGCCGAATACGCCCGTCGCCCCGAGTCCTGACCGACCAGGACTCGGGGCGACGGGCGTACGGGGCTCTTCGCGGGAGGGGCGGAGCCGCTCAGTGGCGACGGCTCTCGGCGCGGCGGCGCAGCATGTAGATGATCCCGGTGGCGGCCGCCACGACCAGACCGGTCCCGGCCGCGAGCTCGCCGGCGTTCATACCGCCGATGCTGCCGCCCTCGCCGCCGCGTACGCCCTGGGTGGGCGCCGTGGTGGTCACCGTCCGCGTCGCGGTCACCGTGGGCACGGCGGTCGAGTTGGCGGTCGGGGAGCTGGTGGCCCGCGCGATGGTGAGGTCGAGGGTGCCCGGCGTGCCACCGGCGCAGGTGAAGGACACCGTGTAGACCGCGCCGCGCCTGGCGTCCCAGTCGACGGTGGCCGTCGCCGAACGGCCGGCCGGGATGGTGACGGTGTCGAAGACTCCCGAGGAGGCCATGGCCGTGCCGGAGCAGCCGGGCGCCGTGAGGACGACCCTGCCCCCCGGCTGGACGGTCGACGGGCTGATGGCGAAGTCACCGGGGGCGAACTTGCCGGAAGCCACCGCCGGAGCGGGGGCGGTCAGGGCGAGAGCGGCCGCTCCGAGCAGAGCGGCGGAGGCGGCACCTATCGCGCGCATCGTCAATCCTCCGGGTCCCGAGGGGCAGCTGCGGAACGGATTTCCACAAAGCGTCTGATATGCACCTCGATGCCGGAAACGCTAGGAGCGCCTTACCACAACCGCGATCGCTGACGGGCGAATGGGGCACCGGGGTCCCCCGGACGGCGGACGTCACCACGCCGCCGCCGGTCAGTCTCCGAGGCCCGTCAGGTGGGGGAAGGCGTTCAGGAAGGGGTCGGGGGTCGCGGAGATCCCGCGGCCGAACGGCGCGTCGAAGGCCCAGATCAGGAACAGCAGGAAGGCGATGAGCGCGCTGAAGAGACCGGCCAGCAGCAACTCGCGGAAGGTGCGCCGGATCTGCAGCGTGAAGATCAGTCCCACCGTGATCAGCGCACCCGTGATCAGGCCGAACCACACCACCCCCGGCATGGTGGCGCCCGCGTTCTCGCCACGGGCGCTGCGCGCGTCGTCGGCGACCGCCACCTGGTCCACCAGCGGCTGGTACGCCTCGCCCTGGTGGGCGTCGGCGGGCCGGTAGTCGGAGACGCTGCGGCGCACCCGGTCCAGCAGTTCGGTGCCCTCGTCGGTCAGCTCGCCCCGTTCGGCCATGGACTGCCACTCGGTGTCGACGACGTGCGAGACGTAGGCGTCCACGTCGGCCCGGATCCGCGCGCGTACGTCCGCGGGCCACACCTCCGCCCTGACGGACACCTCGTGCAGCGCCTGGGCCTCCTGACGGACGCTCTCCTGGGCGGCGCTGCGGCCCTCCCAGACGCCGGCGATCGCCAGACCCAGCACGATCGCGTACACCACGCCGATCATCATCGTCATGTACTCGAGGACGTCCGGGGTCTCGGACGGGTCGTCGTCATCGCCGATCCGGCGGTTGTTGATGACGACGATGGTCAGGACGACCGCACAGGCGGCAGCCATCGCGATGGACAGGACAAGCCATTCCGACAAGGTCTTCTCCGGGCGGTACTAGGCGGTACTGGGCGGTACCGGGCCGTGCTAGCGGGATGAGCGGGGGCGCAGGATGGCGGCGGCGAAGACCGCGGGGGCCATGATCAGGAGCATCACGGTGACGGTGGACGGGCCGCCCGCCGGTTCGGCGCGCTGCATGCGCCGGTAGGCGGGCAGCGGGACCGGGGCAGGTGGCGACGGTCGCGGGCGCAGCGACTCGGCCGGTGACGGAGTGGGCTGCGGCGGCGGTGCGAGGCGGGGTGGTGCGGCCGGCTCCGGCTCGGTCGGCGGGGGCGGGGCCGGTGCGGGCGGCGGCGGGGCCGGTCGCGGTGGCGGGGGAGGTGGCGGTGGCTGTGGCGGTGGTGGGGGTTCCGGCACCGCCTGTGTGGGTGGCGGGGGTGGCGGGGGCGGGGGTGGCTCCGGCGGGGGAGGGGGCTTCGGCGACGGGGCCGGGGCCGTCGTGCAGGTCGCACCGCCCGCGACCGCGACCACCGGGTCGGGGGTTCCGGGGCCGACGTGGGCGACGGCGCAGCTGTCGGCCGCCGCGGGAAGGGGGGCGGCCAGCAGCCAGCCGAGGGCGGCGGCCGCCAGGAGCCGCGCGACGAGGGTTCCGTACACGCGCAAGAGCATGATCGTTCAACGGTCCGGGCGCGTCCCGAAGTGTCGTAATTCCCCTGATGGAGGGGTTTTCGGGCGTGGGCCGTTACCGCATCCGGAGAAATTTTTCCGACGCGTTGAACGCACGCGGCCCTCCCACGCGTACATAGGGCCATGAACGGCGCACCTGGGGCGTCGCCAAAGTACCTCAATACAACGGGAGTTGACATGAAGACCTGGCGGAACGCCTCGCTCGCGCTGTCCGCGGCGGCCGTGCTCGCGCTGACGACGGCGTGCGGTCAGGAGAAGGGTGACCAGGCCCCGGCCGGATCGGTCGGCGCCGCCGCCCCGGCGGGTGCGCCCGCCGAGAACGGCGCCGGCTACGGCTCCGGCGCGGGTTACGGCTCCGGTGCCGGTTCCGGGGGACAGGAGGCCGCCGCCAAGTCGGCCGGCCAGCTCGCCATTTGGGACAGCAAGGAACTCGGCAAGGTCGTCACCGACAGCGAGGGCCTCACGCTCTACCGCTTCGACAAGGACACGCCGAACCCGCCCAAGTCCAACTGCGAGGGTGACTGCGCGAAGGCCTGGCCCATCGTGCCCGCCGAGGGTGCCAAGCCCCCGGCCGGTGTTGACGCCTCCCTCATGGGAGAGGTGACCCGCGCCGACGGCACCAAGCAACTCACCATCGACGGCTGGCCGATGTACCGGTACGTCAAGGACAGCAAGCCGGGCGACACCAAGGGCCAGGGCGTGGGCGGCACCTGGTTCGCGGCCGCCCCCGACGGCAAGAAGGCAGCCCTCGCGGGCGGCGGCGACGAGGGGGCCGCCGAGGACGAGGGTGCCGCCGAGGAGGGGGCGGCCGAGGACCAGGGCGGCGAGGGCGCGGGCGCGCCGGCCGACCTGGCCGGTCTGTCCGTCCGCAAGGACCCCAAGCTCGGCGAGATCGTCGTGGACAAGAACGGTATGACGGTCTACCGGTTCGAGAAGGACTCGGCGTGGCCCATGAAGACCGCCTGCACCGACGACTGCCTCAAGAAGTGGCCCGTCGTCGAACCGGTCGACAAGAACGACACCGAAGGGATCTCGCTGAAGGGGTACGTCACGTTCAACCGCCCCGACGGCATCAAGCAGCAGACCATCGACTGCTGGCCCCTCTACACCTTCGCGGGCGACAAGAAGCCCGGTGACACCAACGGTCAGGGCGTCGGCGGCACCTGGTTCGCCGTCTCGCCCGCCGGGAAGATGGTCGCGACGTCCAAGTAGAGTCCCCACGTACGTCGCGATTCGGGGGGTCCGGCCCAGCCGGCCCGCTCCCCCCGCCGGCCCGCCGCCCACGCCCCCCGCGTGAGCGGCGGGCCCGGTCGTGCTCCCGCGGAAGCGCACGTGCCGCTGTCCGATGACCGAGACGTGTGACCAAGAACGGATCTATAATTTCCGTTTCCCCTCGCCCTCCAGGCGGGCGATCAGTAGCCTCGGCTCGAACACTGGCCATGAACATGGCCGCATCCCGTGGCGACTTGTTGGAGACATCGATGGAGCGTCCCGCCTGGGCCCCGCCGGGCATCGACATTTCGGTGCCGAGCGTGTCCCGCATTTACGACTACTACCTGGGCGGTTCGCACAATTTCGAGGTGGACCGGGAAGCGGCCCGCAAAGCCATGGAGTTCATGCCGGGCCTTCCCAAGATCATGCAGGCCAACCGTGCCTTCATGCGCCGCGCCGTACGGTACGCGGTGAGTGAGGGCATCACCCAGTTCCTCGACATCGGCTCCGGCATACCCACCTTCGGCAACGTCCACGAGGTCGCCCAGGGCGCGGACCCCGAAGCCCGCGTCGTGTACGTCGACCACGACCCCGTCGCCGTCGCCCACAGCCGCGCGGTGCTGGAGGGGAACGAGACTGCCGGTGTCGTCGCCGGTGACCTGCGCAAGCCGCAGGACATCCTCACCGCCCCCGAGACCGGCGCCCTCCTCGACCTGGACCGGCCGGTCGCCCTGCTCCTGGTCGCCGTGCTGCACTTCGCGCAGGACGCCGACGAACCGGACCGGGCCCTCGCCGAACTGCGCGACGCCCTCGCGCCCGGCAGCCTCCTGATCCTCACCCACGCCTCGTACGAGGGCGTCCCGGTGCCCCCGGAGCGGGCGGGTGGCGCGGTGAAGGTCTACAAGGACATCCGCAACCCCCTGATCATGCGTACACGCGAGGAAGTGGCACGCTTCTTCGACGGTTTCGACATGGTCGAACCGGGCCTCGTGCAGATGCCGCACTGGCGGCCCGAGAACCCCGTCGACCAGGAGGATCCATACGCCTTCTCGGGCTTCGCAGGGGTGGGGCGCAAGGCGTGAACATGCCGGCGCAGGCCCCCGGTTCCGCCGCGGAACCGGACGGCCTGGAGGACAGACTCCAGCGGTTCGCGACCATCTGGAGCCGGGCCATCTTCCCCGTGACGGCCACGTCGCTGACCCGCCCGGAGATAGAGCGGCATCTGCTGCCGCTGGCACGGGACCTGAGCGACGCCCTGCACACGCGGCCGTTCGACCCGGCGCCCGCGCACCGCGTGGGCGCCGCCCTGGTGTCCGCCCACTGCACCGACCCGGACGCGCTCAGCCGTACCCTCGGCGTGGTCGACTCCTATCTGGTGCTGTACTGCGGGGGCGACGGCGAGACCGCCGTCCTGGAGGAGCTGCGGGCCCGCTGCTCCCGCCTCCAGCACGCGCTGGCGGCCGGCTTCGCCCAGGCGCTGCGCGAGCGCACCCTCGCCGAGCAGGAGGCCATCGCCCGTTCGGCGCTCATGGCCCGCAGCTTCGCGGAACAGGCCCTGCACGCCACCGAGGCCCGCTTCCGCGCCGTGTTCGAGGGCGCCGCCCTCGGTATCGGCATCGCCGACCTCGAGGGCAACATCCTGGAGGTCAACGGGGCGCTCACCCGGATGTTCGGCGGTCTGGAGCACCACGTCCGCGGCCGCAAGGTCAGCGAGTGGGTCCACCCCGAGGACGCGCCGCACGTCTGGAAGCTGTACGGGGAGCTGGTGCGCGGCGAGCGGGACGACTTCCGGGTCGAGAAGCCCTTCTACCGCGGCGACGGCACGGTCCTGTGGACCAACCTGACGGTTTCCCTGCTGCGGGACGCCGAGGGCCGCCCCCAGTACCAGCTCGCGCTGATGGAGGACACCACCGAGCGCCGGCTGCTCAACCTGCGGCTGCGGTACGAGGCGACACACGACGCGCTGACCGGGCTGCCCAACCGGACCCTCTTCTTCGAGCGGCTGGACAAGGCACTGGCCGCCACCGACGGCAGCCGCTTCGGGCTGTGCTACCTCGACCTCGACGGCTTCAAGGCCATCAACGACAGCCTCGGCCACGCGGCCGGCGACCGGCTGCTCGTCGAGGTCGCCGACCGGCTGCAGAGCGTCGCGACCCGGCCGGGCGAGATGGTGGCCCGGCTGGGCGGCGACGAGTTCGTGGCGCTGACCACCGGCACGGACACCGAACAGCAGGCGGTCGAGCTCGCGCACCGCATCCTCGCGGCCCTGGCCACGCCCGTCCGGCTGGACGGACGCGAGCTGACCGTGCGCGGCAGCGTCGGCGTCGTCGAGGGGCCCGCCGGGGAACGCGGGCCGGCGGAGGTGCTGCGCAGTGCCGACATCACCATGTACCGGGCGAAAGCGGCGGGCGGCAACCGCTTCGAGCGGGCGGACCCCGAGGCGGACGCCCGTGCCATCACCCGGCACGGCCTGACCACCGCACTGCCCGCGGCCCTGGACCGGGGCGAGTTCTTCATCGAGTACCAACCGCTGGTGCACCTCGGTGACGGCAGTGTGCACGGCGCCGAGGCGCTGGTGCGCTGGTGCCACCCGCAGCACGGTGTGCTCGGACCCGACCGGTTCATCCCGCTCGCCGAGCACACCGGGCTGATCGTGCCGCTCGGCCGCTGGGTGCTCCAGGAGGCCGTGCGGCAGGCGCGGTTCTGGAACCGCAGCCACGCGGACGGCGGACCCCTGCGCATCAACGTCAACCTGTCGCCGACGCAGCTCCACCACCCCAACCTGGTCGCCGACACCGTCGACGTCCTGGAGCGTTCCGGGCTCGACCCGGGCGCGCTGTGCCTGGAGGTGACCGAGTCGGCGCTGATCGGCGCCGACGAGGACCTGCTCAAGCCGCTGCGGCAACTGGCGGAGATGGGCGTGGACATAGCCCTGGACGACTTCGGCACGGGTTACTCCAACCTGGCCAACCTCCGCCGCCTCCCGGTCAGTGTGCTGAAACTGGACCGCTCCTTCACCCAGAGCATGCAGCAGCACCCGATCGACCCGGTCGATCTCAAGATCGTCGAAGGGATCGTCTCCCTGGCGCACAGCCTGGAACTCGCGGTGACGGTGGAGGGCGTCGAAACCGGCGCCCAGGCCGAGCAGTTGCGCGAACTGGGCTGCGACACCGCCCAGGGCTGGTACTACGCCCGCCCCGGCGCCCCGGACCGCATCCACTCCCTGGTCCTGGCCGACGCGGTGTGACCCTCCGCCGGGGTGGGCGGGCCCTTCCCGGCCCGCCCCCCGGGGCCCTCGCACGGGCCCCCGACCGGCCTCCACCCGCCTCCCCGCGGGCCGCCCGCAGCCCGCGGCCCGCGGTCAGCCCAGCACCAGCAGCACCGCCAGCGCGACGAGCAGGGAGTCGATCCGGTCCAGCAGGCCGCCGGAACCGGGCAGCCAGTCACCGGCGTCCTTCGCCCGCGCACCCCTCTTCACCATGGACTCGAGGAGGTCACCGGCCGGGCCGCCGACCGCCACCGCGACCGCCATCGGCCAGCCGGGCGCGGACAGCACGGCCAGTGTGCCGAGGCCCGCCACGGCCCCCGCCAGCGTCCCGCTCCACCGCTTGGCCGGCGAGAGCGGCGACAACCGCGGCCCGCCCAGCCTCCGGCCCGCGAAGTACGCCACGATGTCGGCCACCGAGACCGCGACGAACAGCGCCAGCCCGTCCGCCCCGAGCGGCACCAGCGCGGCCAGCACACCCAGCCACACCAGCCCCAGCAGCCCGGCACCCAGCCGGCGCAGACCGTCGTCGGCGTCACCGGCCACGAGCGGTACCGCGGCCACCGCGAGCGCCCCGGCCGCGGCCACCCGGAACACCTCTCCCGGCACCAGCCAGGCGGCCAGCACCACGCCCACCACCGCGGCCGCCAGCACCGCCCGGTCCGCCCGCCCCAGCCGCACCAGCCCGCCGTACTCCACCACCGCGATCACCCCGACCACGCAGGCGATGGCCGCCGTACCCGGGCGGCCCCACCAGAACGCCGCCGTGACCAGCGGCACCCCGACCGCCCAGGCGCACCACCTGACCAGCAGCTCACGCCGCCGGGACGCCGCCACCGCGACGCCGCTCAGCGCCAGCGCGCCACCGAGGAAGGGCGCCAGTGAGGCCACGGTGGTCACCGGGCGCCACCGGCGACGGGCAGGCCCACGGGTGCCGCACCGGACGCGGCCGGGCCGTGCCGCAGCGCGTCCAGGGCCGCCCCGAACGCGGCCACGATGCGCGCGTTCTCGGCGGTGTCCCGGACCGCGACGCGCACGGTGCGGCCCCGGTACTCCGGCGACAGCGGCGACAGGTCGCGCAGGTACACGTCGTGGCGGCGGCACTCGGCCACCAGCCGCGCGGCACTCGGCCCACCGGACGGCAGGGTCACCGAGAGGAAGTTCGCCACGGACTCCTCCACCACCAGGGACCTGTCCAGCCCGGCCAGGCCGGCGGCCAGCCGCCCGCGCAGCACGTGGGTGCGCTGCCGGCACGCCCGGTAGTGCTCCGGGTCCCGCAGGGCCGCCACCGCCGCGAGCTGCGCCGGGAGGCTCACCTGCCACGGCGGTGTCCACCGCCGCAGCGACGCCGCGGTGTCCGGCTCGGCCACCAGGTACGCGGCCCGCACGCCCGACAGCGCGTACATCTTGGACAGCGAGCTGCACACCACGACCCGCCGGTCCGTCGCGGCGAGTTCCGCCAGCGACTCGCCCATGTCGACGTAGCCGAGGTACGCCTCGTCGATCCACCAGCGGGTCCGCTCCGGCGCGCCGGCGATCACCGCACGCAGCTCGGCGGCCGGTGCGTGGCGCCCGGTCGGGTTGTTCGGGTTGACCACCACCACGAGGTCGTACCGCCCCGCCCCGACGGCCGCGGACAGCCGCTCCGGATCGATCCGCCAGCCCTCCTCGCGGCGCAGCCGGAACCGGTCCACCCGGCAGCCGATCACCCGCTCGGTGACATGGGCGTACTCGCCGTAGCCCGGGTCCATCAGCAGCACCCTGCTGTCCGGCGTCAGCCACCGCCCGAACGCCCGGAAGATCAGGTCGGACGAACCGGCGCCCACCGCGAGGGTCTCCACGGGCAGCGCCCGAGCCGTGGCGATCTCCGCCAGCAGGCCCTCGGCGCCGGTCGGCGGCGAGGTGCGGGCGGCCCAGCCCGGGTCTTCCGCGAGCGCCGCCCGCACACCGGGGGCGGGCGGGAACCAGGCGTCCAGCACATCGGCCGCGACCACCCGGTGGCGCCGGTGGAGGTCGCGGAAGTCCGTGCCGATGGCGGTGAACGAGGCGCCGCCGTGCTCGCACCCGTCCGGCCGGGGCTCGAACGCCACGTCCAGCCGCCAGTCCACCCGCGACCGCAGGCGCTCCACCACGCTGCCGTAACGGTCCCTCACCACCCGCGTCAGCGCGGCCACCTCACCGGTCAGCACCTCGAACGTCACCGCACCCGCGCGGACGGTGCGTCCCACCGGGCGCAGACCGGCGGCCACGTACATGTCGAGCAGCTCGGTGCGCCCCATCGCCACCACCCGGCGCCCGCCGCGGCCGGCGATCCAGCGCAGCGCCGCGTACATCAGCAGCGGCGCCACCGCGGTGGCCCGCCAGCGCGGCTCGACGGTGAGGATGCGCACTTCGAACACGTCCGGCTTCGCCAGCAGCGGCAACTCCTCGCGGTCCAGGTACTTGTCGAGCCCGTACCGGCCCAGCCAGGGCGGGGTCAGGCTGACGAAGCCGAGGCGGGCCTCGCCGCGCGCCGCGACCAGGTAGACGTTGTCGCCGTCCAGGCCGTCGCGGAGCCGGCCGGCCGGATCGGGCGCGTGCTGGCCCAACTCCTGCGCGTACACCCGGTGACGCAGTTCGTGGATCCACTCCAGATCCTCCGGGGTGGCAGTACGGAGCTGCACGTCACGCCTCATGGACACCTCTTCCGACGCGGGCTTGGGTCGCCTCATCGTCGAAGAACGCGGGCCGGCCCGGCAGGGACGAGCGACGCAGACGACCTGAGTACGCGTACTCAGGCGTTGCCGCCCCCGGCAGGGGAAGGCGGGGGCGGGTGTCCCGCCCGGAACGCCGTCACCCCCGCCGCGCCAGCAGGAGCCGCTGGAGCTCCCGCGCGGCCCGGGGCGGCTCCACGTCGCTGCGGTGCGCGAGCGCGATCGTGCGGCTCAGCCCCGGCCGCGCCAGCGCCGTGACCCTGAGGTCGCGCCCCGCCCGCGCCGCCACCATGGCCGGCACCACCGCCACACCCAGCCCCGCCCGGACGAAGCCGAGCACCGCGTCCATCTCGCCGCCCTCCACCGTGAACGACGGCTCGAACCCCTCCGCCCGGCAGGCCGCCACCGTCAGCTCCCGCAGGTCGTAGCCGTGCCGGAACATCACCAGGGGCTGCCCCTCCAGGTCCGCGATCCGCACCGGCCGGCGCGGGGCGGGGGCCGCCGCCGAGGAGACGACCACCAGGTCCTCGTGGAGCAGCTCGACGGTGGTCAGCGCCGGTGACGGGGTCGGCAGTGGCAGCACCACCAGGGCGAGGTCCAGCGCCCCGCGCGCCAGCTCACGGACGAGGTCGTGGGAACCGCTCTCCTCGATCAGCAGCCGGATGCCCGGATGCAGGTCGTGGAAGGCGCGCAGCACATCGGGCAGCAGCCCGGTGCACAGGCTGGGCGTCGCCCCGAGCCGTACCCGCCCGCGCCGGAGCTGCGCGAGCTCCTGGACCTCGTGACGCGCGGTGTCGGCGTCCGCCAGGATCCGGCGGGCCAGTGGCAGCAGCGCCTCGCCCGCGGCGGTGAGCGCGATGTTGCCGCGCGCCCGGCTGAAGAGCTCGGCCCCCAGCTCCTTCTCCAGGGCCCGGATCTGCTGCGACAGCGACGGCTGCGAGACGTGGACCCGCTCGGCGGCCCGGGTGAAGTGCCGGGTCTCGGCCACCGCCACGAAGTACTGAAGCTGCTGGAACTGCATGGCCCCAGCTTAAGCGCTCGATAGGCGAAGCCTATGGAGATCAGCCGGAGCATGTCTTGGACCTCTGGAGGGGGTGCCGCTTAGCGTCGGTGCCATGGCTCTGGCATCGCGGACGGATCGGAAACCGTCCCTCCCGCGCACGTTCTGGCGCTCGACGGTCGGCAAGAAGACGGTCATGGCCGTCACCGGCCTCATCATGATCGCCTACCTCGTCGCACACGTGATGGGCAACCTGAAGGTGTTCTTCGGCCCCGGCGAGTTCAACGCGTACGGCCACTGGCTGCGCACGATGGGCGAGCCCGTCCTGCACTACGAGTGGGGGCTGTGGATCGCCCGCGTGGTCCTGCTCTCGGCCGTGATCGCCCACGGCGTCTCGGCCTACCAGCTCAGCAGGCGCGACATCAGGGCCCGGCCCACGGCGTACGTGCACAAGCGCCGCCGCGCGAGCTACGCGACCCGGACCATGCGGTGGGGCGGTGTGATCGTGGCGCTGTTCATCGTCTGGCACATCCTCGACCTGACGACGCTGACCGTGAACCCGAACGCCCAGGCCGGCCACCCCTACGAGAACGTCGTCGCCACCTTCTCCACCTGGTACGGCAACGTCATCTACATCGTCGCCATGCTCGCCGTCGGGCTGCACATCCGGCACGGCTTCTGGTCCGCCGCCCAGACCCTCGGCGTGGGCAACGCCTCCCGCGACCGGGCCCTGAAGGCCCTCGCCAACGTCCTCGCGCTCGTGCTGACCGCGGGCTTCATCTCCGTACCCGTCGCCGTCATGACCGGAGTGGTGAGCTGACATGACCTATCTGGACTACGAGATCGGCGCGCCGATCACCGACGACAAGGCTCCCCGGGGACCCATCGCCGAGCGCTGGGACAAGCGCCGCTTCGAGGCGAAGCTGGTCAACCCGGCCAACCGCCGCAAGCACACCGTCATCGTCGTCGGTACCGGCCTCGCCGGCGGATCAGCCGGCGCGACCCTCGCCGAGCAGGGCTACCACGTCGTCCAGTTCTGCTACCAGGACTCACCGCGCCGCGCCCACTCCATCGCCGCGCAAGGAGGCATCAACGCGGCGAAGAACTACCGCAACGACGGCGACTCCGTCCACCGCCTCTTCTACGACACCGTCAAGGGAGGCGACTTCCGGGCCCGCGAGTCCAACGTCCACCGCCTCGCGCAGATCTCCGTCGAGATCATCGACCAGTGCGTCGCCCAGGGCGTGCCCTTCGCCCGCGAGTACGGCGGTCTGCTCGACACCCGGTCGTTCGGCGGCGTGCAGGTCTCGCGCACCTTCTACGCCCGGGGCCAGACCGGCCAGCAGTTGCTGCTGGGCGCCTACCAGGCGCTGTCCCGGCAGATCGCGGCGGGCAACGTGGAGATGCACCCGCGCACCGAGATGCTCGACCTGATCGTGATCGACGGGCGGGCGCGCGGCATCGTCGCCCGCGACCTGATCACGGGCGGGATATCCACCCACTTCGCGGACGCGGTCGTCCTGGCGTCCGGTGGCTACGGCAACGTCTTCTACCTGTCGACGAACGCCATGAACTCCAACGCCACCGCCGTGTGGCGGGCGCACCGGCGCGGCGCGTACTTCGCCAACCCCTGCTTCACCCAGATTCATCCCACCTGCATCCCGCGCACCGGCGACCACCAGTCCAAGCTGACCCTGATGAGCGAGTCGCTGCGCAACGACGGCCGTATCTGGGTGCCGAAGGCGCGGGGCGACCGGCGGCCGGCGAACGAGATCCCCGAGGACGAGCGCGACTACTACCTGGAGCGGATCTACCCGTCCTTCGGCAACCTCGTCCCGCGTGACATCGCCTCCCGGGCCGCCAAGAACGTCTGCGACGAGGGCCGCGGTGTCGGCCCCGGCGGCCAGGGCGTGTACCTGGACTTCGCCGACGCCATCCGGCGCATGGGCAGGGCGAAGGTGGAGGAGAAGTACGGAAACCTCTTCGACATGTACGAGCGGATCACCGCGGAGAACCCGTACGAGGTGCCGATGCGGATCTACCCCGCCGTGCACTACACGATGGGCGGCCTGTGGGTCGACTACGACCTCCAGACCACCGTCCCCGGCCTGTTCGCCATCGGTGAGGCCAACTTCTCCGACCACGGCGCCAACCGGCTCGGCGCGTCCGCGCTGATGCAGGGCCTGGCGGACGGGTACTTCGTGCTGCCGTCCACCATCAACGACTACCTCGCCCGCAACCCGCTCACGGAGCCGGTCACCGACGAGCACCCGGTCGTACGGGAAGTGCTCGCCGAGACCGAGGACCGCCTGAACCTCCTGCTGGCGGTCGACGGGGACCGCACCCCCGACTCCTTCCACCGCGAGGTGGGCGAGCTCATGTGGGAGTTCTGCGGCATGGCCCGCTCCGACGAGGGTCTGCGCAAGGCACTCGACCGGATTCCCGCGATCCGCGCGGAGTTCTGGCGGCGGATCAAGGTCCCGGGTACGGGACAGGAGTTCAACCAGTCGCTGGAGAAGGCCAACCGCGTCGTCGACTACCTGGAGCTCGCCGAGCTGATGTGCCTCGACGCGCTGCACCGCTCCGAGTCCTGCGGCGGTCACTTCCGCGAGGAGTCCCAGACGCCGGACGGCGAGGCGGCCCGCAAGGACGAGGAGTTCTCGTACGCGGCGGCCTGGGAGTTCGCGGGGACCGGCGACGCCCCCGTCCTGCACAAGGAAGACCTCGTCTTCGAGTACGTCCACCCCACCCAGCGGAGCTACGCATGAGGCTCACCCTGCGCGTCTGGCGCCAGAAGAACGCCGACGCCCCCGGCGCCATGGCCACCTACGAAGTGGACGGCATCTCCCAGGACATGTCGTTCCTGGAGATGCTCGACACCCTCAACGAGGAGCTCATCCTCCGGGGCGAGGACCCGGTCGCCTTCGACCACGACTGTCGCGAGGGCATCTGCGGGGCCTGCTCGCTCGTCATCAACGGCGACGCGCACGGCCCCGAGCGCACGACGAGCTGCCAGCTCCACATGCGGGCGTTCGAGGACGGCGACACCATCGACGTCGAGCCCTGGCGGGCCGCCGCCTTCCCGGTGGTCAAGGACCTGGTCGTGGACCGCTCGGCCTTCGACCGGATCATCCAGGCCGGCGGCTACATCAGCGCCCCCACCGGCTCGGCGCCGGAGGCGCACGCCACGCCCGTGCCCAAGGCGGACGCCGACTTCGCCTTCGAGCACGCCGAGTGCATCGGCTGCGGCGCCTGTGTGGCGGCCTGTCCCAACGGTTCGGCGATGCTCTTCACGTCGGCGAAGGTCAACCACCTCAACGTGCTGCCGCAGGGTGCGCCGGAACGGGAGACGCGCGTCCTGGACATGGTTCGCGTGATGGACGAGGAGGGCTTCGGCGGCTGCACCCTGACCGGTGAGTGTGCCACCGCCTGCCCCAAGGGCATCCCGCTGCCGTCCATCGCCGCGATGAACAAGGAGTGGCTGCGGGCGACACGCAAGGCGCCGCGCCGCACCTGAATCAGGACAGTCTCAGGGCGTGACCCCTACCACGCCAACCGCCCCGGGGCGAAAGATTTTTCACGAAGTTGCCACATTCGCTGAAAGACTTTCGTTCCGGGGTCTCTTTCTGTCTCGCATCAGTAAGATCAACTCCGTTCAATTCTGCACTATAGATACCGAGTTGCCCGAATCACGGCTCACCGACACGTGCGGAATTCCCGGCTCCGGAAACCCCCGATAGTCATGGGTCGTGCCGGGGGCAATTGACCACACCCCCGGCGGCACCCGACCACCGCATCACACAGGGGGTTACCCATGACCACCATCACGCGCCGCCGAGCCCTCGGCGTCGCAGCCTCGGCCGCCGCGGGCCTCGCCGCCGGGCGCGCCCTCACGGCTCCCACAAAGGCCTCCGCCGCGTCCGCCCACCCGGGCACCGCACCCGAGGAGTTCGACGAGATCTACCTGGGACGCCATATACAGGGAGCCGCTTCCCACGGCGACGGCCACCACGGGCACGAGGGCCACGGCGGCGGCTACGCCGTACGCGTCGACGGCCGGGAACTCCACGTCATGCGCAACGCCGACGGCACCTGGATCAGCGTGATCAACCACTACGAGCCGCTCGCCACACCCCGCGCCGTCGCCCGCGCCGCGGTCCGCGAACTGCAGGGCGCCTCGCTCGTACCCGTCGTCACCGCCTGATCGCCACCCGGAGCCGCGACCACCATGACCGTACGCAAGAACCAGGCCCAGCTCAGCGCCACCGAGAAGCGCACCTTCGTCAACGCGGTGCTGGAGCTCAAGCGCACCGGCCAGTACGACACGTTCGTCACCACCCACAACGCCTTCATCATGAGCGACACCGACAGCGGCGACCGGGTCGGGCACCGCTCGCCGTCCTTCCTGCCCTGGCACCGGCGGTTCCTCCTGCAGTTCGAGCAGGCCCTCCAGGCCGTCGACCCGACCGTCGCCCTGCCCTACTGGGACTGGACCGTGGACCGCACGCCCCGCGCGTCCCTGTGGGCGCCCGACTTCCTCGGCGGCACCGGCCGCGCCCGTGACGGCCAGGTCACCGACGGCCCGTTCGCCCGCTCCGGGAACCGCTGGACGATCTCCGTACGCGTCGACGGCCGGGACTACCTGCGCCGCGCCCTGGGCGCCGGGGGCCGTCAACTCCCCACCCGCGCCGAGGTCGACAGCGTCCTCGCCATGGAGACGTACGACATGCCGCCGTGGAACAGCGCCTCCGACGGCTTCCGCAACCACCTCGAAGGCTGGCGCGGCACCAACCTCCACAACCGCGTCCACGTCTGGGTCGGCGGCCACATGTCCACCGGTGCCTCCCCGAACGACCCGGTGTTCTGGCTCCACCACGCCTTCATCGACAAGCTGTGGGCCGACTGGCAGACCCGCCACCCCCGCTCCGGCTATCTGCCCACCGCCGGCACCCCCGACGTCGTCGACCTGAACGACACCATGCGCCCCTGGAACGACGTCACCCCGGCCGACATGCTGGACCACACCCGCCACTACACGTACGACACGGCCGCCTAGGGTTCCCGGACCGCCGCGAGGTACGGCGCGGTGCGGCCGCCCGCCGCACCGCCACTCGGCCGGCCTACCGGTGGCGACGATCCGCCCCCGTCGCCACCGGTAGGCCCCGGAACGATCCCCCCGGCCCGCGGTGGCTCTCCACCACCGGGCGCGACCGCCGGATCAGGCGTGTGCACCGGTCAGACCCGCGACACGGGCCAGCCCGGCATAGGAGTCCCGCAACGCCGCACGGTCGTACGTGCTGGTCGTGACCATGATCTCGTCGGCTGCCGTCTCCTTCACGACCTTCTCCAGCGCGTCCCGCACCTGCTCCTCGGTGCCGTGGACGTGGCCGCACAGCGCCGACTCGTAGAACTCCCGCTGCCGGTCCGTCATGGTCAGCCGCTCGATCCGCTCCGGCGGCGCGAGCGGCGGGAAGACCCCCCGGGTGCGCGAGTACGCCAGGGACCACGCCTCCGGCATCAGCAGCCGCGCCGCCGCCTCCTCCGTGCCCGCGACCGCGACGGTACCCGCGACGATCACGTACGGCTCCTGGGACCAGACGGACGGGCGGAAGTCCGCGCGGTAGCGTTCGATCGCCGCCACCACCTTCGACCGGCCCTTCAGGTCCCCCATCACCAGTGGCAGCCCCGCGTCCGCGGCGATGGCCGCGCCCTCGCCGGTGGCCAGGACGTACGGAGGCACCCGCAGCCCCTCGGCGGGGCGGGCGTGCACCTGGGGATGCGCCGACTGCGTCCCCGTGAACCAGCCCAGCAGCTCCGCCAGCCGACCCGCGAAGTCGTCGGCGTCCTTCTTGTCACGGCCCAGCGCCCGCCGTATCCCGTCCGTGAAGCCCACCGAACGGCCCAGGCCCATGTCGATCCGCCCCGGGAAGAGCGACTCCAGCACCCCGAACTGCTCCGCCACCACGATGGGCTGATGGTTCGGCAGCATCACCCCGCCGGTACCCACGCGGATCGTGCGCGTCGCGGCGGCGACGGCTGCCGCCAGCACGGTCGGGGCCGAACCCGCGACACCGGGCACACCGTGGTGCTCCGAGACCCAGAAGCGGTGGTAGCCGAGCCCCTCCAGCTCGCGGGCGAGGTCCACGGTGGCGCGCAGGGCCTCCCGGCCGTCCTCGCCCTCGCGGGTGCGGGACCGGTCCAGAACCGAAAGACGCGTCGCAGCGATCAATGAGCTCACGCCCTGGTTCAACGCCTCTGCCCGGTGAGGATTCCCTACGCTGGGGGCGTGACACGAATCAGCAGGCCACTGGCCGTATTCGACCTGGACAACACGCTGTCCGACGCCGGCCACCGGCAGCGCTTCCTGGAGCGCAGGCCGCGCGACTGGGACGCCTTCTTCGCCGCCGCCCCGAAGGACCCGCCGCTCGCGCGGGGTGTGGAGCTGTGCCTGGAGGCGGCCGAGGACTGCGACGTGGTGTACCTCACCGGACGGCCCGAACGGTGCCGTGTGGACACGCTCACCTGGCTGGCCGACCACGGCCTGCCCGAGGGCCCGGTCCACATGCGCCGCAACCAGGACCGCCGCCCGGCCCGGGTCACCAAGCTGGAGATCCTTCGCCGGCTCTCCGCGAACCGCGAGATCCGGATGCTGGTCGACGACGACGAACTGGTCTGCGACGCCGCCGAACGGGCGGGCTTCCGGGTCGTACGGGCCCGCTGGGCCCAGAGCTCCCAGGCGCTCGAGGAGGCCCAGGAGAAGGAGGGGCGGACCTGATCAGTCGGCGGCCCCGGCGCCCTCCTCCAGACGGAAGCCGACCTTCAGACCCACCTGGTAGTGGGCGATCCGCCCGTTCTCGATGTGCCCCCTGATCTGCGTGACCTCGAACCAGTCCAGGTTCCGCAGCGTCTCCGAGGCACGCGCGATGCCGTTGCGCATCGCGTCGTCCACGCCTTCGTGCGAGGTGCCGACGATCTCGGTGACGCGGTAGGTGTGGTGCGACATGGGGTCTCCTCGTTCGCCCGGTCGTCATCGTCCGGTGGTGCGTCCTTCCACGGTGCACCACCACGCCCGGGTCCGCGCGGCAACGGGTCAGGGGTGGGGCGTCGCCCCCCGCGTTGCCCCCGACCCACCGCTCGACCTCGCCCGGAACCCGCCGCTCGGCCCCGCCCCGAACCCGCCGCTCGACCCCACCCTGAACCCACGGCTGACCCCACCCTGGACCACCGCTCGACCCCGCCCCTCGACGCTCACCCCTTGACCCCCCTCTTGGTCTATACCAAAATCCAGCCATCACGCCCGCGGCGAACCCGCTTCGCCTCCCCCCACGTCGGGTCCACTGTCCTCGCACACGCAAAAGGTGGCCTACGTGACGTCCGTGAAGAAGCGCTTCCTGGCCTGCGCCTGCGCG
Organism: Streptomyces sp. NPDC041796; assembly: GCF_055590785.1. Taxonomy (NCBI): domain Bacteria; kingdom Bacillati; phylum Actinomycetota; class Actinomycetes; order Kitasatosporales; family Streptomycetaceae; genus Streptomyces; species Streptomyces sp. NPDC041796. The sequence goes on from NZ_JBVJAH010000008.1 coordinate 170,076, forward strand.
CTCATGTCCGCCCTGCCCGGGCTGACCGGGTGCGGCGTCCTGCCCGGTGTCGGGGAGGACGACACCCGCACGGTGACGGTGTGGCTGATGAAGGGCAGCGTCTCCGACGCCTTCCTGGAGCGGTTCACCACCGCCTACGAGAACGACCACCCCGGTGTCGAGCTGGAGGTCACCTTCCAGGAGTGGACCGGCATCGGCAAGAAGGTCACCGCCGCGCTGGAGAGCGACGATGCCCCCGACGTGATCGAGGTCGGCAACACCCAGGTCGCCCAGTACGCCGAGACCGAACTGCTGCACGACCTGACGCTCGAATCGGTGCGGGACCTCGGCTACGAGGAGTGGCTCCCCGGCCTCGCCGAACCCGGCAGGATCAACGGCGCCCAGTTCGGCATCCCCTGGTACGCCGCCAACCGCGTCGTCATCTACCACAAGGACCTGTTCGCCCGGGCCGGCATCACCACGCCGCCCAGGACCCGCGAACAGTGGCTGGAGGACACCGAGAAGCTCGACGACGGCCCCGGCGGCACGCAGGGCATCTACCTCGCGGGGCAGGACTGGTACACCCTCGCCGGGTTCGTCTGGGACGAGGGCGGCGAGCTCGCGGTCGAGAAGGACGGCACGTGGACGGGCACCCTGGACAGCCCCGCCGCACTGCGCGGCATGGCCGTCTACAAGGACCTCCAGGCACTCGGCGAGGGACCCAGGAACGCCGACGAGGAGACCCCGCCGCAGGCGCACGTCTTCGCCAGGGGCGACGTCGCCCAGATCATCGCGCCGCCGAGCGTCGCGGCCGCCATCGAGGAACGCAACCCCGCCCTCAAGGACAAGCTCGGCTTCTTCCCGATTCCCGGCAGGACCGCCGACAAGCCGTGCGCGGTCTTCACCGGCGGCTCCGACCTGATCATCCCGCTGAACTCGGACGACCGGCACGCCGCCCTGGGAGTCGTCGCGGCCCTCGCCGGCGAGAAGTGGCAGACCGACCTCGCCCGCACCATGAACTACGTCCCCAACAAGGCGTCCCTCGCCGGCGCCGTGGAGGGCCAGGAGGCGACCGCGGCGATGGCCGTCGGCGCCGCACGCGGCCGGGCCACCCCCAACTCGCCGGAATGGGCGGCCGTGGAGGAGGCCAACCCGATCAAGCCGTACATGACTGCGGTCCTGGAGGGCGAGTCGCCGAAGCGCGCCGCGAAGACCGCCTCGGCGAGGATCACCGCCATCCTGAGCGGCGACCGGTGAGCCGGAGGCTGCGCCGACCGGGTGAGCGTCCCGGACCGGGGAGAAGCGGATCGACGAGCGTGCCCGCCTGACCGCCCCCGGCGGTGGAGGCCGTCACGCCGCACCCGGGGCGGGGAACAACCGGAATAAAACAGGCAGCACGCTGGAACGGGTGGAACCGCACGACTTACGTCACTCCCGCGAGAAGGGGTCGCCCGGTGAGATTCGTCCCGCGCAGTTTCCTTTCGGTGTCCGTCACCGCCGGAATGCTCGCCTGTCTGGGAGCGGCGCCGGCGGTGCCCGCGGCAGCGGATGAGCCTCTCCGGTACGTCGCCCTCGGCGACTCCTATGCCGCCTCACCGCAGGTTCCGCCGCCCGACGTCTCCAACCTGCTGTGCCTGCGCTCACTCGCCAACTACCCGCACGCCGCCGCCAAGGCCCTGGGCGCCGAGCTGACCGACGTCAGCTGCTCGGCCGCCACCGTCGAAGACCTGAGCGGCTCCCAGTACCCGGGCACCGGAGCACAGTACGACGCGCTGTCGTCCCGGACCGACGTCGTCAGCATCACCGTCGGCGGTGTGGACACCGGCCTGCCCGGCCTGGCCCTCGCCTGCCTCAACCTCGGCCCCAAGCCCGCGGGGGTCAGCTGCGCCGCCGGGAACACCGCGGGCGGCTCCGACAAGGTGAAGGCCGTCATCGACGCGTGGGCGCCGAAGTTCGGGGCGGCACTGGACACGATCCACCGCCGGGCCCCCCGCGCGAAGGTGTTCGTCGTCGGCTACGGCAACGTGATCCGCCCCGGCGGCTGTTTCCCCGTCCAGCCCGTCTGGGACACGGACGCCGACTACCTCCACAGCGTGTTCCAGCACCTCGACACCCGGTTGAGGCAGGCGGCCCGACAGCACCGTGCGCACTTCGTCGACACCTATCGCCTCGGCATCGGGCACGATGCGTGCGCCGCACCCGCCGACCGCTACATCGAAGGGTGGGTACGCACCCGCGCCGCCATGCCCCTGCACCCCAACGCCAACGGGGCCAAGGCCGTCGGCCAGGCCCTCGCCACAGCGGTCCGGCGCGCGGCCCCGTCGGCGGGCTGACAGACACCCGGCTCCACGGTGGTGGGTCCGTCGGTACCGCCGCCGGCCGTCCCGGTGACGGCCGGTCACCACCAGGGCCGCCGTCCGGCGTGCGCCGCGCGAGGTCTCCGGTGCGGAGGTGGCCGTCGGCGGTGAAGGAGCGTGCGTCGAGGCCGGGCGCCCGGTAAGAGCCTCGCGGCGTGCACGGACCGCGGACGAGGAGTTCGCAGGGCTCCCCGTGGGGCACGTCCCGGCCGTCGGCGTCGACGATGCGGATCTCGTCGTGGGGCGACAGCGGGCGGCCCCGAGTGGTGAGCACGGTCTCGTCCGGATCGTCGGGCCGGGTGAGGGTGAGCGGCCCTTCGGCCGTGCCGGAGGCCCGCTGGAGGCGACAGCCCCATGCGGGACCCCTCCGCGTACCGGGCATTCAGCCGTCGCACACCCACTCTCCGCCGCCCGGTCATGTCGAATCCAGCCGGCCACGGAAGAAGTAAGGGGCCGGGCCGGCGCAGCCGCGGTCCGGGTCCCTCCCTCCGGCACAGGAGACCACCATGCCCGCAACACCCGCCGCGCTCGCCCACCCCCCGCTCGCCCCCGCGGCCCCGCAGCCCCGTTACGTCGTCTCGTTCGCCCAGGACCAGGAGGACGTGCGTGCCGCCCAGCGGCTGCGCCACCAGGTGTTCGCCGGGGAGCTCGGCGCGCACCTCGACGGGCCGGAACCGGGCCTGGACGGCGACGAGTTCGACTCGTACTGCGACCACCTCCTGGTACGCGAGGAGGCCACCGGCGACATCGTCGGCACCTACCGGCTGCTCCCGCCCGACCGCGCCCGCATCGCCGGCCGCCTCTACTCCGAGAGCGAGTTCGACCTCACCCGTCTCGCCCCGATCCGCGACGACCTCGTCGAGGTCGGCCGGTCCTGCGTGCACCCCGCCCACCGCAACGGCGCCGTCATCTCCCTCATCTGGGCCGGCATCGCCCGCTACATGACCCGCACCGGCCACACCTGGCTGGCCGGCTGCTGCTCCCTCCCGCTCGCCGACGGCGGCGCCCTCGCCGCCACGACCTGGGACACGGTCAAGGCCAGGCACCTCGCCCCGGAGGAGTACTGGGTCACCCCGCACAAGCTCTGGTCCGCCGACGGCGTCACCCGGCCCACGGGACGCACCGAACTGCCCCCGCTGCTGCGCGGCTACCTGCGCCTCGGCGCCTGGGTCTGCGGGGCGCCCGCCCACGACATGGACTTCGGCGTCGCCGACCTGTACGTCCTGCTGTCGCTGCGCCGCACCGACCCCCGCTACCTGCGCCACTTCCTGTCCCTCGCCCCGGTGCGATGAGCGCGTGGCTGCCCATCGCGCCCTGCACGCCCCACCACTGCGCCCGTACGCCGGGGCCGGTGGCCTCCCGCGTCCGGGCCGTGGGGCGGCTGACGGCGGGTGTCCTGGCCGTCCTCGCCGGTGTGCTCCTCGCGCCGCTCACCGCGCCCCTCGGCCGCGCCGCCCGCGACCGGGCCACCCGGCTCTGGTGCCGGACGGTGCTCAGCGCCTTCGGCGTCCGCGTCCGCGTCACGGGTACGCCGGGGGCCGTCCGGGGCCTGGTGGTCGCCAACCACATCTCCTGGCTCGACGTACCGCTCGTCGCCGCCGTCCTGCCCGGCCGGATGCTCGCCAAGAGCGAGGTACGAGGGTGGCCGCTGCTCGGCCCGCTCGCCGCCCGGGGCGGCACCCTCTTCGTCGAGCGCGACCGGCTGCGCGCCCTGCCCGGCACGGTCCGGGGCATCGCCGGGGCGCTGGGGAGCGGCTCCCGCGTGGTGGTGTTCCCCGAGGGTTCCACGTGGTGCGGCCGCGCCGGGGGCCGGTTCCGGCCGGCCGCGTTCCAGGCGGCGCTGGACGCGGGCGCCGCCGTCCTGCCCGTACGCATCGCCTACCACCCGCCCGGCCCGGCGGCCTTCGTCGGGGACGACCCGCTCACCGCCTCCCTGTGGCGCGTCGCGGCGGCCGGCGGGCTCACCGCGGAGATCCGGATCCTCGCCCCGATCCCCGCCGGCCGGCACACCGACCGCCGCTCACTGGCGCGCGCGGCTCAGCGGGCCGTGCACGCGCCCACCGACCCGCCCGCACACACGCCCGTTCACACGGCCGTCGCCAGCGACAGCGCGAACCGCCCGTCGTCGTCCGTCCACCAGTGCGCCAGCTCCATCCCGGCGGCCGCCAGCTCGCCGCGCACCCCCTCCTGACGGAACTTCGCCGACACCTCCGTACGCATCTCCTCACCGGCCTCGAAGGTGACCGCCAGATCGAGCTGAGGGATCTTCACGGTCAGCGCCTCCCGGGCCCGCAGCCGCATCTCGATCCACTCCTTCTCCCGGTCCCACACCGCGACATGGTCGAAGTCGGCCGGATCGGCGTCCGCGCCCAGCTCACGCGCCAGCACCGCCAGCACGTTCTTGTTGAACGCGGCCGTCACGCCCGCCGCGTCGTCGTACGCGGCGACCAGCGTCTCCTCGTCCTTCACCAGGTCCGTGCCCAGCAGCAGCGTGTCACCCGGAGCGAGCAGCGAACGCACCGAACGCAGGAACACCCTCCGCTCCTCGGGCAGCAGATTGCCGATCGTGCCGCCCAGGAAGGCCACCAGCCGGGGCCCCGGGGTGCCCGGCAGGGCGAGACCGCGGGTGAAGTCGGCGATCAGGGCGTGGACCAGCAGCCCCGGGTGCTCGGCGGTCAGCGCCTCGGCCGCCCCACGCAGCGCGCTCTCACTCACGTCCACCGGTACGTAGTTCTCCAGCCCCGGCAGCAGCGCCTCGATCAGGTGCCGGGTCTTCTCCGACGAGCCCGAGCCGAGCTCCACCAGGGTGCGGGCACGCGTGGCGTCGGCGATCTCCGCCGCACGCGCGATCAGGATCTCCCGCTCCGCCCGCGTCGGGTAGTACTCGGGCAGGCGGGTGATCTCCTCGAACAGATCGCTGCCCCGTGCGTCGTAGAACCACTTGGGCGGCAGGTCCTTCGGCGTACGGGTCAGCCCGTGCAGGACGTCGGCCCGCAGATCGGCGCCGGTGGCGTCCTCGGGGAGGGTACGGGTCAGGAGGAACGGGCTCACGCGGGCGGCTCCTTGAGCGGGGTCAGAAGGACATCGGTACGGGTCGCGGCGAGCACGGTGCGGTCGGGGACCTCGCGCCAGCCCGGATCGTCGTCGTACGGCTCCGAGGCCACGACCGTGCGGCCACGGCCGGGTTCGGCCAGGTACCACAGGGTGTCGCCCCAGGCGGTCGCGCAGACCGTCTCGCCATCGGTGAGCAGCAGGTTCAGGCGCGAGCCCGGGGCCGCGGCGGCGACCTCCAGCACGGTGTCGGCCAGCGCCTGACCGGGCTCGTCACCGTCCCGCAGCCGGTGCAGGACCAGCGCCCACACCAGAGCGGAGTCGTTGCGGGCCTCCAGCGACAGCACCTCCTCGGCCGGGAGCCGCGCGGCGAGCGCCGCCAGGGACCCGGGCCAGCCCTTGACCGCCCCGTTGTGGCTGAACAGCCACGGCCCGGCGGCGTACGGCGCGGCGGCGGCCTCCGCGTCGGCGCCGGACAGCGTGGCGTCCCGGACGGCGGCCAGCAGGGCCCCGGTGCGCACCACCCGGGCCAGGTCGGCGAACGACAGGTCGGCCCAGATCGGCCCGGCGCGCCGGTACCGGGCCGGTACGGGATCGCACTCCCCGTCCCCGTCCCGGTCCGCGTACCAGCCGACGCCGAAGCCGTCCGCGTTCACCGTCCCGTACCGCTGGCGACGCGGCTCCCAGGACTGCCGGTACAGGCCGTGCACCGGCTCCACAAGAACCTCACCGAGCCGTACGGCGGGCCCCACATAGGCGATATGGCGGCACATCAGGCTCCCCCCGCGTCCCTCGCGGTGCGGAACCCGGAGAAGATCTGCCGCCGCACGGGCAGGTCCCAGTTGCGGAACGTGCCCCGGCACGCCACCGGGTCGACGGCGAACGAACCACCACGCAGCACCTTGTGGCCCGGTCCGAAGAAGACCTCCGAGTACTCCCGGTACGGGAAGGCGACGAATCCGGGGTACGGGAGGAAGTCGCTGGACGTCCACTCCCACACGTCACCCATCAACTGCCGTACACCCAGCGGCGACTGCCCCGCCGGGTAGCTCCCCGCGGGTGCGGGCCGCAGATGGCGCTGGCCCAGGTTGGCGTGCTCGGGTGTCGGGTCCTCGTCACCCCACGGGTAGCGCAGCGAGCGGCCCGAGACCGGGTCGTGGCGGGCGGCCTTCTCCCACTCCTCCTCGGTCGGCAGCCGGCGCCCCGCCCAGCGGGCGTACGCGTCGGCCTCGTACCAGCTCACGTGCAGCACCGGCTCGTCCTCCGGCACCGGCTCCACGACACCGAACCGGCGCCGCAGCCACTGCCCGCCCTCCCGGCGCCAGAACAGCGGCGCGCCGATGCCGTGCTCGCGGATCTGCGCCCAGCCCTCCGGCGCCCACCAGCGCTCGTCGCCGTAGCCGCCGTCCGCGATGAACGCCATGTAGGCGCCGTTGGTCACCGGCACCGTGTCGATGAAGAAATCGGGTACCACGCGCGCGTGCGCCGGCCGTTCGTTGTCCAGCGCCCACGGTTCCGCCGACGTGCCCATGGTGAACGGGCCACCCGGCACCCGCACCTCCGCGGGCAGACCCACCGTGCCCGGGCCCGGCGGCGGCTCGGGGGCGTCCAGCGCGGCGGGCCCGCGCCGTAGCTGGTGCGTGATCAGCATCGTCTCGTCGTGCTGCTGCTCGTGCTGGGCGATCATCCCGAAGGCGAACGCCGCGTCGACCAGCGGTCGGCCACCCTCCAACGGGGTGCGCTCCAGGACGTCGAGGACCCGGCCGCGTACGTCGGAGGCGTAGGCACGTGCCTCGGCGGGCGCCAGCAGCGGCAACGTGGGCCGGGTGGCCCTGGGGTGCTCGAACGCGTCGTAGAGGGAGTCGATCTCCGGGCGCAACGCCTCACGTCCCGCCACGGCGCGCAGCAGCCACTGCTCCTCCTGGTTGGAGATGTGGGCCAGGTCCCAGACCAGGGGGGACATCAACGGGGAGTGCTGGGAGGTCAGTTCGCCGTCGTCCACACAGTCGGTGAGCAAGGCGGTGCGAGCCCGGGCGGTGGTCAGCGCGTCCAGCGCCAGCCGCCTGAGCCTCTCGGGGTCGGTCATGTACGAAGGTCCTTCCCGGGCGCCCCGGTCACGGTCACGGGGAGCAACTGGTCGTCGGCGGGACATCGGCCCCGCAGGACATGGCGCTCGTGGAACGCGGCGACGGCGTCCAGGACGGCGGTGGTGGCGCCCCTCCGCGGGAGGGCCTCCAGCGCGAGCGCGAAACAGGCGACGGCGGCCCGGTGCAGGGCGGGCGAGGTCAGGCCGTCACGCGCGGCACCGCGCCACAGCGCGTCACGCGGCGGCGGCGCCCCGTCCGCACCGGTCGACGCCGCCAGCGGTTCGACCACGCGGTACGCGCCCTCCGCCGCCTCCGGGTCGTCGAACAGCGCGGTCGTGACGGCGAGCGGCACGATCCAGCCGTCCTCGCCCGCCTGGGCGTCGATCATGCGCAGCTCGAGGTGGCCGCGCGGCCGGACCGGCGGGAACAGCGTGGTGAGGTGGTAGTCCAGGTCCGCGCGGGTGGCGGGTCTCGGCTCCCCGGACCGCAACCACTGCCGTAACGTCAGGGCCTCGGGAACCGTCCACGGCCCGTCCCCGCCGCGGACGCACATCACCGGCGCGTCCAGGACGTGCGCCGCCCACGCGGCGCGCGGCTCCCGACCGGTGTCCGGCGCCGTGCCGCGTACCGGATCGAGATCGGCCCACAGGCCCTGCCGGGTGGAGCGCAGACCGGACGGTTCGCCGTGCAGGGTGGGGGAGTTGGCGAACGCGGCGACCAGGACCGGGCCCAGCAGATGGGCCAGGCGCCAGCGCCGCTCGAAGCCCAGCGGCCCGGGCTCCTCGTGACCGGCGTCGAGGCACACCTGCACGGAGGCGGAGTCACGCATCATGGCGCGCCCCGCCGGACCCGTACGGTCCAGGTAGCGCTCCATCGCGTCGTACCGCGGCTCGTGCAGCAGGCGGTCGCGCGGCGGGGACCAGGGATCGGTTCCGGAGCCGGTGAGGGTGAGTCCCAGGACGCCCAGCGCCGCCCGTACGGCCGCCAGATCGGCCGAGACGGTGGTGACGCAGTCCATGAGGGACGCGGCGGGCGGCGAGCTGAGCTCCAGCTGCCCGCCGGGTTCGACGGTGAGTGCCGACTTCAGCGGCAGGGCCCGCAGTGCGCCGAAGGCGGTGCGGAGCCGGTCGGGGGTGACGGGGAGGCGCGGGAGGCGCAGGTCATGGACGAACCATTCCAGTTCGACCCCGACCGTGCGAGGGGGTCCGGTCTTGAAACAGATACAGCGCAGCAGGTCCTCCGCCTCGTCCTCGGCGAGCGGACCGCCGCTGTCCGGCACATCGCTCAGGGGCATGCGGGCTCCTCCAGTCGAAGGGCTGTCCGAAAGCGTTCCGTCCCACCTAAGCCACCGGTCCGTGATCGCACAAGAGTGCCCTCCGAGGCGGAAATCCGGTTGCCTCATGCTCGAATGATTATCGACGATGCCGGGTATGAGTGCACGTCTGCGAGGCATCGCGAAGGACACCGAGGAGATCGTGGCCGTGGGCCGGTACCAGGCCCCCGACGGCCGGACGGTCACCATAGGACCCCAGGTCACGGCCAGTCTCGAAGGGACCGCGATGTACGGTCCGGAGCCCGTCCCGGTGACCCCGGACACCGACCGGAGCACCCGTATCGAGGTCACGGGCGAGTCCAGCCTCGAAGCGGCCCACCGCCTCACCGGCGCCGCGCCCGCGTCCCCCGTCGCCGTCCTCAACTTCTCCTCCGCCCGCAACCCCGGCGGCGGCTACCTCAACGGCGCACAGGCGCAGGAGGAGGCCCTCTGCCGTGCCTCGGCGCTGTACGCCACACTGCTGCGCGTCCCTGAGTTCTACGACCACCACCGCGCCGAACGCAGCCCCTTCTACACCGACCGGGTCATCCATTCACCGGGCGTCCCGGTCTTCCGCGACGACCGGGGCCGCCTGCTCAACTCCCCTTACGGCGTGGGATTTCTCACGTCCCCGGCACCCAACGCCGGGGTGATCACCAGCCGCACCCCCGAGGACGCCGGAGGCATCCCGGCCGCGCTCGCCTCCCGCTCGGAAAGGGTGCTGGAGACAGCGGTGGCGTGCGGCTACCGACGACTCGTGCTGGGCGCCTGGGGGTGCGGGGTCTTCCGCAACGACCCCCGGCAGGTGGCCGCCGCGTTCCGGGCGCTGCTGACCGGGGAAGGCAGGTTCGCCCGGCACTTCGACGAGGTCGTCTTCGCGGTCCTGGACCGGACGCGCGGGGCGACGACCCTGGGCGCGTTCCGCGACACGTTCGCGGCGGCCACCGCCACCTGACCGGGGCGGATCAGACCCACCCCTCCAGCGCCGCCATGAAGGCGTCGAAGTCGTCCCGGTGGATCGTGTGTCCGGCCCCCTCGACCGTCCGGACCTCGAAACCGCGCTCCCTGAGCAGAGCGGCCCGCTCCGGTGACACCAACTGGCTCGGATCGGCAAGCGTCACCAGCGACGGGACGACGGGTGCGGGCGGCAGCAGGTCCGTCCCGGCGACCGGCTCCAGCCCGTACGCCGTCGCCTCGTCCCACACCTTCAGCGTCTCCAGCTCGATGTCGACGTCCACCACGTCCCAGCGCGGGTTCATCGCGGTGACCTGCTCCCTCGTCGCGGCCTTGAACCCCGCGAACAACTCGCCCCGGAAGCCGTCCTCACCCGCCGGAAGGTGCCACGCCGGGTCCGAGTAGACCGCCCGGCGCGGTGCGAGGCGCTCGACGGCGAGTGACAGCGTCAGACCACCGAGCGAGTGCCCGATGGCGAGGTCGGCGCCCGTCGGCAGGGTGGCGACCACGTCGTCGGCGAAGTCCCGCGCCGTGTACGTCCGCGCTCGCCCACTGGCGCCGTGGCCGCGCAGGTCGACGGCGAGGACGCGGTAGCCCCGCTCCGCGAGGGCCGGTCCGACCCGCCGCCAGGTGCGGTGGTCGGCCATGATGCCGTGGATGAGCAGGGCGACACGATCGCCCTCGCCCCATGTGATGGTGTGCAGAAGCATGGTGATGCCTTCCGGGCGCGGAGTGCGGGGCGCTGCCCTCCGGGAGGACGGGGAGCCACGCGGTAGGCGATGACACGTGTCAATTGGCAGGTTGAGGACTGTGTAGCACCCCCTTCCTGCCATCCGCCAGACCCGGGAGGGCACCGATCTGGAAAGATGCGGAGAGCGATGACCCAGACACCCGTTCCGCCACCCGCCGGACCGCCGGCCCCGCGTCCCGTTCCGACCAGCGCCGATGTCGCCCGGCTGGCCGGAGTCTCCCGGGCCACCGTTTCGTACGTGCTCAACAACACCTCGGCCGTACGGATCAGCGAACCGACCCGCCGTCGCGTGCGTGAGGCCGCCGAGGAGCTGGGTTACGTCCCGCACGCCGCCGCACGCAGCCTGCGCGCCGGCCGAACCCGGATCGTGCTGCTGCCCACCGCGCACGTCCCCGTCGGGCCGCTCTACGGCCACTTCTTCAACGAACTCCAGTGGGCGTTGCGGCGTCTGGACTACACGGTCGTCCAGTACGGCAGCATGGGTCTGGACGGGGACGAGGCGGCCCGCGCCTGGGCGGAGCTGCGTCCCGTGGCCGTGGTGTCGTTCGGCTCGGTGGAGCTCACGCCGTACGGGGTCGACGTCCTCAAGCGGTCGGGTGCGAGGGCCGTGATCACCCTCGGGCCGCGGCCCGTCGAGGGCGCCCACAGCCTGGCCATGGACCACGGCCGGGTGGGCGGCTGCGCGGGGGCCCATCTGCTGGAGCGCGGCTACCGGCGCATCGGCGTCGTGATGCCGGAAGAGGCCGGTCTCGAGCTGTTCTCCGAGCCCCGCCTCGAAGGGATGCGCCGTGCCGTGTCCGGCACCGGCGCGGAGGTGGTACCGCTGCCGCTGGCCTACACGGAGGAGTCGGCCGAGGCCCTCGCCGCCCGCTGGCCCGCCCTCGGCCTGGACGCCGTCTTCGCGTACAACGACGAGTACGCCATGCTCCTGATGCGCGCCCTGCTGGACGCGGGCGTGTCCGTACCCGGCGACGCGGCGGTCATGGGCGCGGACGACCTGCTGCTCGGCAAGCTGTTGCGGCCCCGGCTGAGCACGGTCCAGATCGACATGGAGACCGGCCAGCACCTGGCCGAGCTGGTCGACCGCGTGGTCGCCGACCCGGACGGTACGCCGGGCGGGCAGGACCTGATGGCCGCCCGTGCGATCCACCGCGAATCCACCTGACGTGCGGCGCGGGCGGAACGTCTCTAGCGTCGCCTGCATGAGCACACATCCGCAGCGCTTCGAAATCCTGCTGGTGCCCGAGCACGTGGAAGGGCGCGACGCGGCGGACCTCGCCCGGAGCGCGATCCGCTCGGCCGTCGTCGAAGCCACGGGCGAGAGGGGTGCCTCGGGCTATCCCCACTACTCCGGCGAGGGCGTGGAGGCCGACATCGACCCCGAGACCCGCACGGTGGAGGCCCTGCTGGTGGACGGCGCGGAGCTGGACTACGGGCTGAGCGTGCGTATCCGCTGACCACGGACGTCGACCACCGGTTCCGTCACGACCACCGGGTCGGTCCCGACCACCGGTTCCGTCTCGACCGCCGGGTCGGTCCCGACCGCAGCGTCCGTCTCGACCACAGGTCCGTTTCGGACCGCCCGTCGACCGGGCGGTCCGGCGACCATGGTCCGTTGACATGCGGCGGGCGCCGGGCGGAGACTCGGGCGAGGCCGGAGATGAAGATAACTTCACCTGGCGAACAAGCGGTCACGAAGTCCTGTGGGAGAGCACCCGATGAGCATCCGCGACGTCTACATCGTCGACGCCGTCCGCACGCCGATCGGCAAGTTCGGGGGCGCCCTCTCCTCCGTACGGCCGGACGACCTGGCCGCGCATGTCGTCAAGGCGCTCATGGACCGCACGCCCGCCCTCGACCCCGTACGCCTCGACGACGTCTATTTCGGCGACGCCAACGGGGCCGGCGAGGACAATCGCGACGTGGCCCGCATGGCCGTCCTGCTCGCCGGGCTCCCCGTGTCCGTGCCCGGTGTGACCGTCAACCGCCTGTGCGGCTCCGGGCTGGAAGCCGTCATCCAGGCCGCCCGGGCCATCGCCGTCGGTGACGCCTCGGTCGTCCTCGCCGGTGGCGTGGAGTCGATGTCGCGGGCGCCGTGGGTGCTCCAGAAGCCCGAGCGGGCCTTCCCGGCCGGTCACCAGCAGCTTCACTCGACCACGCTGGGCTGGCGCATGACCAACCCGAGGATGCCCGCCGAATGGACCGTTCCGCTGGGTGAGGGCGCCGAGCTGATCGCCGACAAGCACGCGATCACCCGCGAGCAGCAGGACGCCTTCGCGCTGGCCAGCCATCAGAAGGCCGCCGCCGCCTGGTCGGAGGGGCTGTACGACGCTGAGGTCGTGCCGTACGGGGGAGTGGACCTCAACCGCGACGAATGCGTACGTGACAACACGTCCATGGAGGCGCTGGCCAAGCTGAAGCCGTCCTTCCGCACCGGCGGCACCGGCACCGTGACAGCCGGAAACGCCTCACCGCTCAACGACGGTGCCGCCGCGCTGCTGCTGGTCGACGAGGAGGGCCTGAAAGCCTGCGGCCGCGAGCCGCTCGCCCGTGTCCGCGCGTCGGCCGTCACCGGCATCGAGCCGCAGCTCTTCGGGCTCGGACCGGTCGAGGCGGTGCAGCGTGCCCTCGCGAAGGCGGGGCGCACCTTCGCCGACCTCACCACGTTCGAACTGAACGAGGCGTTCGCCGCTCAGTCGCTGGGCTGCCTCGCCGAGTGGCCCGAGCTGGACCCCTCCGTGGTGAACCCGCGTGGCGGCGCCATCGCCATCGGCCACCCGCTGGGCGCCTCGGGCGCCCGCCTGGCCGGTTCCGTGGCCCACCAACTGGCGGCCGCGGGCTCGGGGACCGGCCTCGCGGCGCTGTGCATCGGGGTGGGCCAGGGCCTGGCGCTGGTACTGGAACGCTGAGAGGCGCGGCCGGCCGCGCCGCCCGGGCGGTCGCGCCCGCACCAAGGCCTCGTCCGGGCGCGGCGGCATCTGCGGCCCTGCACGAGGGCCAGGCGCGGTGGCATCCGCTGCCCTTGCACGAAGGCCCTGGCATCCGCTGCCCTTGCAGGGAGCCTGCACGAAGGCAGCCCCAGTGGCGCGCCCCGCACCAAGCCCTGCTCCAGGGCGGTGGCGCGACCCCGCCCCCGCACGAAGGCCTTCTCAGGTGGTGCTGGGCCCACCGTGCCCAGGGGTCCAACCGCACAAAGGTCTTTCTCAGGCCTCGGCCTCGGTCTTCCCCTGCTCGATGGACTTGCGCACCTCGTCCATGTCCAGCTTGCGGGCCTGTCCGATCAGGTCCTCCAGGGCCGCCTCGGGCAGCGCCCCGGGCTGGGCGAACACGGCGACGTTGTCCCGCACGATCATCAGGGTGGGGATCGACCGGATCTCGAACGCCGCGGCCAGCTCCGCCTGCGCCTCCGTGTCGACCTTGGCGAACACCAGGTCCGGGTGGCGCTCGGAGGCGCCCTCGAAGACCGGCGCGAACTGGCGGCACGGCCCGCACCAGGCAGCCCAGAAGTCGATCAGGATGAAGTCGTTGTCCGTCACGACCTGATCGAAGTTGTCCTTGGTGAGCTCTACGGTGCTCATGCTGCCTACCTCTTCCGGTATACGTGGGGATCGCCCCGGACCCCGGACAACCGTGCCCGGAGCCGCGCTATTCCGACTGCCTGCCCATGTGGCCACGGCGCACACGTACGACCAGACTGACCGCATGACGCAAACGGTGGAGTACGACGTCGTGGTGGTGGGTGCCGGTCCCGTCGGGGAGAACGTGGCCGATCGGGCCGCCGCCGCGGGGCTGAGCGTCGCGGTGGTCGAGAGCGAACTGGTCGGCGGCGAATGCTCGTACTGGGCGTGCATGCCCAGCAAGGCGCTGCTCCGTCCCGCCCTCGCCCGTGCGGACGCCCGCAAGGTTCCCGGCCTCCGGGGCGCCGTGCAGGGCCCCCTGGACGCCCCCGCGGTGCTCGCCCACCGCGACGCGTACGTGGCGCACTGGAAGGACGACGGCCAGGCCGGCTGGCTCGACTCGATCGGCGCCCGTCTCCACCGGGGCCACGGGAGGCTGGACGGAAGCAAGAGGGTCACCGTCGAGGGCCCCCAGGGCGAACGGCAGGTCCTCACCGCCCGGCATGCCGTCGCCCTGTGCACCGGCAGCCGCGCCGTCGTGCCCGACCTGCCCGGCCTCGCCGACGCCCGGCCCTGGACAAGCCGCCAGGCGACCAGCTCGCAGCGGGTGCCAGGCCGGCTCGTCGTGGTGGGCGGGGGAGTGGTCGGTACCGAGATGGCCACCGCCTGGCAGGCGCTCGGCTCCCACGTCACCGTGCTGGTACGCGGGCGGGGCCTCCTCCCGCGGATGGAGCCGTTCGTCGGCGAGTACGTCGCGGGCGCGCTGACCGAGGCGGGCGCGGACATCCGTACCGGCGTCTCCGTCACCGCCGTCGAGCGCCCGGATCCCGCCGGACCGGTCACGGTGGTCCTGGAGGACGGCGGGCGCGTCGAGGCCGACGAGGTCCTCTTCGCCACCGGTCGCGCCCCGCGCACGGACGACCTCGGCCTGGAGACCGTCGGCCTGGAACCGGGCTCCTGGCTGACCGTCGACGACACCTGCCTGGTCGACGGGAGCGACTGGCTGTACGCGGTCGGCGACGTCAACCACCGCGCCCTCCTCACCCATCAGGGCAAGTACCAGGCCCGTATCGCCGGAGCGGCCATCGGCGTCCGCGCCGACGGCGAGGCCCCGCTCGACACCGGCGTCTGGGGTGCGCACGCCGCGACCGCGGACCACGCCGCCGTGCCCCAGGTCGTCTTCTGCGACCCCGAGGCCGCGTCCGTCGGCCTCACCCTCGCCGAGGCGGAGGCGGCGGGCCACCGCGTACGGGCGGTCGACCAGGACCTCGCCGCGGTGGCGGGCTCCGGCCTCTACGCGGACGGCTACCGGGGCCGCGCCCGCATGGTCGTCGACCTCGAACGCGAGATCCTCCTCGGCGTCACCCTCGTCGGCCCGGCGGTGGGCGAACTGCTCCACTCCGCCACGATCGCCGTCACCGCCGAGGTGCCGATCGCCCGCCTGTGGCACGCGGTTCCGGCGTACCCCACGATCAGCGAGGTGTGGCTCCGGCTGCTGGAGGGCTACCGGGGCTGACCGCCCGCCCGAGCAGCTGCCCCGCCCAGGGCTCAGGAGGAGGCCCGACGGGGGTGTCACCCCTGGGGAAATACCCCACGCCGATGTCACCCGCGTACGGGCGCGCGTGCGGCGCACCTTCCGGCAGGCGGCCTCCGGCCCTCCCCGTTCAGCACTTCACGGATGTCTGCGAGGCGGCGATGGCACGGTCCAGCGCCTCCAGCTGGGGCCTGATCCGCTGGGCGGCCTGCGCCCCCGTGGTGCCGCCGGGCAACTCGTCGATGGCTCTGCTGACCCGGTCGTACGCGTCCGAGACGGCACCCGCCCGCGCCTTGCGCACGCCGCGCGCGCTGCGCGCCACGAGGTCGAGGTCGTGGGCGACGTCCTCCCGGAGGTCCCTGAGCTCGTCGCGCCCTCGCGACCTGGGGCTCAGGTCGGCCATCCTGCCCGCGTCCATCCGCAACGCCCCGAGGTCCTCGCACAGCGCGTCGACGGCGGCCAGCGCCCGTTGCTTGGGTGTGAGGGCGTCGGCGGAGCACCCCGCGAGGGTGAGCAGGGCCGCCGCCGACACGAGCACGGTCCGGTAGGTGAGGTCGCCCATGGCCCCATGCAATGCCGGGCGGGCCCGGCGTGCCCGTGGGTGGCGCCGAACGGGTGAACCGCGCGCCGCCGGCCACCGTCAGGCGGGGTGGAGGCCGGGCATGCCCGTACCGGTGGAGAAGGAGGCGGCCGTACTCAGCGTGCCACCCGGCCTGGTGACGGTGGAGACGGTCTTGAAGTCGATCTCGGCGGCGGTCTGACCGAGCCGGATGACGGTGTAGCCCCGGCGGCCGTCGTAGAACTTCAGGTGCGGGTTGGCCTGGGTGAGGCTGTTCCAGTTGCCCGGTCTCGCGGCACCGTCCCGGCCGCTGGTGACGGACGTCGTGGAGATCTCGGTGCCGACGACGCGGGAGGCCGGGTTGTTGAAGTCCGCCTTCAGGTCGAAGGCGTACCCGACGTGGGCGTCACCGGACAGGACCATCAGGTTGTCCAGACCGGCGGAGACCGCGCCGTCCAGGAGGCGCTTGCGGGAGGCGCCGTAACCGTCCCAGGCGTCCATCGAGACCTTGTAGTCGGCTGTGGGGGTGCTGCGCCGCTGGGCGAAGGTGACCTGCTGGGGGACGACGTTCCACACGACGTCCGAGGCCTTCCAGCCGTCGAGGAGCCAGCGTTCCTGTTCGGCGCCGGTCATGGTGCGTGCGGGGTCCTCGGACTCGGGTCCGGGTGTCTGCCAGCCGTCGCCGTAGGCCTGGTTGGAGCGGTACTGCCGGGTGTCCAGGATGTCGAACTGGGCCAGCGGCCCGAAGCGCAGCCGCCGGTACAGCCGCATGTCGGCACCCACCGGCTGCTGCGGCGGACGCAGCGGCTGGTTCTCCCAGTACGCGCGGTACGCGGCGGCGCGGCGCAGCAGGAACTCCTCGGGCGGTACGCCGTTCTCAGAAATCGCTCCTGCGTAGTTGTTCTCCGTCTCGTGGTCGTCCCACGTCACGACGAACGGGTGCGCGGCGTGCGCGGCCTGCAGATCGGCGTCGTTCTTGTAGAGGGCGTACCGCAGCCGGTAGTCCTGGAGGGTGACGGTCTCCTGGTTGAAGTGCGCGGGCAGCCGCCGGTCGGTGTAGCCGCGGTGGCCCCCGGCGGAGTCGACCCCGTACTCGTAGATGTAGTCGCCCAGGTGCACCACCATGTCCAGGTCCTCGGCGGCCAGGTGCTTGTACGCCGTGTAGTAGCCGTCGAAATAGGCGGCGCAGGCGACCGCCGCGAAGTTCAGGGAGGGCACCCAGTAGGAGTCGGGCGAAGGGGCGGTACGGGCACGCCCCACCGGGCTGATCCAGGCGCCCGCGCGGAAACGGTAGTAATAGAAGCGGTCCTCGCCGAGCCCCGGCACCTCCACATGGACACTGTGGGCGTACTCCGGGTGG
The DNA here is from genome assembly GCF_055590785.1 of Streptomyces sp. NPDC041796. Lineage (NCBI taxonomy): Bacteria > Bacillati > Actinomycetota > Actinomycetes > Kitasatosporales > Streptomycetaceae > Streptomyces > Streptomyces sp. NPDC041796. The sequence goes on from NZ_JBVJAH010000008.1 coordinate 187,637, forward strand.
GCGGTCGCGGTCCCGCTCTTGATGACGGCGAAGAATCCCTCGTCGTACGCCACCTCCCACTGCACCTCCACCCGCTGCGCGGGCAGCCCGCCGTCCGGCTCGTACGGACTGGGCGCGAGCCGCGTCCACAAGAGGACGGAATCCGGCAGAGGGTCACCGGAGGCGACACCCAGGGTGAAGGGATACGCGCTGATCTTCCGCGCGTCCAGTACGGCGGGGCTCGCCGCACCGGCGGCCGGCAGGTGCGTGGTGAACGCCAGGGCGGCCGCGGCGGCGGCCACCGTGAGGAAGTTGCGACGCCCCATCAGCCGGGCGGCGGCACGGAGCTCGGGCATGTGAGTTTCCATATGGCACGTCATATGCCCGCTTTGCTCCGCTTGTTGCCCCGGCATACGGGTGGTATGACGCAGCGGAGGCCAAGCCTGACAAACCCTCACCCGGGAGGCGCTCCCGCGACTAGGTTGGGCGGTATGAGCAACCTTGATCGTCAGGCCGCGCTCTCCGTCTGCGGCGGCCGGGGGTTCGTCGTCGCCGAGCCGGTGCGAGAGCTCCTCAGCCCCCGCCGCGTACAGCTCGGTGAGTCCACCGAGGTACGCCGCCTGCTGCCCAACCTCGGTCGTCGCATGGTCGGCGCCTGGGCCTTCGTCGACCACTACGGCCCCGACGACATCGCCGACGAGCCCGGAATGCAGGTGCCGCCCCACCCGCACATGGGCCTCCAGACCGTCAGCTGGCTCCACGAGGGCGAGGTTCTGCACCGCGACAGCACGGGCAGCCTCCAGACGGTACGCCCGCGCGAGCTGGGCCTGATGACCTCCGGCCGGGCGATCTCCCACTCCGAGGAAAGCCCCCGCCCGCACGCCCGCTTCCTGCACGGCGCCCAGCTGTGGGTGGCCCTGCCCGACGCCCACCGTCACGTCGACCCCCACTTCCAGCACCACGCCGACCTCCCGCGCGTCACGGCGCCCGGCCTGACGGCCACGGTCGTCCTCGGCGAGCTCGACGGCGCGCTCTCACCCGGCACCACCTACAGCCCCCTGATCGGCGCCGACCTCGCCCTGACCCACGGCACGGAAACGAATCTGCCGCTCGACCCCGACTTCGAGTACGCGGTCCTCTCCATGTCCGGCGAGGTCCACGTCGACGACGTCCCGGTCCTCCCCGGCTCGATGCTCTACCTCGGCTGCGGCCGCACCTCCCTCCCCCTCCGCGCCGCATCGGACGCGGGACTGATGCTCCTGGGCGGTGAACCGTTCGAGGAGGAGATCGTCATGTGGTGGAACTTCGTGGGGCGGAGCCACGAGGAGATCGAGCAGGCGCGCGCCGACTGGACGCATGGCTCCCGCTTCGGGGAGGTGGAGGGGTATGCCGGGGGTCGGCTGCCCGCCCCTGAACTCCCGCCTGTGGCGCTGAAGCCACGGGGAAGGGTCCGTTGACCTGCCCTGTCAAGACATGGGTGGGCGCCCTCTTGTAGGGGGAATCAACTCGGTGGCCGTGAAGCGGAATCGCGTGCTAGATGTCGCTCGCGATCTCCGGCGAGGGCGACTGTCAGTGCAAGGTGTGGTCATGCCCAGGCTGCTTCGGTAGACCCAATGTGACCCGACGCTGACTTTGGTGACTAGGTGCCAGGTTCTGTCGGTTGCTGTTCTGGTTGGCGTGGGGGCTGCGGTACCGCGACCGTTGCTCGTCTTCAGGGGAGGATCGTGTCCCTGAACGGCGCCCTGTTGAGGACGGACAGGTCGTCCAGATGTCGCTCCAGCCGCCACAGGCGGGCGCTGTCCCGGTCGGTGCAGACGGCCCGAGCCGGCTCCTGGCGACGCAACCGGTCCTGCGCGAGCCGCGGTTCGACCCCGCGCAGGGGCGTGTTGGTGGCTCTGGGCCCGGTCGGCGTGTCGCTGGGGGAGTAGCAGGGTGAGTCCTGCGTATGTGCGGACGCAGAGGGAGCCGTTGATCCATCTTCGGTTTGGGGCCGGATCCGTGACGTCGTGGTCCAGCAGGTCAGGCGCCCGCGCGTCGCCCGGGTGGGGGGCTCGGTTCTCGGTCGTCGCCCGGCGGGCCACGTCGTTGAGACCCGAGCGAGTGTGTGGCGCGGTGGCGCCGAAGCTGACCTCGGGCCGGAGGGTGCGGCGGATGAGAGCCGTATTCTGCGCCGACGACAAAGCCAGGGAGCCGGCACACGCTCACCGGCTGCGTTTGTGGTGAAGGCCGGTCGGCGGCCCGCGTACTCAGCCAGAACGCAGGTCGTGGTGCGGGCCGCGGCCACACTGGACGGGCCGGCCGGGGGGCGCACCAGGCTGGCACGGTTCGTGCCGTGGTCTTCAGCCCCAGCTGTTTCAGGGCGGTGAGGATCGACTCGGCGGCAGGCCCGGCGGCCGCATCTGGTCGGCCGCCTGTGACGGCCCGGTCCGGGCACCGGGGCGCGAGGGCCCGTTCCCTCGATCGGCCCGCGCGGCTCGCGCAGTCCGCACCGCCCACACACGATGAAGGCCCATGCACATGGCGCGCTCGGGCTGCTGTACACGGCGGCGTGGCGAGCTCACGAAGGAAGGGCCTGCCGGATGATCACCTCGACCCGCATAGGCCAGTCGGCGTTCGATGGCGCCCGGCTGCGAGTCATCCTGCTTGTCGATCTCCACGAAAACGCCCAGCAAGAGTTTCTCGACGCGTACGAGCACATGCGGCGTCGCGTCGCGTCGCTTCCGGGTCACATCAGTGACCAGCTGTGTCAGTCACTGGAAAACTCCTCCCAGTGGCTCATCACGAGCGAATGGGAAAGTGCTCCGTCCTTCCTCGCTTGGGTGAACAGTGAGGATCACATCGAGACCGTCAAGCCCATGCAGCGCTGTGTCCGCGACCTCCGGTCGATGCGGTACAGCATTCTCCGCGAGACCGGGAAGGCCCAACCGGCCGCTGCCGCGCCCGATCATGACGTGCGCATCGCCCCGCGGGTGGGCGATGGGGTAACGCGCCACGCACTCACCTTCACTGTGAAGCCGGGTTCAGAGTCGAAGGTCGCGGAGATCCTCGCCGAGTACGCACCACCGAAGTCGCGTGTGGACGATGTCACCCGGCTGCGTCGTACCACGCTGTTCATGCACGGCAACCGCGTGGTGCGCACCGTCGAGGTGGAGGGCGACCTGATGGCGGCGCTGCGCCACGTGTCGCGTCAGCCCGAGGTGCGGGCCGTTGAGGAAGCCCTCAATCCGCATCTGGAGCTGAGCAGGGACCTGACTGATCCGGAGTCCGCCAGGGCCTTCTTCACTCGCGCAGCCATGCCGGCCGTGCACCATGTGGCTCGGGGTGGACAACAGCCGGCCGACTTGCGGCGTCATGCCCTGTACTACCCGGCCAGGGCAAGCTGCGGGATGGTGTTGGCCCGGCTGATCTCCCAGCTGGATGAGGCCGCCACCGATGACCCGGCGAGTCCCGTGTACCGCAGCACCGTTTTTCATCGAGACGACATCGTCGTCCGTCTCATCGACGTGTCGGGCGACCCCGAGACCGATGCGGTCAGGGTCCTTGGTGTCCAGAACACGAGGAAGTCCACCGTACTGGCGCGCCTGCTTGACGGTGTCGCCCTGGGCTTGGAAAGACCGCCCACGACCGAGCGAGATGCCAACCGGCTCTTGGCGCACGTCGACATGACGCTGGTTACCGACCGCCTGGCCACGCGGTGAGGACAGTGACCGACAAATCCGACCGATCGACTGGGAGACGGACCATGTACAAGACGCGCCCGCGCATTGTGGACCTGTGCGACACCGAGCCGAACGGCAAGCGTGGCGGCAGCCTGCACACCATGCTCACCCCCCTCACGGTGGGTTCCACGAGCGGTTTCATGGGCCTGGCCATCATGCGGCCGGGCGAACGCATCAGCGAGCACTACCACCCCTACTCCGAGGAGTTCGTGTACGTCGTCAACGGCCGGCTGGAGGTCGATCTGGATGACGAAACGTTTCCTCTCCGTGCCGATCAAGGCCTCATGATCCCCAAGCACATGCGGCACCGCTTCCGCAACATCGGTGACGAGGACGCCCGCATGGTCTTCCACCTGAGTCCGCTGGCGCCGAAGCCAAGCCTGGGCCATGTCGACACGGAGACATTGGAGGGGAGCGAGTCAGTGGAGCCCTATCCGGTCGTACAGGAAGAGGACGTGCGGCCTGAACGACGTGGGGCACCGTCGTGACCCGGCGAGTGGTGGTCACAGGCATAGGCGTGGTCGCCCCTGGCGGGGTGGGTGCGCCGGCGTTCTGGGACCTCCTTGCCAATGGCCGTACCGCGACACGCGGCATCACGCTGTTCAACCCCGAGGGGTTGCGTTCCCGCATCGCGGCCGAATGTGACTTCGACCCGCTCGTGCACGGGCTTGAACCTGAGCTGGTCGAACGCGCCGACCGGTACATCCAATTCGCCGTCGCCGCGGCGGAGGAGGCGGTAGGCGACTGCGGCATCGAGTTCAGCGGGGAGGACCCCTGGCGTGTGGCCGTTTCCCTCGGCAGCGCAGTGGGAGGTACGACTCGCCTGGAGAACGACTACGTCCAAGTCAGTGCACGAGGGCAGCGATGGGATGTGGACCATCGCGCCGCCGGCCGGCAGCTGCATCTGGCCTTCTCGCCCAGCACACTGGCTTCGGTTGTCGCGGAACGGTTCTGTGCCCAGGGGCCGGTACAGACCGTATCGACGGGCTGCACTTCGGGACTTGACGCGGTGGGGTACGGCTTCCACACCGTCGAGGACGGCCGGGCGGACATCTGCATCGCAGGAGCGTCGGACTCACCCATCTCCCCGATCACCATGGCCTGCTTCGACGCCATCAAGGCGACGTCACCGAACAACGACGACCCGGCCCACGCCTCCAAGCCCTTCGACGACCGCCGGGACGGATTCGTGATGGGCGAGGGCGCCGCGGTGCTTGTGCTGGAGGAGCTTGAACACGCCCGTGCCCGTGGCGCACACATCTACTGCGAGATGAGCGGCTACGCCACCTTCGGCAATGCGTACCACATGACCGGGCTGACCGCTGAGGGGCTGGAGATGGCCCGGGCCATTGACGACGCGCTCGACCACGCCCGCCTGGACCCCGCACACATCGACTATGTCAACGCCCACGGCTCGGGCACCCGCCAAAACGACCGTCACGAGACCGCGGCAGTGAAGAGGTCCTTGGGCGCACACGCCTACGAAACCCCCATGAGCTCGATCAAGTCCATGGTGGGCCACTCACTGGGTGCGATTGGCGCGATCGAGCTCGTCGCCTGCGTGCTGGCATTGACCCACCAGGTGGTGCCGCCTACGGCGAACTACGAAAAGCCGGATCCGGAGTGTGACCTGGACTACGTGCCGCGCACCGCACGTCCCCGCAAGCTCCGCAATGTGCTGTCCGTTGGGAGCGGGTTCGGCGGATTTCAGTCTGCGGTGCTCCTGACCGCACCAGGCGGGAGAAACCGATGAAGACTCAGCGAACCGGGCGCACCGCGGTTACCGGAATGGGTGTGGTCGCGCCCAACGGACTCGAGCTCGAAACCTACTGGAAGTCGGTCAAGGAAGGCCTGAGCGTACTGGACCGGATCACCCGGGAGGGATGCGGACACCTGCCGCTTCGCGTCGCCGGCGAGGTCCGAGAATTCGACCCCTCAGGACTGATCGAAGAGACCTTCCTTGTCCAGACCGACCGGTTCACACATTTTGCCATGGCCGCCGCCAGCGCCGCCCTGGAAGACGCGGGACTGAGCAGCATGGCGGTCGACTCACCGTACTCCGTCGGTGTGGTCACCGCCGCCGGATCCGGCGGGGGTGAATTCGGCCAGCGAGAACTGCAAAAGCTCTGGGGCCAAGGATCCCGCTTCGTCGGCCCTTACCAGTCCATTGCCTGGTTCTACGCGGCCAGCACGGGCCAGATCTCCATCCGAAGCGGCTTCAAGGGTCCCTGCGGGGTGGTGGCCAGCGACGAGGCGGGCGGTCTGGACGCCGTCGCCCACGCCTCTCGGCTGGTGAGGCGGGGCATCGACGCGGTCGTGGTCGGCGCTGCTGAAGCGCCGCTCGCTCCCTACTCGATGGTCTGCCAGCTCGGCTATCCCGAACTGAGCACCGTGGAGGATCCCACGACCGCGTACCGCCCCTTTACCTCGGCCGCTTGTGGCTTCGTGCCGGCCGAGGGGGGCGCGATGCTGGTCGTGGAAGACAGCGACAGTGCACGCCGACGCAACGCTCGTGTGCGCGCCACCGTGGCGGGACATGCCGCCACGTTCACCGGTGCCTCACGCTGGGATCGCTCACGGGAAGGTCTGGCCCACGCCATTCGTGGTGCCCTCGCCGAGGCCGACTGCGCACCGGAGGAGATCGACGTCATCTTCGCCGACGCGATGGGCGTTGCGGACGCGGACCGTGCCGAAGCCCTTGCCATCGCCGACGCCTTCGGCTCGCACAGCACTCGCGTGCCCGTCACGGCGCCCAAGACCGGTACGGGCCGGTCCTACTGCGGAGCACCGCTTCTGGATGTCGCGGCTGCCGTGCTGGCCATGGAGCACGGCCAGGTACCGCCCACCCCCAATGTCTTCGACGTTTGTCACGACATCGACCTGGTGACCGAAAGGGCTCGCCCCGCAGATCTGCACACAGCTCTCGTCCTCAGCCGGGGACTCATGGGCTCCAACGCGGCGCTGGTACTGCGCCGCGGCCCCGAAGCGGCCGCCTGAACAGGTCGGCTACGCGGGCACCACTCCAGCACACTCCAGCACCTGGCTCCCACAAAGGAGAACACGCATGCACCCCGAATTGACCGTCGAAGAGCTGGCCACACTGATGAAGAAGTCCGCCGGCGTCGTCGTCGACCCGCACGAACTCGAGCGCCGCACAGACACCCCCTTTGCCCAATTCGGGCTGGATTCGCTCGGTCTCCTCGGCATCGTAGGCGAACTGGAGAATCGACACGGCCGGCCCCTTCCCGCCGACGCGGATCGCTGCAAAACCCCCCGAGACTTCCTCGACCTCGTCAACAGCACCCTCACGGCTGGAGCCTGACATGGCAGGACACACCGAAAACGAGATCACCATCGCCGCACCCGTCGACCTCGTATGGGACATGACCAACGATCTCGACAACTGGACGAACCTGTTCAGCGAGTACGCGGCCGTGGAAGTGTTGTCCCGCCATGGCGACACCGTGACCTTCCGACTGACGATGCACCCCGATGCCAATGGCACGGTGTGGAGCTGGGTGTCTGAACGGGTCACCGACCGCGACAAGCTCACCGTGAACGCCCGCCGGGTCGAACCCGGACCCTTCCAGTACATGAACATCCGGTGGGAGTACGAACAGACGCCGGCCGGTACCCGGATGCACTGGACACAGGACTTCGCCATGAAGCCCGATGCTCCGGTGGACGACGCCGGGATGACGGAGATCATCAACCGCAACTCGCCCATCCAGATGGCCCTCATCCGCGACCGGATCGAGCAGGTCGCCGCCGAGCAGCGAACCGTACCCACGACACCCGCCTGAGCGACTCGGTCGCAGAAGGAGTCCTCATGCACCACGCCCTGATTGTCGCCCGGATGGCGCCGCACTCCGCTCCCGCCATCGCTGACGTCTTTTCGGCGTCCGATCGCGGCGAACTCCCGCACCTCGTGGGTGTGACCCGGCGGTCCCTGTTTCAGTTCGGTGATGTGTACATGCACTACATCGAAGCCGACCAGGACCCAGGCCCCGCCGTCGCACGAGTGGCGCAGCACCCCGCGTTCCGTGAGATCAGCAAGAAGCTCGAAGCCTACGTCAGTCCGTACGACCCGCAGACATGGCGCGGCCCGAAGGACGCCATGGCGAACTGCTTCTACCGCTGGGAACGAGACGCGGGCCCACAGTAGGGGCGAAGCCGACAGCCGCTGCCGGCGTGGTCCATCCTGCGGGCAGCGGCTTCGTTCGAGGGCGGTCGGGCAGTGAGGGTCAGCGGCGGAGCGCCGGCATCAGACGCATGGCGTTTTCCCGGTTGATCCCCTGGAGCTGCTCATCGGAGAGGGCCGGGTCGTTGTCCAGGGCTGGTGCCGCGATGTCGGTGATGACATGGGCGGGCGTGGGCGGCCAGTCCGTGCCGAACAAGATATGCCCGGGGTCCACGGTGGCCAGCAGCGTGGGCGTGGATGCGGGGGACATGGGGCCTGCCGTATCGAAGTAGAACCGGTGCAGGTAATCCTGGACCCGGCCCGGTTCGATCCGGGGAGTGAGGTGCTCGCCGAAGAGTTCGAGACGGGCGGCCATGTAGGGAAGGAACCCGCCCCCGTGGGGAAGGATGAAGGTGAGATTGGGGTAGCGGTCGAGGGTGCCGTTCCGGATGAGGTTGATGGCGGCACGCGTGGTATCCATCAGGAAGTCGCACACGAAGGGCGGCATGCCTGGTAGCCCGGTAGTGCCGCCACCCGCCGGAACTTCCATGGGGTGTGTGCTGATTACCGCGGACCGGTCATTGAGCTCCGCGAGGAGGCGGTCGTGTGCGCTGTCACCGAGAAACACGCCGTCCATGCTCGTTCTCGTGCTTACCCCGACAGCACCCAGTTCGTCGATGCCGTAGCGCAGGTTCCACAGGGAGAGCTCCAGGTCATCGAGGAAGACCGGAGTGAAGAAGGTGAAGCGTGCGGGATGTTCCCCAGCGACGTCAGCCGCTGCCTGCAAAGCGACACGCGTGCTCTCCCGCCGCTCTTCGCGGTCGCGCATCCTCCCGAGCATCGCGACCGTCATGACGGCAGTACTGATGCCTGTTTTGTCCATGACCTCGAGGGCTGTGTTCAGATCCCAGCGCGTCCACCACGGAAGTCTGCCGCGGTCGATGACGCCGCGTTGCTCTGCCCAGTCCAGCCAGGCCGGCGCGGTGAAATGATGGTGGACGTCCACGCGGCCCACGTCCGGGGTATGCAGCAAGTTCATGGATGAGGCCTTCTTTTCGAACGGCAAGGGCATACTTCAGCTTCGGCAAAGCGCCGTCTGCAGGGCGCTCATCAAGACGCGATCCGCATGCGGCATCCCCACCTCCCCGCGCCATGCGACGAAACCGTCGGGGCGGACGAGGACGGCACCGTCCTCAGCCGCACCATGCAACCTTCCCCACTCGGTGTCCGTCTCCGGAACAAGGTCATGATCAGGCCCAGTCCCCACGAGATACGCCTCGACAGGGACCCCCGTCTCCTTCGAGACCTTCTCGACTGCATTCCGCCATGCATGGCCCTTGGGGCCGGCAAGAACGACGAACGAACGCTCGTAAAGATCAAGGGTGGAAAGCTTGACACCCCCCTTGCGCACCCACATATGAGGTGCCCGGCTACCCGGGTGGCCTCCGAGCTCGAAGGCGTGAGGGACTACCGGCCGCTCCGAGCAGGCGCCCACGACAGCATTCGACGCGTACCTGTAGCAGAGTGCGACGGTCAGGAGGTCCGCCGACCCGTTGCTGGGGCCCCCAGCAGAATTGAACCCCGGGTGCTGCTCCTCGACTGCCTGCAGTGATGCCCGCGCGCTTGTGGCAACGGCAACCGGCCGACGTTCCTGCTGGTAAGTGTCAAGCAATTGAGGGCCTGCATGTCCACGGAGTACTGCGGCCAGCTTCCAGGCAAGATTATGGGCGTCTTGAATGCCGGTATTGGAGCCAAATGCGCCGGTGGGTGGCATCTCGTGTGCCGAATCGCCAACCAGAAAAACCCGTCCCTGTCCGTAGCTGTCCGCCACACGGTCCGAAGCGTGCCAAGGAGCCTTGCCAGTGATCTCCACATCGAGATCTGAAACCCCGACGGCAGCGCGGATATGCGCCTCACATCGAGACGTGCTGAAGTCCTCAAGGGTCTCACCGCGCTCAGGGTGCCAGGGAACATGGATCACCCATCGCTCCTCGTTGTCCACAGGGAGCAGAGCCCCCTCACCGACCGGGTCGGTGACATAGCAGACAATGAACCGCTTATCCCCGATGTGGTTCTTGAGTTCCTTGCTGCGGAAGGTGATGCTGACAGCGTTGAACAGGTTGCCGGCTCCCGACTGGCCGATTCGAAGGCTCCGACGGACGGGGCTGCGAGGTCCATCGGCGGCCACCAAGAAGTCTGCAGCGACGGTATAGATCTCGCCGGTATCCCGATGCAACACTTCCGCCTGAACCCCCTCAGGGCTCTGTCCGAAAGAGCGCAGCTCGGAACTGAAGCGAATATCACCCCCCTGCTCGCGAGCAGCGCTCAACAATACCGGCTCGAGATCATTCTGGCTGCACAGGCACCAGTTCGACGAGCTGACCCGAGACATATCGATGCCGGCGGAGATGTCTGGAATGATCCAGCGGCGGCGCTCGCCAGTGAGTGTGTCGACCTGTAGTACGCCCTCGTTACCGGCCAGAGCCGAAGCGGCATTTCGAATGCGTGGCTCCAACTGCGCAGTCCTGAAAATCTCCATGGTGCGCACGTTGTTTCCGCGGCCACGCGGGTGCGTCGAGGTGTCAGCATGTCGCTCCACCAGCATGTGCGCGATACCAAGCCGCCCCAAAAACACCGAGGTTGAAAGCCCGACCAGGGACCCTCCCACGATGAGAACCGGTACGGATTCCTCTGCGCGTCCGCTCACTTGTTTCCTTCCCGTCTAGCGGTGTCTCGCCGCGAAGGGGGACCGGCCTGGTCGTGATTGATTATCAGGTGAGACCCGTAGCAGCCGCCGAGGCGCGCCCAGTGTTGGGCCGACCGAGTCAACGGAAATCTGCAACGCCAATGAGGCGCCACACGTATGGCTTAGTGGCGTTTAGCCGCCGCGGTGGACGGGGAACCGTGCCACTGGCCAACGGAACGCACCTCAGTCGTCAGAGGACGCTCCGGAATGGACTCGTGCCTCACCGCTGCAGCCGGCAGCTCGAACCCCGGGATCAAGCATGACGCAAGCGTTGACCACCTCTGACGAAATGACGCCGGAAGAGGCCGCGGCCGCGGCCGCGGCCTGCACCAAGGAATTCCGCGCCAATCCACATCCCGTCTACGCCGCGCTCCGCACGGCAGCCCCGGTTTGCCCGCTGTCGCCTCCGCATGGGGTGGAGACCTACCTCATCACCAGGTACGACGACGCACGCGCCGCCCTGGCCGACCCTCGTCTGAGCAAGGACATGTACGGCGCCATTGACGCCTATCACCGCATCTTCGGTGATTCGTCGATCGCCTTGGACGACAACATGCTCTTCTCGGACCCTCCTAAGCACACCAGGCTCCGGAGGATCGTCGGCAGCACCTTCACCCCAAGGCGGGTGGAATCACTGCGCCCGCGCATTCAGCAGATCACCGACGACCTGCTGGACAGGTGCTCGGCAAATGAGCTCATCGACCTCCTTCCAGAGTTCTGCTTCCCGCTCCCGCTGCACGTGATCTGCGAACTCCTCGGTGTCCCGGAGGGAGAACGCGGCAAAGCGCAAGAATGGTCGAGCACTGTCGCGCGGACCGGATTCGGTCCCGAGGCGAGGAAGAAGCTGGAACTGGCCGAGGGAAACCTCCGCGACTACCTGGTCGACCTGATCGCCCGCAAGCGGAAGGAGCCGGACGGCGCCCTCCTGAGTGCACTCGTCACCGCGAAGGACCAGGACGGCGCACTCACAGACAGCGAACTCGTCTCGACCGCATGGGTCCTGCTCTTCGCGGGACACAAGACGACGGCCTACCAGATCGGCAACGCCGTTTACCACCTGCTCACTCAGGACGAGCAAAAGCGCCTGGCGCTCCAGGACGAGGCCTCAATCGGTCAAGCCCTCGAGGAGATCCTCCGGTTCGAAGGGTCTGTCGAGAACTCGACATTCCGCTATGCAAAAGAAGACGTCGTGATCCGCGACACCCTCATCCCCAAGGGGGCGCTCGTTCAGATTTCGCTGGTCGCCGCCAACCGCGATCCCGACGTTTTCGACGCGCCGAACCAAATGGATGTCAAGCGCCCGAACGTTCAAGGCAGCCATCTCGCGTTCGGCTTCGGTCCCCACTACTGCATCGGGGCACCGCTGGCCCGCATGGAGATGCAAATCGCCCTCGCTACGCTCTTCACGCGCTACCCTCGAATGGCTCTGGCAGGAGCGCCGGAAGACGCGCGGTGGCTGACCGTACCATTCCCCGCCTTCCGCGGATTGGCCGAACTGCCCATCGCCCTGAACCCGTCATGACACAACGCGTACGAGTGATCCGGCTGCTCCGGATGCAAGAGGGAATGGAAGCGGAATTCCTGCAGGCCTATCAGGGCGTGCTCGATTGCGCCCAGCGGTCTGCCGGACACGTCAATGAACAGCTGTGCCGCTCCGTTGACGACCCGGATCAATGGTTGCTCACCAGCGAATGGGCGAGCTTCGAATCCCTGGGGGAGTGGCGCAACCACCCCGATCACAAGACACGGGTCAAATCGATGAACGCCTGCTTGCTCGACGAGCGATGGACGGGTGTCTTTCACATCGTAAGCGGCCACTAGTACCCCAGCCGTAGACCGTGATCTCGATGGTGAGGGGTGTCGAGGCGGCAGGTGTCCAGCGTGGATCATCTCGCCCGAGATCGCCCATGCCGTCGCGGGCGTCGGCTCCTTCTCCGTCTACCCGAGTTCACCGCGACGGAGGGCGTCCCTTGTCTCGCTGAGCTTCGCGGTCGTTGCCGGGGTCAGCTCCTGTGCTTGTTCAGCGAGTCGGAGGGCATCGTCGATCTCGCTGAGCTTCCTGGAGGACAGGACGGCCGCCCGCTCCATCAGGTCGTCGCGGGACACGGTGGTCAGCCACGTGCACGGGGTGAAGCCCGGACGTGGGAACGCGAGCCGCAGCACGCCTTCGATCGGCAGCCCTTCACCGGCGCCGACCGTCACTTCGATGCCCAGACCGCTGATGTCGAGGCCCGCCGGAGCGACGACCTGCATCACCTGGAACCCGGACGCGTCGTCTCCTGACAGCAGTACGACCAACCTGCGCTCGTCGAACTGGATCCACCAGACTTCGCCACGTTGCACAAGCCCTCCGATACACAGGACGGCAGGCAGACGCTGCGTGACCTGACGCGGTGTGGAGACGGGTGCGGCCACGGTTGATCACCGGTGTGTGAAGACAAACGATCATGCAGTGGCCGCAGGTCACAGCGTAGACCCTGCCTGCTGGCAGGAGGCGTTCGAGGGCATGATGAGCCGGATAGCGGGACGCTTCACACGGGTCGAATCCCGACGCCGGGCCCGGAAGTCGGTACTCGGCCTGCTGTCGGACCTGCCGCGCAAGAGCTGCTGGACCATCGCCGAGTGGGCCGGGGACAGGACCCCGGACGGCATGCAGCACCTGCTCGGGAGGGCGGAGTGGGATGCCGACCAGTCCGCGACGAGGTGGGTGACTACGTGGTGGAGCATCTGCACGACGACGAGGCGGTGCGGGTGGTCGACGAGACCGGCGACGTGAAGACAGGCACCGACACCGTTGGAGTCCAGCGGCAGTACACCGGCACGGCGGGCAGGATCGAGAACGCCCAGGTCGTCGTCTACCTGGTCTACGCCCGGCCGCCGCGGGCACGCCGCAGTGGACCGGGAACTCTAGTTCCGCGTTCCTGGGCCTCCGATGCCGACCGCTGCCGGGCCGCCGGCCTCGATGACAATACGGAGTTCGCGACCAAGCCGGAGCCGGCCGCCCGCATGGTCACCCGATTCCTCGACGCCCGCCATCGGGCCGCCTGGGGCGCCGGAGACGAGGTCTACGGCGGCAACCCGAGGCTGCGCACCGCACTGGAGGAACGCGGCACCGGCTACGTCCTCGCGGTGGCCTGCTCGCACGAAGTCACCACAGGCGCCGGGAGGTTTCACGCCGACATGCTGGCCAGGAAGGTGCCCAAGAGGGCCTGGCAGAAGCTGTCCGGTGGGGCCGGAGCCAAGGGCCACCGCTTCTACGACTGGGCCGTCATCGACCTCACCGATCCCCGGCCCGGGAGCCGGCAGCTGCTGATCCGCAGCAACCGCAGCACCGGCGAACATGCACACTACCGCTGCTACTCGCCTGCCGCAGTGCCGCTGACCACCCTGGTGCGCGTCGCTGGATCAAGGTGGCGGGTCGAGAAGTCTTTCCAGTCCGGCAAGGGCCTGGCGGCCCTGGACGAGCACCGTCCGCCGCTACCCGTCCTGGTCCCGCTGGGTCACCCTGGCCATGCTCGCGCATGCCTTCCTCGCTGTCCTCCGCGCGAACGAACACGAGGGTCATCCCTCGCCCGACGAGCTGATACCGCTCACTTGTGAGCCGGCCGCGAGGGCGGCCGACGCGTCGATGAGGGCGAGTTGGCCCGGGCCGGCTCTCCTGGTCCGGGCCTGTTCCACGAAACGGCCCAGCTCCGCGCGGACGGTGGCCGAGTCGATGCGCTCGACCACGGGAAGCGTCGTCTCGACGATCTGGCAGGCGTCGTCGAGGCGGCCGGCGCCAGCCAGGGCTGTCGCCCGCCGAACCGCGAAGCGGGCTCGGGAGTTGCTGTCCGCCGGGACGGCCGGCCGGTGCTCGGCGGCGAAAAGGTCGGCGGCGGGCTCGAAGCGATGGAGGCTGAGCATGCAGGACGCCTCGATGAGCCGAAGGTTGCCCTTCTCGATGCGCGGGCCCCAATGCGGGGTCCGGTCGCCGATGGCCTCGGGGTCGTCGATGACCTCGGCGGCGTGGCTTCTGAACCGCTCCAGTGCCTCCCGGCAGGCCTCCGCGTCGCCACGGCGCGCATGCCCCTGGGCGGCGCGTCGCGCGGCGTGCGCGCGGATCACCGGGGTGGCCGCCGGGTGCCCGGCCGCCTGGTCGGCGAAGCGGATCACCGCACAGGTGTCACCGCGGTGCTGGGCGATGAACGCCTTGCGGACCAGGGCGTACGCGGCCACCGTTTCGTCCCCGCCGTGCGCGCCCCAGCGGACAGCGAGACTCGTCCAGCGCAGCGCCTCGGCGGGATTTCCCGCCTCTTGCGCCATCCACCCCGTGTATTCGGCGAACCTCGACGCCAGTAGCCAGATCTCGGCACGCTGCTCACCTACGGCGTGCGAACCGGCGTCCGTCAGGATCCGCGTGATCGACTTCATCGAAGCGGTGACGAACGTCGGTCCGGTCGATCTGCCGATGTCCTTCAGCTCCCGCAGGACCCGCTCATACCCGGCGACCACGGGGCCGGCCTCGACGACGGTCTCGACGACGCCCTCGGCCCGGGCGCCGCGGCGGCCGGCCCCGGCCAGCTCGACGAGTTCCCCGCCGGTGCCGAAGGCCGCGTCGCATGCCGCCGCCACAGCGGGCGTCGGGTTGCGCAGCCCGCTCTCCAGATTGCAGATCTGCCCTTCGGACACGTTCGCGCGCCGGGCGAACTCGCGCACGCTCCAGCCCCGGCGTGCCCGGAGCGTGGCCAGGACGACGCCGAAGTCGCCCGGCGGCAGACGGGTGCCGTCCGATCTCCCTGTCGGGACCGTCCCTGCCGCGCCGTCCACCGGGTCCATACCAGTCAGCGTACGGAGCCGCGCGGCCGCTATTCAATCCCCGGCGAATAGCCACCTGGCGCGTACGCCAGCCCTAGGGTGAACACGATTCCTGAAGGCAAGACCTGCCGGAGAGGGGGCAATTGTGCCGCGCATCTTCCTCAGCTTTCGCAAACCGGACTCCCGGTGGATGCGAGACCGTGTCTACCGCGCGCTGTCCGACCGCTTGGGTGCCGACGAGATCTTCAAGTCCGGTCAGTCGATTCCGCCCGGGGCCGATTTCGCCGGGATCCTGCGGCGGCAGGCCGCCGAGTGCGAGCTCATGTGCGTACTGATCGGGCCGGGCTGGCTCGACGCGCGGGGCGAGGACGGTGTGCGGCTCCTGGACCGGGATCACGACTGGGTCCGCCTGGAGATCGCGACGGCTCTGCGGGCGGGAAACCGCGTCGTCCCCGTCCTCCTGGGAGACGCGACGATGCTGCCCGACGCCTCCGCGCTGCCGGCCGAGATCGCGGAGCTGGCGGGCCTTCAGTTCCTCCGCGTCCCGGAGACCCATCTGCCGGACGGGCTCGCGCACTTGGTCGACGCGGTGACCACTCTGCTGTCCGGTGCCGGTGCGCCCGTAGAACCCGGGCACGGCACGGCGCCGGCCGCGGATGCCGTGCCGCCGACGACCATGACGGCCCATGTGTCCGGCGGCGGCAGCGCCTACCAGGCGGCCCGGGACCAGACGATCAGGCTGGCGTGAGGGGCGGACGATGGATCATCCCGGAGCAGGCGGTACTCAGCGGATCGGGCCCTACACGCTGCTCGGAAGGCAGAGCACGGTCGGCGGGAGCGAAGTCTTCGCGGCCCGCACGGACGACGGGCTGCTCGTCACGGTCACTGTCATAGGACCCGGACTCGCCACGGAGCCGGGCTTCCGGGACCGGTTCCGTACCGACGTCGAGGCGGCACGGACGCTCTCCGGTGCCTTCCTCGTACCGGTGCTGGATGCCGACGCGGACGCGCCGGTTCCCTGGCTGGCGACCGAGTTCACCGCCGGACTGCCGCTCCGGCAGGCGGTGGACCGGCACGGTCCGCTGCCCGAACCGGCTCTGCGGGTGCTCGCCGACGGTCTCGCCCGGGCGCTGGCCGTAATCCACGCGGCCGGGAGGGTCCACGGCGGGGTGAGCCCGGACGCGGTGCTGCTGACCATGGACGGGCCCCGCGTCACCGCCGTGGGGCTCACGGGGCCCACCGGCGGTCCGGCACCCTCACCGACGGACGACATGTTCGACCTCGGGTCGACCGTGCTGTACGCGGCTTCCGGGGGCGAGCCGGACACCGGCGCCCTCCCTGGGTCGCTCCGCGACGTGATCGGCGGCTGCCTGTACCCGGACCCGCCGGACCGTCCCACCGCGGAGCAACTCGTCGAGTACCTGAGGCGTCAGGACCTTCCGGCCCCCGCGGGCAGTTGGCTGCCGCCGGCGGTGACCGCCGACATGGCCGCCGCGACCGCGGCGGTGGGATCGGCGTCCGCCGGGGTCGGAGGCCGGGGCACGGCGTTACCCCCGCCGCCGGTGAACGCCGCCGGCGCGGGTGTCAGCCGCCGGAAGCTGCTCATCGGTCTGGCCGGGGGCGCGGCCGTACTCGGCGGGACCGCGGCGGCACTCGCCTTCACCGGCGACCCGTCGCCGACGCCCGGCGGCCGGGCCGGCGGGCCCGGACCCACCGCACGGCCGGCCACTCCGCCGGGTGTGCGCTCCCCGGCCTCCTCCGCGTCGCCGTCCCCGACGGACGGACCGGAAGCGCTCGTGCTGGCCGGACCCGACGCCGTCAAGGCATGGTCGCGCGCCGGGAAACACGCCCCCACCTGCCTGGAAGCCTCCGGCAAGGTGGTCATGGTGGTCACGGACACCGCCACGTCCTTCCTGGACGCCGCGACCGGGAAATCCAAATTCCCCGGGCTCAACACGGTCAACGAATACGGCACGACCAGCTTCAAGTACCCGACGGCGTACGCGGACGGAGTGTTCTACCTGCTCTGCGACACCCCCGATCAGTCGGGCCTGCTGGCGGCGTTCGACGCCGCCAGTGGGAAGGCGAAGTGGGCGACCAGGATGGCCGAGGTCGAATCCGGCGGGGGCAAGCCCACCGCGATGTACCGGAGCACCTATGTGGCTGTCGCGGGGAACACGGTGTACGTATGCGGGACGATGAGCGTGTTGGACGGGTCGTACTCGTCCACGTCCCCGACCACCGGTTACATCCGTGCGTTCAGCGCCGCGACCGGCAAGGGACTGTGGCGGGTCAAGGGCACCGACATCAACAACGTGCTGGTGCCACCCACCGGTTCTCGCCTGCTGGCCACCTCGGCCGTACCGGCGAGGAAGCCCGGCCGCGTCCAGATGATCGACGCCGGCAGACGAGGCGCCCGCGGCTGGAAGGTGTCCGTCCCGTACGGCGGGTTCTACTTCACCACCGGCTGGCCGCTGACGTGCTACGCCGCCGGGCTGTTCCTGTTCGCCGGCGGCGACGGCGACACGCTGTTCGCCGTCGACGCGGCCACGGGCAGCGAGAAGTGGCATCAGCGCTTCGAGTCGAAGAGCGGGGACCGGGTCCGGATCGGCGCCCCGTTCGCCGGCCTCGACGGTGCGACCGTCTACGTACCCGTCGGCAGCGACCTGGCCGCCCTGGCCACCGCCGACGGTACGCCCCGGTGGGTCGCGAGGCTCGACGGGGCGAGCGAGACGGGCGGTTCCACCATGTTCAACGCCTCCCTCAGGATCTCCGGCAAGAGCGCGCAGTGTTCGGCCGACACCGTCTTCGCCACCGACAGCGCCAAGACGCTGTGGGCCATCGACGCGGCCACCGGCAGAGCCCGGTGGAGATACAGCGACCCGGGGCAGCCGGACGTGGGGTTCCTGTGGACGGTGGGCGGCGACCGCGTGTTCGTCGCCTCGCACCTGACGATGACCGCGATCGCGGCCCACGCACGGTAAGGAACGGGGAGAAGCATGGAGACGAGTGTGGAACTCGCCGGCCTGGCATCGGTGGCCGCGGCGCGTCTGATCGATCTGCTGGCGACGGACGGCTGGGCCGCGGTCAAGTCCTCGGTCCTGTCGCTGTGGCGGTCCGCGCACCCGGAGCGCGTCGAGGAGGAACTCGGCGAAGCAAGGGGCGAGTTGCTCCAGGCACGGCGGACCGGTGACGGGCAGGAGCTCCAAGGGATGCTGGTCGCCGAGTGGCAGGCCCGCATCGTCCGGCTCATGGCCACGCGGCCGGACGCCGTCGAGGAGCTGCGCGCGCTGCTCGGCGGGGAACCGCGCTCCGCCGGAGCCCCGGAACAGCTGATCACGGGCTCGATGACGATGGAGGCACATGTCTCCGGCGGCGACGCCTACCTGGCGGGCCGGGACATGACCGTCACCAGAGGCGGACAGGCGTGACGGAACGCGGCACCGGCGCCCCGTCCCCCGACGGGCCGCCCCTCTGGCAGCCGAAACGGCAGGAGGCGAGCGCGACCGGCGGCGGCAGCGTCTTCCAGGCCGGCCGAGACCTCCACGTCCGCTACGGCGCCGAGGGGCGAAGAACCGTGCCCGGCCCCGGAGCCGACCGAGTGCTGTGCCCGTACCCGGGCCTGGCCCCGTTCGGCGCGCAGCACAAGCAGTGGTTCCACGGCCGTGAGCGCATGGTCCACCTCGTGTGCGAGCGGATGGACGCCCGGATGCGTAAGGGCGGCCCGCTGGTGCTGATCGGCCCCTCGGGGGCCGGGAAGTCGTCCCTGCTCGCGGCCGGGGTACTGCCGGCCCTGGACGACGGCCGGTTTCCGGTGGCGGGTTCGAGCACATGGCCGCGGCTGCTGCTGACCCCGACGACGTCCCCGGCCCTGGCGCTGGCCGCCGCCGCCGGGTTCGACGCCGGGGCCGCCCGGAGCACGGCAGAGGCGTGGCGGGCCGATCCCGAGCGGTGCCTCGCCGAACTGCGCGAGATCACCGGGGCCGGCGACCCGGCGCCCGCCGGGGACGCCCCGCCCGCGGGACTGGTCGTCGTGGTCGACCAGTTCGAGGAGATCTTCACGGCCTGCGGCGACGAGACCGACCGGCAGTGGCTCATCGACGTGCTCGACCGCCTGGCCCGGCCCACGGGCGGTGCGGTCGTGGTGCTGGGGGTACGCGCGGACTTCTACGCCGCGTGCACGGCCCATCCGCAGCTCCGGGCGGCACTGCGGGCCGGACCGGTCCTGTTGGAACCGATGGTGGAGGACGAACTCAAGGACGCGATCCGCCGCCCGGCCGGCAGCGTGGGCCTCGACGTCGAGGACGGCCTGGTCGAGGTGCTGCTGGCGGACCTGGGCGCGGTCGGCGGACCGGTCGGTACCAGCACCACGGGCCGGCTGCCGCTGCTCGCGCACGCCCTGCGGGCCACCTGGCAGCAGCGGCACGGGCACACGCTCACCGTGGACGGCTACCGCGTCACCGGCGGCATCCAGGGCGCCATCGCCACCACGGCGAACAGGCTCTACGACATTCTGCCGCCGCCCTGCCAGGAGGTCGCGCGGTGGGTGTTCCTGCGGCTCGTCATCGTGGGGCGCGATGCCGACGACAGCCGCCGGCGCGTCCGGTACGACGAGCTGCTGCGTCACGCGCCGGACCGGGAAGCGGCCGTCAGGGTCCTGGACGACTTCACCCGCGGCCGGCTGCTCACCCGGGACGAGGACACGGTCGTGATGACGCATGAGGTGCTCATCCGCGCCTGGCCCCGGCTGCGGGGCTGGATCGAGCACGACCGCAGCGGGAACCTCGTACGGCAGGATCTCGAAGAGGCGGCCACGCATTGGGAACGGGCCGGCCGGGAGGCGGCCGCGCTGTACCGCGGCAACCGCCTGGAAGCCGCACTCGCCTGGGCCGGGACGCACGGGCCGGAACTCAGCGCCGCCGCCCGGGCGTTCCTGGCAGCCGCCCGCCACCACCAGCGGCGCGGGCAATGGCTCCGGCGCGCCGCGGTCGCCACCATCACCGCCCTGGCCGTGATCGCCTCGCTGACCGCGGTGTTCGCCTTCCGGCAGGAGTCCCGGGCCCGGGACGCCGCGGCCGAGGCCCTGCGAGCCCGCGACCAGGCCGTCAACGCCGCCGTCACCTCCGCGTCCGTACAGCTGGCGCCGACCGATCCCTCGCTGTCCGCCCAACTCGCGCTGACCGCCTATCGCATGGACCCGACCGCGGAGGCGGCGTCCCGGCTCATCAGCACCAAGAACACACCGCTGGCCACCCGGCTGCCCGGCTCGCAGGGCGCGGTGAACACCGTGGCGTACAGCCCCGACGGGCACATGCTGGCGGCCGGGAACGTCCGCCGGAACATCGTCCGGCTGTGGGACGTCTCCGATCCCGGCCGTCCGGTGGAGCTGGGCCGGCCCATATCCGTGAGCCGTTCCGTGGCGTCGATCCGGTCGCTCGCGTTCAGCCCGGACGGCCGGGTGCTGGCCGTCGGGGGCCGCGTCAGTGACAAGGGCGACGGCGGTTCCGGCGGATTCGTCGACCTGTGGAGCCTGACCAGCCCCAGTCACCCCGTCCCGCTCGGCCGGCCGAAGGCTCCCGCCATTCAGGGTTTCGACGCCGCGACGGCCGTCGAATCGCTGGCGTTCAGTCCCGACGGCCGTACCCTGGCCGCCGGATGGCACGCCGGACTCGTCAGCCTGTGGAACGTCACCCGCCCCGACGACGTCGACCCCGCGGAAGCGCCCCTGAACCTCGGCTGCCCCGGAGTCTTCTCCGGTCGCATCGCGTTCAGCCCCACCGGGCGTACCCTGGCCGCCGCGTGCGACGACGAGGCCGGCACCATCAGCCTGTGGAACACCACCGACCCGGCCCGCCCCGGCCGCGGCCGTTCCGTCAAGGCCGGGCACCACGTCAACTCCCTGGCGTTCAGCCCCGACGGCGGCACCCTGGCCGCCGGGTCCAACCCCGGCAGGGTCCACCTGTGGAAGGTCGCCGATCCCGGCCGCCCCGCCCCTCTGGGCAAGCCGCTGACGGGTCCCACCCAGTCCGTCATGTCGGTGGCGTTCAGCCCCGACGGTCACACGCTGGCGGCCGGCAGCGCCGACCACACCATCCATCTGTACAACGTCACCCATCCCAAGGCCATCGGCCCTCTGGGCCGGCCGCTGACCGGTCCCGGCGACGCGGTGACCGAGGTGGTGTTCAGCCCGGACAGCCGTACCCTCGCCGCCGGGAACACCGACGGCAACGTCGATCTGTGGAATCTGCCGCCGACCCGGATCATCGGCGCCGGCGGGAACGTGGCATCCGTGGCGTTCAGCCCCGACGGGCGGACCCTGGCCGCCGGGAACCAGAACAACACCGTCTCGCTGTGGAACACCGCCGACCCCAATCACCCCGTTCCCCGCGGTGATCCGCTCACCGGCCCCGACGAACCGGTCGACGCCGTGGCGTTCAGCCCGGACGGCCGCACCCTGGCCGCGGGCGACAGCGGCGGCACCGTCACGTTGTGGAACACCACCGACCCCGGCCGTCCCGTTCGCCTCCGTGAAACCCTCACCGGGGCCGGCGGGCTCATCTTCGCGCTGGCGTTCAGCCCCGACGGCAAGACCCTGGCCGCGGCCGGCGACCACAGGTCCGGCAGCATCGCCCTCTGGGACGTCAGCGACCCCGCACACCCGGTCTCCCGGGCCGGCATCTCCAATTCCCGTACGTCGTCCGTCATGTCGCTGGCGTTCAGCCGTGACGGCACGATGCTGGCGGCCGGCGGCGACGGCAGCAACGGCACGGTCGGACTGTGGAGTACGACGGCCCCCGGGGTCCGCATCGGGCAGCCGATCGACCAGCCGACCGCCACCAGCACCTGGGTGGCGTTCAGTCCGGACGGCCACACCCTCGCCACCGGGAACAGTCGCGGCACCGTCACCCTGTGGGATGCCACCGACCCCCACCGCCTCTCGCGCAGGGGCAGCCCCCTGACCGTACCCGGGGGCAGCCTGTGGTCGGTGGCCTTCAGCCCGGACGGGCGCACCCTCGCGGCGGCCGGCCACACCGGCAGCGGGACCATCCACCTGTGGGACGTCTCCGATCCCGACCACCCCACCGCCATCGGCGGGCCGCTGACCGTGGAGACCGGATTCGTCGCCGTCCTGGCCTTCAGCCCGGACAGTCGTACCCTGGCCGCCACCACCGACGACGGCGTGGCCACGCTCTGGGACCTGAACGTCGAGTCCGCCATCAGCCGCATCTGCGCCGGGAGCTCCGGCGCCCTGACCCGGCAGCAATGGAGCCGGTACGTCGTCCCCCTGCCCTACGACCCACCCTGTGCGACCACCCGGTAGGGCCGGGTCAGGTCGATACCGGCTCCGGCCGCCAGGGCCTGGCCGAACTGCCGGGCTTGCACCATGTGCGGGAAGCCCGAGCGGTGCGTGACGTTGATCGCTGAACCGACCGCGACACGCAGGCGCCCACGGCGCACGAGGTCGGCATCAAGGAGGCGTAAAAGACTGCCGGTGGTCGGCAATGAATGCTGGTGGGGCGGGTGGGATCATCCGGTTACCTCGGGGATCACCCCGCGGCGGGGAGGTGCGTATGGGCTTGTTTCTCGGTCTCGGCACAGCGGGGATCGTGTTGCTCGCTGCCTCGCTCGTCCTGGACGGAGTGCTGGAAGGTTTCTTCGACGGGGCCTTGGGCGGGCTCTTCGACGGCTGGCTGTCGCTGCCGGTCATCGCCGGATTCGTCTCGATGCTGGGCTTCACGGGCGCGATCGTTCTCGGCAGCACCGGTCTGGGTGCGGGCCCGGCCACCGCGGTCGGGGCGCTGACCGGCATCGGCGCCGGGTGGCTGACCTGGCGACTGAGCCGGAGCCTCATGAGGGACCGGAGCGCAGCCGCCCCGCGTGGCAGCGACCTCATCGGCATCGCCGGGTCCGTGGTCACGGCCATCCCGGCGGACGGCTACGGCGAGGTGCTGCTCAGGGTGGCCGGCCAGCCGGTGAAGTTCGCCGCCAAGTCGGACGATCCCGTGCGGCGCGGTGCCGAGGTGTGGGTCGAGGAAACCTTGTCGCCCACTTCGGTTCGCGTACGTCTCGTCGAGCGCTGACGGGCCTGTTCACCCTTCCCCATAGACCACGCCCATCGATCTGCCCTCCTCGGGAAGGCAGGAGGGATACGCCATGAGTCCGGTCGTCGTCGCAGTGGTGGGAGTCGTCGTACTCCTCGTACTGCTCGCCCTCGTCGTGATCACGCGGTACAAGGTCGCAGGTCCGAGCGAGGCTTTCATCATCACGGGACGCCGGGGGAAGAAGTCCACCGACCCCGAGACGGGACGCGTCTTCACCGACAACAGCGGCCAGAAGGTCGTGGTCGGCGGCGGGGTCTTCGTCGTGCCCTTCGTCCAGCAGAAGTTCACTCTCGACCTCTCCTCCCGTCACATACCCGTCGCCGTCCGCGGCGCGGTCACTCTGCGCGGCGTGAAGGCCAACCTCGAAGGTGTCGCCATCGTCAAGGTCGGTGGTGGGGAGGACTCGATCCGGGCGGCCGCCCAGCGGTTCCTGATGCAACAGGACGGCATCGTCGGCTTCACGCAGGAGGTGCTGTCCGGTGCACTGCGGTCCATCGTCGGCCGGATGTCCGTCGAGGACATCATCCGGGACCGGGCCGCGTTCGCCGGACAGGTCGCCGAAGAGGCCGAGGCCAGCCTCTCCGGCCAGGGCTTGGTCCTGGACGCCTTCCAGATCCAGGACATCACGACCGAGGGCTCCTACCTGGAGGACCTCGGTCGCCCGGAAGCGGCCCGCGCGAAGCAGGAGGCGGACATCGCCGAGGCGGTCGCCCGCCGGGCGTCGGAGCAGGCCCGGCTGAAGGCCGAGGAGGAGATCGCGATCGCCCAGCGGACGTTCGCGCTCAAGCAGGCCGAGATCAAGGCCGAGACGGACGAGGCTGCTGCCAAGGCCGCCGCCGCCGGCCCCCTGGCCGAGGCCGACCGGCAGCAGGAGATCCTCAGCCAACAGGAGAAGGTCGCCGAGCGGCAGGCCGCGCTGACCGACCGGGAGCTCGACACCAGGGTCCGCAAGCCGGCCGACGCGGCCCGCTACCAGGCCGAGCAGGAGGCCGAGGCGCGTCGTGTCGCTCAGGTCAAGGAGGCCGAGGCGGAAGCGCAGCGTGCCCGGCTGACCGGTGAGGGCGAGAAGGCCCACCGGGCCGCGCTCGCCGACGCCGTACGCATCGAGGGCGAGGCACAGGCCGCCGCGATCGCCGCCCGAGGGTCGGCGGAGGCCGAGGCCATGCGCAAGAAGGCCGACGCCTTCGCCCAGTACGGTGACGCGGCGGTGCTCCAGATGCTGGTCGAGGTCCTGCCGCAGGTCGTCGGCAAGGCAGCCGAACCACTGGCTGCGATCGACAAGATGACGGTCATCTCCACCGACGGCGCGAGCAAGCTGACGCGCACGGTCACCGACAACGTCGCCCAGGGGATGGAGCTGCTCGGCTCCGCCACGGGCGTAGACCTTGCGGAACTGCTCAAGGGCGTCACCACCCGGACCGCCGGGGTCACGGCGGCCCATGAGACAGGAGCGACCGCACCGCACAACGGAAAGATCGAAATCGGCGACTGAGTAAGAAGCCCGCTGGCTGCCCTCAGAGCTCCTGGTTCGGCCAGTCCAGCAGGCGGGCGCCGATGACAGCGGTCTGGAGCGTGTAGCGGTGGACGGGATCGCCGGGGTCGGCGCCGGTCAGCCGGCGAATCCGCTCCAGCCGGTACGTCATGGCCCGGGCGCTCAGGGAGAGGCGCCGGGCGGCCTCGGCGCCCACGCACCCGGTGTCGAAGTACGCGGTGAGGGTGTCGAGGAGCGGCTGCGCGCCGCCACGGGCCTGCCGCAACGGGCCGAGCACACTGCGCACGAGGTCGGCCATGGCCTGACGGTCGCGGGTGAGGACCGGGAATACGAGGAGGTCGGCAGCGTGCAGCACCGGCTCCTCCAGGTCCATGCGCTCGGCCAGGTCAAGGGCGTTGAGCGCCTCTTCATAGGAGTGGACGACTCCGCCGACGCCAGGGTGGGGGCGCCCGATGGCGACACGGCCGCCGTCGGTCGCGGCGTACGCCTGCTTGGCGAACAACGCCAGTACGTCGGCCTGGTCGCCGGGCGCGACGCAGATGAGGCGGCCGTTCTTGGTGGTCAGCAGGATCCGGCGGTCCCCGAAACGGGCCCCGAGGAGCGCCTCGATGCTGCGGGTGGCCGCGTAGCCGTCGTCGTACGGCTCCGTTCCCTGCGCCACCGCGACCGCGTGGGCGTGTGACAGCAACAGCCCGAACCGCTCGGCTCGTTCGGCGAGACGGCCGAGGTCGCTCCGGCCGTGGAGCAGGTCGTCGATGAACTCGCGGCGGGTCGCCTCCTCTTGGCGGATCGCGAGCCGCTGGGCCCGCTCGTGGCCTTCCGCGAAGGCGTCGACGGCCTGCTCCACCGCTGCGAGCAGGTGGTCGGCGGCCGCTCCGCGCAAGCCGCCCCGTACGTCCTGGGCGGCGGAGAGGTGGGCGCGCACCAAGAGGCGCAGGCCGACGCCGGCCTCGGCGGCCCGCTCCCCTTGTGACCGGAGCGCTGCCACCTCGTCGCGGTTCAGACGTCTGCCGGTGGCGCAGGCGTCGGCGAGGATGTGGGCGTACCCGTCCATGTACTCCTCGGCTGAGCCGCGTTCCACCATGGCTGGTTCCCCTGTTCTTGTCGCATCGATACCGGCTCCCTGACGTGTGGATGCCAAGGTCGCACCCGGGCACCGAAATGCGGTTGCCGGCATCAAAACGTCCTCAAGATTGCCAGGCCGCAGCAGTGCGAGCAAACGTGTTGTGCCTCCATCAGTGCATCTGCCGGGCCAGGCGCTCAAGCGGATGCCGGGGACCGGAAATCAGCACGTGGCGCCCGGGAAGCGGGAGGAGGTCATGACGGAGGACGACGACCGTGACGACTGCCGCGAAAATGGCAAGGAGGGCACCGGTACGGAGAGCGCGAGGCAGCCAACGACAACCGTGCCACCGGCGTAAGGTCGGTGGCTCTACCCGTAGTTCATGAACCAGTGAGTGTCGAAAAAGCGGGCCATCGTGAACGGGTGGTGCGGGTCGATGAGGACGCGGCAGACGAACTCGGCGGCCTGGCAGTCGAAGGGGACGTCCTCACCGTCGAAGGACCGGACCACGACGGGCCAGCGGTCGGGGTCGCCGCCGTCGGCCCTCCAGCAATACAGGTTCTCGTGCTCCGTACCTGCCCAGATGAGCAGGCCGTCCTCCCTGAGGTCCGTCCACGGCTCCTGGTTCAGGTCCAGGAATCCGTCGAAGGCGCCCTTGCCGAACGTCTCGACCATGCGCTTGTAGTCGCTCGGCAGCGCGGTGCCCAGGCGGGACTCCATATCCGCCCAGTCAATGTCCGGCCGCTGGTCGGACCGGGTCCAGCCGGTGATCAATCTGAGCCGCTCCATCCAGTCGATGTCCTCGTCCTCGTCCTCGTCCTCCTCCGGAGCGACACCCAAGGGTTCGGGCACCTCTCGGTGTGCGATCACCAGCACCGACCGCTCGGTCCCCTCGGCGTCCCGCGCCGTACCCGCGCCGACCCACTGATCCCCGTACGCCCACGCCCGTAGCGTCACGGCGCGGTCCTCGAAGGGGACGAGGAGAGCCGCGCCCCTGGAATCGTCGACCGTCGGATCGGTGAAGCCGTCGAGGACGAGGGTGCGCGGGGCGCCGTACCTGCCCGAGAGCAGGTCGGTCAGGTCCCGCGGGTCAAGATCGCCCGGCAGGTACATGTGGCTGTCCTCCGGGCCGAGTCGGGCCAGAAGGTCGTTGACGGCCGCTTGCGTGAGCTCCATGGCGGACAGTGAAGCGCACCGCACTGACAATGCGGCTCATCAGGCCCTCCAATGCTTCCTGCCGACGGGCGGGGTCTACGCTCCGACGAGCTGCGCGGCAACCAGTGGGTGCAGGGCCACCTGACCGGGGTCCCTCCGCACGAGTGGGTGGTCCCGTATTCCGGCCCGTTTCCGTGCGGGCGCTACCGCACCCTCTGGTTGAACAACAGCCGGGCCGGCGGTGGGCGGCCGATACGCTGGTCGCATCGAGCGGGTGACGGTGGAGGAGGACGCGGTGAGCGTGGAGGAGCCGCTGTCGCGGATGCCTCAGATGCGGCTCGACGAGCTGCTGGAGGAGCTCCAGGCGCGCATCAATGCGGCCAGGGGTACCCGGGACCGGGTGCACAGCCTGCTGGAGGCGGTCGTCTCGGTGGGCAGGGAGCTGGACCTGTCGCAGGTGCTGCGGCGCATCGTGGAGGCCGCCGCGCTGCTCGTCGACGCGCAGTACGCCGCTCTGGGGGTGATCGGGCCGGGCGGCCGGACGCTGTCGCAGTTCCTCACCGTCGGGCTGACCGAGGAGGAGATCGCGAAGATCGGGCCGCTGCCGGCCGGGCACGGCATCCTGGGGGAGCTGATCCGCAACCCCGAACCGCTGCGGCTGACCGACCTGGGTGCGCACGAGGCGTCGTACGGCTTCCCGGCGCACCATCCGCCGATGCGGACGTTCCTCGGCGTCCCCATCCGCGTACGCGACGAGGTCTTCGGCAACCTCTACCTGACCGACAAGCACGGCGGTGTGGACTTCGACGCCGAGGACGAGTCGGTGATCTCCACGCTGTCGGTGGCCGCAGGTGTGGCGATCGACAACGCCCGGCTCTACGAAGCCTCTCAGCGCCAGCAGCGCTGGCTCCAGGCGAACGCCGAGATCACCAACAGCCTCCTCTCGGGCAGCCCGCGACTGGCGGTCCTGGAGCTGATCGCCCGCCGTGCCCAGGAGATCACGGGGGCAGCGCTCGCCGACGTGTCCGTGCCCGTCCCCGGTACGGACGACCTCGTCGTGGAACTCGCGATCGGCGCCGACGACGACACTCGGCGGGGCCTGGTGGTGCCCGTCCAGGGCACGCTGTCCGGGGCCGCCTACCAGGCGGGCACGCCGGTGACCACGACAGGGCTGGCAGAGGACGACCGTTACACGGCCGGGCCCCGTCGCTTCGACGGCCTCGGCCCGGCCGTGGCCGTTCCGCTGGGCACCGAGGCCAAGGACGTCCGGGGTGTTCTGCTGCTGGCACGTCCCGTGGGCGAGCCGGTGTTCACCGAGGGGGAGCTCGAACCGCTGCGGGCGTTCGCCGGTCAGGCCGCGCTCGCCCTGGAACTCGCGGAGCGGCGCAACGACGCCGAGCAGCTCGCGCTGC
This sequence comes from Streptomyces sp. NPDC041796, assembly GCF_055590785.1. Taxonomy (NCBI): domain Bacteria; kingdom Bacillati; phylum Actinomycetota; class Actinomycetes; order Kitasatosporales; family Streptomycetaceae; genus Streptomyces; species Streptomyces sp. NPDC041796. Next base: position 216,279 of record NZ_JBVJAH010000008.1, read on the forward strand.
TGGAGGACCGCGACCGCATCGCCCGGGACCTGCACGACCTCGCCATTCAGCGCCTGTTCGCGACCGGGATGACCCTGCAGAGCGCCGCACGGCTCGTCCAGCACGAGGGCGCCGCCGAACGCGTCTCGCGCGCTGTCGGGGACCTCGACGAGACCATCAAGATCATCCGCTCCACGATCTTCGGATTGCGGGCCCGAGAAGAGGACACGGGCCCGAGCCTGCGCGCTCGTGCGGCGCGCGCCGTCGGCGAGGCCGGCACCACGCTCGGCTTCCCGCCCCGCCTGAGCATGGAGGGCCTGCTCGACACCGATGTCCCGCCGCGGGTGGCCGACCATGTCATGGCGGCCCTGGGCGAAGCGCTGAGCAACGCGGCCCGCCACGCGCACGCGACTCGCGTCGAGGTGTCCCTGCGGGCCACGGCGGACGAGGTCGTCCTCACCGTCACGGACAACGGCAGGGGCATCCCGGCCGACGGCAGACGCAGCGGCCTGAGCAACCTGGAGGAGCGGGCCAGGAGTGTGGGCGGCGCCTTCGACATCCAGGCGCCGGCCGAAGGCGGCGCCAGACTCCTCTGGCGGGCGCCGGTCGCCCAGCCGGAATGATCATGAATCGTCGACGGTGCTTTCCGCACCCGATGCGGGACGCGCCGGCTCCGCAGTGAGCCGGGAGCCCGTGACCAGATCCGGCCGGATGCGCAGCGCCGCGTTCATCGCCTCGTGCTGCACCCAGGGGCGGAGGGCTGCCGCATAACGGGCGAGGTCGCGTTCATCGGTGACCAGCCGGGCGTACCCGGTGACGACGACGCTCCAGCCGAGATGCGTCACCGGGTCGATGACGTCCGCCTCGTAGGCCACCACGACCCCCATCGCGTCGGCCGGGGCCACGACGGAGGCGAGCGTCGCGCCGTCGTGCAATTGGACGACGATGTCCTCACCGTCCATGAGGTGGTTGACCGGCCGCACGGCGGGCAGGGCCTGCTGGGTGAAGACGATGCGCCCCAGCGAGACGGTGCCCAGCAACCGCAGAGCTTCGTCGCGGTCGAGTCCTGTCATGCGCCGGGGTGCCACCGCCTCACGGTGGCTGCCCACCGATCGATGCGTGGCTACGTCGTTCATCGTGCCCACCTTCTTCTCCCACTCACCGTCTCGGGTCACCGGGGGTGCCCGACAGCCAGCCTCCCGTGGTCGCCGCCCCCTCGGCAGGGTCCAACGGGCCATTCAGGAGGGCCGGTTTCCTCAGCCGCCGAACACAGGCATGAGAACGAGCGGCCTGCCGAGAGCGGGAAGGAGCGGCACCCCTGGCCGCGCATCAGGGCCATCCGGCCCTGGCCGTTCGACCCGCGTACGCGCACGATGCATATAGGTCCGCCCGCGCGGGCGGGCTCAGCGAATACGGAGCAGGCGATGACGGACAGCAGCGGCCGGTCCACCGAGGAGGCACCGGTCACGGTATTCCTTCTCGACGACCACGAGGTGGTGCGCCGCGGCGTGCACGACCTCCTGGACGCCGAACCGGACCTGACCGTGATCGGCGAAGCGGGCACAGCGGTGCAGGCGCTCGTTCGTGTTCCGGCACTGCGCCCGCAGGTGGCCGTCTTGGACGTGCGACTGCCGGACGGGGACGGTGTGAGCGTGTGCCGGGAGCTGCGCTCACGCATGCCGGACCTCGCCTGCCTGATGCTGACCTCCTTCGACGACGAAGAAGCGCTGCTCGACGCGATCATGGCCGGCGCGTCCGGTTATGTCCTCAAGCAGATCAGCGGTACCGACCTGGTCAACGCCGTGCGCACGGTCGCGTCCGGCCAGTCCATGCTGGACCCCGGTGCCACGGCACGGGTGATGGCCCGGCTGAGGGGCGACTCTCCCAAGGAAGAGCAACCGCAGGGCCTGCCCGGGCTGACGGATCGGGAGCGGCAGATTCTCGCCCTGGTCGGCGAGGGACTCACCAACCGTGAGATCGGCGAGAAGCTCTACCTCGCCGAAAAGACGGTCAAGAACAACATTTCCCGGCTCCTGGCCAAGCTGGGCGTGGAACGCCGGGTGCAGGCCGCGGTCATCGCCACCCAAGCACTGTCCGACCAAGGAGGCCACAGCGGCTCCACCGCGACCCGGGACAGCCGGCGGCGGAGCTGAGCCGAAGTCTCCCTCGCGCCGACCGCGACAGGTCCCGGCCTCCGCCTCTCCTCGGGCGGGGGCCGGCAACACGCGACGACCGACTACGAGCAACCGTGCACGCGCGGCTGCCGAGGCCATCGGGAGCTCCGTGTGGCCGAGGGTCTCTCCCTCGGCGCCGTACTGAAAGACGTGGGTGTACGTGGCCTCGCCGCGGGCACACGTCGAGTACGCCCCGCCGCGCGCCCCCCCTCGCGTCGGGGCTTCACTCTTCCCGAGGGCGGCTCACATGCCGTCGCGCGTATGACGAGACAGGGCCCACCGGCCCCGCTGCGGGCCTTGCGTCCGCCGGCCGATCGCGCCACACCGCTGTCACGCAGGACGACCTCCGCGAGCCGCGCAGCGTGGGGGCTCACGCGCAGCGTGGGGGCTCACACCGATCGGGCCGCGCAACCGTGGTGGACCGGCCGGGGCGGGTACCCGCAATGGTCCAGATGCGCGTGCGTGACGACGATGCGCGTGCGTGACGACGGCCGCACGGACGTCCGAGGCGACACGGGGAATCGGGCGCCGGTTGCGCCGTCGCAGGTCGGCGAGACCCTGGAAGGACCACGGTGGAGAAGGACCCGCGTGTGATCACTTCCCGTGTGGAACCGGCTCCCGGCGACGGCCTGAAAGAGCTTCTCCATGATCGCACCACCTCCGGCTCGCCGCCCTCACCTTCACGGTGGAACCGTCGATCCGGTGCGGACCGGCTCGTACGTCCCCTCAGGCCGACCGGCCAAGCGCCCCCGGGGAGGCGGCGGCGTGACCCTGGTTCCCCACGGTGAACCCGCGAACAGGAAAGAAGGACGACGTCATGAAGGCACTGGTGTTCCAAGGCCCCGGACAGACGTCCTGGCAGGACGTTCCCGACCCCGGCATCGGGGACGCGGCCGACGCGGTGATCCGCGTCGAGGCCGTCACCATCTGCGGCACCGACCTGCACATCATCAAGGGCGACGTGCCCGAGGTGACCCCCGGAACGGTCCTCGGCCACGAGGCGGTGGGCGAGGTCGTGGAGGTCGGCGGCGACGTACGGACGGTCCGTCCGGGCGACCGTGTCCTGATCTCCTGCATCGCCGCCTGCGGCCGCTGCGGGTTCTGCCGGGAGAACCGCTACGGCCAGTGCCGTGGTGGTGGCGGCTGGGTGCTCGGGCACCTCATCGACGGCACCCAGGCCGAATACGTCCGCGTGCCCTTCGCCGACCTCTCGGTGCATCCCCTGCCGAGCGCGGTGACCAGCGAGGACGCGGTTCTGCTGGCGGACATCTTCCCCACGGGCTACGAAGTCGGCGTGCTCAATGGGCGCGTGCGGCCGGGGGACACGGTCGTCGTCGTCGGGGCGGGGCCCATCGGGCTCGCCACCGTCGCGACCGCCCAGCTGTACACCCCCGGGCGGATCATCGCGGTGGATCTCGCGGATTCCCGGCTGGAAGCGGCGCGCTCCATGGGCGCGGACGCCACCGTCAGCGCCGCCGAAGGCCCGGAGCAGTTGGTCATGGACCTCACCGACGGCCTGGGTGCCGACGTGGTGGTCGAGGCCGTCGGGGTGCCCGAGGCGTTCGAGCAGTGCACCCGGATGGTCCGGCCGGGAGGGCACGTCGCCAACGTCGGCGTCCACGGCAAGCCTGCGGCGCTCCACCTCGAAGACCTGTGGATCAAGGACGTCACGATCACCACGGGGCTCGTCGACACCCACTCCACTCCGCTGCTGCTGCGCATGATGGCCGCCGGGCGGCTTCCCGCCGCGTCGGCGATGGTGACCCACCGGTTCGAGCTGGGGCAGATGGAGGAGGCGTACGAGGTCTTCGCCGGCGCGGCGCACACCGGAGCGCTCAAGGTGGTGCTGGGCGGCCCCCGGCATGACGAGGTCAGTGTGGCCGCCTGACGCGGTGGCGGTACGCGGACGGGGCACCCAGCGGTGCCTGCGGCGGAGCACCGCCCATGAGCCCGGCGCGCGGTCGCACGTCCCGGGTCGCCGGCCGCGCCGACCGCGTACGAGAAGGGGCCGGTAGGCCCTAGTGGCCGGGTGGTGACGGTGATTACCTGTGAGGGACGGAAGGAGCCCGACACAGGCGCGGGGGAGCGCTCGTGAACCGCGCACCGCGCAATCAGGATCCGCGAGAAGCGGATGGGCTCCTTTCGCCTCGCAGCGGCTGCCCCCTGCCACGCCGACATGGTCGCCGGAACCTGCCGTACAGCCGCGACGCCACCGGGAGGCGCATCATGCGCAAGACGATCACCGTAGGCATGGACGGCTCCGCCGAGAGCAATGCCGCCGCCGCGTGGGCCGCTCGTGGGGCGGTGCTCCGGGGATTGCCACTGACCCTGCTCCAGGCCGGCTACGAGCCGACACCGCGTACGCACCTGCCGGAGATCGACGTGCCGGCCGAGCGTGAGGACCGGGCACTGGACTTCATCGGCAGGAGGCTTCTGGCGGATCACCCCGGCCTGCGTCTCGTCCCCCGCCGCATCGCGGAGGCACCGGTCCCGGCCCTTCTGGCGGCGGCGGAGTCGTCCAGCTTGCTGGCCCTCGGATCCCATGGGTTCAGCAGCCTGGAGGGCTTCATGGTGGGTTCCGTGGCATTGGACGTCACGGCTCGGGCGCGAGGCCCTGTCGTTCTCGTCCGCGCCGGCGAGCGGGCACAGGACGAACATGCCCATGCCTCCCCCGGCGCGGTGTCCCCAGGCGCGCCGTTCCGGCGGGTCGTCGTCGGCCTCGACGTGGAACATCCCGGTGAGGAACTGTTGTCGTTCGCCTTCGAGGCGGCGAAGGCGAGGGCGACGTCGCTGACGGCGGTGTACGCGTGGAAAGCGCCCGCTCTCCGCCCCCACGGCCGGACGGGCGGCCCGGTGACGCCGGCGGAGGCCGACACCATGCGCAACGCGGCAAGGCTGTCCCTCGCCGCCGCGCTGCACCCGTGGCGCGAGAAGTACCCGGAGGTGCCGGTCACGGAGCGGCTGGACGAGGAGCGTGCCGCCCCTTGCCTGCGGCTGGCCGCCGAGGACGCGAGTCTCCTCGTCGTCGGTCACCGCGCCGACGCCGGCACGCGCCTGGGACCCGTGACGCACGCGATGATCCATCACGCGGCCTGCCCGCTGGCCGTGGTGCCGCATTCCCCCTAGACCTTCCAGACCTTCGGGAGGAGGCCACCATGGGTGAACAAAGACCCCTTGGTCATGGAGAGGCATGGCTCGGTGTCGCCGACTGCTTCCTCGCCTCTTCTGCGCTGGTCACGCGATGCCGAGTCCACTTGCCGAAGGAACGGCTGGACATGCGGCTCCACTTCGCCGACGGCACTTCGGCCCCGGTGTACAGGGAGACCCGCCTCGGCAGTGGCCTGGCGAAGAATCCGTGCACGCTGGTGGTCGTCTTCCGACTGCGCCTGGTCACCGGGCCCGGCCACGCCCTCTTCCGCCGGGAAAGTCTGCTGAACACCCCGCTGTTCGTCGGCTTTCCGGGTTTCGCCTCCAAGCTGTGGCTGGCCCACGACGAGCGTGACCGCTACCGCGGTGTCTACGAGTGGGACAGCCCGGAACGCGCCGAGCACTACGCGCGATGCCTGTGGCGGGTGCTGGCGCTGGTCAGTGTGCCGGGATCGATCCGTTACGCCGTACTGCCCGGGCTGCGCCGTGACGAGTTCCTCGCCGATCCCGGGCGGGTGGAGGGCCTGGGGCCGGACGGCACCGAGGCGTGGTGGCGCGTTCAGGACACGACGTGACGGGACCCGCGGACGTCCTTGTCGTCGGAGCCGGCCCGACCGGCCTCACGTGTGCGCTGCAGGCCCACGACCACGGCGCTCACGTCCGTGTCGTCGAGCGGCGCCCCACGGCGTTCCGGCCCTCCCGCGCACTCATCCTGCACCCGCGCACCCTGGAGGCCCTGCGCCCGCTCGGTGTCACGGACGCCCTGCTGGGTCGGGCGGACACCGCCCCGACGGTTCGTCTCCATCTCGGGCCGCACGTCGTGAGGGCCGGACTGGCGGACCTCGCGCTGCCGGACACGGCCTTTCCGCACCTGTCACTGATCCGGCAGACGGACGTCGAGAGGGTGCTGGCGGCCGCCCTCGCCGACCGTGGGGTGGAGGTGGAGCGGGGCACCGAACTGGTCGCCGTGCGTGACGGCGGGTACGGCGCGGACGCCGTACTGCGCTCCGGGACGGGCACGGAGGTGATCCGGTGTCCCTTCGTCGCGGGTTGCGACGGCCCGGCCAGTACCGTGCGGGCCTGCGCCGGCGTCGGGTGGTACGGCAGGCCCTACGCGGTGGAGGCGGTCCTCGCCGACGTCGACCTCAGCCGGGCCCCCGGACGCAACGGAGCCGAAGCCTTCGTGGGGCGCCAAGGACTCCTGCTGCTCTTTCCCCTGGGAGAGCAGGCGGCCTGGCGGCTGCTGGCCACGCGGCCTTCCGGTCCCGGTCCCGGTCCCGGTCCCGGTCCCGGTCCCGGTCCCGGTCCCGGTCCCGGTCCCGGTCCCGTTTCCAGGACAGCCTTCGGCCGGCCGGGCCCAGCGGTCCCTCGCGCCGAAGTGCAACAACTCCTGAGCGATGCCGGCACGGACGCACGTATCGAGCGGCTCGTGTGGTCCGCCCGGGTGCCGCTGCAGTACCGCCTGGCCCGGAGGTTCCGCCGGGGGCGGCTCTTCCTGCTGGGGGACGCGGCTCACACCTACTCACCAGCCACCGGCCAGGGTATGAACGCCGGCATCCAGGACGCGGTGAACCTGGGCTGGAAGCTCGCCTTCGCGATCGGCGCCGCCGAAGGCGAACCGGCAGGCCCGCCCGGTACCGACGTACTGCTCGACTCCTACGACAGAGAACGCAGACCGGCTGCCCAGCGGCGCCTGCTCCTGACACACGCGGCGTTCTGGGCGGAGGCGTCGACCGGACGCGTCCCGTCGTGGCTGCGCGCGGTCGCGGCCCCGTACGGCGCGCCCGTTGTGCCGGTCCTCCTGGACCGACGACGGCTGGTCGCCGAGGGCATCCGTGTCATCTCCCAGCTTCGGGCCGACTACCGGCGCAGCCCCCTGTCGGTGGAGGGAACACCACGACTCCGGGGCGCTCCCCGCCCGGGGGACCGCCTTCCGGACGCGACCGTCACCGTCGGGGGGACTCCCCGGCGGCTGCACCACCTACTGGCCCGTCCGGGTGTGCACCTGCTCCTGCAGCGCGACGCCGACCCGCCGGCGGACGCGATGTCCGGACCGCACGTCCATGTCCTCCGCTTGGGCAACAGCCCCGGACACGGACTGATGGCCGTCCGCCCGGACGGCCATGTCGGCTTCACGTGCGGGGCCGCGGACGCGGCCGGGCTGAACGGCTGGCTGGCTCTGACCGGCGCGGCGGCTTCACCGCCGGACCGGTCATCCGGCCACTGAAGCGCCGGGCCATGTCCCGGTACGCCGACCGCACGTGCTCGGGACCACGACGGTCGAGGACGACGCCCCCGAGGGTGCTCTTGTGCACGAATCCGGGCCAGTACGGCTGTGCTTGGTGGCCGACCGGCCCTGCACAGGGCGGCCTACGCGCGTGATCCTGAGAACGAGCCCGAACGACCCTGCGAGAAAGGCGGTGGGGACAATGGAGTCGCCCTTGGTTATCGGCGTGGACGGTTCGGCCCCCAGCTTCCAGGCGGCCGACTGGGCGGCCGACGAGGCACTCCGCCAGGGGCTGCCCCTACGCCTGGTGTACGCGTCCAAGTGGCACCGTTACGAGGGCGCCGCCCTGGCGACCGGTCTCGGCCGTCCCGACGAACAGGTCGTCGCCGAGAACATCGTGGGAACGGCGGCGGAGCGCGTCATGCGACGTACCCCCGACCTCAAGGTCGTCACCGATGTCCTCCCGGAGGACACCGTGGAAGCGCTGCTGAGGGAAAGCCGGCATGCCTTCGCCCTCGTCACCGGCTCACGGGGCCGCGGCGACATCGCCGGCCTCCTGCTCGGCTCGGTGAGCCTGGCCGTGGCCGCCCGGGCGCACTGCCCGGTGATCGTGGTGCGGGGGGACAAGGCGGGACTGGCGGGCACGCACGAGCGGATCATCCTCGGCGTGGGGGACTCCGACATCGATTCCGCCGCTGTCCGGTTCGCCTTCCGCGAGGCCGAGCTGAGGGGCTGCACCCTGGACGTCGTGCGCGCCTGGCGCCGCCCGGCTCACGAAACCACGGACCATCCGCTGCTGACCGGTGACCCCGCCCACTCCTACAAGGACGAGGCGTCGAACCAGCTCGACGAGGCTCTGGAGGCGGCCCTGAGCGACCACCCGGGTGTCCGGGTGCAGCGAGCCACCGTCGAAGGCCCCGCGCGCAAAGTCCTGCTCGCCCGGTCCGCGGCGGCCGACCTGCTGGTCGTCGGCGCCCGCCGCCGGCACAGCCAGCTCGGCATGCAACTGGGCAGGGTCGCGCACACGGTGCTCCACCACGCGTCCTGCCCCGTCGCAGTGGTGCCCCGGCACTCGTGACACGCGGCCGACGGCCCGGACGCTCACTCCGGGCCGTACGGCGGGCCGCTCGGCCCTGGTGCGCCGCGTACACCATGCGCACACTGAAGGTGAAGAACTCACCCATCCGGCGCTCCACAGGTGCACACTCCCGAAGGGAGCGTGCGGTGAACAGCCGATCCCCGCACACCAGGAACTCCCTTCTCCTCGCCGGTGGGTCATACGACGGCCCCTGGCACGCGGTGTGCTGGGCGCAGACGCCGGCTGACGCCGGGTCGAGCCCGGTCAGCGCCCGGGCTCGCCGGGGTCGAACGGCGGCGACCGTCGTCCACCGCGAGTCCAATGGGCCCGGCCAGGGCCCTCCGGCCCCTCTCGCGTGCTGCCGCAGTGGACCAGTGTGGGAGGAGAAGGCCTCGTCCTCACCGGGAGGAGCACATCATGTCCCGCCCTGTCACCGTCGGTATCGACGGTTCGCGAACGAGCCGGACTGCTGCGGACTGGGCCGCCGGCGAAGCCGTCAGCCGTGACCGGCTTCTGCGGCTCGTCCACGTGTGGAGCAACGACGCCGACGTCGTCACGCCGACGGACCCCGAGACGAAACGCCGCCGGGCCGAGCGCCTGCTTCACACGGCGGCGGAGCACGTCCGCCGAGGGCACCCGGCCGTACGGATGGAGACGTCACAATCCGCCGGAGATCCGGTCGAGGCGCTGACCGCCGCAGGTGACAAGGCGGACCTGCTGGTCCTCGGCTCGCGTGGCCTCGGCGGCATGGCGGGATTCATCGCCGGGTCGGTCTCCATGGGCGTCCTGGCGCGTGTCCGGCACCCGGTCGTTCTGGTCCGGGCGCCGCGGGCGGAACCCACGGAGCATACGCGCACCGGGGCCGACGTCGTCCTGGGGCTGGATCTGCCCCGAGCCAGTGAGGAAGCACTGGGTTTCGCATTCGGTTGCGCCGACCGCTACGGCTGCGCCGTGCGGGTCGTGCACAGCTGGATCCTGCCGCCGGTGTACGGGCCCGACACGGCCGGCGTCCTGCCGATGCTCATCGACCAGGTGGCGGCCGAACGGCAGAAGGAACTCGAAGCGGCGCTGGCGCCGTGGATCGAGAAGTACCCCGCGGTCGCCGTCAGCAGTCAGTGCCGCCAGGGGCGGGCGGCGCAGGACCTCGTCGAGGCCGCGGGGGAGGCCCGCCTCGTGGTGGTCGGCCTCAGGCACCGGCGCTCCCGGCTCGGGGCACACATCGGGCCTGTGATCCATTCCGTACTGCATCACACGGCGGCTCCTGTGGCAGTCGTCCCGCACGACTGACGACCGGTCGTATCGACCGGGGCATCGGGGGGACCCGGCCCGCATCAACGGATGGGTGGCGTCATGGATCCGAAGTACGTGTACGACTTCGCCGAGGGCGGCCGGGAGATGGCCGGCCTGCTGGGGGGCAAGGGCGCGAATCTCGCGGAGATGGCCAGGATGGGCCTGCCCGTACCGCCGGGCTTCACTGTCACCACAGCGGCGTGCCGGGTCTTCCTGGAGACCGGTGAGCCGCCCCCGCAGCTCGAGCGCCAGGTCGGCGAGCACCTCGCCGCCCTGGAACGCGCGGCGGGCCGGCGGCTCGGTCAGGTGGACGACCCGCTGTTGCTCTCGGTCCGCTCCGGAGCCCGGTTCTCCATGCCGGGCATGATGGAGACCATCCTCGACATCGGCCTGAACGACCTGTCCGTCCTCGGCCTGGGCAAGACCCCCGAGCGGGAACGGTTCGCCTGGGACTCCTACCGCCGCCTCGTGCAGATGTTCGGCAGTACGGTCATGGGAGTCGACAGCGCGCGTTTCGAGAAGGTCCTCGCCGGGATCAAGAAGCAGCACCATGTCACCGACGACACGCGGCTCGACACCTGCGACCTGATCCGGCTGGTCGAGACGTACCAGGACGTGATCCTGGAGGACACCGGCGAGGAGTTCCCGCAGGACCCCGCCGAGCAGCTACGGCGTGCCGTCCTCGCCGTGTTCACCTCGTGGAACGGCGAGCGGGCCCGGATCTACCGGCGCCGCGAGCACATCCCCGACGACCTGGGCACCGCCGTCACCATCCAGACCATGGTGTTCGGCAACTTCGGCCCCGACTCGGGCAGCGGTGTCGCCTTCACCCGCGATCCGGCGACCGGCCGCCCCGGCGTCTACGGCGACTACCTGCAAAACGCCCAGGGCGAGGACGTCGTCGCCGGCATCCGTAACACCGTGCCCCTCCAGCAATTGGAGAGCCTCGACCCGGCCTCCTTCGCCCGGCTGCGCGACTGCATGCGGCGGCTGGAAGAGCACTACAGGGACCTGTGCGACATCGAGTTCACCATCGAGCGCGGCACGCTGTGGATGCTGCAGACCCGGGTCGGCAAACGCACTTCGCAGGCCGCGTTCGCCATCGCGGGGCAGTTGGCCGACGAGGGGCTCATCTCCGAGGAGGAGGCGCTGGCCCGGGTCGACGGTCAAGGGCTGGCCCGGCTGATGTTCCCCCGCTTCGACACCTCCGGTACGCGCGAGGTGCTGGCCCGGGGCATTCCCGCCTCGCCGGGCGCGGCCGTCGGGGCCGTGGTGTTCGACTCGGCCGAAGCGGTCCGCCGGTCCGCCGGCGGGGAGAAGGTCGTCCTCGTACGCCAGGAGACGACCCCGGACGACCTGCCCGGCATGATCGCCGCCGAGGCCGTGCTCACCAGCCGCGGCGGGAAGACGAGCCACGCGGCCGTCGTCGCCCGGGGCATGGGCAAGGTCTGCGTGTGCGGGGCCGAGGACCTCACCGTCGACCCGGACGGACGGCTCTTCTCGACTTCCTCGGCCACCGTGCGGGAAGGCACTGTCATCTCCGTGGACGGGTCCGAGGGCCTGGTGTTCCTGGGCGCCGCGCCCCTCGTGGACTCTCCGGTGATGCGGTACTTCGAAGACGGCGGGCAGCCGCCCAGGGAGCCGGCCCCGCAGGTCGTACGCGATGTGCACCGGCTGATGGGGCAGGCGGACGAGGTCCGGCGCCTGGAGGTGCGGGCCAACGCCGACACACCGGAGGACGCCGCCCGCGCCCGGCGGTTCGGGGCTCAGGGGATCGGTCTGTGCCGCACCGAGCACATGTTCCTCGGCGACCGCCGCCCCCTGGTCGAGGCGATGATCCTGGCGCTTGACGACGCCGGGAGGGAAGCGGCGCTCAACGCCCTCCTGCCCCTGCAACGCGAGGACTTCATCGGCATCCTCGAAGCGATGGACGGCCTGCCGGTGACCATCCGGCTGCTCGATCCGCCCCTGCACGAGTTCCTGCCCGACCTGACCGAGCTGTCCGTACGCGTCGCCCGGCACGACGCCCAGGGGCGACAGCCGGACCCCCGAGAGACCGAACTGCTGGCGGCGGTCACCCGTATGCACGAGGAGAACCCGATGCTGGGGCTGCGTGGCGTACGGCTGGGGCTGGTCGTTCCCGGGCTCGTGGCCATGCAGGTGCGCGCCGTCGCGGAGGCCGTCGTGGCCCGCAAACGGGCCGGCGGCGATCCGCGCGCCGAGATCATGGTGCCGCTGGTCGACGCGGTGGAGGAGCTCCGGCTGGTACGGGAGGAAGTCGCCCGCGTACTGGAGCGGGTCTCCGGCGGCAGCGGCATCCCTCTGGACTGCCCGGTCGGGACCATGATCGAACTGCCGCGCGCCGCTCTCACGGCGGGCCGGATCGCCGAGGACGCGGAGTTCTTCTCGTTCGGCACGAACGACCTCACCCAGACGACGTGGGGTTTCTCCCGTGACGACGTCGAGGCCGCGTTCTTCTCCGCCTACCTCGACAAGGGCATCTTCCAGACCTCCCCGTTCGAGACCATCGACCGCGAAGGCGTGGGACGTCTGGTCGAGATCGCCGTCGCCGAAGGCCGGGCGACCCGGCCCGGGCTGAAGATCGGCGTATGCGGGGAACACGGCGGAGACCCGGACTCCGTCCACTTCTTCCACGGGGCCGGCCTGGACTACGTCTCGTGCTCCCCCTTCCGGGTGCCCATCGCGCGGCTCGAAGCCGGACGCGCGGCCCTGCAAGCCACCGCGGCGACCGCGGCCCCGGCCGGCACATGAACCGGCCTCCCGGCCTCCTGGCCTCCTGGCTTCCTGGCCTCCTGGTGCGACCACCTCCGTCACTGCCTAGCGTGGAGATCGCGCGGGCACATCCGGAACCGAGGTGACCCCCGGCACCGCTGTGTCCCGTGCGCCCAGCCGGCCCGGGGCAGCCGAGACAGGAGTGTGAGCCGTCATGTCCGACCGACCGCAGACCGGTGCGGCGCCGTCCGGACCGCGTGCCAGGGGCGGTGATCTCGGCAGGCGAGTGGCGACGCGCCGCGAGCAGCTCGGCATGTCGTACGAGGACCTCGCCCGGCGCACCGGTGCGGCACCCGAGTACATCCAGTACCTGGAGACGCATCCGGCCACGCACGGCATCGGCTTCCTGCTCCGGCTGGCCGACGCCCTCGAAACGAGCGTCGACGAGCTGACCGGTGGCAACGTGGACCTCCCGCCGGGCATCGGTCAGGCCGCCTACCGTCCGGAACTTGTCGAGCTCGGCGAAGCGGAGTGCCGGCAGTTGCTCGGAAGCAACGGCGTGGGCCGTGTCGGCGTGACCACCGAGGCAGGACCGGCCATCCTTCCGGTCAACTACCTGGTGCTCGGTCGTGAGGTGGCCTACCGGACGTCCCCGGACGCCGCGCCGGCCCGCGCCGCCGGACACGAGGTCGCCTTCGAGGTGGACCGCATCGACGACGCGTTCAGCCGGGGATGGAGCGTCCTCGTCGTGGGTGAGGCACGTACGGTCACCGAATCCGCAGCCGTGGAAAGACTGGAGACGCACAGCCGCAGCACGCCCTGGGCGGGCGGTGTGAGGGACTTGTGGATCACGGTGACGCCCGGTCGGGTGACCGGGCGCCGGATCGTCGTAGGGGACCAGTGAGGTACACCCCGTGGACGCGGATCGTCAGGTGACGACCAGGACCTCGGAGACGGGCCTGCGAGGGGTCGCGGGGGCTTCGGGGCCGTAACCGAGTCGGATCAGCATCTGTGGGTAGCTCGTCCCCGACGCCGGATCACGTACGGCCCAACGCAGCTCCGGCCATTCGAGGGCCTGGGAGTTGAGGGACGTGGACAGCCCGTCCAGCGTCGCCTGCAGCAGAACCCGCTCCATCGCCTGGCCGGCGCGCAACCAGTCCTCCCTCTCGTCCTCCCGCGTGCCGAGGACCGCCAGACAGGGCGACTGCTCGAACACCGCGGACCGACGGCCTTCGACCTGGCGGCCACCGGTGAAGTCACGGACGGGCGCCCGTCCGTCGTAGCGCCGGGGGCCCAGTGCGTAGGACGGGATGCCCTCGGGCCTCGCGCTCTCCGTGCCGGTGGTCCAGCGGGCGATCTCCTCACGCACGCCCGGGGAGAGTTCCTCCGCGTGTTCGGCGTCCCACACGAGCTCGAGCACGGTCTCGATCTGCCAGTCACCCGGCAGGTCGAGACGTGCCCCCTCGGCCCGTGCGGCACCGCGCAGTCCGTCGAGCAGGGTTTCCGGGACCGACTCGTCACTGAACGGTTCCCTGCTCGTGTGCCGCCTGCGGATCGCCGGATACAGGTCGGCGATGTCGTTGCGCTCGCCGGACTGTACGAAGGTCGTCACGGCCAGCAGTTCGGGGTCCGCACCCTCCGCCATCGGCCGGATCCGCGCTTCCCACCCCACGTGCGCCGCGGCGACCCGCAGGTTGAACAGCGCGGCACCGCAGCCGATGTGCAGCCCGCGGGTGGTGGGGTCGGTGTGCGGCATCGTGCGCGCGGAGTCCATGCGCAGCGACAGCACACCATCGGCCCGGCTGTAGTGGAACAGCCAGGGCTGGGCGTTGTGCATGGACGGCGCCAGGGTGGCGTCGGTGACCCAGGAGGTCATGGACATCGTGTCGGGTGTACGAGTGGTCATCGAAGCCACCTCCGAGAGATGCGGTCATGGATGGCGGTCTGCGGTACCACGACAACGGGAGCGGCGGCGTGATGGATCACCGCGTGCACCACATGACCCAGGCGTGGTCCCAAGGGGGCTCTTCGCTCGTGACGGCCGACGATCAGCAGGTCGGCGCCGGCGGATGCGTACACCAATCGGGGTCCGGCGACGCCGGTAACGGCCTGTGCCACCACTGGGACCGCCGGGAATTCCTGCTGCCAAGGGGCGAGTGCTTCTTCGAGGGCTTTGTTCACCACCGTCCGGAATTCGAGCCCGGCTTCCGGGGCGGCGTCCTCCGTCAGGCTGTACGTGGCGGGCAGACCCCATACGTGCAGGACACGGCGGGTGCGGAGTCGTCGGGACGCCGGCTGTGAGGTCTCCGCCGAACCGTCGACGCCGACGGTGACGTTGCCGCTCATGGGAGCCTCCTCCGGGGCTGGAGGGCCGTACCTCTCGGTCACACGTCCAGCCTCGCCTGTCAGACAGCGGACGGGCAGGGGCCGATCGGGCACGTGTTGGGCCGAAAGGCCCTGGCGCCGGTTGCCCGGGCCGACCGCCGACCGCCGGCTGCCCGGGCCTGCGCCGGGGAGGGGCGTCGGCTCACGCAGTGAGCACGGGTTCATCACGGTCATGACGGGGTCACGGTGTACGGTCATGACGCCGGTCACGGTGTGGGGTGACGCGGTCGTCGCAAGCCTCCTCGGCTCAGGCCGGCCGGCCTGCACCGACGCGGCGTTCGCTTGTCTCTAGCCACACCTCAGGCAAGACGGCGCCTCCATTCCGGCTCCACCCGGCCCCATTCGCTCGCCCAGCCCTCCGCGCGGCGTCGACCGCAGGTGACGCGTACAGCCGTCGCGGCGAACGCACCGGCACCCGCGGCCAGCGCGCCGCCCAACAGACCGGCGGTCAGTGCGCCCACCCAGACGTCGCGGCCGTTCAGCGGGGCGGTCACCACCCGGCCTTCCCGGTCCAGCCAGATCTCCGTGCGAGCTCCGCGGCCGGTTCCCGCCGGCACCGAGACGGCCCCGGTGGCGTAGTGCCCGTCGGTGGTGGTCCAGCGGACCCGTACGGGCACTTGTGCCAGGCGCCCGGTTTCCCCGGTCCGGAGGGAGGACGCGGGCGCGTCCTCCAGCACTTCCGCCCGCACAGGGCGTCGTGATGCCTCCTGCACGGCCGCGGCGGCCCGGTCGTGGTCGTAGGCGTACCAGCCGGCAGTCGCGCCGACCGCCGGTGCGCCGACCAGGACCGCGCCGCCGATGAGCAGGAGCAGCCGCGCTTCGAGAACGTCCACGCGCCGGCGCAGGGGATGCTCGCGCCATCCGCGTGTCCAGACCGGCGCGGGCATGGGGTTCATACCCCTTCCGGGGCCCTGATCCCGGTGGCCACGCCGGCGGCCCACTCCGCGATGCGGGGCAGGTCGCGGAAATCACCGCCACGGTCCTCGTCGAGGATCGCCTTGGCCATGCGGCCCTTTGCTCCGGCCTGGAGCCGCCCGCCGAAGGTGACGTGATCACGCGCGTCGATGCGACGCTGTGCCCGCCGGGCGCCCGGGACGGGTGGGATCCCGCGCTCCGAGGCGGAAGGGTCGAGCGGGCCGCTGCTGAAGAGCCAGACCGGCCGTTCCCGCAGCGCCCGGCGGTGCTGCCGGGTGAAGTGCCTGGCGTCCCGGTGCCAGCGGCCCATGTAGAGGGCGCCACCGATCACGACCGCGTCGTAGGGCGCGACGTCGGTCACCTCCGACGGCGGCCGGGCCTCCGCCTCCAGCCCCTCGTCCCGCAGGACGGAGGCGATGAAGTCGGCGATCTCGGCGGTCGAACCGTTCTTGGTCCCATAGGTGACCAGTACCTTCCTGGGCACTGTCTCCACCGCCCTTCTCCGAGCGCCGGGCGGTGTGCTGAACGCGTTCCGCCCGGTGTGCGAGTGGTTCCACTTCCGAGGGTGCGCCGGGGTGCGGTCCCGATTGAAGGGCCTCTCAGGCAGAGCTCGGGGCCGAACGGCCCTCCTCCATCTCCTGCGGCGGGCCCGCGCCGCGGACTGCGGACATCCGGTCCTCTCCCCGGAGTGGACGGGGCCGGTCGGCCCCTGTCTCTGCCCCGCCGACGCACCCGCTCGCCGTCCTGCTCCGGGCCACGCAGTCCCGAGCTTCGTGGCCGGCATCGTGGTCCTCGGGTGGGCTGAACGTCACGAAAACCTGCTCGAATTCATCCCGGACGGGCCGTACTCTGGCCGGCATGGCCCACGCGAAGACCTCCTACGTCTGCCTGCCCTGTCGGGCCTCCTACAAGCAGCCTTACCTCGGTGGCCACGACCGGCTCTGCCCGCGTTGTGCCGAGCCGTTGATCCATGTGGGTTCCGCCTTCGCAACGCCGCGGCGGCGCGACACTGCTGCCTGGCGGACCCTGTCGGTGCTCTTGCATGCCGGTGTCCGCTTCCACAAGAGTTGCTGTGGCGGCCCTGGCTACCGTCCGCGCACACTCAGCGAGGTGCGCGAGCGGATGACATACGCGCGAAGGACCGGTGAACCGTTCGCGCGTGCGTTGGTGCGCCGCGAGTTGCCGTAACCCCGGCTCAGGACTGGTGCCCCACGCCCACCGTGAACCCGCTGGCTTCGACATATGGGTGTCGGCGGCCCACCCCGACCACGGCCGGACGCCGTGGGAATGTGCTGGTCACGGCCGCTCGTTGGGGGTTGCGACGAGAACGGTCGCCTTGTAGCGGACCGCGAGTAAGCCGGGCGTCCCGGTCGAAAGCGCCGACGTTTGCGGTTGGCGGCACCCACCTGCCTGTTGCTCGTGCCGGTTCGACCGGCACGAGCAACAGAGACGCGGCCTACTGGTCGCGCTCGGGCCAGATGGGGCCCTGATCGGTCCAGATGACGCCCTTGTTGCGGCAGAGGCAGAAGGGGTGGCCAATGAGGTCGGTGTAGACGCGGAAGCCGTAGCCGTCGGGGCCGATGCAGTCCCGCTGCAGGGTCGCGCCGAGGGCCAGGACGCGGTGCTGTTCGGCCTCGATGTCGTCGACTTCGAAGTCGAGGTGGAACTGCTTGGGGTGCTCGCTGTCGGGCCACTGCGGAGCGCGATAGTCATCCACCTGGATGAAGGCCAGTTCGATCTCGCCGAACTGGATACCGGCCCAGTTCTCGTTGCTGCCCTTCTTGACCGGGAGACCTGTCACCGCGGAGTAGAAGGCTGCCAGCTTCATCGTGTCCGGGCAATCGATGATGAAGTCGGTTAGTCGAAGCATCCCGTGATCTTGCCACAAGATCGAATGGGCCGGACCTTGAGGCAGGCCCTGGCCGCCGACGGCCGGTGCCGCCCGCTGTCCCGGGTCGTTACGGCCGGGGCAGCGGGCGGACTGCAACGAGTTCGAGCCGGTCATGGAGAAGATTCGTGCCCCGCGCATCGGTGCCGACGGTCCCCGTACCCGCCCGGAGGCGTCAGTGCCGATAAGACCTGCAGCAACCGCCGCACGCGGGTTTACCCGCCCGCGCAGACGAGGTATCCGGCACGTCATCCCGGAGGAGGTCCGACCAGGCGGCCAACCGCGTCGTGTGCGGCTCGCATGGCGACCGCCCTCCGGTGCCCGGCCCAATTGCCTTGCCGTCCTGACGTCGGCGAGCGAGTCTGGGCTGGTGCCAGGGCAAGGGAGAAGAAGGCGGCGACGACAGGCCGAGAGTCAGCGGCTTGCCGCTCGCACCGCGCCGGACGCGGGGCAGTGGGAAGTGATCGTTGAGACTGGGGACCGGGCGGAGGTGCGTACGCAGTTGCGCCGCCTTCGCGAGGCGGGAGTCGACGGGTCGATGATCCGGATCGACACGCTGTGCGGGCGTCCGGCGCTCTCGACCACCTACCGGCTGAGCCGGTTCGTGACGGGCTCCGGGCGGGAGTCCGAGCACAAGTCCGCTGATCACTGACCCTGTGGCAGGTCGAGGTGAGTTGGCGGACGCGGAGTGGGAGCGAACAGCGCCCTTGTCGCCCGGCTGGATGGGTGTGGTCGTCCCGTGGCGTGATCACCGGTAGGTCGCGGGTGCTGGGGTCGCTGCGGACCGGGGCTCCGTGGCGCCACGAGGCAGAACCGACAAGCCGCACCGTTGCCTGTCGACTCAAGGCCGACCCGTCAACGTAGCGCCGACTGAACGGGCGCGACACCGCCAACACCGGATGCGAGCCGTTCGCCGCCAACGGGCGAGCTCAAGGGCACCCTGCTGCCCCGACGTTGGCGTGACCCCGCCGTCCCTGGGCGTGGTGAGGCGGGCCACGTACGCGAAGGGCAGGCCGGACCTGTGGAAGGGACCAGCGGCCCCTGCAGCGAAGCTGCTGCGGCCAGCATGCTGACGGGAACACCCGATTGCACACCGGAGGTCCGCGTATGTCCAGCACCGTCACCGTCGGCCTCGATGGTTCCCGAGTATGCAGGGAAGCCGTCCGCTGGGCCGCTTGGGAGGCGTCACGTCGGCGTGCGGCGCTGAAGCTGGTTCATGTGTGGGACATCCGGCCTGACGTCCACACGCCGTTCGTCGGCCGGGACGCGGCGTACCACCGGCCCGAATGGAGTCCCCGCCGAGTCGCTGCGCATGTGCGCGACGCCCATCCGGGCCTGACCGTGGAGACCGCGTACGTGTGCGGCGATCCGGTCGAGACCTTGTGCGATCTCGCGCAGGAGGGGGAACTGCTCGTTCTCGGTTCGCGGGGGCTCGGCGCCGTAGCCGGGGTCGTCCTCGGCTCCGTGTCGCTGTCCGTGGTGGCACACGCCTCCCGGCCGGTCGTGCTCGTCCGCGCGCCGCGGGAGAGTCCGGGGCTGCCGGGTCTTCCCGCACGGCAGGACTCCGGTCCCGTCGTTGTCGGGGTCGACCTATCGGGCGGGAACGACGAGGTGTTGGGGTTCGCCTTCGCTCACGCTGCCCGGCACGGTCGATCTGTGCGGGTCGTGTACAGCTGGAGCCCTCCGCCCTTGTGTGGAGCCGAATCGACCCAGTCAGGGCGGGCGTTGACGGCCGGGGTGGCGATCGTGAAGGAGGAAGCACTGAACGAGGCGCTGCAGCCCTGGCGTCACAAGTTCCCCTCGGTGCCCGTTACCCCGCTGTGCCGGCTCGGACGTCCTGCACGTGATCTGGTCGACGCCTCGCGGGACGCGGGACTGCTCGTCGTGGGCCGCCGCACGCGCCGGTCGCAGCTTGGCGCCCATACGGGCTCCGTCACACACGCCGTGCTGCACCACTGCGTGTCCCCTGTGGCCGTGGTGCCACACCAGGACGCGTGACGGAGCCCACGCTCGACGACGTGCTGTGGGTCAAGCGCACCCGCGAGGAGCACGACGCCTTCGCCGACACGCTCCCCGACCGCGGCGCGCGCGTCCACCTCCTCGCGGACCTGCTGAGCGAGACGCCGGCACAGCCCGCCGCCCGGCAGCTGATCACGGATCGCGTCCTCGGCGAGCGGGAGTTCGGGGCCTTGGCCACCGACCGATTCCGCGCGTACTCCGACTCCTTTGAGCCGGCCCCGCTGACCACCCCCTTTTTTTGGCGCGGACGGAGGCCGCGTCAACGATCACCGAGACCCAATCCCTGCGCCCCGGGCCCTGAGTTCGTCCAGCGCTGGGCGACGTGCCGAACGTCGGCGGCAGATGCCGTCAGGCACAGCCGCTGGTCAGCGCGTACACCGCTGCCGTGACCACGGCCCGCTCGTCCCACGGAGCGGTCCTACTACCTTGCGGACGAGCAGCGAGCGACGGCAGCAACGGGGATGGTCTGCTTCCAGAGTTCATCAGGAACCAGACGCTTTGTTGGGTCGGCACCCGCGACCGGCATCATGCCGCACGGACTTCACATCACGTGAGACGACCTCTAGGCCTTGATTGGTGCGGCCGACCTGGCGGCCTGCTCGATCTTCGCGCAGTACGCTTCACGGGCTTCTCCATCGATCTGCTTCTCGAGTTCGGCGCGCAACCCGGTCCGGCCGTCGAGGCCCTCGCGCAGGATATCGGCGTGCCCGGCATGCCGGATGGACTCGCCGAGAACATGGACCATGACGGCGAACAGGTTGGTGTCGGCATAAGGCTTCGGCCACCAGGGCACGTGGCCGGGGGCGTCGAGAGGAAGCTCGTTGATCGTCGTGTCCGAGTGTTCCCATGTACGCCGGTAGAACCCGATGATCTGATCGCGGGTCTCGTCCTCGGCCGCCCACAGGTCGCTGCCGTTGGAGTCCTGCCACCGGGGCAGCGGTTCCGGGGACGGTCGGTCGAAAACCTCGCCGAAGTACCTTGCTTCGACGGTGGCAACGTGTTTGACCAGACCGAGCAGGTTGGTCCCTGTGGCTGTCAAAGGTCGGCGGGCGTCGTATTCGGACAAGCCGTCGAGTTTCCAGAGCAGCGCCTTGCGGTCTCGCCGCAGTCTCCCGTGCAGGTTGTCTTTCGCGAATTCATCGATCATGCGGCACGAGCCTGCCATGGGCTGCTCGTGGTCTCAAGATCGCGTACGAGGTCCGCAACGACAGGCAGAGGCGAGGTCTGGCCGTGGTCGCCGCCCTGACCTGCTCCAAGGAGGGCGCCGAACTTGTCACGTGAGACATCCTCTTCGGGGCGAGCACAACGACAGCGCCAAGGACGCCGGCCGCGGTCGACGGCTTCAACCCTGCGCCGGTGGGTTGCTGCGCCTTCGGCGCTGCGGGAGGGGTGTGGGATGGGGACGGATTGATCCACGCCGCCTTACGCGCACATCACCCTCAGCGTCCCCGGAGGCACTGGAGCCGTACCGCGAACAGCCACAGCCGCCATGCCGACCTGATCGCCGCACCACAGCATGTACATGATCTTGGTTGCTCCTTCTGGTACAGGCACAGGCACGTGGCCCTGGTTTGCCGGGGCATCGCAGGGGCGGGTTGCTGAAGTGGCCCATCCGGCCCTTACTGCGACGCCTCCGCCGTGTCAGCGTCGTTGGTGGTCACGCACTGACAACCATGGGGGTATGTGCCCGTGGAATCGCGGGAGGACCATGCCCGGGCGGTGCTGAGGCGGTTCGCATTCCTGCGACGCGGGGTGCCACACGCTTCGGCTACGCCGGCCGGGCTCCCGCCTGCCACCCGCCACCACACAATGGAGGAAGCATGCGCAAGGACGAGCGACCGGGCGGCGTCCCGCTGACCGACGAGGAGCTCAGTGCGCTCGATGCGCACTGGAGGGCCGCCAACTACCTGTCGGCGGGCCAGATCTACTTGATGGACAACCCGCTGCTGAAGAAGCCACTGGAACCGGCGCACATCAAGCCCCGGCTGCTCGGTCACTGGGGCACCTCTCCGGGCCTCAACCTCGTGCACACCCACCTCAACAGGATCATCAAGCGGCACGGCATCGACACGCTGTGCGTCTGGGGTCCCGGACACGGCGGGCCGGCCGTCCTCGCCAACTCCTGGCTGGAGGGCAGCTACAGCGAGGTCTACCCGGACGTGAGCCGGGACGAGGAGGGCATGGCCCGGCTGTTCCGGCAGTTCTCCTTCCCCGGCGGCGTGCCGAGCCACGTGGCGCCCGAAACTCCCGGCTCCATCCACGAGGGCGGCGAACTGGGCTACTCCCTGTCGCACGCCTACGGCGCCGCCCTGGACAACCCGGACCTGCTGGTGGCGTGCGTCATCGGCGACGGCGAGGCGGAGACGGGACCACTCGCCGCCTCCTGGCACTCCAACAAGTTCCTCGACCCCGTCCACGACGGAGCGGTCCTGCCCATCCTCCACCTCAACGGATACAAGATCGCCAACCCCACCGTGCTCGCCCGGCTGCCCGAGGCGGAGCTCGACGAGCTGCTGCGCGGCTACGGCCACGATCCCCTGCACGTAACCGGTGACGACCCGCGCCAAGTCCACCGGGCCATGGCCGCCGCGATGGACACGGCCCTCGACCGCATCCGGCACATCCAGCAGCAAGCCCGCACCGGCCCGTGGGCCGGCCGGCCGCGCTGGCCGCTGATCGTCCTGCGCACGCCCAAGGGCTGGACCGGGCCCGCCGAGGTCGACGGCCTGCCCGTCGAGGGAACATGGCGCTCCCACCAGGTTCCCCTCGCGCAAGTCCGCGACAACGACGGCCACCGGGCCCAGCTCGAGGCGTGGCTGCGCTCGTACCGTCCCGAAGAGCTCTTCGACGAGACCGGCCGACC
This sequence comes from Streptomyces sp. NPDC041796, assembly GCF_055590785.1. NCBI lineage: Bacteria > Bacillati > Actinomycetota > Actinomycetes > Kitasatosporales > Streptomycetaceae > Streptomyces > Streptomyces sp. NPDC041796. The sequence goes on from NZ_JBVJAH010000008.1 coordinate 238,977, forward strand.
GATCCCCCAGGTGCTGGAATGCGTGCCGGAGGGCGAACGGAGGCTCGGTGCGACCCGGCACGCCAACGGCGGCCTGCTCCTGCGGGACCTGCCCCTGCCTCCGCTCGAACGCTTCGCCGTGCCCGTGGACAAGCCCGGCGCAACCCGCCACGAGCCGACCGGGGTACTCGGAGAACTGCTCGAAAGCGTCATGGCCTCCACCAGCGAGCGCCGCGACTTCCGCCTCGTCGGCCCGGACGAGACCGCCTCCAACCGCCTCCAGGCCGTGTACGAGGCGAGCGGCAAGACATGGCAGGACCCGGTCCAGGACACCGATGAGCATCTCGACCGGCACGGCCGGGTGATGGAGATCCTCTCCGAGCACACCTGCCAGGGCTGGCTGGAGGGCTACCTGCTCACCGGCCGGCACGGGCTGTTCTCCTGCTACGAGGCGTTCGTCCACATCGTCGACTCCATGGTCAACCAGCACATCAAGTGGCTCAGGACCTCACGCACCCTGCACTGGCGCGCACCCATCGCCTCCCTCAACTACCTCCTTACCTCCCATGTGTGGCGGCAGGACCACAACGGCTTCTCCCACCAGGACCCCGGCTTCGTCGACCACGTCCTGAACAAGAGCCCCGAGGTCGTCCGGGTCTACCTGCCGCCGGACGCCAACACCCTGCTGTCCGTCGCCGACCACGCGCTCCGCAGCCGTGACTACGTGAACGTGATCGTCGCCGGCAAGCAGCCGTGCTTCGACTGGCTCTCCCTGGAGGAGGCCCGCGTCCACTGTGCCCGCGGAGCCGGCGTATGGGATTGGGCAGGCACCGAGGACGGCACGCGCGACCCGGACGTCGTCCTTGCCTGCGCCGGTGACGTACCCACCCAGGAGATCCTCGCGGCGGCCGGCCTCCTGCGGCACCATCTGCCCCATCTCGCCGTACGCGTGGTGAACGTCGTCGACATGACCCGGCTCATGCCCCACGAGGAACACCCGCACGGCATGACCGACCTGGAATACGACGCCCTGTTCACCCGCGACAAGCCGGTGATCTTCGCCTACCACGGCTACCCGTGGCTGGTGCATCGCCTGGCCTACCGCCGTACCGGTCACCCGAACCTGCACGTGCGTGGTTACAAGGAGATGGGCACCACCACGACCCCCTTCGACATGGTCGTGCGCAACGACCTCGACCGCTACCGCCTCGTCATGGACGTGATCGACCGCGTGCCCGGCCTCGCCGTACGAGCCGTGGGCGTGCGCCAGGCCATGGCCGACGCCCGCACCCGTCACCACGCCTTCATCCGCGAGCACGGCACCGACCTGCCCGAAGTCACCGACTGGACCTGGAGCAACGACCGGCATCCGGCATGATTCCACCGTCCCCGCGTCGTATCCCGCGACGCCGGCTGTCCCGGCCGGGTGCCACCGCTGATGCAGCGCCGTCCGGCCGGCTGCGCGGGACCAACGGCCCCGGCACCCGCTTGTCGTTCCGGTCACCTCGTACCGGTCACCAGGTGATCCTGCCGGTTCAGTACGCCTGCGAGGGCGCCCCGTTGGAGGCCCTCGCAGGCAACGCCGCCGACAGGCGGTGGCGCCGAACGTTCAGCACTCCGGAAGGCCCAACTGCTCTGCATCGCTCGGCGGTACGGACGAGGCGTCTCGACGGTCGGCCGTCAGCCGGTTGACCACGCCGACGACGCCGTCGCCCCGCCATGCGGCCCGGATCAGCGCCGTGGTGTTGATCTGCGGTCCGGCGGCGCCCTCGACGGTGACGATCGCCGTCCCGAACATCGACGTGGAGGTTGTCGGCGTCGTGGGCGGGACTGTGGAGGCGGACAGCGCCGGCCACGTCTTCGTGATCTCCTCATCGGTGCGCAGGAAGACGTGCAGGAGGTCGCGGCGTGTGGTGATGCCGATGAGACGGTCTTCCTCGTCCACCAGGCACTCCGGTACGCCACCGTCGACGGGCAGCCGGTCGATGCGGCAGCGTTCCGTGATCCGCGCTGCCTCGACCACACGCTGTTCGGGACGCACAGTGACCGCGGGAGTGGACATCAGCCCGCCGGCCGTCGGCGCGGGTGGAGCGGTGGGGTGGGCGTGTGCGATCGACCTCAGCGGCCGCAGCACGCGATTCCGGCCGCACGTGCGACGCGCAAGGAGGGGACAGAACCGGTCAAGACCTGTACCGCGGGCCGTTCGGCCGTGCTCCAGTTCGGTCCTGGACGACTTCGCTGCCTGCGGCCAGCGTCTCCCGTTGCCCGCTGCCTCAGTAGGGCCGATCGGACCTTCAGCCGGGCCGGTTCCCCATCACCGCCGGCCGGATCTCGCTGATTGGTCAGGCGAAGGAGCAGGGCACGGCGCGGTCCACACCAAGGGCGCGGATGACACGAGCAGGAAGCCGCTGGATGCGGCACAGGCTCAAACGCACACCGGCCGCTGTGCACCGGCGGTGCATCCGAAGGAACAACGCCGCGCCGGAACTGTCGCAGAAGGTCATGTCTGTCAGGTCGAGCAGCAGTTCACGCTCGGTGTCCCGTGTGAGGGAGGTCAGCTCCGGCTCGATGTGCGCAACGGAGTACAGGTCGAGCTCCCCGGCCAGGGCGACGGCGGTCGTGCTGTGGTCCAGGGGGGTCGTGGTCAGGCTGATCTGGGGTGTCGTCATGGCGGCAGCCTTGCTCTCTCGGTCCAGGCGGTGTCCCGGGGCCCTGCTTTCCCCGGTCGTGCCGGCGCAGGGAAGTCCACCAGAACGCGAGCGAAGGCAGAAGGTCCGGCGGGTCCCTCGCAGGGGGCCGAAGGTCCCTCTCCGGTGACGCCTCGTCGTCGCGAGAGGAACGCGTAACCGCCATGGGGCGGACCCCCGTGCGCCGTGCACCCGTTCCGAGATCGTCGGCCGCAGGGAGTGCATGGGGCTCCGCGGCACCGGGTACCGAGGCTTCCGGGATCCGACAGGGGGATGAGGGCCATCCGGCCCTGGTCGGCGGGCCCGGTGAAGCGGCACGATGCAGACGGATCCGCCTACGGCGGACCCCTCGGCGAACACGGAGTGTGCGATGACGGACAGCAGTGGTGGCCTCACGGAGAAGGAGCCGGTCAGGGTCTTTCTCCTCGACGACCATGAGGTGGTGCGCCGCGGTGTGCACGATCTGCTGGACGCCGAGCCCGACCTGACCGTGGTCGGGGAGGCCGGCACGGCCGAGCAGGCACTGGTGCGGGTGCCCGCGCTGCGGCCGCAGGTCGCCGTGCTCGACGTGCGTCTGCCGGACGGGGACGGCGTGAGCGTGTGCCGGGAACTGCGCTCCCGCATGCCCGACCTGGCCTGTCTGATGCTGACCTCGTTCGACGACGAGGAGGCGCTGCTCGACGCGATCATGGCCGGCGCGTCCGGTTACGTCCTCAAGCAGATCACCGGCACGGACCTGGTCACCGCCGTGCGCACGGTGGCCTCCGGCCAGTCCATGCTCGACCCCGGCGCCACGGCACGGGTGATGGCCCGGCTGCGTGGCGGAGCCCCCCAGGAGGAGCAACCTCAGGGCCTGCCCGGTCTGACGGAACGGGAGCGGGAGATCCTCGCTCTGGTGGGAGAAGGACTGACGAACCGGGAGATCGGCAAGCGGCTGTACCTGGCGGAGAAGACGGTCAAGAACAACATTTCCCGGCTGCTCGCCAAGTTGGGTGTCGAACGCCGGGTGCAGGCCGCCGTGATCGCCACCCAGGCACTGGCCGCCCAGAACGACCAGGGTGGTTCGGCCGGACGCGAGGGACGCCCGCGAGGCTGAACGCCGGCCCCACACGCGTCTGGGTAGGGATGAACGGCCCCTGCTCGATGTCTCGCCCGGAGCCGACCAGGGGCCGCTGTCGGCATCCTCAGCACCCTTGGCATCCTCGGCACCCCTGGCATCCTCGGCGTACGAAGAGCACGACCGGCTCGGCAGCAGGGCAGGCGACTGCCGACCTGGACGGCTGCCGATCTTGTGTCGCGCGTGAGCTCTGCCCTGGCCCCAGGTCGGCTTCGGGAACACCGGACGGGCGTGGCCCGGTTGTCCTCGCGGAGCCGGTTTCCGCGCCGCGTGGAGAGGAGGAGACCCGGCCCTGCCGTCAAGGGGGTGCCTGCGGTGATCACCTCAGGTCCGGGTCCTGGGGTCGGCCCGCTGCCCAAGGGCTGTCCCGCGATGACCGCTCACAGCTCCGGGAGCGGCGGGGTGTCGTCCATCACCTGCAACAGCTTCCGAGCAGGTGTCGCCTCCTCTGGCCGTACAGAGGAGGCGATGCCCTCGATGACTGACCGGCCTACGTACACGGCTGTCCTTGAGGCTGTCTCCCAACCGGTTTGCTGCCGGTGGCTCGCATCGTGCGCGCGGTCCTGCGTCGCCGCAGCGGCGGAGTGCCACTGGTCGGCCCTGCAGATACTTCCCAGAAGGTCCAGCAGCTCGGCCTTGCAGGCCACGTGCGGGGAGCCGACCAGTTCAAGAAGGAACGGCACCGTGGGAGCTGTCGCCTCGCCGACGACGAACCCCAGCGCACAGATGGCGTCTCCCAGGTCGTCGATGGCGTTGCGGGCCGTGTCCGCATCGCCGTAGGCGATCCGGGACAGCAGAGAGGGGATACCGCTGGCCGTGGCGCCCGTCGCGTCTCGCAGTTCTCCCCAGCGGACCCCGCAGGCGCTCCTCAACAGACTTCCCACGTCCTGCTCCTCATAAGATCGTCGTGCCGGCCCCGGCGGTGTCTTGAGCATGGTGCAGCTATGGGTGAGGCCCTGGCCAGGCGGCCCGTGACGGGGCGGTGCTACAGGGGGCCCCGGCTTGGCGTCATGATTTCGCTGTGACTGGGGTGATCACGGCGTTCGGCACCGTCCTGGACAACCCCGTTCACGGGGCTGAGCCCACACTGCTTCGACAGGCTGGTGACCGCGCTACGCCGAGAGGGGGCCGATGAGGTGCGGTGAGGTCGGCCGTGGGGCTGCCATTGGAGGATCGGGTCCTGCTGGCCACGACGTCCTGGCGCACGAACTGACGCTGCGCCGGCTTGTCCCGCTCGTTGGGACATCGAAGTCCGCGGCCGACCGCGTCATCAGACACCTCGGCCCCCTGCTCGCGCTCCTCCGGCCGTGCAAGCGGTTCCGTAAGGACACTGTGCTCACATCGTGGCCGAGCAGTCAGAACTACCGCTACTGGCAACCGTAATGACTGCAAGGCATGGGAATCGTCCGGCGCCGAAGCCGCTGTCGGCCGCACCGCTGTGGTCGCCGACGGTGGCTACCGGGGCACTGGTCTGTCATCCCTCACCGTCGCGCACGCGGGCAGCACGAACTGCCGGCTCGGAAGGAAGAGCACAACACCTCCCACCGTCAGGTCCGTGCCCGCGTTGCGCACGCCTTCGCCCGGATGAAGCCCTGGAAGATTCTCCGCGACTGCCGATTGAAGGGCGAGGGCCTGCACCACGCGGTGAGCGGCATCGCCCGCCTGCACAACCTCATTCTCGTCGGGTAGACAAGCGGACCGAACACTGGCCAGCCAGCCAGCCAGCCAGCCAGCCCGCACCCACCCGAAGATCCTTTACGGGACAACGCTCAGCTGACACAGTCGGCGCGAACGGGCCAGAATCGATGAGAGCCCTGGCCCAGACCCCTGGAGCCGGTACGTCCGTGTCGTGACTCGTCGTGGCTTGTCGTCAGGTTGCTTTGCGATCCGGCCGTTTCGGCAGTCCGGGCTGTGTCGTCTCGTGGCGGGGGCCGGCCATATGGCGTGTCCCCGCCGGCGGAGGTCGTCAGTCGTGCGGAACGACAGCGACGGGGCAGGGGGCGTGGTGCAGTGCGGCATGGGCGACCGATCCGATGCGGGTACCGACGGGTGCGCGCCGCGTCCGTCGGCCGACCACGAGCAGCTGCGCGTTCGACACGGCCGACAGCAGCACCTGTCCCGCGCTGCCGATCTCGACGTGCTCGGTCACGAGCACGTCGGGGAACCGCTCCCGCCACGGAGCGAGCGCCTCGGCCAGAGCCTTCTTCTCGAACGGCTCCAGTCCTCCGGCCTCGTCCGCCAGGCGCATCGAGCCGGGGCTGTAGGCGAAGATCGGCGGCAGGCTCCAGGCCCGTACCGCGCGCAGGGCCGCGCCGCGTGCTGCGGCCTCCTCGAAGGCGAAGCCGAGCACCGCGTCGCTGTCCTCCGGTGTGCCCTGCTGGCCCACGACGATCTCGCCGCCTTCCGCCTCCGTCCGCCCGTCACGGGCGCGCACGGAGATGACGGGCCGTTTCGCGGCCGAGATCACCTGCTGGCCGTATGAGCCCAGGAGGAAGCCGACGAGCGCCCCGTGCCCCCGCGAACCCAGCACCAGCATCTCGGACGCCTCGGCCTCCCTCAACAGAGCGGTGACCGCGGTGTCCTGGACGACTTCGGCGGTGACCGTGAGCGCCGGGTGACGGCCGGCGACGTGTGTCTCGGCTTCGCGGAGCACCGTGTGGGCGGACTTGGCCTGCGTCTCCCTGTCCTGGACGACGGGGACATCCAGCGGCTGCCAGAGCCAGGCGTGCACGATACGCAGCGGCATCCCACGCAGTTCGGCTTCGCGTGCCGCCCAATCGGCCGCTGCCAGGCTCTCCGCGGAACCGTCCACTCCTACGGTGATGGCGCTGCTCATGGGGGGTGCCTCCATACGGTTCGACGGGCACGGCCGCTGCGGCCGCCCTCTCCTGTCCTCAGCATGCGTGAGGATGTGGCGATCCGCCGAGGGCCCATCGGCCCTGTCTCCCGGCCGTTCGGTCACGGTGCCGTGGCCGTCGAGCCGGTGATACGCGGCCGCGAGGTCCACTGGCCCGCCACAGGGACCTCCGGCCCCCTGCGCGAACCGCCCCGGCCGATCACTGTGGAGGGGCAGGCCCGCCCAGCAGGGCCCCTCGGAGTGCCGGACGGCCAACTCCTTTGGGAGCCGCCGAAGGCCGGCCCACGTATGCCGCATCCGGCCCTTCCGGCCGCCAGACCCACGGAGTCCCCATGTCCCGCACCGTCACCGTCGGCCTCGACGGATCCCAGGAAAGTCTCAACGCCACGCAGTGGGCCGCCCAAGAGGCACTGCGCCGCGCGGTGCCGCTGCGGGTGCTCCGGGCATGGAGCGGCGACGAGGACCCGCGTACCCGTCTCGTCGACCCGGCAACGGCACGCGGATGGGGTGAGCGCACGCTCGCCGCGGCCGAGAGGCGGTTGCGGCGCCGCCACCCGGGCCTGGACGTCGAGACGAAGTGGGTGGCCGGCGACCCGGTGGAGGAGTTGTGCGCCGCTGCCGAGGAAGCGGAACTGCTGGTGCTCGGCTCCCGCGGTCTGGGCGGCCTGGCCGGCTTCCTCGCGGGATCGGTCTCCTTGGCGGTGCTCGCCCGCACGCGGCGACCTGTCGTCCTCGTCCGCCCGCACGACCCCCTGGAGCCCGAGGAGGACCCCGTGGGTGGGGACGTGGTGATCGGTCTGGACGTGTCCGCCCCCAGTGACGAGGTGCTCGCCTTCGGCTTCGCCGCGGCCGAGCGGTACGGCTGTGGCCTGCGGGTGGTGCACAGCTGGGCCGTCCCCGCGCTCTACGGACCCGACATGGGCGGCGCCCTGCCGCTGCTCATGACGGAGGTCGCCGAAGACGCCCGACGGGCGCTCGACGAGGCGCTGGCGCCCTGGACCGAGAAGTTCCCGGGCGTGGTGGTGGTGCGCGACTGCCGTCAGGGGCGGCCGGCGCGGGACCTGATCGAGCTGTCGCAGGACGCGCGGCTCGTCGTCGTCGGCCGCAGGGTCCGGCGCGCACGGATCGGCACCCACATCGGGGCCGTCACCCACGCGGTCCTGCACCACTGCCTGGCCCCGGTCGCGGTCGTACCGCACGACTGAACGGGCCCGACGGCCGAGCGGCGCACACCAATGCAACCCGCCGGTTCCGCATCCGCCCAGGACAGACGGGCAGCCGAGCCGCCCCGGCGGGTAGCTCCCGCCTCTTTCGGCGACGACGAAGGCGCCGCCCCGCTCGTGAGGGAGGGCTGAAGGTCCCTCGGGCCCACCGGACCACCGGCCCTGTTCACCCGACACGACAAGGCCGGTCAGCGGTGGCCGGCATCATCACGGGCCTCCCCGACGCCTACGGGCGCGGCCGGATCAAGCTCGGCGCACCCAAGTACGACGCGCTCGGCATCCCCTTCCCCCTCCGGGACAACCCCGTACCGGACGGTGTTCTGGTCGAGCGCGTGCGCGACCAGTTCCGCGCCCACGACCTGCGAGTGCTGTGAGGCACTTGGCGGCCCGCGGAGGGGCGGACGCCGGACAGGGGCCGGCCAGCGCTGGGCATGGCGAGGTGGACGGTCCGGGTGCGCCCGTCACGCCCGTTGCGCCCGTCACGCCCGGCACCCGTCCCTCCCGGCACCCGTCCCCCCGCTCCCGGTGCGCCACCTGGTCGTCGGATCCTACTCGTGGCCCAGCCAGAGGTCCGGGCCGAAGACCTCGTAGTGGATCCTTTCCGCGGGCACGCCGCGCCGCAGCAGGTCGCCACGGACCGCCCGCATGAAGGGCAGCGGCCCGCAGAGGTAGGCGGTCAGGTCTGCCGGGAGCTCCAGGCCGCTCACGTCGGCCAGGCCGGTCGCCACCTCCGGTGCCTGGTCGTCGGGCTCCTCGTACCAGAGGTGGAGCCGGGCGTCCGGGAGCGCCCGCACCAGGCGGATCTGCTCCGCGCGGTGCGGGTGGTCGGCGGGGGAGCGATCGGCGTGGACCACGAGGACGCGGCGGTCCGAGCCGGTGGAGGCCAGGTGGTCGAGCATGGACAGCATGAGCGTGCTGCCGATCCCCGCGGACGCCAGCAGCAGCGGGCCGTCGCCCTCCGGCAGGACCAGGTCGCCGAACGGCGCCGACACGGTCAGCTCATCGCCCGGCTGCGCGTGCCGGTGGAGCCAGGACGAGACCTCGCCGTCCGGCCTCTCGGCGTCGCGGACGCGCTTGACGCTGATCCGCCAGTTCGGCCCGCCGGGGGCGGAAGAGAGGCTGTACTGGCGGATCTGCCGGGCACCGTCGGGGAGTTCCACCTGGACACTGACGTACTGGCCCGGCCGGAAGGGCGTGACCGGGCGGCCGTCGCGGGGCCGAAGGAGGAAGGAGACGACATCGGGCGTCTCCTGGCGTCGCTCAGTGATCTCCATGCGCTGCCAGACCTCGCCCTCGGCGGCGCCCACCTCCTGGTAGAGGCCGGCCTCGAGGGCGATCAGGGCGTTGGCCATCAGCCAGTAGACCTCGTCCCACGACGACGCCACCTCGTCCGTGACCGCGTCACCGAGCACCTCGGCAATCGCCGCGAAGAGGTGCCTGTGGACGACCTTGTACTGGTCGGACGTGATCCCCAGCGAGGCGTGTTTGTGCGCGATGCGCGCGAGCATCACGTCGGGGCGTGCGTCCGGCTTCTCCAGCAGCAGGCCCGCGAACGCCGCGATGGAGCCGGCCAGTGCCTTTTTCTGCTCTCCGTTGGCCTGGTTTCCGCGGTTGAACAGGTCGCGCAGCAGGTCGGGATGGGCATCGAACAGCTTTCGGTAGAACAGCTCGGTGATGTTCCCGATGGAGGCTCCGATCACCGGAAGGGTGGCCCGGACGACGGCGGCGGACTGCTCGGAGAGCACTGCGACTCCTCCTTCTAATAGGTAGATAATCTTCGTGTTTTGAAGTGTGTGTGCCGTGCCACCGTGACGCACGGTTGAGGGGTGGGCGTGATGCGCTCGGGCTACGGCGGTGGAGGGCCGACCAGGGACAACAGCACCGGCCCGGTGGGCGAGGTGATGAGGTCGGCCACGGTCAGCGGGTCGAGCGTGGCGTAGAACGCCTCCTGGGCATCGTGCAGTGCGCGCCGCAGGCGGCAGGCCGCGCGCAGGGGGCACGGCGGGTCGTCACAGGAGACCACCTCGGCCTCGCCTTCCAGCTGCCGCACCAGCCAGCCCACCGATGCGTGCCGGCCCAGATGGGTCAGGGCGAGCCCCCCACCACGGCCGCGCCGGGCCTCGACGACCCCGAGGTGCTGCAGGCGTGTGATCGCTTTCGCCGCGTGGGTGTGCCGCACGTCCATGGCTTCGGCCACCTCGCGGGTGGTGAGCACTTCGTCGTCGGCACAGACCGCCAGGCGCATGACGGATCGCAGTGCCAGGTCGGTGAACTTGGTCAGTCGCACGGCCGGAGGCTAACAAATACGAACCCGAGATTCCCATTTAGAGGGCGTTGTTGGTCGTGTGGAGTGCGTCACGAGGTCGAGCGCCCCCTGATCTGCTCGGGCGAGCTCCTCTCGCGGTCGCGGATGACGTCGGCCGTCGACGATCTCGTCCCGCCGGACCGCTGTCCAACCGGTTCCCGCGGTGCCGGATCCGTGACCGGGGCGCCCTGACGCGCACGCACTTGGAGCGTCCCCGTCGGTGTGTTCGCGATGCGCCCGGAGTCCGCTTTTCCCTGTGCGCCGTTTTCCGCTTTCACTGTTGGTCACCAATGCAATTATCACCTGGTCAACCTTGCGGAACTTTTTCGGGCGGTACGGGCTCGATATCCACGGGCGTCTGCGGACCGGGCGTCAACTACCCATCGGTAAAGCCGATACCGGCCGAGATTGTTCTGGAAAATGAGGAGTTCCCGTAGGCAAGCGGCGGTGGGCGTGCCTACCATGAACTTATGGAATCGGAAGGCGCTTAGCACACAGTAAAGACGGGCGACACACTGTGGGCACTGGCCCGTGACGGTTCGGAGAATGGAAGAGAGCCCGGAACCGGGGCCGCATATCACCCGTGCCGGGCCACCCGGGCGACATGGCACCGTACAACGCACAGTGCCTCCGATGGAGGTGTGCGCTTCGACGCGAGACCGGCGGGAGACCGGCGGCACCGGCCGGAAGAGTCGGCGATCGCCGGAAGAGGCGATCGCCCGGCCCCGTCCCGCCCCACGGGCCTCTGCGGCCGGCAACACATCCCCGGAACAGGACCGGAGGGTTGGTCATGGCAGTGACGAGCAGCGCACGCGCGGAATGGCTGAAGCAGGCCGAGGCCGCGGCGGAGCGGTACCAACGGACGAGCACCGAGCGTCATGACGTCGAACGGCGGATGGACGCCGGGGTCAAGTTCCCGGACTCGCCCGAGGCGATCGCCGTCCGCGCCACACGGTTGCTCGATCGCCGGGCGTTGCCGGCCGTGGCGGCGGTGGAGAGCATCCGCGAGGAGCAGCTGACCGCGCCCGCCGCGTACGAACGCATCCTCGGCCTCTCCAAGGAGCTGCAGGCCTGGAGCTTCCTGCCACGTGGCGCACGTGCCGCGCGCACCGTGGCCCGCATCCTCATCCGGCAGAACGGCCGCGAACTGCCGATCGGCACCGGCTTCCTGGTCTCCCCACGCCTGCTGATGACCAACCACCACGTCCTGCCCGACGCGACGGCCGCGGGGCAGTGCCTCCTCGAGTTCGACGCCCAGGTCACCATCGACAACGCCCCAGGGACATCGACCAGGCTGGAGTTCGATCCCGGCGCGTTCTTCGTCGCCGACGAGCGCCTCGACTTCGCCCTGGTGCTGGTGCGTCCCACGGCCGACGGCAGGCCGCCGGGCGAGGTCTACGGGTGGAACAGGCTCAGCGTCGAGCTCGGCAAGCTGGTCGTCGGAGAACCGGTGAACGTCATCGGCCACCCGATGGGCCGCCTTAAGGAGATCGCCGTCCGCGACAACGCACTGCAGGTCCGTCTGGACGACTTCCTGCACTACAAGACCGACACCGAGCCCGGCAACTCCGGTTCACCGGTCTTCAACGACCAATGGGAAGTGGTGGCCCTCCACCACAGCGGTGTGCCGGAGAAGGACGCCGAGGGTCGCACCCTGCGCAAGGACGGCAAGGTGTGGGAGTCCGGTGACGGTGACGACGCTGTCGCTTGGGTGGCCAACGAAGGCGTACGCATCAGTTCCATCCTGCGGCACCTCGCCGCCGTCCGGCTCGATCCGGAAAGGCGTGCGCTACTGGCCGAGATGGGGCAGGACTCGGGTCTTTCGGAGGGCGGCGCCGGACCGCAGGCGGTTGCTGGACCGCAGGTGGTTCCTGGCGTACCGCAGGCGGCCTCGGCCGTACTGCAGGACACCGCCCCTGCCACCGGCCACGTTCCCGCGCGCTCCACCACCACCGAACGCGTCGGTCTCCGCCCCGACACGGCCGCCCGCGACGGTCACCGGCACCTGGTCTTCCTGCACGGCAGGAGCCAACAGGGCAAGAACACGGAAAACCTGCGCCGGGATTGGTCCGCCGGACTCAACCACGGGCTCACACGGGCCGGAATGCCACCGATCGACCCGGCGGACGCGTGGTTCCCGTTCTACGGCGATGCCCTCGTGGGGGCGCTCAAGCAGCAGGAGGCCGTGCCCCGCCCGTACGCCGAGATGACGGCCGCCCCGGTGGCGGAGGCGTGCGCGCCCACCGGTCCGGCCCGGGGCACCTACGAGCGGCTCATCGCCGAAGCGGCGGCGAGCGCGCAGATGCCGCCGCAGGCGGAGCTGGAGGAGGAGCGGTTCGGTGCCTCCGTGGTCGGCACGCTGCAGCGGCAACTGAGCTGGCTGGCCGCCAAGAGCGACCTCGACGAATGGGTCATCGCGACCATCCTGCGTGACGTGGCGGCGTACCTCGACGACACCGAGGTCAGGGACACGGTCCTGGACACCGTGCTCGCCTCGATGCCGACCTCGGGAGAGGTCGTCCTCGTCGCCCACAGCCTCGGCACCGTCGTCGGCATGGATCTCCTCACCCGGCTCGGGCCGGAGGTGGACATCGCCCTGCTCGTCACCGCCGGCAGCCCCCTGGGCCTGGACTCCGTCCACCAGCGCCTCCTCGTCGGCGGCCCCCAGCGTCCCGAGGGTGACTACACCTGGATCAACGCCTGGTGCCCGACCGACGCCGTGGCCATCGGCTGCCCGCTCAGGGACACCTGGAAGGGCGAGCTGACCGACCTGGCCGTCACCAACTCCCGTGACCGGGCCCACCACATCGAGGAGTACCTCACCCACCCGGAGGTTGCCGCGGAAATCGGGCACGTGATCGCCGCGGCCTGACCGAGCACCACCGAGCCACCGTGGACCCGGCCTCGATGAGGGCGAGGCCGGGGGCGGGGGGGCCGGGGGAGGGCGCGCTCCGGGGCTCCGGCCCCGGCGCGCGCCGCGTCCCGCAGCGACACCGCGGCGGGATGCGACGGCGGGACGCGACGCCGCGGACCGGCCTCCCGGCCTCACCATGACGCCGTGACGCCCCGGCGGTGGGTCCGGGGCGTCACGGTCTTCGGTCTTCGGTCCTGTCCTGACAGCAGTGGCCGTGCGTCCGCCGTCCGCTGGTCAGGGCCGGTCAGGGCCGGTCAGGGCCGGCCCGCCGGGACACGGCTCGGGAGGGTCGGGAGTACCACGTGCTGCGGTACCGGGGGTGGGACGCGCTCGGAGCTGGCGATCGCGAGCAGGTCCGGGAGCCCGTAGTCCTGGGCGGCGTCGAGGTCGACCGTGTACCCGAGGTCCCCGAGGCTCGCCACTGACAGCCGGCTCAGCGGATTGTCGCGCTCCTCGATCGACGGCGACATCAGCTCGTTGTCGAACACGCTCTCCCGCCAGTGGCCGCCCGCGCTTCCCGGGCCGCCGACGTTGGCCACCGGCACCGGGGTGGGGCCTCTTCCCCTGAGCTTGCCGTACTCCTCCATGGCCCCCTGGCCGACGAAGGTGGGGTCCGGTCCCGGGAAGTTCTTGAGGAGGCCGAAGTCCGTCCAGATGGTGCCGACTCCGAGGACGTGTCCCATCTCGTGCGTGATGACGTCGAGGAGGGTGCCCTCCTCCTCCATCTGGGCCAGGTCGGCACTGTCGAACCTCATGTGCCCCGTCGCCGGGAGCCCCGCACCGCTGGCCGCCTCGTCGCTGCGCAGCCGGGTGGGGCCGGCCTCACCGAGCACGTTGAGGACGTTGTTCACCCCGTCGATGGGGACGCCCTCGGCGTCTATCAGGATGTCGTCGATCACGACTTCACCGGTGAAGTCATGGACGATCGCCGTCTCCAGGTCCCCGACCACGACCTGGGTCCAGCGGTCCGCCGCCTCCGCGAACACGTCCTTCTGATTGCTGGTCAGCCCTCTGACGAACCGCACCTCGATCTGGAACGGAGAGGTGGTGGCCGCCAACTCCTCGGCCCGGTCACTGTTGGCGACGGCCCGGTACGTTTCGAAGGCATGGTGGGTGTTCTGCCTGCCCATGATGGATGCTCCCCTCGCGTGCGCAGTACGGAATTCACTCCTCCACACCACGCTAACTCTCGGGGCCGGTGAGCCGCGGAATCAAATGTGGTGGAAACTTGCCTTGTTGAATCTCCACATAAATGCGCGGGGCCCGCCGCGCATGCACAATATGCGCGCCGGACGGATCGTGACTCGGCCAAGGACGACGTACGTTGTCGCGGACGGGTGCTCCGGCTTCAACTCCTTTGAGAGCAAGGGCAGACGGTGGAAATCCGTGAACCGGACATGTAGCATGAAAAGGAGCATATGTATAGGCGTGTCCCACATCGTCGGAGCACAGGCACCCTGCGTGGACCGGCCGCCGCCGCGATCGGCGCCGCGGTCGCGCAGTACCGGACGACGTGGCACGGCCTCCCACCACCCGGAGGAGCCCGGTTCCCGGTGCCGCACCGGGAACGGATCCCGTCGTGGCGCGACGGCCCAGGGCGCTTCGGGAGAACGCTGCGAGACAGGAGTGCGCCATGGCCACCGACATCTGCACCCACACCACCGCACGACCAGCGATCAAGAAGGGCTCGTCGGGCTCGGCCGTCAGGCAGGCCCAGTGCTACCTCAACAGCTCGCTCACGGGTGAGAACCTCCTCGTCGACGGAATCTTCGGGCCCGTCACGGACGCGGCGGTGCGCCGGTTCCAGGCGTGTGCGGACATCACGGTCGACGGCCTCTGCGGGGCACAGACCTGGTCGCATCTCACCTTCTGGGCCAACAGTCCCGACTTCGTCTGCTGAGCCTGATCCACATGGCGGACAGGCCGAGGCCGTTCGACCGCCGACGAGCCGATTCCCGTGAGAAGGGACTGTGGGAGCTACGGGAGGGGCTCGGTTCGCGCATCAGCGAACTCGAGGCACTCCTCCGGTCCCGGGCGGCGCGGGAAGTGATGCCGGCTGATGAGCAGGCCCTGGCCGCCCAGGCCTTCAAGGAGCTGGAGGAGGCCAGGAGCACCCTCCGCCACGACCACCGCCGGCTCATTCCCGCCGCGCACCTGGCCGTCGCCCAGACGCGCTTCGACGCGGCGCACAACCTCATGCTGCGGCTGTCCACGCCGGACGAGGTCACGGCGATGCTGCCGGGCCTGGTGGCGTACGTCCGCGAACACCTGCCCGTCAACGACGAACGGAGAGTGCAGGTCGAGGAGATCGCGCTGGCCATTCGCAGCGGCACGCCTCTGCAGGAGGTGCAGCGCCAAGTGGTGGTCGACACGGTGGCTGTTGCCCGTCAGTCGCACCTGCGGGAGAACCTCCGGGTCCGCAGCTTCACCTACGTCGTCCACGGGATGGCCATCGTCCTGTCCCTGGTCGTCGTCCTCATGGGCGTCTTCGGTTCCCTGTCCCCGGAGACGGTGCCCCTGTGCTTCCGCCCGGAGAAGATCGGGATCGTCTGCCCGACGGGGAGTGACATGTCGTCGCTCAGCGCGGAGCCGGGGGGTGACATCGACAGTCTCTACGCGCAGGTGGCTTCAAAGTGGGACTACCCCGTCGTCATGTTCACCGGCATCGTCGCGGCCGCTGTCGCGGCGGCCACGTCCTTGCGGCGGATCAAGGGAACATCCACCCCGTACAACGTGCCCGTGGCGCTGGCCCTGCTCAAGCTTCCGACAGGTGCGCTGACCGCGGTACTCGGTCTGTTGCTCATGCGCGGTGAATTCGTCCCCGGCCTGCAGGCCCTCGACTCATCCGCGCAGATCATCGCCTGGGCCGTCATCTTCGGATACGCACAACAGCTGTTCACCAAGCTCGTCGACAATCAGGCGCAGACGGTCCTGAACTCCGTGGGCGGGCCGCACAACACACAGGGGAAACCGGCTCGCGAACCCCAGGCGCCCACCAGCTGACGAATGACGAAAGCTGCCGAACGACACCGGAACCACACGACCGCCGGAACCACACGACCGCCCGAACCACACGACCGCCGGAACCACCATCACACACACGACCACACGCGCACACACGACCACACGACCACACGACCATGTGACCACCGGAACCACGAAGAGGCCGCGGTAACCGAGGACTCGGGTACCGCGGCCTCCGGGTGTGCCGCAATGGTGCCGCCTTCCTGATTCACTCGATTCACGCCGACATGAGCTCGGACCGGGCCACTACCAGCCGCTGGCCGACCTTGATGAAGTCGGGGTTGGGAATCCTGTTCCACTTGACGAGCTTTTCGACCGTCGTGCCGAAGCGCGCGGCGATCGAGGTGAGGGTGTCACCCGATTTGACCGTGTAGAAGGTCTCCTGGGGCGAGTCCGCCTTGGCGACGATCAGTCGGTGGCCGGCGACGATGAAGTCGGGGTTGGGTATCCCGTTCCACTTCACCAGTTGTTCGACCGTCGTCCCGAACCGGGCGGCGATCGAGGTGAGTGTGTCACCAGACTTGATCGTGTACATTGTCACGTTCGTCTCTTCTGTAGTCATATTCCATATAATAATGCGAAAATGGGCAGAATGCGCGTCGAGCAGGAGGGCAACGAGTGGTCGTCCCGGCCGAGTTCGGTTTCGACGGCGCCCCCATCGCGGGCAACGCCCCAGTTCCGCCGAAGGGGACGGCGCGGTGATGTCCCCGTACACGATGTCGTCCGACGTCCGCCAGTGCACGACCCCTCGGCCTTCCTCGTCCGTCGCGGCGTTCCGCGGCATCACCCTGATGTCGGGGCCGGTGATCCGGCAGGTGGCCGTCGCCGAGGCGCTGAGCCGCTCGGACACGTTCCGCACCGTCACACTGACCACGACGGAGTCGGGGCAGGACGTCACACAACGCAGCGGTGGTTCGCCGGCGGCGGAGTAGGAAATGATCCCCGAGTCGTCCCGGAAGACCGGCATCCGCGCGGGCAGGGACCGGTCGCGGCGAACATCTTCGCGTACGTCTCCTCCGCCTCCCGCGGTTTACGGGCGCGTACGGTCAACTCGATGTTGTTCACCCGGCCGTCGGGGTCGCCGGGCACGCTCACACCGTGTAGCCGAGGAGGTCGTGCGGGGCTTCCGGCGCCACCACCCGGAACCTGCCGAGCCCGCGGCCGGGCGGAAAGTTCGTAGCGGATCGCGTCCCGACCGGGTGAGCGCGGCAGGACGCGGCTCGCGCGCCGTGGTCGAGCCGAACCGGTGAATCCGGCTTCCGCGAATGCTGGTTCCGTGAATCCGGCTTCCGAAGGGCACCGAGCCCATGCTCGGTCCGAGTCAGCGGCAACCCCTTCATCCAACTCGGCCGATGTGGGCCTTCCTCATGGCGTGGCTCAGCAGGAGGCGGGGTGACCGGCGTACCAGCAGGCCCATCGCCAGGCCGATGGCAGCACCGGCGGCGACGTCGCTGGGATAGTGCGCGCCCGAATGCACCCGCTCCACGGCCACGACCGCGGCCGGGACGGCGGAGGCGGCTGCCGCCGCCGGCCAGGCACCTGTCGCGGCAACGGTGAAACCGACGGCGGCCGCGGTGTGCCCGGAAGGGAAGGAGGAGCTGTCCGGCCGGTCGCGCACCCCGCTGTGGGGGACGAGGTCCTCGGGCGGACGGCGGCGTTCGTAGAGCTGCTTGCAGATCGCGTTGGAGACCAACTCCGCCGCGCCCATGCCGACGAGCCCCGCTGCCGCGGCTGTCCGGCCGCGAACGCCGCCGACGGCGGCCATGATCGCCGCGGCACCCCACCACAGCTTCGTGTGCTCGGCCGCGGAGCGCACTCGTGGCAGGAGCCGGCGCGCCAAGGGTGAGGTCCAGGCGGCTGCACGGCGGGTGAGGCGCCGGTCCGCTTTTCGCAACTGGTTCACGTCGGCCATGGTCGACTGGTTCCCGCTCGTTTCGCGGGCACACCGCCATGCGGGGACGCCCGGCGGCCGACCTCCCGGCGAGCGTTGGCGTGCCCGGGCGGGGCCTCCACGTCGCTCGAGCGGCGGCGGCCCCGCGGCTCGGCGTGGTCGGCGGACGTTCAGCCGCTGCGCAGCAGGAGCAGGGCGATGTCGTCGGTGTAGGCGCCGTTGGGGAAGGCGTGGTGGACGAGACTGTCGGCCAGGTGGTCGAGCGGTTGGTCACCGCTGCGGGTGAGCTGGTCCGCGAGGTCGGCGATGGACTGCGCGATGTCGACGTCCGGGAGTTCGACGAGGCCGTCGGTGTAGAGGGTGAGGAGCGATCCCGCGGGCAGCGGTGTGGTGGTGACCGGATAGACGGGGTCGATGCCCAGGCCGATGCCGAGCAGGGGGCCGGGCTCCACCTCGAGGACGTGGGTTTCCGCGGCGGGCGCGGGGCTGCGCAGGAGCGGGGGAGGGTGTCCCGCGCTGGCGAGGTGGAGGCGACGAGCGGCGAGGTCGATGTGGACGTAGAGGCAGGAAACGAAGAGGTCGGTCTCCAGGTCCAGCAGGACGCGATTGGTGCGGGCGAGGACTTCCCCGGGTGCCGTGCCGGCGGAGGCGTGGACGGCGGTGCGAACCTGGCCCATGAGGGCTGCGGCGGAGATGCTGTGACCCTGTACGTCTCCGATGACGGCGGCAGCGGTGGTGTCACCGAGGCGGATCAGGTCGTAGAAGTCGCCGCCGATGTCCATGCCGTGGGCGGCCGGCAGGTAGCGGGCGGCGACGGTGAGGCCGGGGACGTGGGGCAGTGTCACCGGCAGGAGTGCCTGCTGGAGGCCGTGGGCGAGGTCGTGTTTGGCGTCGTACAGCAGCGCGCGGTCCATGGCCTGGGCGATCAGCCCGCCCAGTGAGACGAGTACGGCGCGGTCGCTGGCGCTGAAGGGGTGCGGCCGGTCGTACGACAGGATGCAGCAGCCGACCCGGCGGTCCCCGACGACCAGGGGCAGGAACGCCCACGCCTGCTTGGTGCTGACCACGGGCGCCCGCGGATAGGCGCGGGCGATCTCATCCGGCTCGGTGAAGAAGGCGGGGACGCCGCTCCGGAGGACGTGACCCGCGGGGGTGAGGTCGGTGTCCAGGGGCAGGCCGTCCAGGCGGGCGATGTTGCGGGGGTCGTAGCCCCGGTGACCGATGATCCTCAGACGGCCGGCGTCGGCGGCCGAGATCACCATGCCCTGGGCGCCGAAGGCGGGCAGGATCTGGTCGGCCACGACACCGATCACATCGGCCACGGTGACGGTCTGGCTCAGGGCGGCCGCCAGGTGGATCAGCTGGTGGATCCGCCCCGTGCCGGCGCCCTTGGGCGCGTCCAGGGGCGCGGTGATGCGGGGCGGCGGCGCCTCTTGGGGGTTGTGGTGGCGAGCGGGGGAGATCAGGACGCTGATGCCGCTGTCGTTCGGGTACAGCCGGATGTCGACCCACTGCTCGGGCGGGAGCGGCGCTGTGTAGGCGACGGGTTCCCGGCTGAAGACCGCGGTGCGGTAGTGGTCCTCGTGGACCGGGTCGTCGAGCCAGGGTGCGGCCTGCCACGGCAGGGTGCCCAGGAGGCGGTCGGCGCTGCCGTGGAGCAGCCGTGCGGCGGCGTCGTTGAGGTAGGTGATGCGGCCCTCCAGGTCGA
Organism: Streptomyces sp. NPDC041796; assembly: GCF_055590785.1. Lineage (NCBI taxonomy): Bacteria > Bacillati > Actinomycetota > Actinomycetes > Kitasatosporales > Streptomycetaceae > Streptomyces > Streptomyces sp. NPDC041796. The sequence continues at coordinate 258,682 of NZ_JBVJAH010000008.1, forward strand.
GACTGAGGGCACCGACGGGCAGCCGCTGGACCAGGTCCGCGGCGGCGAGCTCGCTCTGTTCCGGGTCGGGGCCCGGCCGGCGCAGGGGCACGGCGCGAGGCGTGTCCGGAACGGTCCAGTGGGTGGGCGACTGGTCCAGTGCCTGGGCGAGGCGACGGGCGCTGGAGAGGATGTGGCCGCGCTCGCGGCGGGTCAGGGACGGCGGGTGGCTTGCGGACCACACCAGCGTGAGCGCCCCCCACCTGCGGGCGCCGTGCAGGGGAGCGAAGGCCAGCGCGCACTGGTAGGGGATACCGGCCGCGGCGTTGGGATACAGGCGGGCCATGTCCTCCTGCCGCCCCACCCACACCAGACGGTCCTCGCGTACCGCCTCCGACAGCGGGCCGGCGGCCGAGACCGCCACCCGCCACCACGGCGCCGCCGCCATCGTCGGCACCCCGCACACCGCCGCCAGACCGAGCACCGGCTCGGCCGGGGACAACAGGTACAAGCCTCCCGCGAAAGCCCCCGTACGACGCACCGTGGCGCTGAGCACGTCATCCAAGGACGACGCCTCGCCTCCCGGCCCACCATGGCTGTCATCTCTCACATATCCGACAGTATGCCGAGCCGAAGGTCAGTGACGCGGCTACGAGCCGTCACTCGCCGGCAACCGGACACACCCGTGGTCCACGACGGCGCGCGGTAAGTGGACCGGCAACGCTTCCGTCTCGGCGCCGTCGGAAGGGGTGATCGGCATGCGCGTGGCGTCGAGGCGGAGCCATACCGGGAGCCGCACTGGCTGGAGCGCCGCGCGGAGGAGGAGGCGCCGAGCCGAGCACACGGCGCCGCGCAAGCCGGTCGCCGCCGGGGCGCGGGGAGGGGCGGTCCGCGTTCGTGCGGGCGCAGGTGACGTCACCGAACACCCGAAAGGCACCCGCCGAGCGGTGGAACGAACGATCCGGTGATTGAGTGAGTCGTCCGACCTGGCACGAAGAAAGGGTTCTCCATGCGAGTGCGTGATTCCGTGGTCGTGATCACCGGCGCTTCCAGCGGCATCGGCCGGGCGACCGCCATCTCCTTCGCCCGCAAGGGGTGCCCCGTGGTCCTGGCGGCGCGGCGCGCGGAAGCACTGGAGACGGTCAGGGAGGAATGCGAACGCCACCGCGGCGCGGAGGCACTCGTCGTACCGACCGACGTCACGGACCCGGGGGCTGTCGACGCTCTCGCCCGGCGCGCGGTGCAACGCTTCGGCCGTATCGACGTCTGGGTCAACTGCGCGGCCGTCACCGTCTTCGGCCCCTTCGAGGAGACCCCGCTGGAAGACTTCCGCAAGGTCCTGGACGTCAACGTCATGGGGTACGTGCACGGCGCCCGCGCCGCCCTGCGGGTCATGCGCGAGCAGGGCAGCGGAACGCTGATCAACGTGTCCTCCATCGTGGGCGTCGTCAGCCAGCCGTACACCCACGCCTACGGCATGTCCAAGTACGCCACACGGGCGCTGAGCGCCAGCCTGCGCCAGGAGTTGATGCTGGACAAGGCGAAGGGCGTCCACGTGTGCACGGTGCTGCCGGCCACGATCGACACACCGCTGTTCGAGCACGCCGCGAACTACACGGGACGCAAGCCGCTGGCGATGCCCCCGGTCTACAGCCCCGAGCGCGTGGCACGGACCATCGTGGACCTGGTGCGCGTGCCCCGCCGTGAAGTCGTGGTCGGGCCCATGGGCCGTTCCATGGTGCTGGAGTCCAGGATCATGCCCGGCATGGTGGAGCGGATGATGGCCCGCCAGGTGGACAAGACCCATCTGTCCCGAGAGGAGTCCGCCCCCGCCGGTCATGGCAACCTGCACGTGCCGGCGCCCGGGACCGGCGCCGCCCATGGTGGGTGGGGCGGACGCCGCCGCACCGCGATGCGCCGGCTGACCGCCGCCACCTTGCTGGCCTGTGCGGCGGCGGGTGTCGCGCGACGGGCCCGGACGCATTGAGCTCACGAGCCCGCCACCCGGGGCCGCCGGATGCTCACCGGGCGCGGCCAGGGCTGACCACGCCGCGCGGCACTCCGGCCACTACAAGACGACCTGAGAGGAACCCCCGGCCCGGGCGTGGGCGTCACCGCACATCGCCTGCTGGTACAGCGTGTCCAGCGCGTCGTCGATGGGATGGGGCTGCGGCTTCCCCGACGGGTCCAGCTCGTTCCACCTGATGAGGTTGAACGCGACGGACATCCGGCGCTTGCCGTCGGCCCGGGTCAGGGACATCGTCCCGGCTCCCCAGGTCGTGCCGTCGTGGCCCCAGAAGGTGCCGCAGCCCGGGCGGCTGACCTTGTGCAGACCGAGGCCGTACTCGATCGTCGTTCCGTCCAGGGCGCGGACCGGCACCGTGCGCCGCATCTGCGCGAGCGACGCGTGGTTGACGATCCTGCCGTCGAGCAGCTTGCCGAAGAAGCGGTTGAGGTCCTCCATGGTCGATACCAGATCGGCTGTCATCCACACCCAGGACATGTTGTAGACGCTGTAGTCACGTGGCGGGTCGATCAAGCCGTGCAGCGCCTCGTACATCCGCGAGTGCGGTCCCTCGACGCGCGGCCCGGCCGGGAACCCGGTGTGCCGGAGGCCGGCCCGCTCAATGACGTTCCGGGTGATGTACTGCTCGGCCGTGGTGCCGGTCACCTGTTCCAGGAGCCGGCCGAGGATCAGGTAATTGGTGTTGGAGTACACCCCTGTCGGGCTCCCAGGTTCACCGGTGGGAGGCGCCGCGAGTCCCACCGCGATCAACCGGTCCGGGCTGAACTGCCTGAACCGGTTGCTGTCCAGGCTCTCCGCCCGGGGAGGGGACTCCTGGAGGGAGGGGAACGCGTAGGGGATGTAATCGGGGATGCCGCTGGTGTGGTTCAGCAGCATCCGTACGGTGATCCTCTTGCCGCGCTCGCCGGGTACCAGCCGCGGCAGGTAGCCGCCGATCGGCGCGTCGAGCCGGATCCGGCCGCGCTCCACCTGCTGCATGATCGCCGCGGCGGTGAAGGTCTTGGTGACGCTGCCGACGCGGTGCCGCATGTCGGGCCGCACGGGACGGCCGGTGCCGACATCGGCGACTCCGGAGGCGCCGCGCCATGTCCGGCCGGAGTCGCGCACCTCGGCGTACACCCCAGGGATTCCCGCGCGGTGGACACCGTCGAGGGCGGAGCTCAGCTCCTCGGGAGCGAAGGGGGCCGATGAACCCGTGCCCACCGTCGGGGCGGCCCCTGTCGCGTTGGGAACGGGACTTGCCGCCACCGTTCCCGCGCACACGCTCAGCGCGGCCAGGCCGGCGCACAACACCATTCGGGTCTTCACAACGTCGTCCTTTCATGCCTTGTTCCCCATGAGATGCGACGGGGTCCCGCCCCGTGCTCGTCGGCCTCCCGGCTCACTCGGCCAGAGCGCGGCGCAGGGCTGCGCCGAGTTCGGCGTTCTGCCGCTGCGAGACCTCGGCGGACAGGATCGCCTGTGAGCCGTGGAACGTGCCGGGCCACTGGTGCAGTTCGACCGGTACGCCCGCCCGTAGCAGGCGCAGCGCGTAGTCGATGTCCTCGTCGCGGTTGGGACAGAACTCCGCCGTGGCGATGTGGGCCGGTGGCAGGCCGGACAGATCGGCGGCCCGTGCGGGGGCGGCGTACGGTGTGGCGGTCCGCGCACCCAGGTAGTGCCGCCACGATGCCGTGACCTTGCCGCGGTTGAACCAGGGGGTGTCGGTGAAGTTCCGGGCGGACCACGTCTCCTGCCGGTCGTCGAGTCCCGGCTGGTTGAGCAGTTGGAACCGGATCGCCGGCCCCTGCTCGTCCCGCGCCCGCAACGCCACGGCGGCCGCGATCCCGCCCCCGGCGCTGTGGCCTCCGACCGCGATCCGCCCGGGATCGACGCCGAGTTCGGCCGCGTGCTCGGCGACCCAGGTCAGTACGGCGTACGCGTCGTCCAGGGCGGCCGGGAACCGGTGTTCGGGGGCCAGGCGGTAGCCCACCGAGATCACCACCGCGCCGGAGCCCTCCGCGAGCCGGGTGGCCCAGGGGTGCTCGGTGTTCAGGTCCCCCATGACGAATCCGCCGCCGTGCAGCCAGACGAGGGCTCCCCGCGCCTGATGCGGGCGGTAGATCCGCACCGGTACGTCCGGACCGGCGTGCACCGTGCGGTCCTCGACCACCATCCCTGAGGTGTCCGGTGCCGGGACCGCGGCGGCCAGTTCGGCGAGTTCCTTGCGTGCTGTGACCGGGTCGGTCAGGTCGGTCGAGGGGAACAGCGGGATGAATGCTTCGAGTTCGGGATCCATGACGGCCATCCTCACGGCCACCCCCCGAGGGGGTCACCCGCCATCCGTCGCGCATCCCGTCCCGATCACGCGCCGATCGGCGCGCCCCCACTCCCACGCACTCCTCCGAGCGGTGGATCACCATGGGCGGCGCCTTCACCGCATGGCCGAGGCGGATCGTGCGCCGGCCCGATCCCCGTGTGCCGCGTACCCGGAGACAGCGAGCCCACCGTGTCGCTCCAGCAGGTCGAACACGTTCGTCTCGTTCTGCTCGCCCACTCGCGTGCCGAGTTCCACGGTCTTGTGGTGCAGCGCGGTCCGTACCGGTTCACCGGTCGCTCGGCTTCCTCCACGGCTTGGGGCAGGCGCGGCGTCCGGCCGGCCCGAGGGCGGCGGCCGCCTCGTCCCGGCCGACGGGGTGCGGCCGGCGTCGCACCACGTGGTCCGCACAGCCTCCCGCGGGCGTCGTCCCGGGCAGCCCCCACGCCAAGCGCCGCTGACCCCCGAGCCCGCTCTGCCTGCCCGCAGCAAGAGCGGTGGAGCACGCCCGGTGAGATGGTGAAGCCATGGGAACCGTGCATGGTTCCGCCGGAACCGATCGCCGTCGGCCGGGCACGCTCCCGCCGACCGGTGGCTACGTCCCCCTGCGCGACTACGCGGTGATCGGCGACGGCCGGTGCGCGGCGCTGGTCGCCCGCGACGGATCGGTGGACTGGCTCGGCCTGCCCGACCTGGACTCGCCCACGGTCTTCGGTGCCGTGCTCGACGCCGGCCGCGGCGGCCGGTTCCGCCTGGAACCGGCCGTGCCCTACCGGACTGAACGCCGCTATCTGCCCGACACGAACGTGCTGGAGACCACGTTCATCACCACGCGAGGCACTGTGCGGGTCACCGACGTGCTGACCCTGCGGGACGAGGCCGCGCTCGCCCCGCTGCGCGAGCTGCAACGGCGTACCGACGGTGTCTCCGGTGCCGTGCCGATGCGGTGGAGCGTGCAGCCCCGGTTCCGCTACGGCCTCGCGAACACGGACGTGGTCCAGCGCGCCGGGGTCCCGATGGCGACAGCCGGTGCCGACGCGCTCGCCATATGCGCCTGGGAGGCCGGCGAACCCCGCTGCGAGCGGGATTCCATCAGCGGCGACTTCCTCGCCGTACCCGGCCGGAGCGCCGTGATCGCGATGCCCTACGCGCATCAGGAACCACTCGTCCTGCCGGCCCGTGCCGAATGCGACGCGCGCCTGGAGCACACGTGCGCGGCCTGGCGGCGCTGGGCGGGTGACCGGACCCCGTCCGGCAGGTGGCACCAGGCGGTGATGCGCAGCCTGCTGACCTTGAAGATGCTGGTCTTCGCCCCGTCGGGCGCGGTCGCGGCAGCGGCGACGACGTCACTGCCGGAACACGTCGGCGGCGAGCGCAACTGGGACTACCGCTTCTCCTGGGTCCGCGACTCCGCCTTCACCCTCGCCGCCTTCCTCCAGCTCGGCTGTCCCGCGGAAGCCCATGCCTACTTCTGGTGGCTGATGCACGCCTCCCAGCGCACCCACCCGCGCCTGCAGGTGCTCTACCGGCTGGACGGCGGCGCCCGCACCAGGGAAGGCACCCTCCCGTGGGAGGGCTACCGAGGCTCGTCGCCGGTCCGTATCGGCAACGCGGCCGCCGACCAGACCCAGCTCGACACCTACGGCGAGCTGATGCAGACAGCCTGGCTGTACGCACGGGCCACCGGACCGCTGGACGTGGACGTCGCCCGCCGCCTGGCAGAACTCGCCGACCTCGTCGTCGCCACGTGGCGGGAGCCCGACTCGGGCATATGGGAGGTCCGCAGCGCGCCCCGCCACTTCACCCAGTCGAAGATGATGTGCTGGGTGGCGCTGGACCGTGCGGCGGACCTCGCCGAACGCCGCTCGATCCCGGACCGGCACCTGGCTCGCTGGCGGTCCGCCCGCGAAGAGATCGCCACGTTCATCGAGACCCGGTGCGTCTCGCCACGCCGCAACTGTTACGTGCGCTCCGCCGGCGCCGGGGACCTGGACGCCGCTGTCCTGCTCGGCCACCTCTACGGCTACAAGGGCGACGCTCGGCGGATGCGGGCCACGATCGCGGCCGTGGGACGCGAGCTGCGGCACGGGCCGTTCGTCGACCGGTACTCCGGCGAAGACGGGCTCAGCGGGCCCGAGGGCGCCTTCCTCGCCTGCTCCTTCTGGTTCGCCGAATCCCTGGCGCGCACCGGACGGCTCGCCGAGGCGACCGCGTTGATGGACGACCTGGTGCGTCTGGCCAACGACGTGGGCCTGTACAGCGAGGAGATCGACCCGGCCACCGGTGACTTCCTCGGGAACCTGCCCCAGGGACTGACTCACCTGGCGCTGATCAGCGCCGCCTGCGCCGTCAACGCCGCTGTCGACACCGCAGGCAAGGAGGCCGGCGGGTGAGCGCCTGGGGAACGGCCGCCGGGGCGTTCGTCGGCACGCTGGTGCTGACCACCGCGTTGCGCGCCGCAGGCGAGATGCGCCTGACGCGCATGGACCTGCCGTTCCTGCTCGGCACGGCGGTGACCGCCAACCGTACGCGCGCGAAGGCGGTCGGCTACCTGATGCACTTCCTCAACGGCGAGGTCTTTGCGTTCGTCTACTACGCCGTGTTCCTCGCGATCGACCAGGCCGGCTGGTGGCTGGGCGCCCTCTTCGGTCTCCTCCACGGCCTGTTCGCCGGCACCGCGCTGGTCAACGTGCTCCTGCCGCTCATCCATCCCCGGATGGGCAGCACGCACACCAGCGCCCCCGATGCCGCCCTCCTGGAACCACCGGGCTTCCTCATGCTCAACTACGGAGCGAGCACGCCCGTGGTCACCGTCCTCGCACACATCGGCTACGGAGCCATCGTCGGAGGTTTCACCACGCTCGGAACCTGACAGTCGGGCCGGCCGGCACGGCACCCTCGGCGTACCCCTTCCTCCACCTCGGTACGTGGCCGGACGGCGCACGGGCTCCGAGGCCGGGGCGGCGGCCCACGTGCCTTCCGTCAAGCGCGGGGGTGATCGTGGTGGGACACGGTCTCCTCGTCGAGCCGGTCGACCAGGATCATCGCCACATCGTCGGCCAGGGGGCCCGCGGTGTGGCGTGTCAGTGCCTGATGCAGTTCTTCCAGGAACTCCGGCGGGGTCGTGCCGGCGCGGATGCCCTCCATGACCTCCGGAAGGGGGAAGAAGTCGTTGTCGTGATTCCGTGCCTCGATCACCCCGTCGGTGTACAGCAGCAGACGGTCGCCGGACGCGAACGGATAGCTCTCGGATGTGGCGGGAGCGCCGGTGACGAGGTCCTCCAGACCGAGCGGCGGGAGCGGCGAGGCGGGCAGCAGGGGCCGCACCCTGCCCTGGCGCAGGAGCAGCGGAGGGGGATGGCCGCGGTTGACCACCTGCACCACGGGTTCATCGGGCACTTGAGCCATGAGGGCGGTGGTGAAACCCTCCAGCACGACTTCCTGGTCGCCCAGGATGGTGGCCTCGCGTCGTAGCGCGGCCGAGCAGTGGTTCATCACCTCCGTCAGGTCGGGCTCGTAGTGTGCGATCTCCCGGAACGCGCCCAGCGCGACGCCGACCGCACGCATGGCTTTGAGTCCTTTGCCGCGGACATCGCCGACGATCATCCGGACCCCGTAGCGGGTCTGCACCGCCTCGTAAAGATCACCGCCGATCTGCGCCTCCGTCCCGGCCGCGAGGCAGAGGCTGGCCGCTCGTACGGGGCCCAGGCGTGCCGGTACGGGCCGCAGCACGACGTCCTGGGCGGCCAGGGCGATCCTGCGGACCTGCTCGAGCTCGTCGCGCCTGCGCGTCTGCACGGCGCTGCTGGTGATGAAGCCGGCGACGGACACCAGGCCAAGAGCCAGGAAGTTGGTATAGACCTGAAGGGTGGCCCACGCCTGGTTGTAGGTGGCGGTGATCACGCTGACGGCCAGAGCCAGGGCCGCCGCCGAGAGTGTGCCCTTGGGTCCCATGGTCACCGCTGCCAGCGCCGGCGTCGCGGTGAGGAGAGGGCCGGTGTAGATGAAGTGGGCCGGCGTGAGCTCGATCACCAGGACGGCACATGCGATCATGAACGGCAGCCCCTGGAGCAGGGAGAAGAAGATCGGGTCCTGCCCACCCGCTCCTGGTCGAAGGGGCGAGGGAAATACTGACCGCATGGATCCAGCCTGCCTGCCCGGAGGCTGAAGCTCCACTTCTCCTTGCCGCAGCACTCGGGAGTCGCCCTCCCCGGTCGCCTCCGGCCGACCGACCGGGCAGTGGGGGGCGCGAGGGGCATCGTGGCCCCGCCGGCCCGTTCGGAGGGACGACGCGGGCCCATGTCCGCACAATGGAGTCAAAGGGCCCGAATCACGTGCCGGCCGTGCCGCCCGCGCGGACTCGGACCGCCGTGCCAGGTGTGGAAGGGGCCGGTGGTGGCGTCAGACGGGGCTGAGCGTGAGCAGGCTCCCGGTTCACTCCGGTCCGAGCCCGGGACGCTGCTGGAACACGTACGTGTGGCGGTCTTCGGTATCGGCGAGGACAACCGCATCTGCTACTGGGGGCCCGGCGCGCAAGAGCTCTTCGGGCACGACCCGGCAGGGGCGCTGGCCCGGCCGGCCGGCCTTCTCCTCACCGGTCCGGACCCCGACGCGGCCGACGCCCCGATGTCGCTGGGGGAGCGGGGCCGCACCCTCGGGTACTGGCGCGGCCGGCTGCGGGCCCGCCACCGGGACGGCACGGACTTCGACTGCGGCTTCCGGGTGTTTCCGGTGACCGGCGTCGGAGGGGCGACCGTGGTCATGGCCCTGGCCAGCCGGAGCGACCAGCTCGACCGGGTGAAGACCAACCTGGCCTTCCTCGACTCCCTCTTCGAGACCTGCCCCATCGGCCTGGTCATGCTCGATGAGGAACTGCGCTACGTCCACCTCAACCAGGCGCTCGCCGACATGGACGGACTCTCCATCGAGGAGCACCTCGGCCGGCGGATGGACGACATCATGGTCACGTCCGACGACGGCGCGTACCTGCGGATGCTGCGGGAGGTCGAGCGGGAGGGCCGCCCCGTCGTCGGCGCGCTGGTGGGGGTGCGCACGCCGGGCCGTCCGGACCGCGACCAGGTGCGGTCGGTGAGCTTCTTCCCCCTCAGCGGGGCCGTCGGCAGCCGAACCGGCCTGGGCGGCCTGCTGGTGGACGTGACCGACCGGGAGCAGGCGATCATGGAGGCCACCGCCGGCCGTCAGCGGCTGGCCCTCCTGAACCGGGCCGCCGCCGCCATCGGCACCACCCTGGATGTGAACGTCACCGCCCGCGAACTGGTCGACGCCGCGGTACCCGACTTCGCCGACGCCTCCGTCGTCGAGGTCGTGGAGTGGATGGACGAGCACGAGGTGTTCGACCCCGACCGCCCACTGATCACCCGCCGGATCGCCTCCGGCACCACCCTGGCGCCACCCGCCACCGAACTCGTGAGCGGACTGGAGCACGTGACCTACCCGCCCGGTTCCGCGATCCACCGAATGCTGGAGACGGGCGGCGTCGTCTCCGTCCCGGTGGACGACGAGTTCGTGACCCGGACCGTCATCCACCAGGACCGCGCACAACTGCTGAGGGACAGCGGCCTGACCTGCATCCTCATCGCCCCGCTCATCGCCCGGGGCACGGTCCAGGGCCTCGCCATGTTCGGCCGGTCGACGGCTCGTCCCGCCTTCACCGACCAGGACCACGGCCTGGCCGGTGAGCTCGCCTCGCGTGCCGCGCTGTGCCTGGACAACGCCCGCCTCTACAGCCGGGTCCAGGACATCGCGCTCACCCTCCAGCGTGCGTTGCTGCCCAGCGCCCTGGCGACCAGCCCGTACGCGGAGGTCGCCCACCGGTACGTGCCCGGCAGCAGCATCACCGAGGTCGGCGGCGACTGGTACGACGTCATCAGCCTGTCAGGCGGCCGGATCGCCCTGGTGGTCGGCGATGTCATGGGTCACGGTGTGCCGGCCGCCGCGTCCATGGGGCGGCTGCGCATCACGGCCAAGGCGCTCGCCCGGCACAACCAGGAACCGGGCGACCTGCTCGCCGAGCTGGACGCCTGCGCCCAGGAGGCCGGAATCGAGCTGGCGACCTGCCTCTACCTCCAGTACGACCCCGCCACCGGCCGCGCCCGCATCGCCAGCGCAGGGCACCCCCCACCCCTGGTACGGACCCCGGAGGGCAGGGTCGAGACGATCGACGACGTGCTGGGCGTCCCCCTCGGTGTGGGCAGTCAGCCGTTCGCGACGACCGAGGCCGTGCTCCCCGAGGGCGCCGTCGTCGCCCTGTACACCGACGGCCTCATCGAGGCCCGCGGCCGGGACATCGAAGAGGGACTGGAGGCGGTGCGCGCCCAACTCCGCGGCGACTGCCACGACTTGGAATCGGCGGCGGACCGCATGCTGGCCGGCCTGCTGCCCGGCCCGCCCGACGACGACACGGTGCTCGTCCTCGCCCGCGTACACCGCCTCCGTCACCCCGGTTAGGGCGCCGCGGGCGCGGCGAGGGCGGGTGGATCCGCTCTCCGGAGGCATGGGGCCGGGGGTTCAGGCCAGGACGACCACCGCTCAGCCCCGCCGGTCCGCGGCGAGCACCGTGTGGCAGTCCGACCAGGCCGGCCGGCTCAGCAGCGGGCGGACGCGAGTGAACAGGGTGAGGAGTTCGGTCCCCCACCTCTCCCGGAAGGCAGGGTCGATGCGGGCGAGGTCGAGTTCGTTGGCGGCGGACAACTCGGCGAAGTCCCGTCGAAGTTGCGGCTCGGGAGTGTGGAGACGGCCGGTGAACCGGTCCCGGAAGGCCCCGCCGGCATCCCCGAGCGTCGGATAGGTGGCCTTCCGGTCGCACGAGGCGTAGAGGTACACGATGGCTTCGGCCTCGGCGCCGATCACCTCTGCGAGTCCGGCACGGCTGTTCGGAGACAGCAAGGAGGTGGGGAAGCCGTCCGTGCCGTAGAAGGCGTGACACAGGCCCGCGACCTGGAGCGCGGGACGGGCACCCCATGCGGCGAGTTGCCCCTGGACGCGCTGGAGATGGGCGGCGAGAGTGCCGCCCGGATGGGTGATGTCCACAGCACCGAGCTCGCGCAGGAGCGCCATGGCCCGGTCGGCAGCGGTAGGAGGACCGGACAAGGGGTGTCCTTCCGTCGCTTCGGCCCGGCACCCGGCCGCGCCTTCGCCCGTGCTCGTCCTGGGGCGATACCGGACCTTGAACAGGTTGTGCCGACCGCCCATGGTCCGGAGCGTCTCCGGCCTGTGCGGTTCGGGTCGATTCGTTCGCCCGGTCGGGGACGTGCAAATGCTTCCACAAGTGGCCAGGTCCCGCAGGGCACTTGGCGACTCTACTCGCAGGTAATGGGTTCGCCGGCCGGGCCGGTGCCAGAGGCGGAGGCAGTGCAACGGACGGCTCGCATCCCCCGAGGGGCACCGAGTGGTGGGTGGTGCGGTTGTGGGCAGGTGGCCGTTGGGCGGCGTGATCGGCTGGTCGCCGATGTGGTCGATTTCGCGCATTCGCAGCGCGGGTAATCGCGGTTGGCGATCAAATGAGGGCCTAGATCGGCCAACGGAGGTCTCCGTTCCGGCATGGTCACATGGCGAACCCGAACTGACTATGCTCCCCTCGCATGTTGCGGTGCACACACGGAGAGTCACCGAACGCCGTGTTGTGTGCGGACGAGCCTGGCCGCCGGGAGGCATGACCCCCGATGCGATCTCGAACCGACCCATCGGGGGCACCTATCGGAACCTTGTGCTCGGCCGGGCGAAGTCGCGACGCGATTCGTCGGCGTACCGCATCAGCCCAAGTCCACTGACTTCAGACTGTTTAGGGACCCTTGATGGTTCGTGCAGGTTCAACCCCCAGAGCCCTGCCACGTGCAGTGCTTTCAGCATGGCTCATCGCCCCCGGCGTCCTCGCCGGGGCCTGCGGCATAGCGCTGGTCAATGTTCCCGCGCAGATACGCCTGCCTGTTGCCTGGTGCGGCCTCGTCGCGGTCGTCCTGACGGCCATCACGTCGGCTGAGACCACACGCCGGGTGCGTTCGGCGGAAACGGCCCACCACGCCCGGGCGGCCGCCGACGTACAGCACTACCACGCGCAACGCGAAGCCGCGCTGCTCGCCCGCTTGTCCGACCAGAGGGCGACGACCGTCTGGCTCGCCGAAGAGCTCCTTCCCGCGGCCGTCGCCCGTATGCAGAAGGGTGACCCCGCTTCCGAGATCCTGCAGTCCGTCAAGTTCGGGGAACACCTCGACCGCGAGTTCGCCGAGGCGCTCCGGGCGGCCCTGCGGACGCTCCTGGAAGCCGTGGAGGCGGAGGAGCACACCCGGGACTCCTCCCAGCGTGCCCTGGTGGCGATCGCGCGCCGGGTCCAGGCGATCGTGCATCAACTCGCCAAGGACCTGCGCGACATGCAGATCCTCCACGGCACGGATCTCGTGGTCTCCCACGGCCTGCAGGACATCGACCACCGCAACGCCCTGATCGGGCGCCTCGCGGCCAGCATCGCCGTACTGGGCGACGCCCGTCCCGGACGGCAGTGGTCGAAGGCGATCCCGCTGTACGACGTCGTGCGGGGAGCCATGTCACGCATCGTGGACTATCCACGCGTGAAGCTGCAGTCGGTGACAGAGGTGGCGGTGATCGGCCAGGGAGCCGAGCCGCTGATCCACCTGCTCGCCGAGCTGCTGGACAACGCCACGACCTTTTCGCCGCCGCACACCCCCGTCGAGGTGACCGCGATCGAGGTGCCCTCCGGCATCGCGATCGAGATCGAGGACCGTGGAGTCGGGCTCACCGAAGAGGTCAGGGAGCGCATCGACCGCGTCATGGCGCAGGCGTCGTCCGGCCTCGACCTGTCGGACCTGGGCGAGGCCACACAGCTCGGCCTGCCCGTCGTCAGCCGGCTGGCCCGTGAGCACGGCCTCGACGTCGACCTGCGCACCTCGGCGTACGGAGGCGTACGGGCCGTCGTGCTCGTTCCGAGGCACTTGATCACCACGGTCCAGCAGCCCTCCCCGAAGTCCCAACCGTTCGCGCCGAAGCACACCGGCGCACCGACCGTGTCGAGGCCGATGATGCCGCGCGACACCGCAGCAGGTTCCGGCGAGACCAAACGGACCGCCAACGGACTCCCGCAGCGGCGACGCGAGTCGCCCGTCCCGACACCGGTCGTCCGTACCCCCCCACCCCCCCGTCCCCCCACTGCTCCGGCCTCCTCCCCGGAAACAACCGGCGTACCCCGGCAACCGGGACTGATGTGGGAGGCGTTCAGCGGCGAGAAGAGACCGAGCACCGACCCTTCCGTCCACAACAGCGAGCCATCAGATGAAGGTGAGTAACCGTGCCGCCACTGCCCAACATGGACTGGATGCTCAAGGAGCTCACAGCCGGCGTCCCGTACGTACGAAACGTGATCGTGTTGTCGTCGGACGGCCTGTGCATCGGTCAAGCGAACACGGAGACGGACACCGCTGACGCGATCGCCGCTGCCTGCTCGGGTATCCAGAGTCTGGCGAGGGCCATCGCGCAGAAGTTCCCGCACGGGGACGGCTCGACGCGCATGGTCGGGATCGAGGTCGACGGCGGATACTTCTCCCTGATGGCGGCCGGGCCCGGCGCCTATCTCGCGGTTCTGGCCGACGAGGAGGTGGACGCGGGGTTGCTGGGCGACCGCATGCGTACGCTGGTGGTCCGGATCGGCCAGCACATGACCAGCCCGCCTCGTGAGGACGTCGGGCAGGCGATGTGACGTCAGAGAACCAGCACGCGTGGGACGAAGGCAGTCCCGTGCCGCTCTATGTCATTTCCGGTGGCCCGGGTCCCATAGCCAAGACCTTCAACCTCGTCACCCTCATCGCGTCGAGGTCCACGCCCGAACCCGGCATGCAGCCCGAGCAGGCGGCGATCATCACCATGTGCCAGTACCCGCTGTCGGTGGCCGAGATCTCCGCGTACCTCAGTCTGCCGTTCAGCGTCGTCACGATGCTGCTCTCCAAGCTCGTCGACAGCGAGCGGGTTGAGGCCATTGCTCCGGTTCCTGTGGCGGCGGTACCCGAACTCGGCCTATTGGAGGCGGTGATCCATGGACTACGTAAGCTCTGACGCACGCGTCTCCGGCCCCCGCAGCACGGACGTGCTCCTGCCGCACAGCGCCAAGGGAGTCAAGGTCGTCATTGTCGGCGGCTTCGGGGTCGGCAAGACGACCATGGTCGGGGCGGTGAGCGAGATCCCGCCCCTGACGACCGAAGAGACCATGACCCAGGCCGGTGTCGGGATCGATCACAATCCCGGTGCGGAGGGCAAGAACACCACGACCGTCGCCATGGACTTCGGCCGCATCAGCATCAACGAGGAGCTGATCCTCTACCTCTTCGGCACGCCGGGACAGGAGCGCTTCTGGTTCCTGTGGAACGGCATCTTCGAAGGGGCGCTCGGTGCCGTGGTCCTCGTCGACACACGGCGGATCGAAGTCTGTTTCGAGATCATCACCCGTCTGGAAGACCGCCGCGTCCCCTTCGTCGTGGCCGTCAACACCTTCCCCGAGGCCCCGAAGCACCCGATAGGGGATTTGCGCACTGCTCTGGCCCTCAACGAATCGGTGCCCATCATCACCTGTGACGCACGCGACCGGTCCTCCTGTCGCGACACCCTGCTCTCGTTGATGGGCTACCTGTGCACCCTCGCCGCCGCTCAGGAGTCCGTATGACCGTCCCACCGGCCGACCACACCACCACAGAACCGGGGCTGATCCCGCCCCCGGGCTGCCCGGCCCACGACGCCACGGGAGCCGACGGGGTGACCCGGCTCTACGGCCCCGTCGCCGAGACGGACCCCATGGGCCTGTACGAGAAGTTGCGTGCCACCCACGGCCCGGTGGCGCCCGTCCTGCTCGAGGGGGGCGTACGTGCCTGGCTCGTCCTGGGTTACCTCGAGAACCGCGATGTGGCCAGCCGCTCCACGCAGTTCTCCCGTGACTCCCGCATCTGGCACGGCTGGAAGAGCGGCGAGATCGACCCGGCCACCTCGCCGCTGATGCCGATGATCGGGTGGCGTCCCGACTGCGTCTCGGCGGACGGCGAGGAGCACCAGCGTCTGCGGGGCGCGGTCACAGCCAGCCTCAGCCAGTTCGACCAACGCGGTATCCGCCGCCACATCACGCGCTTCGCGCACCAGCTGGTCGACGAATTCTGTGAGAAGGGAAAGGCGGAGCTGGTCGGGCAGTTCACCGAGCACCTGCCCATGCTCGTTCTCACCCACCTGGTCGGAATGCCGGACGAGTACGGCCCCAAGCTGGTGCATGCCGCACGCGACCTGTTCAAGGGAACCGAGACGTCGATCGCCAGCAACGCCTATGTGCTGGAGACGCTCGAGCAGCTCGTCGTCGCCAAGCGCGCCCTGCCGGGGAAGGACGTCGCATCCGTACTGATGGCCCACCCCGCCAACCTTACGGACGAGGAGGTACAGCATCACCTGCGCCTCGTCCTGCTCGCGGGCTTCGAGACCACGGCGAACCTGATGTCCAACGTCCTGCGGATGGTCGTCACCGATCCCCGGTTCCGGGGGTCGCTGGCCGGCGGACAGATGACACTGCCCGAAGCCGTGGAACAGGTGCTCTGGGACGAGCCACCGCTGATGGTGTGCCCAAGCCGCTGGGCCACCGGTGACACCACCCTGGGAGGACAGAAGATCAAGGCGGGGGACATGCTCCTGCTGGGCCTGGCCGCCGGGAACGTCGACCAGGCGGTCCGCCCCGATCCCTCGACCCGCGTGCACCACAACCGCGCGCACCTGGCCTTCAGCGCCGGCGCCCATGAGTGCCCCGGTCAGGACATCAGCCGTGTCATCGCCGACACCGGCATCGACATCCTGCTGACCCGGCTGCCCGACATCACGCTGGCCGTTCCGGAGAGCGAGCTCTCCTGGCGGTCCTCCACCTGGTCGCGGCACCTGACCGCACTGCCGGTGAAGTTCGCCTCCCGTGCCCCGGAAGCCCGTGATCTGCCGGCACCGCTGCCGGCTCCGCCCTCGCCGAGCAGCGGTCTGCCGATGGAATCGCCACAGCCGCTGCCCGAGTTGATCCACCGACCCGAACCCCGCGTTTCCTGGCGGACGAGGGTGAGGCGGTTCCTGCGGGGACGGTAGGCCGCCTCAGGCCGCCTCAGGGCGGGCATCACGGCCGAGAGGGCTGCCGGACGGCGTGGGCCGGCAGCCCTCTCACAGCCGAAGCCGCTGCGCGGTGACGGCGCGCCGCGCGACGGCTGCGACCGGGTGGCCCCTCCGGCCACCCCGCCCGGGGCTTCGCCGGCTAACCGGTTTGCCGGCGAGGAGGCCGCGGGCTCAGGAGGAAGTCGGCGCCCTCGATGAGCATGGCGCCTCGGGCCGGCGCGGAGCGCGAGGCCTGGGAACTCACCGGCTTCAGGCGTGCGGTGGTTCCGTTACCCGGATATGAGCTGTAACTGACGGTGCTACCGGTGCTCGCGTATGTGCGTGTGACGCTGCCCGCTACGGCCTGGCTGAGGAGCTGGCGCATGCCGTAGCGGGACATGTGCATGTGGCTGCTGGGGTAGCCGGTGATGTACTGCAGGCACACCGCCTTCATCAGGGGCGGCACGACCGCGTCGCGAGCCGCGTCGTACTGCAGTGAGAGCGCCTTGAGATGCACCTGGTCCACGAGGTGCGCGTCGGAGCCGGTGAGCCCGGCGATCAGGAAGATGTTGGCGCACTCCCGCTCGTAGGTGTGGCGCTGGAAGCCGTAGAGGTCGTGGAAGAGGATGCACGCCTCCACCACCTTGTCGATGTAGGCCCGGTCCCAGGAGCTGCTGGGGATGCCATTGGCACACAGCAGCGCGTGCAGGGTGGCCCGGATGAAGGAGTCATCGGTGCGGAACCGTATGTACGCGGAGTACGCGGCCGGGTCGGTGAGGACGGCGCGGTCGAGCTGTCCGGCGAAATCCACCTTGGTGTGGGTGGTGGCGAGCTCCTTCTCCAGGCCCTGGGCCAGCAGCCGTTCCGCTTCACGGTCGCCCTTGGCCAGACGGCCGATCGTTTCACCGATGGTCTCCCCGAAGACCGTGCAGTCCAGAACGCTCGCCTTGCCCTGCTCTTCCAGGAGCCAGGGCCGGTCGTGAGACGCTCCGTAGACGATGTAACGGACGCAGTCGGTCTCGTCGGCACCGGCGAGCCAGTGCATCGTCCATTCCAGGGTCACTTTGGTGAAGAGCGTCCAGTCCTCACGATGGTGCTCGGGGGCGGAATAGCTCTCCATCAACTCCGCTGTTCTCCGCATGATCTGCGGAACTTCCTCTGGTGCTTTGCCGTTTGTCACGTTCGTCTCCGTGATCTGGAAGCAGCACGTGCTGTTCCTCGGTTACACCCGCAGGGCTCACTGCGTCGTCGTGGGCGGCGAGGACCTGGTGGACCGCGAAGCGGCCGACGCCGGAATGTGCGCGGGCCGGGAGGCGAGCGATCCCTCGGCGGCACCGGTACCGCCTTCCCGCGTGGGGCCGGCGGGTACGGCGCCACGCGAGCCGGGCGGGGTGTCCACGGTGTGGTGAGCCTGATGGCCCGCACGGTCATGGGACCCCTCCTTCGCCCCGGCAGAGTCCGGTCATGCCCGGGTACGTCACGTCAAGGCAGCGCGCCGCACATTCGGATGGCGGGAAAGGCGCGACACGCTTCGTCCCGCTGCCGCCCACGGGTTCAGCCACGCGGCGCACACGTGGAGGCGAGGCGCATCCAGCAGCCCGTGCGGGAAAACACAGGTGCGACGTGGGGAAACCGGCACATGGGACGGTCCTGAGGCGTGTGCGACGGCTTCAAGCGCGTCCCAGCACGCGACTGCTCGTCGTCACCCCGCGCCACCCCCGCGGGCTCCCCCTGTTCCACCGGCAAGGGCGGGGCGGGGTGTCTGCAGCGTGTCCCTCGAGTGGTGACGGGAAGGTGATCGCGAATGTCAGCTCCTGGGGCATCGTTTCTCCCTCCGAGACGGCCCATAGGGCGACGATCCACTGCTGTCGCGGGACGGACACCGAGCTGTTCCAGTACTTTGGCGCCCCAAACCTGCCCGCCCCGGCCGATCCACAACCCCGGGCAGCCATTACCGGCCTGCGATCAGAGTGGTTTGTACAGAATGAAACGATCCTTCTGGGGCGGTTTGGCGCAAATTCGATCCTAAAGCTGGCCATGATCGGCCGCCGACCGTCTGCCTCCCTCCTCGCGGCCGAAGTCCGGATGCGTCCACCTCGGGCCGGCACCTGGCCGCAGATGCTGACCGATGCCTACAGGGGCCTGATGGACCGCGCGTAGGGCCGATGTGACGGACTGATGACCCGGTGGGCCACGATCGTGGCCGTACAGCGGCTCGGTGAGCCGTCCCGGCGGGGGCGCGGCGAACGGACAAGCGGGGAGAACAGGCCAGTGGCACATGCCGGGCGCGTCAAACCTTTCTCGTACTGTTCCATCAGATGTGCTGAACCCCGCAGTTCAGAGGCGTGATGCGGCTGTGTCGTCCTCCATGATGGCGTCGTCTCACCCACCCCCCACGCCAGGAGCTCATCCATGTCCGCGACGACTGAGCCCGACGTCGGCTCGTTCACTCTCGCCGGTCCGCTGACCGCCGAGCCCGCCGGGCCGATCGAGGTGCCGGAGCACAAGGAATGGCCCCTTCCGAACGGCTTCGCCTGGGTCTTTCCCGGTGAGGGCAACAACAGCGGTCTGGTCCGGCCCGTGATCATGGCCGACGGCTTCAACCTCGGCCGGAGCAAGC
This sequence comes from Streptomyces sp. NPDC041796, assembly GCF_055590785.1. Classification (NCBI taxonomy): domain Bacteria; kingdom Bacillati; phylum Actinomycetota; class Actinomycetes; order Kitasatosporales; family Streptomycetaceae; genus Streptomyces; species Streptomyces sp. NPDC041796. The sequence goes on from NZ_JBVJAH010000008.1 coordinate 277,726, forward strand.
TCGACGTGCTCTACCACGGGCTGGAGAGCGGCTATCGGTTCATCAGCGAGCTGCGCCGGCGCGGCAGGGACGTGATCCTGCTCGGCTTCGACGAGCGCAGCGCGTCGATCCTGGACAACGCGCGGGCGGCCGAGGCCGCCATCATGCGGACCATCGCCGAGCAGCAGGGAGACGGCCGGCTGGTCGTCGGCGGTTTCAGCATGGGCGGCATCGTCACCCGCTACGCGCTCGCCCGCCTCGAAGTACAGCGCATGGACCACCGGACCGCGCTGTACTTCTCCTACGACAGCCCTCACCGCGGCGCGTCCATCCCGGTCGGCGTGCAGGCGTTCTCCCACTTCATCCCATTCCCGAACAACTTCGCGAGGCAGATGAGCAGCCCGGCGGCGCGCCAGATGCTGTGGCAGCACTACGACCCGGACACCGGCAAGATCGGTGTCTCCCCGCTGCGGGAGGAGTTCCTGGACGCCCTGCGCCGGGTCGGCGGGTGGCCGCGCGTGCCGATGACGATCGGTGTGGCCAACGGCCGCGGCGACGGGATCGGCCTGCCGCAGGTGAAGCCCGGCGAGGTCGCGCTGCGGATCGACCAGATCTACCCGGGCACCACCTTCTACACCCAGGCGCAGGGCAACGACGTGACGGCCGCCTACCTCAACCGCAGGCTCCCCAAGGCCGAGAAGACCATCACGACCAGCGGGTTCCCCGAACTGGACGGCGCGCCGGGCGGAACGCTGCACACCTACAAGATCCTCGCCGACACGGTGGAAAGGTTCGGCGGCAAGGCGGACCTCCGGCACGAGGACGTGTGTTTCGTCCCCTCGGTCAGCGCGGTCGCCATCCGGGACATCGAGAAGCAGGACGACCTGTACGCGGACGTGTACGGACTGGCTCCGGACGAGAGCGAGCTGGACGAGTACCTCTGCTCGTCCACCACCACCGCGCACACGGCCATCACCGAGGAGCTGTGCGCCTGGCTCATCGAGCGACTCCCCGACTGAGCCCACCTCTCACCCTCTGACAGGGGCTGCCGTCCGCTGACAGCAAGCGGACGGCAGCCCCTGTCCCGCGTCGAGGCCCGTGACGTCCTCCGACCGGTACGCACACCCGTTGGGCTGTCAGGGCTGCCCGGCCGCGGCACTCGGCGGGTGGCTCCGGCCGTATCGGGGGACGCGGCGGCATGCTGGGAGCCGGGTCGGTCGCATGCTCCCGCACAGCGGCGTGTCCGCCGACCGTTCCGCACGGGCGGCCGCTGTGCCGGGAGTACCGCGCGGCGGCTACGGGAGAGGAGCAGGTCCATGGCTCGGATCGTCGCGTACGGGGTGGTGGCCGACGAGCGTCCGCTGCTGGAGGAGGCGCTCGAAGGGCGGCACGGCGTGCGGTGCCTGGAGTTCCCGCTCGACGCGGACAGCGCTGTGGCGGCTGCCGGGTACGAGATCGTCAGCAGCAGTGTGAACGACGTCCTGGACGCGGCCGTCCTGCGGACCCTCGGCCGGGGCGGCACACGGATGATCGTCCAGCGCTCCACCGGCTACAACAACATCGACGTCGAGGAGGCCCGCAGGCTCGGCATCGGTGTGGCCCGGGTGTCGTACTACTCCCCGTACGCCGCCGCACCCGTGAGTTCGACTTCCGCCTCAGCGGTCTGATGGGCCGTGACCTGCATGGCCGGACCGCCGGCATCCTGGGCACCGGCAAGATCGGCACCGCGTTCGCACGTATCGCCCATGGGTTCGGCATGCGCCTGCTCGGCTGGGACATCGCCGAGAACAGCGAATGCCGGCAGCTCGGCATGGAGTACGTCGAGCGGGACCGTCTCTTCGCGGAGGCCGACCTGATCAGCCTGCACGTGCCGCTGGTGCCGGAGACCCACCACTTGGTGGACGCCGCCGCGCTCGGACTGATGAAACGGGACGCCATCCTGGTCAACACCAGCCGCGGCGGCCTCATCGACGCCCCGGCCCTGGTGGAGACTCTGCGCGACGGCCGCCTCGAAGGGGTGGGACTGGACGTCTACGAAGAGGAAGCCGGCGTCTTCTTCATGGACAAGTCCCTGGAGGTGATGACCGACGACACCCTGGCCCGCCTGATGACCTTCCGGAACGTGCTGATCACCTCCCACCAGGCGTACTTCACGCGGGACGCCGTCGGGCAGATCATCGACACCACCGTGCGCAACATCGAGGACTACCTCGCCGGACGAGCCGGTGAGAACACCCTCGTACCACCGGCCCGGCGTCCCTGAACCGCCCCACAGGATGGAGCCGCCCGCCCCGCGGAGCCGCTGCCGGGCGGTCGGGCGAAGTCCACCGCATCCGAACGGCCTCCGCCCGCCGAAGGGAAGAAGGAGCCGCAGCAGGAGGAGGAGCCGCCCGTGCACGGGAAACACGTCGGTCGCGACGGCGACCTGGTGGTGGACACCGAGGTGGCCGTCGTGGGAGCGGGCGCCGCCGGCCTGTCCCTCGTCCGCCATCTGCGGGGGGCGCGGCGCGTCGTGCTGGTCGACGCGCCGGCCGGACCTCTCAGGCCGCCCGACCGCACCTGGTGCTACTGGGAGGAACCCGGCGGCGACTGGGACGACCTGCTGGTCCGGTCCTGGGACCGGCTGCGTGTGCGCGCCCCGGACGGCGGGGCCGTCACCGGCAGCCCGGGCCGGCTGCGCTACAAGATGCTGCGCTCCGGCGACTTCGCCCGCGCGATCGGCGAACGCCTCGACGCCGTCACCCGCGTCGAGGCGGCCGTCCGCGCCGTACGGGACCGGACCGGCGGGGCCGAGGTGCTCGGTGTCACCGCCGACGGCCGTCACCTCCGGGTACGCGCCCGATGGGTCTTCGACTCACGCCCGCCGCGGCGCCCGCCGCCCGCCCGCACGCTGCTCCTGCAGCACTTCCAGGGCTGGTTCGTGCGGACCGAGGAGCCGGTGTTCGACGACACCACGGTGGAGCTGATGGACTTCCGCGTCCCGCAGCCCCGCCACGGGCTCGCCTTCGGGTACGTGCTGCCGATCGGCGCCCGGCACGCGCTCGTCGAGTACACCGAGTTCTCCGCGGCGCCCCTCCACCCCTCCGGATACGACCGGGCACTGCACCACTACGCGCACGACGTGCTCGGCATCGGGCGGTACGAGGTGACCGGCACCGAGCGCGGAGTGATCCCCATGAGCGACGGGCACCACCGGCGCCGGGCGGGACGCTCCGTGTTCCGTATCGGTGCCGCGGGCGGCGCGACGCGGCCCTCCACCGGCTACACGTTCGCCGGCGTACAGCGCCAGACGCGGGCCGTCGCCGCCGCGCTGCGGGACGGGCGCGACCCCCTGCCGCCCCTCCCGCACCCGGCCCGGGCCAGGGCCATGGACGCCGTGGTGCTGCGGGCCCTGGACACCGGGCGCATCGACGGACCGGCCTTCTTCACCGGCCTCTTCCGCACGGTGCCGACCGAACGCCTCCTGCGCTTCCTCGACGGTGAAACCGGCCTCCTGGAAGACCTCGGCATCGGACTGCGCACCCCGCTGGTGCCGATGCTGCGCACCGTCGCCGAACTCCCCGGACTGGCCCGCCGCCAGGCGCCGGCCGACCGTCGAGAAGGGAACCGCCCATGACCGTGCCGCACGACGAGGGACCGGACCGCATGTACGCGGCGGACCACCCGCGCGCACCGGACCACACGTACGCGCCGGACTCCGCGTACGCCGCACCCGACCGCGGGACCCCACCCCCTGCGTATCCACCGGATCGGCCCCACGCGGGCGACCCGACCACCCCGCCCGGCCCCGCCCACGCGTCCGGCCGCACGAACGGCTCAAGCGCGAGGTCCGCTCCCCGGCGTGGCCGCGACCGCAAGGCCCGCGTCGTGGCACCGCCGCCCGGGCGGGCGCGCATCACCGGCGAGCCGCCCCGCACGGCGGTCATCGGCGGCGGCATCGCCGGCCTGGCCGCAGCCACCACGCTCGCCGAACGCGGCGTACGCGTCACCCTGTACGAACGCGAGCAGCAACTCGGCGGGCGGCTCGCCGGCCGGCCGGTGACCCTGGCGGACGGCACCACGGCGACCATGAGCCGCGGTTTCCACGCCTTCTTCCGCCAGTACTACAACCTGCGAGGACTGCTGCGCCGCGCCGACCCGGGGCTCGAGCGGCTGCACGCGCTGCCCGACTATCCGCTGTGGCACAGCGGCGGACTGCGCGACAGTTTCGCCCGCATCCCGCGCACCCCGCCCTGGAACGCCCTCGCCTTCGCCGCGCTCAGCCCGAGCTTCCGGGCCGCCGACCTGACGGGTATGAACCCCCGCGCGGCGCTGCCGCTGTTCGACGTCCGCGTACCCGACGTGTACCGGCGGCTCGACGGCGTCAGCGCCCTCGACCTGCTGGAGCGCATCCGCTTCCCCGAGGCGGCGCACCACCTGGCGTTCGAGGTGTTCTCGCGCAGTTTCTTCGTCCCGCCGCACACCCTGTCGGCGGCCGAGCTGGCGCTGATGTTCCACATCTACTTCCTCGGCTCCAGCGAGGGGCTGCTCTTCGACGTCCCCGACGAGCCCTTCCCCCAGGCGCTGTGGGAGCCCCTCGGGGACTACCTCGCCGGACACGGCGTCCGTCTGCTGGAGGGCCGGGCCGTCGACGCCGTGGAACCCCGCCCGGGAGGCGGTTTCACCGTCACGGCGGAGGGCGGGAGCGACCACCACGACGCCGTGGTCCTCGCCCTCGACACGGCGGGCCTGCGCCGCGTCGTCGCTCACTCGCCCCGGCTGGGCGACCGGGCCTGGCGCACCCGCATCCGCCGGCTGCGCACGGCACCGCCCTTCCTCGTCTCCCGCTACTGGCTCGACCGCCCGGTCGGCCGCCACCGCCCGGGGTTCCTCGCCACCAGCGGGTACGACGGCCTCGACAACGTCAGCGTCCTCGAACGCTGGGAGGGCGAGGCGGCGCGGTGGGCGTCCCGCGCCGGCGGCAGCGTCGTCGAACTGCACGCGTACGCCACCGCCCCCGGGATCCACCGGCAGGCCTTCGCCGAGCGGATGCTGACCCGGCTGCACTCGCTCTACCCGGAGACCCGGGACGCCCTCGTCGTCGACGAGCGCCACGAATGGCGTGCCGACTGCCCCCACTTCCCCGTGGGCGGCTACGAGGACCGTCCCACCGTGCGCACCCCGGACCCGGCGGTGATGGTGGCGGGCGACCTCGTCCGCACCGGCCTGCCGGTGGCCCTGATGGAACGGGCCGCCACGAGCGGGTTCCTGGCCGCGAACGCCCTGCTGGAACGGTGGGGGGTGCGCGGACAGACCCTGTGGACCGTCCCCGCCCGGGGCCGGTCGGCCCCGCTGCGCGCCCTGGCCCGGCTCGCGGCCGACTGACGCACGCCGCCGGTCCCGGGCATCCCGTCCCTCCGGGCCGGTTCGGCCCGGGAACCGGCGCTCGCGTCCCGTCCCTCCGGGCCGGTTCAGCCCGGGAACCGGCCCGCCGAGCGCAGCTCCCACCGCCTCTCGGCGTACGCCAGGTCGTCGCGCCACAGCCGTCCCGCCGCCGCCCGCATCAGTGGACGCATCAGGGGCGCACTCGCCCTCGCCACCGCGAAACCCCGCCGTCCCGAGGTGGCGACCACCGCCTCCACCACGCTGGTGCGGGGGTGTCCCGCACCGTCGGCGCCCAGCGGCGTGGCATGCGTCTCGACGACCGAGCCACGTCCCTCTCCCGCCTCGATCTCCATCACGACGGTCCTCGGTCCGGGAGCGGTGAACCGCGCCCTGACCGGCACCACCACCCGGTCGGAGAGCCGGAACGACACGTCGACCAGGAAGTGGTCCTCCCGCTCGTCGGTGTCCAGCACCGTCAGATCGACGAAGGAGTACGGGTGGAACCAGGCACCGTGCCACGGATCGAGGCGGTTGGCGACGACGTCCTCCGGTTCGCACCGCCCCACGCCCGACCAGACCGCCGCGACCGACCGGGCCGGGTGGGGACGGGCCGGCACCGAGGGCAGGTCCGTCGGCTCCTCGCCACCGCACCGGTCCAGCCGCACCCACACCAGCACCCCGTCGTCGTGCGCGGGGAAGGGCTCCCACCCGGCGAACGGCCCGCCGTCGAGGGCCAGTCCGTGCCAGTGGCAGACGAGCGTGCCGCACCGCACCCGCGCCTTGCCGAGAGGGGCTCCGAGGTGCGGGCAGGCCCCCGGGCCCGCATGCACCCGGCCGTCCGCACCGCGCCAGGCGACGACCTCCACCCCGGCCACCGTCGCCCCCATCGGCCGGTCGGGCGCCAGTTCACGCGCGGCGCCCAGCACGTACCAGTTGCCCGAAGGCCGTGCCTGCGCCCGCTTCAACGCCCCGGCGATCAGCGCCGGGCGCGCCTCCCGCCAGGTCGGACGCCGCCGGTCCCGGGCGGCCCCCCGGCGCAGCGTGAGCGGGAACCGGCCCGCGCCGGGCCGCCGATCGCTCATGGCGTCCCCTCCTTCCGCGCGGCCGCCGCGAGCCGGGCGGCCATGACCCGCGCCACCCCTCCGGTGGCCACCACCACCCGCCGCCGCCGGGACACCGCCGCGCGCCGGTGCACCGAGGACCAGCCGTCCCGGCGGACCGCGTCCAGGATCTCCCCGTACAGCACGAACGCCGCCCGGATGCACGGCTGGGACACCGGGTCCAGCATGGCCAGCCCCGGCGCGGCCTCCCGGTACACGTCACGGGTGAGCGCGGCCGCGGCCGCCAGCGCCGCGACGATCCGGCGGTCGCGGCGCCCGGTGCGGCGGCTCCACAGCAGCAGCTCCCGGTGTGCGCCGTGCGCCGCCAGCAGGTCGGCCGGGAGGTACACCCTGCCCCGGTCCAGGTCCTCGCCGACGTCCCGCACGAAGTTGGTCAGCTGGAACGCCACCCCCAGCGCGGCGGCGTGCGGCGCGGCCTCCTGACGGGGTACGACGGTGCCGAGCACGGGGAGCATCTGGAGTCCGATGACGGCCGCGGAGCCGTGCATGTAGGCACGCAGCTCGTCGTACGTCGCGTAGTCGGTCACCTCCAGGTCCGCCCGCATGGACGCCAGGAAGTCCTTGAAGAGGACCGGTTCGATGGCGTACGCCGCTGCCGTGTGCGCGAGTGCCCGCACCACCGGCTCACGCACCAGGGCCCCTGCCAGCGCGGTGTCCAGCCGGGTCTCCAGGTCCCGCAGGGACGCGGCCCGTTCACCGTTGGTCGCCGCGTCCCCCAGGTCGTCGACGATGTCGTCGGCGCGCCGGGCGAAGCCGTACAGCGCGTGCACCGCCGGGCGCCGCGCGGGCGGCAGCAGCCGGGTGGCCAGGAAGTACGTCCTGCCGTGCCGTGCGTTCAGGCGGCGGGACCGGGTGTAGGCGACGCGCAGCGCGGGGTCGGAGATCCCCGCCGCGTCGAGTTCACGCACCGTCATACGACCTCCGTCGTGGCCGCACGCCCGTGATCCGGGCGGCGGCGAGCTTCCCGGACAGCAGCACGGTGGGCACCCCCACGCCCGGGGTGGTGCCGCAGCCGGCGAGCACCGCGTTGTCGGTGCCGCGTACGAGGTTGCGCGGCCGGAAGGGACCGGTCTGCGCGAAGGTGTGGGCGGCCGAGAAGGGTGTGCCGGCGGCGTGCCCCGACGCGGTCCAGTCGGCCGGGGTGACCAGCAGCTCCTCCTCCACGGTGGCGCTCAGCCCGGGCAGGCCGCGCCGCTCCAGATGGGCGAGCAGTTCCGCGCGGTACCGCGGCCCCAGACCGCGCCATTCGCGGGCACCGGGCCCGATGTCGGTGTTGGGACAGGGCGCGAGGACGTAGAGCAGATGCCGGCCCGGCGGCGCGAGGGACGGATCGGTGGCCGTGGGGCGTGTGATGAGCAGGGACGGGTCCGACATCAGCCGTCCCGCACGGGTGATCTCCTGGAAGGTGCGGGCCCAGGCCGAGCCGAACGACAGGGTGTGGTGTCCCAGTTCCGGCCAGTCGCGGTCGGTCCCCAGGTGCAGGACCACCGCCGAGGGGGAGTGGCGCAGTCCGGCCGGGCGGCGCGGGCGGCGGCCCAGCAACCGGTAGGCGACGGGCAGGTCGGCGGTGAGGACCACCGCGTCGCACGGCACCCGGCCGCGGTCGGTGACCACGGCGGTGATCCGGTCCCCGGCACGTTCGAGGCGGGTGACGGTCTCGCCGTACCGGAACACCCCGCCCGCCTCCGCCGCCGCGTCCGCCAGCGCACGGGGGAGGGCGTGCATGCCGCCCCGGGGGAAGTACACCCCGGCCACCGTGTCCATGTAGGCGATCACGGCGTACGCGGCGAGCGCCCGCGCCGGTGGAACACCCGCGTACAGCGCCTGGAAGGAGAACACCCGGCGCAGCCGTTCGTCCGACAGGAATCGCCCGATCCGGTCCTCCAGCCGCCCGAAGCCGCCCAGCGCCGCGAGCCGGGCCAGGTCCGCGCCGAGCAACTGGAGAGGGGAGTCGAAGTTCACGTCGATGAACCGGCGCATCTGGGCCCGGTACAACCGCTCCAGCCACTCCCGCAGCCGCCGGTACCCGAGCGCCTCCCGGCTCCCGGCGAACCGTTCCACCTCGGCGGCCATCGCCTCCGCGCCGGTGTGCACGTCCAGCGTGGCGCCGTCGGCGAACCGCGCCCGGTAGGCCGGGTGCAGGGGCACCAGGTCCAGCCGGTCGCCCATCCGGGCGCCGACGGCCGCGAAGGCCTCCTCCACCAGGTCCGGCATGGTGAGCACGGTCGGACCGGTGTCCATGCGGTACCCGCCCCGCGTCTCCAGCCCGGCCCGCCCGCCCGGCACCGAGCCCCGTTCCACCACCGTGACCCGGCGCCCCGCGCCGAGCAGGTGGAGGGCCGCCGACAGCCCGGCCAGCCCCGCACCGACGACCACCACGTGGTCCGTACGCCCCGCAACGGTCCTCATCCGCCATCCCCTCGCGCGCCGACGCCACGTACCTGAAGCCCTTCTCCGCCGACACGCCCCACGGATGCACCCGGCCGCACGGGCGGCGTACCCGCAGTGGATCACCGTTCGGGGCGGAGCGCCTCCCGGGCGCTTCCGTCCGGGCCCCGTCCCGCCACCGCCCGTCCTCCGGTCGCCACCGGCGGACGCATCCGGTCGTACCCGCCGGGCGGAACACAGGGGGAGGGGAGGAACGTGGAAGAGGCAGGACGATCCGGCAGGGAGCCCCCATGACCCATTCGAGCGTGTCGGTGGTGCTGTTCACCTCGGACCTGCGGCTGCACGACCACCCGCCGCTGCGGGCCGCCCTCGCCGGCGGCAGGCAGGTGGTGCCGCTGTTCGTCCGCGACGCCGCGATCGAGCGGGCCGGGTTCGCGGTTCCCAACCGCAGGGCGTTCCTCGCCGACTGCCTGCGTGACCTGGACGAGGGGCTGCGCGCGCGGGGCGGGCGCCTGGTCGTCCGATCCGGTGACGTGGTGCGCCAGACGTGTGAGGTCGCCGCCCGGGCCGGGGCGTACGAGGTCCACATGTCCGGCGAGCACACCCGCTACGCCCACCGCCGGGAGGACCGCCTCCGCGCGGCGCTGGAGGCCGACGGCCGCCGCCTGTTCGTCCACGACACCGTCGTCACGGCGGTGGAGCCCGGCGAGCTCACCCCCGCGGGTTCGGACCACTTCGCCGTGTTCACCCCGTACCACCGGCGCTGGACGGCACACCGGCTGCGCGAACCGGGCGCCGCCCCGCGCCGCGTGACGGTGCCCGACTCGGTGCCCTCGGAGGCGCTCCCCTCACGCGACGACGTGCCCGGCACCTCCCCGGGTCTCGCCCCGGGCGGCGAGCGGGAAGGGCGCGGGCGCCTCGCGGCATGGCTGCGGACCGGCGTGGACGCCTATGAGGAGCGCCACGACGACCTTGCCGCCGACGCCACCTCCCGGCTCTCGCCGCACCTCCACTTCGGTACGGTGTCGGCGGCCGAGGCCGTCCACCGGGCGCGCCGCGCGGGCGGCCCGGGCGCGGAGGCGTTCGTACGGCAGCTCTGCTGGCGGGACTTCCACCGGCAGGTGCTCGCCGCGCGCCCGGCCGCCGCCGACCGTGACTACCGCACTAAGCACGACCGCTGGCGCACGGAGAGGTCGGCGGCCGACGACATCGAGGCGTGGCGGCGGGGCCTGACGGGCTATCCGGTCGTGGACGCCGCCATGCGGCAGCTCGCGCACGAGGGCTGGATGCACAACCGCGGCCGACTGCTCACGGCGAGCTTCCTCGTCAAGACGCTGTACGTCGACTGGCGCGTCGGCGCGCGGCACTTCCTCGGCCTGCTGGTCGACGGTGACATCGCCAACAACCAGCTCAACTGGCAGTGGGTGGCGGGTACCGGCACCGACTCCCGTCCCAACCGGGTCCTCAATCCGGTCACCCAGGGCAAGCGTTACGACCCCGACGGCACCTACGTGCGCCGGTGGGTGCCCGAACTCGCCAATCTGGAGGGGCCGGCCGTCCACGAGCCCTGGAAACTGCCGTCCGGCGCCCGGGCCCGCAACGGCTACCCGGACCCGATCGTCGACCTCGCCGAGGGCCTGGCCCGGTTCAGGCGGGCCAGGGGCCGGGAGTGAGCGCACGGGCGCCCGCGCCGCGGCCGACTCGGCTCCGCGGTCACCCGTCCCGGGTGACCGGGAGGCTCTTCACACCGTAGACATCGGCGCTTTCCGGGCGCGTGGCCGGCGCGCGGCGCGGCCGGTCGGGCCGGTTTCCGCAGCAGCGCGAAGGTGCCGAGGGACAGCAGGCACCGCCCCGGCCGCATGCCGTGGGCGGGCATGCGGCCGCGACGTCTCAGCCTCCCGTGGCCGGAGGGGGCGGGGTCACCGCACGGGCGAGGAGGAGTGCCAGCGACGTCAGTCCGCCCAGCACCGCGGCGGTACCGGGGTAGCCGCCGAGCGCCAGGCCCACGCCGCCGAGCCCGGCACCGAGGAAGACCCCGAAGCTCATGCCCGCGGCGTTGACGCTCAGGGCCGTACCGCGCAGGGAACCGCAGCGTCGTACGAGCAGCGTGGTGACGCACGCCGCCACCGTCGCGTGCCCGGCGCCGACCAGAGCCGTCAGGGGCAGTGCGAGGAACAGCGACCGCGTGAAGAAGACGCCGACGAGGGCGGACAGTGCCACCAGCAGCGCCAGTGCCATCAGACGCTCGCCCGCGATCCTCGGCCGTTCGGCGCTCAGCAGCCGTCCGGCGAACAGGTTCCCCAGGAAGAACGACGTGCCGCTGAGCGTCCACACCACCGCGAACGTCTCCGGCCCGAGCCCGAAGCGCTCGTCGTAGAAGGCCGCCAGGTAGGCGAGGTAGCCCATGAACGCCGCCGTCCGCAGCATGGCGACCAGCAGCAGCGGGACCACTCCGGGGAGGGCTCCCAGCAGCCGGAACGACTCCAGGTACCCCGGTTTCCCCGCCCCTTCCGCCGCGCTCGGCGCCCCGCCGTCCGCACCGTGGCGACGGCGGCCCCGCAGGAGGAAGTACAGGGCCAGCACGGACGAGACCGCGGCGATGGCCCACAGGTCGCCCTGCCAGCCCCACAGCAGGGCCGGCAGAGCGACGAGCGGCGCCGCGAGGAGGGCCGTCAACGACTGCGTGGCGGTGATCAGCGTCGCCGCGCGCCCCGCGGCGGCGTCGTTGTCGAAGCGGTCGGCGGCGGCCGCCGTCAGTGCCGGGTTCAGTACCGCCGTACCGGCGCCGACGAGCAGACAGAAGGCCGCCAGCAGCAGGAAGTCACCGGTCGCGCCCAGTGCGGCCGAGACGGCCAGGACGGCGAGTCCGCCCGCGGCCGCCCACTCCTTGCGTACGCGGTCGATCAGCGGGGCGAGCGCGGTGCCCACGGCCAGGGCGGCGAGTCCGCCGAGGCCGCGCAACTGGCCGAGCGCGGCGACACCGCCGTCCGCCGCCCCGGCGATGGGCACGAGGAAGGTGCTGTAGATGGTGAAGGGCACCAGCCCGACGGCCGACGCGAGCATGAACGGCCACAGGAGGCGGGTCATCCTCAGATCGCCCGGTACGGCTCCGCCGTCCGCCGGAGCCTGCCCCACGGCCGCGCCGGCGGCCTTGCCGGGGGCCTCGGTGCCCTGGGTCTCGCTGCTCATGCCTGCTCCGCCCGGTACCGGTACAGCGCGGTGGCGTCGGCGCTGAACTGGGAGAAGGGGAAGGGCTCGGCGGACAGGGCGGTCACCCCGGCGCCCAGGAAGGCGCGCGCGACGGCGCTGCCGGTCTGGGCGTACATCACCAGGGGGAGTTCGTGCTTGCGGCAGTGCTCGACGATCCGGTCGAAGCTGCCGTTGCTCAGCGTCATGCCGGTGGCGACCACGGCGTCCGCCTCGGAGAGGACCTGCGTCATGTCGTCGGTGACGGGGTCGCCCCAGTTGGTGGTGCGCAGGTTGAAGTCGCAGGGCAGCGGTACGCCGCCCCGCTCGCGTATCGCTGCGACGAGCGGGTTGACGACACCGATCAGCGCGACCTTCGCCCCGGGGGTGATGTCGAGGAGACCCGCGACGGCCGCGTCCCTGGCCTGCGCGCGCTCCTCCGGCGTCCCGGTGGGCAGGGTGACGGTCTCGGCGTTCGCGGCGCTCCGGTGCGGCTGGACGCGCCCCAGATAGGCGTCGAGCGCGGCGATGCGCACCGGCGCCGAGTCGTGCCGGACGAGGCTGTCGAGGGTGTGCCCGGAGGCGTCGGCGCAGAAGTCGGGGGCGACCTCGCCGGTTTCGAAGGAACAGGCGCCGAAGGCGTCGCCGGACCTCATCAGCAGGTAGCTGTTGCGGTAGGTGACCCGGCTGCCGGCGAGCCGGGTGGTGTGGTGGAGCCAGAAGGCGCTGGACACGGCCAGTTCCCGGGGCGGTGGCCCGTAGGCGCCGTCGAGGACGGCCTGCTGGAGTTCGGGTACGGAGTACGGCTGTGAGGGAGACATGTCGGTTCTTTCCGGTGGGTGTTGGCCGAAGGGGAAGGGGAACGGCGGTGAGAACGAGGACGGTACGAAGGAGCGGTCGGGACGCCCGGCCGGGGACGCTAGGCCCTCTCGGGCACCAGGACGGGAGCGCCGCGCAGCAGCGCGCTGTCCCTCGGCGGCCAGTCCATCGCCGACCACGGGTGCCGCAACTCCTCCTGCGCCGTGACCTCATGGGGCCGCATCGATCCGAGACCCACGGCGTCGGTGTGGTGGGCGTAGGCGCTGTCCACGTACCGGTGCCCGGTGTCGGCGGCGAGGAAGACGTACGTCCTGTCGGTGTCGCGCTGCCGCTCCCACAGCGTGGCCAGGTACGCGGCCCCCGCCGACAGTCCGGCGAAGATCCCGCTGGCCCGCAGGAGTTCCACGGCGCCGGACATGGCGTAGTCGAAGTTCACCCAGTGGATGCGGTCGTACAGGTCGTGCCGGACGTTCCGGAACGGGATCGAGCTGCCGATACCCGCGATGATCATGTCCGGGTCGGAGACGTGCTCGGCGCCGAAGGTGACGCTGCCGAACGGCTGTACGCCGACGAGCGTCACGTCCAGGCCCGCCTCGCGCAGGTAGGTGGCGATGGCGCCGGTGGACGCCCCGGTGCCCACGCCCCCGACGAGCGAGAGCGGGCCCTCCGGCACCTCCTTGCGGATGAGGGCGGCGACATCGCGGTAGCCGAGGTAGTGGATGGAGTCGTGGTACTGCCTCATCCAGTGGTAGTGCGGGTTCTCGCGCAGCAGTTCACCGATCCGCTCGACGCGCAGGTTCTGGTCCAGGCGCAGGTTCTTGGACGGCCGGACCTGTTCCAGGGTGGCGCCGAGGATCTCCAGCTGGACGCGGAGGGTGCGGTCCACCGTCGTCGAGCCGACGATGTGGCAGTGGAGGCCGTAGCGGTGGCAGGCCAGGGCGAGCGCGTGGGCGTAGATGCCGCTGGAACTGTCGACGAGGGTGTCACCGGGCACGACCTGCCCGGTCTCCAGCAAGTGGCGTACGGCGCCGAGGGCCGAGTACAGCTTCATCGTCTCGAAGCGCAGACAGATCGCCCCCGGCGGGACGGTCACGACGTCCGGTTCCTTGACGGCCTCGGCTATGTGCTCGTGCATGTCGTTGTCCTCCCGGTCAGGCGGCGTCGCGGCGGATGAGCTTGAAGAGGTACGCCTGGCAGTTGTCGCCCTCCCACGTCCGGCGGTGCAGGATCTCGGGCCGGAATCCGGCGTCCATGCCGTGGGCGACGATCCGCTTGAGCTCGGCGGTGTTGGACACGACCAGGTGGATCTCGCCCTCCGGTGCGAGCAGGTCACGCGTGACGATCTGGTCGAAGAAGCGTGTGACGATCCCGGCGCCCACGCAGACGTTGCGTACCACCGTCGGGTCGTCGCTGGTCCTGGTGCTGACAGCGGGCGGGTTGAAGGTGACGACGTCCAGCCGGGCGGAGTCGGGGAACTCCTCGAAGAGGTTGGACACCAGGGGCCGGAAGACGGTCCCCGGCCGGTCACCGACGATGCGCCGGTAGTGGTCGGCGGCCGTCGCCACGCTGTCCGGGTGGACGTCGGCCGCGTAGATCTCCCGCGCTCCGAGCGTGCCGGCGACGACGGCCTCGACACCGAGGCCGGCGCCCATGGCCGCGTACGACCTGCCCTTGACGGGGATCGTGCCGTCGAGCAGCCGGTCGTGGACGATGCGGCTGGTGTCACCCGGCCTGAAGACGCCCGGCGGCAGGGTGAACGTCCAGCCGTTGTAGGCGTACGTCCGCGTGGTGTGGATGTCGGACGGGGAGCTGTTGATCGCCAGGATCTCGTCGCGGGGAAGCGTGTCGGGGAGCGATTCCAGCAGGGCACGGGCGTCGTCCCGTGACGCCGCTGGGCCGGCTGCGGGCCGGTCGGTCATGTGTCCTCCGTGGTCGGGGTGTTCGGGGGGAAGCCGGTGGTGTCAGGAACCGGACGCGGTCGGCGCGGTCGTCTCCGCGGCCGTCGGGCCCGTACCGAGATCCATGGCGCGTACGAGGCGCCGGGTGAGGCCGGCCCGTGGCGCGCGCAGCACCTGCTCGGGCGCGCCGGTTTCGACGACGCGGCCGCCGTCGACGACGACGACGTGGTGCGCGACGGCGGCGAGGAGTTCCAGGTCGTGGCTCACCCAGAGCAGCGCGGTGCCGTGCTCCTCGCGGAGCCGGGCGAGCTCGGCGAGGACCGCTTCGGTGGCGGCCGGGTCCAGGGCCGTGGTGATCTCGTCGCAGACCAGGACGTCGGGCGCGGCGATGACGGCCCGTGCCAGCGCCGCACGCTGCAACTCACCGCCGGACAGCCCGGCGGCGCGCCGTCCGCCGGTCTCCTCGTCCAGCCCCAGCCGGCCCAGCAGCCGGTGCGCCTCCTCCAGAGCCTCGGCGGGCGCGCCGCCGCGGAGCCGTACGGCGGTACGAGCCACCTGCTCGACCACCGGATGCCGCTCGTCGAAGGACGCGCGGACCTCCTGCCAGACGTACTGCACACGCCGCTTCTGCTCGGTGGTGCGCCGCCGCAGGACGGGGAGCGCCACGCCGTCCAGCAGCACCTGGCCGCGCAGGCGTTCGTGGAGCCCGGCGACGCACCGGGCCAGGGTCGTCTTGCCGCTGCCGGACAGCCCGGCCACACCGACGCACGCTCCGGCGGACAGGCGCAGGTCCACCCCCTGCAGCACCGGGCCGCGGCCACGGCCGTGCAGGTACGCGGAGAGGCCGCGTACCTCCAGGACGGGTGGGCGACCGGGGCCCCGGGGCATGTGGCGGACGGTGGCCGGGCCGGGGCGGGCGGGCAGGGCCTCGGCGGGAGTACCCGAGGCCACCACCCGTCCGCGTCGCAGGACGACCACGTGGTCGGCGAGTGCCCGTACCAGGTCGTGGTCGTGGCTGAGCAGCAGGAGCGCGAGCCCGCCGCGTACGAGGGCCGCCAGCTCTTCCGCCAGCCGCATCCGGGCCACCGTGTCCAGACCGGTGCTGGGCTCGTCCAGGACGAGGACGCGGGGCCGGCACACCAGGGTCTGGGCGAGCGCGACGCGCTGGCGCTGCCCGCCCGAGAACTGGTGGGGGAAGCGCCGCTCGACGTCCCGCCCCGGGGGCAGCTGGGCGGACCGGAGCGCCTCGGTCACCGCCGTCGCCGGTGCGGTACCCGGGCGGTGCAGCCGGGCCAGCTCGGCCAGGACGGCGCCGGTGCGGCGGGCCGGGTTGAGCGCGCTCCCCGGGTGCTGGGGCATGTAGGCGATGACGCGCCCGGGCAGCGCGGCGGCCCGTGCGGTCACCCCGTCCTCGTCCACGGCCGTGACGCCGTCGGCGACGACCCGGCCGCTCAGCCGTACGCCCGGCCCCGCCTCGCCCAGGAGGGCCAGGGCGGCGGTCGTCTTGCCGCTGCCGGACGGGCCGACGAGCGCGGTCACCCGGCCCTCGTGGAGGTCGAAGTCCACCGCGTCGAGGAGCACGGTGTCCCCGGCGCGTGCCGTCAACTCCCGGACGGTGACGAGCGGGGTCATCGGACGGCCTCCCGAGTACGGCGGCGGGAGCGGCCCAGCAGGCGGTCGGCGAGCAGGTTGAGGCCCACGGTGAACATGACGAGCATCGCGGCGGGCGCCAGCACCGCCCACGGCTGGAGCAGCAGACCCTCGCGGCCGCGTGAGATGCTCACCGCCCAGTCGGGCGCGGTCGGGCTGAGCCCGAGCCCGAGGAAGTTCGCCGAACCCACCAGGAACACGGCGAGCGTGATACGGGTACCGATGTCGGCGGCCACCGGGGCGATCACGGAGCGCGCGATGTGGTCGAGCTGGACGCGGATGCGCGACTCGCCCTGGAGCCGCAGCGCCTCGGTGACCGGGCTGCTCGCCGCGTCCAGTGCCGCCGCCCTCACGAGCCGGGCCACCGGCGGGACGTTGACGGCCGCGACCGCGAGGGCGATGGCCAGGGGGGAACCGCGCCAGCCGACCGCGACCACGCTGATCACCAGCAGGGTCGGCAGCGGCAACAGCACGTCCAGAGGACGGATGAGGAGTTCGTCCGCCCACCGGCGGCGCGCCGAGGCCGCCAGCAGACCCACGATCCCCCCGGCGAGGTAGGCGACGGCGACCGCGCCGAGCGCCATGCCCAGCGCGCTGCGCCCCCCGTGCAGCAGCAGGGCCAGCACGTCCCGGCCCAGCCCGTCGGTCCCGAGGAGGTGTCCGGCGTCACTTGCCGCGTACGGGGCGGACACCCCGGCGGCCGGCGCGTCGGCGAACAGCGGCCCGAGCACGGCGACCCCCAGGGGCAGCGCGAGGAGCACGGCACCGAGGGGCGCCGCGGCCGGGGTGATCCTGCCGTGCCCCGGCCGGAAGCCGGGTCGCTGCAGGGCCTTCATCGAAGGACCTCCGTCCGTGGTACGAGTCGATGGGAGAGCAGGTCGGCGGCGAGGCTGAACAACAGCGCCGCGGCCGCCACCATCAGGGCCAGGCCCTGCACGGTGGGCACGTCCCGCGCCTCCACCGCCCGCACCAGCGCGGTCGCCACCCCGGGGATCGCGAAGACCGCCTCGACGATCAGTACGCCGCCGACCAGGTTGTCGCCCACCCTCGCCAGCTCCTGGATGCCGGGAACCGCCGCGTTGGGCAGTACGTGGCGCAGCAGCAGCGTCCGGCGCGGCACGCCCAGGCGCCGGGCCTGGGCGACGTAACCGGCCCGCAGCACCGTCACCATGCCCGCCCGCACCTGGCGGGACAGCAGGCAGACCATGCGGGCGGCCACCACCGTGACCGGCAGGACCAGCAGCGCGGGCCGCGCCAGCAGGTCCGCCGCGCCGACGCCGACCCAGGTGGCGGGCAGCCACCCGAGCTTCAGCGACAGCCCGGTCACCAGCAGCAGCGCCAGCACGAAGTCGGGTACGGCGTTCAGCGCCAGGGTGACGGACGTGACGGCCCGGTCCAGGCGGCCGCCCTCGCGCAGGCCCGAGACGATGCCGAGGGCGACGGCCAAGGGGACGACCACGGCGAGCGTGACCGCCGCGAGCACCAGTGTGGTGCCGACCGTTCCGGTCAGGATGTCCAGCACCGGACCGCCGCTCACCAGCGATGTGCCCAGGTCGCCGGTGAGGACCCCCGACGCCCAGTCGGTGAACCGTTCCAGCGGCGGGCGGTCCAGGTGGAGTCGCTCGCGCAGCGCCGCCACCTGCTCGGCGTCGGCGTCCTCGTTGTTGCGGACGTCGGCCGCGTCTCCCGGCAACAGGGAGGTCAGCACGAAGACCAGCACGGCGAGCAGGGCGAGTTGGACGACACCGAGCGCGACGCGCGTCAGGGCGTACCGGCGCATCGTCAGGCCAGCCACGCCTTGTCGAAGCGTGCCGAGCCCAGGGTGTTGGGCGGAGCCGCCTCGATGCCCCGGACCCGCGACGAGACACCGTTCAGCCAGTCCGGGTGGCCCCAGATCAGCAGGCCGCCCTCGTCGTGGAGGGTGCGCTGCAACCGGCCGTACAGAGCGGTGCGTTCGGCCACGTCAGTGGTGGACTGGGCCTTGGCGAAGGTGGCGTCGAAGTCCTTGCGGCGCCAAGCGGAGGCGTTGAACGCCGACTTCGTCAGCAGGCGGTCGTTGATGTAGTTGGGGATCGTCATCGCGCCGGAACGGTGGCTGCCCATCGCACCCTTGGTGAGCTGGTCCTTGAAGTACGTCTCCGACGCACCCGTGGTGACCTTCACCCGCAGACCGGCGTCGGCGGCCTGCTCCGCGAAGAGGGTCGCCGCCTCCACGAAGCCGTTGGCGGCCGAGGAGGTGTAGATCGACAGGGTCTTGTTGAGCACGCCGGCCTTCTTCAGCAGCGCACGCACCTCCTCGACGTCACGCGTACGCTGCGGAATGTCCTCGGGGTAGTACTGGTAGCCCTTGCCGAACATGTCGTTGCCGACCACGCCCTGGCCCGCCAGGACGACCCGCACCAGCTTCTCGCGGTCGGCGAGCAGCTTGAACGCCCGTGTGACGTCGGGGTTGTCGAAGGGCTCCTGGTCGCACTTCATCACGATGGCGTGGGCCGTGCTGCCCTTCGCCGCCAGGATCCGCACCGATGCGTCGGCCTGTACGGTCCGGGCGAAGGTCGGGGTCATCTCGTAGCCGAACTCCGCCTCGCCCGCCCGCAGGGCGTTGCCCCGGGCGTCGGCGTCGGCGGACAGGATCCTCAGCTCGTCGACGTAGGCCCCGCCGTCCCAGTGGTCGTCGAACCGTTCGGCGACGAAGGCGCGCCCGGCCCGGAAGGACTTCAGCCTGAACGCCCCGGTCCCCACGGGCTTGGCGGGGTCGGCGTAACGGGAGCTGACGACGGCCGTGCCCAGCGTGCCGAGCAGGGCGGGGAACTCGGCGCCGGGCTGCTTCAGCGCGACCTCCACGACGTTCTTCCCGGCGCTCCGGCTCTTCTTGAGGTCGATGACGGAGAGCAGGCTCTGCGCGAAGTGGGTGGTCGCCTTCGGGTCGAGGATGCGGCCGAAGGTGAACAGCACGTCCTCGGGCGTGAGCCGCTTCCCGTCGTGGAACAGCGCGTCGCGCAGCGTGAACCGCCACAGCGTCGCGTCGGCGTTGGACTCCCATGTCCGGGCGAGGCGCGGCACCGGCTTCATGGTGGCGTCCAGGTCCACGAGCCGGTCGAAGAGGGCCTTGGTACGGGCCATGTCGATGGCGAGGGCCTCGGCGTGCGGGTCGATGGTCTCCTGCTCGCCACCCCCGGTGAACAGCGCCCGGAACTGACCGCCGCGCCGGGGCTTCGCCTTGTCGCCCGCGGCCGCTCCGCCGCTGCCGGCGCCGCCACCGCACCCGGTGAGCGCCAGGGCGCCGGCACCGGCGGCGGCACCGGTGAGGGCGAGGAATTCTCGACGGTTGTGCCAGATGGACATGCTGCTCCCAGGAATCACGTGAGTGGGCCCCCGCACCGCGGCCGCGCCGGACGGAGGACGGACGGTGGGGGGCGTGAGCAGCATCGACTATATGAAAATGATTGTCAACATCGTCTGATGATCCGTCGGTCGCGTGATCATGCCTCGACGCCTGTGGTAGCTTGCGCGGGCCAGTCGAACTCCGTGCGTATGCACGTGGGTCAGGGAATCCGGTGGGAATCCGGAACTGACGCGCAGCGGTGAGGGCGACGGGCGTGGCAGCAAAGCCACTGGGCCGGATCCCCCGGCCCGGGAAGGCGCCTCGCCCGGATGACCCCGAGTCCGAAGACCTGCTGGCACGTTCCGTACGGACGGGCCCCGCGCATGGGCCCTCGACGCTAGGACATCGCCGTGCCCCTCACGCGCCCCACGCCTTCGTTCGCCCTGCTCGCGTGCGGGGCCCTCCTCCTGACCGGATGCGGCGCCCCCGCCGGGTCCCCGTCGCCCTCCTCCGACCGGGCCCGGGTGCTCGACAACTGCGGCCGGAAGGTGGAGATCCCGGAGAAGGGCCCACAGCGGGCCGTCTCGCTCAACCAGGGCACCACCGAGATCATGCTGTCCCTGGGCCTGGCCGACCGGATGGCCGGAACCGCCACCTGGACCGACCCCGTCATGAAGGGCCTGGAAAAGGCCAACGCGGGAGTGGAGCGGCTCGCCGAGAACAACCCCTCCTTCGAAAGAGTCCTCGACACCGAACCCGATTTCGTCACGGCGTCGTTCGCCTCCACCCTCGGCAAGGGCGGCGTGGCCACCCGCGAACAGTTCACCAAGCTGGGGGTGCCCACCTACCTCTCGCCGTCCGACTGCGAGGGCAAGGACAACAGCGGCTCGGGAGACGGTGTCCGCACCAAGCCGCTGACCATGGACACGGTCTACGGGGAAGTGCGCGACCTCGCCCGGGTCTTCGGCGAGGAGAAGCGCGGCGACCAACTGGTCGCGCGGCTCACCTCCCGCGTCACCCGAGCGACCACGGGCCTCGACGCCTCCGACGTCACCCTGCTGTACTGGTTCTCCGACGCCAAGTCGCCCTACATGGCGGGCTGCTGCGGAGCCCCCGGCATCATCACGCGCGAACTCGGCGCCAAGAACGTCTTCGACGACACCACCGAGGAATGGCCCCAGATCAACTGGGAGACCGTGGCCGACCGCAACCCCGACGTCCTGGTGATCGGAGACCTCACCCGCAAGGCACAGACGGGGGAGAGCGCCGCGAAGAAGATCGAGTTCCTGGAGTCGAACCCCGTCACCAGGAACATGGACGCCGTCAAGCACCGGCGGT
This sequence comes from Streptomyces sp. NPDC041796, assembly GCF_055590785.1. Classification (NCBI taxonomy): domain Bacteria; kingdom Bacillati; phylum Actinomycetota; class Actinomycetes; order Kitasatosporales; family Streptomycetaceae; genus Streptomyces; species Streptomyces sp. NPDC041796. The sequence continues at coordinate 298,794 of NZ_JBVJAH010000008.1, forward strand.
ACGTCCTGGTCAGCGGCCAGGCCATGAACCCGACCATCCGCACGGTCGAAGGCATCGAACAAGTCGCCGCCGGACTGCGCCGGTTCGGTCTGGCGAAGTGACGACCACCCTGCTGCGCACGGCGGCGGGGTTCGCGGCGCTCGCCGCGTCCGTCGCCGTGGCGATCACCATCGGCCCCGCGGACATCGGTGTCGCCGACGTCTGGTCCGTCGTCGCCGCCCACCTCGGCGGGGACGCCCCCACCCTGACACCCATCAGGGACGGGATCGTCTGGAACCTCAGGCTGCCCCGTACCCTGCTGGCCGCCGTGTGCGGCGCGGGACTCGCGCTGTGCGGAGCGGTGATGCAGTCCCTGCTGCGCAACCCGCTCGCGGACCCCTTCGTCCTCGGTGTCTCCTCCGGAGCCTCCACCGGCGCGGTCGCCGTGGTCGTCCTCGGCGTGGGCGGGGGAGTGCTGTCCGTCTCCGCGGGTGCCTTCGCCGGCGCGGTGTGCTCGTTCGCGGCGATGCTGCTGCTGAGCCACACCCTCGGCGGGACCACCGACCGGGTCGTGCTGTCCGGTGTCGCGGCGATGCAGCTGTTCTCCGCACTCACCTCCTTCATCGTGGTCACCTCCGCCGACGCGGAGACCACCCGAGGCGTGCTGTTCTGGCTGCTGGGCTCGCTCAGCGGCGCCGGCTGGACCGACGTCTGGCTCGGCCTCGCCGCCCTCGTACTCGCCCTCGCCGTCTGCCTCGGCCATGCCAGGACCCTGGACGCGTTCGCCTTCGGACAGGACGCGGCGGCCACCCTGGGCGTGAACGTGGCCCGCGCCCGGACGGCACTGCTGTGCGTCACCGCCCTGCTCACCGCCGCCCTCGTCAGCTCGGCCGGCGCCATCGGCTTCGTCGGGCTGGTGCTGCCCCACGCCGCCCGCGCCCTCACCGGCCCGGGACACGGCCGGCTGCTCCCCGCCACCGCGCTGGGCGGAGCCGTGTTCCTGGTGTGGATCGACACCCTCGCCCGGACCGCCATCGACCCGCAGGAGATCCCCGTCGGCGTCGTCACCTCCCTGGTCGGCGTCCCCGCCTTCGTACTCGTCCTGTACCGGACCCGGAGAACCCGACGATGACCCTCAGCGCCGACCACGTCTCCCACACCGCCGACGGACGACTGATCCTCGACGGCGTCGCCATCACCCCGCCCACCGGCGCCATGACCGGCCTCCTCGGCCCCAACGGCTCCGGCAAATCCACTCTGCTGCGCATCCTCTGCGGGGTACTGGCCCCGGACTCCGGAGTGGTCACCCTGGACGGCCACCCGCTGGACAGCCTCCGGCGCAGGGACGTCGCCCGGCGCGTGGCCGTGGTCGAACAGCAGGCGGACACCCTCGTCGAGCTCACCGTCGCCGACGTCGTACGGCTCGGCCGCATCCCCCACCGCCGCGCCTGGACACCCCCGGGGCCGGGCGACGAGCGGGCCACGCGCGACGCCCTGGAGCGCACGGGACTGGCCGACCGGGCGTACCAGCCCTGGCACACCCTGTCCGGAGGAGAACGCCAGCGCGTACACATCGCCCGCGCCCTCGCGCAGGAACCGCGCGAACTCCTCCTCGACGAACCGACGAACCACCTCGACATCCAGCACCAGCACGACCTGCTGCACCTCGTCCGCGGCCTCGCCGTCACCAGCGTCGTCGCCCTGCACGACCTCAACCTCGCCGCGATGTACTGCGACCACGTCGTGGTCCTCCGCCAGGGCCGGGTCGTCACCGCGGGCGCGCCGCGGGACGTACTGACCGAGACGCTCATCGCCGACGTCTACGGCGTCCGGGCCGAAGTCACCGACCCGGACGCCGACGGCCGCCCTCACGTACGGGTGCTCGGCACCCTGGCGCAGTCACCGGCCCGCTCGCACCGGCCGGGCTGACCTCCCCGAGCGGGCCCTTGTGTCACTTCCGCCAGAACAAGTGGTGTGTCACACCGCTCGGACTGGGCACGACCTCCAGGTGGAACCGGTCGAGCAGTTCCTCGGGGGACTCCCAGAGCCGTAGCCCGGACCCGAGCTTCACCGGTGAGACCGCCACGTGCAGGGTGTCGACGAGGTCCGCGTCCAGGAACTCCCGGACGGTGGTGACCCCGCCGCCGAGCCGGACGTCCTTGCCCCGCGCCGCTTTCCGGGCCTGCTCGAGGACCGAGGCCGGGTCCCCGCCGACGAAGTGGAACGTGGTGTCGGAGAGCGTGAACGACGGACGCTCGTGGTGCGTCATGACGAACACCGGGGTGTGGAACGGGGGTTCGTCACCCCACCAGCCGCGCCACTCATGGTCCTGCCAGGGCCCGCGCTGGGGACCGAACTTGTTGCGGCCCATGATCTCGGCGCCGATGTTGCGCGCGTAGTCCCGGGTGAAGTAGTCGTCGAGGCCCCGGCTCCCACCGGGTTCGGTACGCATGGGCCAGCTCGCCGTGGCGCCGGCCCAGGCGAACAGCCTCTCCGGCGAGACGTGACCGAACGGCCTCTCAAGGGTCTGGTCCTCCCCGGCACCGATCCCGTCACTCGAGACGTTGAAGTTCTGGACTCTCAGTAGCTGCACCACGTGTCCCTCCTGTGCTGTCGACAACAGTGGTGAGACTGTTCGGTCCATCCAAACTCATCGCTACGAGGGAACGGCCGCTTCGGGGCGCGGCGCGTCGGCCTCCGGCTCCCGCAGTTGCTCGCGCAGGTAGTTCCAGACCACCGCGATCAGCGCGGCCGCCGGTACCGCGAGCAGGCTGCCCACGATCCCGGCCAGGCTGCCGCCCAAGGTGACGGCCAGCAGGACCACCGCCGCGTGGAGGCCGAGCCCGCGACTCTGGATCATGGGCTGGAACACATTGCCCTCCAGCTGCTGCACGACCACGATGATCGCGAGCACGATCAGCGCGTCGGTCAGGCCGTTCGAGACCAGGGCGATCAGCACGGCGACCAGACCGGCGAAGAGAGCACCCACGATCGGTACGAACGCCGACACGAAGGTCAGTACCGCGAGCGGGAGCACCAGCGGAACCTTCAGGACCCACAGGCCGATGCCGATGAGAACGGCGTCGAGCAGCCCCACGAACGCCTGGGAGCGCACGAACGCCCCGAGGGTCTCCCAGCTCCGCGCGGCCACGACCGGGACGTCCGTGGCCAGCCGGCCGGGGAGCTGACGGGAGAGCCAGGGCAGGAACCGCGGGCCGTCCTTGAGGAAGAAGAACATCAGGAAAAGCGCCAGGACGGCGGTCACCACACCGTTGATCACGGTGCTCACCCCGGTGACCACTGCCGTGACCATGCTGCCAATGCTGTCCTGGACACGGGCCACGGCCGTGTCGAAGGCACCGGTGATCTGGTCGTCGCCGATGTGCAGCGGCGGTCCGGCAGCCCACTCGCGCATCCTCTGGATGCCCGCCACCACGCCGTCGGCCAGCTCACCGGACTGCGACGCCACCGGGACGGCGATCAACGCCACGATGCCCGAGACCACGAGCAGGAACAGCACGGTCACCACCGACGCGGCCAGGGCCGCGGGCCATCCCCGCCGGCGCAGGAAGCGGGCCAGGGGCCAGGTCAGTGTGGTGAGGAACAGGCCCACTATGAGGGGCCAGACGATGGACCACATCCGGCCCAGCAGCCACAGGGCCACCGAGGCCGTCACGAGGACCAACAGCATTTCGACGGAGACACGTGCCGATGTGCGCAGCGCGGCGGCGGCTTTCGTGGAACTCAACTGAGCAGGCATAGGGGCACCCTATGGGTACGTCCGTCGCGCTCCGCAATCGCGGCCGGTCAGGATACGTCAGGCTGTCGCCGGCCCCACGGGGCGGAGGGCCGGTCGGCATAATGCCCGGCATGAACACCCGCGCCGTCACCCGCGTACACCTGCTCATCACCGTGGAACTCACCCTCGCCGGCGGCGTACTCGCCGCTCTCGGCGGCCTCCTCGTGAGCGGGCCCGTCATCGCGGCGATCGCGGGCACCGTGACCGGCTCCGGCGTCCTGATCGGCTCCCTCCTCATCCGCCGACGGATCTTCGCCGGATTCGACGAGGCCGCGAAGGACGCCCACGGCCATGGCTACGCCGAAGGACTGGCGCACGCCGTGCTCCTGGGCATTTCCACGTACGAAGCGGCCGCCTTCCCCCTGACCGGCGGTGGAGTCTCCGCCGGCGAGCGGTCGGCGCGCCGGACCCTCGCCTACCGCATCGCCGCGGACGACGGCCTGCCGCACGCGGTGCGGACCGCGGCCGCGGCCGCGCTCGAGGCCATCGATCACGGTGAGGACGCGGCGGCCGCCCAGCAGGCCGTGAAGGATCTGAACCTCGCGGTCTTCGGCCTGCGTACGGGGCGGGACACGCCTTGATCCGTGGTGAGGAGCGTTCCGTGGGAGCGGGGTGTTTCCCGGCGCGCGTGGTGGTGGTCGCGTGGGCCCGCAAGCGGTGTTGGCGGCCCATCGGCGCCGGCGGGCGGTCGAGCCGTGCTCAGCAGGGAGTGACTTCGGGGTCGATCGGAGGCAGTCCCCAGGGTTCCAGAGTGCCGTTGCAGTACTCGGCGAGGAACTGGACGGCGCCGCCTTCGTAGTGTTACCAGCCTCCGTTCCGGGAGGCGATGGTGACGAGCCACTGGTGCGGGTCGTCACCCGTGGTGCTCCAGAGGAGCTTGTCGCCTTCGTTCGACTCGGCCCACGGCAGGAGACCGCCCGGTGCGGGATGGGGCCGCAGACCAATCGACATGTCCGCTTCCCACCAGTCCAGAAGGACTCCTTCCAGATCGGCACGGATGCCGCGAAGACGGTGATGCTCCTCGCCCGGGTCAGGGAGGCCCACGAGCAGGAAGTCCCCGACGGCGAAGGCCTCGTATCTCTCCGCGAGACGCTTGAAATCGTCCGGCAGGGCAGTACGCAGCCCGTGCTCGAGCACCGCCCAGTCGATAACAGCGGGGTCCGGCCTGCGGTGATCCGTCAGCCCTGGAACAGCGCGCTCAAGTGCCTCGATCGCCTGCTCCGGATCCGTGATGCGCCGCACTGGTGTCTGCGTGCCGATCAGATCGTCAGTCATGGCAGCAGCGTGCCAGACCTGACGGGGGCCACGGCTGTGTCCCCTGCAGGTGGGCCGCCTGGCCCGGGCCCGGCTCTTCCAGAATCTCCGGCCTCAGCGGGCGGGCCCGGATTCTCTCCCCTCACTCAGGGAGGACCGGACCGCGGTCACGCAGCCGCGGCAGACACCTCTCCAGGGATGCCCGTACCGAGCCCGTCCATGACACGCGCCGCGTCGACCCACCGTCCCCTGCTCGCGGCACAGCGACGTGAGGTGTCCGGCCACCGCGCTGGACGCGCCGACGAGCGGCGCCCCCGGCTCACCGAGCGGGGGCGCCGCCCGCCGTGACTGCCGTGCTGGCCCGCCTACCGGCTAGCGGACCGCGTAACCGAACCGCGCGCCGACCGACGGCAGACCGCCCGAGCCGGGCTGGTAGGTGGTCACGGCCGCCTTCGTGCCGCCGCTCACATTGGACCAGGGCAGTGCGTGCACGGCGCCCAGCGAGGGGCCGTAGGGCATGCCGATGTACAGGTGGCTGCCGGTGAAGTGGATGCTCCGGCCCACGTACTGGCTCGCGCCGGGGGTGCCGGGCAGCCCCGCGGCATTGCCCGCCTCGATCCAGACCTCGGAGTCGCCGGCCGTGCCGAGCAGCGGGAAGGTCTCCACCGCACCGGCCTTGGTGGCCGTACCGACGGCCTCACACGCGTCGTCCCGGTTTCCACCGGTGTCAGCGCGGAGCCTCCCGGGCTTCCATCCCCAAGCGGTGAGCATGCCGGCCGACAGCGCGGCGCACTCGTCGGAGTCCAGGTACCGGACCGCCGTGTCGACGGCCGCGTCGTCGACCAGGCCGGCGGCGAGCATCGCCCCTCTGCTCCGCTCCCAGGGGTCCGCCCAGAAACGGCTGATGGGGCTGTCCGGCAGCAGCGGCGGCACATGGACCTCGGCGGCGAGGGGTACGAGCCCCGCCCCGCGCAGCAGCGCAGGGTACGACGCCACCCAGATCGGTACCGATGGTGGCCCGTAGCCCCTGCCACATCGCCCGCATCACCGCGCTGTACGGCGTGCCGGGCGTCCGCTCGCTCGTCAGGTCGACCGCGTCGCCGAGCACCCGCACCCCCGTGGCCGTGAACGAATCGGTCGTGGGCCCGCGACCGTGCCCGGTCGCACCGCCTCGAAACCGTGAGGGGGGACACCTCCGTCGTCCCGGGTCCGGTGATCGTCCGGCTGTGCCGGGCGAGGGGCGTGGCAGAGTGGGCGGGTGCAGCCGGTGGTCGGAGCGGGAGGAGGTGCGGGCGTGGAGCGGGTGAATCCGGAGGGGAATGCCGGTGGTGAGGCCTGGGCGGCCTCGGCCGATGTGTTCGACGGTCTGGAGGCCGCCGCGTACCTCGTGGACGAACAAGGCGTGATCACGAGGGCGAACGCCCGGGCGGAGGTCCTGTTCGGACGTCCCGCCGCGGAGCTGGTCGGTCGGGACGCACATGCCTTGCTGCACCGGGACAGCGGCGGCGGGACGATGCCACGCGCGCAGTGCCCCATGATGCGCGCGTTCCTGGGCCGGCTCGTCGAGTACGACGATCAAGGCTGGTTCGAGGGGGCGGACGGTGAGCTCCTGGAGCTGTGGTGGCTCGTCGTGCCGTGCGTACTCGCGGAAGGCGGGCGAGGCGCACTGGTCGTCTTCCGCGAACCCTCGCCCGCCGACGCGAGCCGCGTGGGCGCCGCCCACGCCACCGCGGGGGCATCGACGGAGCTCGCCCGCCTCGCCCTGCTGGCCGAGACGACCACCCGCCTGACCTCCACGCTCGACGTGGAGGAGGCACTGAACCGGCTGGTGGAGCTCCTCGTGCCCCGCCTCGCCGACTGGGTGGTGATCGACCTGCTGACCGAGGCCCGGGACGTGCGGCGCACGGCCGTGGTCCACCACGAGGACGGCGCCCTGGTCCACCGGCGCGATCTGGAGGGGTCGCTGCCCCCGGTACCGGAGGAATCACCGATGCCGCTCTCCCGCGCGCTGCGCGGGGCGGCCTCGACACTGGCAGGCCCGGAAACCTACAGCGGGGCGGCGGACTCCGGTATCGCCGTGGAACAGCAGCGCCTTTTCAAGGCGACAGGCATACACTCCGCCGCCATCGCCCCGATCCGCACCCTGCGAGAGGTTCTCGGGGCGCTGACCCTCGGCCGCTCCGAGACGGCGGAGGCGTTCACACCCGCCGACCTGTCCCTGCTGGAGGACATCACCCGCCGGGCCGGTCTCGCCCTGGACAACGCGCGCCTCTATCAGCGCCAGCAGCGCGTGGCCGAGACCATGCAGCGCCACCTGCTTCCGCATCTGCCCACCGTGCCGGGACTGCGGATGGCCGCCCGGTATCTGCCCGCGCCGCACGCCTCCCAGGTCGGCGGCGACTGGTACGACGCCTTCACGCTGACCGACGGGGCGACCGCGCTGGTGGTCGGTGACGTCGGCGGCCACGATCTCGACGCCGCGGCGGGCATGGCGCAGCTGCGCAACATGCTGCGCGCCTTCACCTGGTCCCAGGCGGGGCCCCTGAGCCAGGCCGTCCAGCGGCTCGACGAGGCCGTCGAGCACATCACCGAGGCGGCCTCGGCCACCCTCGTCCTCGCGCGGGTCGAGAGCGACGAGGACGGCGGCTGGCAGCTCCGGTGGACGAACGCCGGCCATCCGCCACCGATGCTGGTGGACCGGGACGGCCGGGCGCGCCTCCTCACCTCCGGTGGCGGCATCATGCTGGGCACACGCGCCGCGCTTCCTCGCGCCGACGCCGTCCACGCCCTGCCCCCGGGGTCGACGCTGCTCCTCTACACCGACGGCCTGATCGAATCGCGCAGCCACTCCATCGACGACGGCCTGGCCCGGCTCCGGCGCGAGGCCACGCCGCTGGCCCGCCGGCCGCTCGACGTCTTCTGCGACGTACTGCTGGAACGCGTACGGCCCGCCGACAACGACGACGACGTCGCGATCCTCGCCCTGCGCGTCCCCGACCACCCCGCCGACAGCCCATGACACCGACGCCCGGGGGAGACGGCTCGCCTTCACGTCCCGCACAAGGATGACCACGGACGATCACCAGCGGGCCGCTGTCGCCCGCATCCGGCCTTCCACGCGAGCGGTACCCGCGCGTCGGCTCGTGGAGTCACCGACAATGGACGAGTGCGGCACGGCGCCGACCGGCGAGGCCGGCGCGGGAGCGCGGACACCGCACCACGCCCCTGGCACGGGCACGCCGGCACGTCTCCTCCGGTGTGGAAAGCGATGGAGCAATTGGCCAGGAAGGGAAACGGGCCTTCGCGCCCGGACCATCGGTCACGAGACCGCTTCGAGCAGCGCGAGTCCAACGGCTCGCGTCGTGGTTCGAGGTCGGGACTGCGTTCCGTGCTGAGCCTGCGCACGGCAGCCGGTCAGGTGTTCCTGTTGCAGGTCGTGATCGTGCTGCTGCTGGTCGCGGCGGCGGTGACGGCCGTGGTGATCCAGGCGAACCGCGCCAGCGAGAGGGAAGCGGCGCGCCTGTCGGTGACGGCGGCGGAGACGTTCGCGAACGCTCCCGGCACGGCCGCCGCACTGAACACCGCGAACCCGACCGCGATCCTGCAACCACGCGCCGAGGCGGCCCGGAAGGCGGCGAACGTCGACTTCGTCGTCGTCATGAACACCGACGGCATCCGTCTCACCTATCCCGACCCGCAGTACATCGGGGAGAAGTTCGTCGGCACCATCCAGCCGGCGCTCGAAGGCCGCACCGTCGTCGAGAAGGCCGGCGGTCCGCCCCTGCCCTCGGGCACCGGCTCGGCCGTGCAGGCCGTGGTCCCGGTGATCGGCGCCGGCGGTTCCGTCGTCGGCCTGGTGTCGTCCGGGATCACCGTGGAGAACGTGGGTGACCTGGTCCAACGGCAGCTACCGCTCATCCTCGGCACCGGCGCGGCCGCCCTGGCGCTCTCCACGACCGGGACGGCACTGGTGTCCCGGCGGCTGCGGCGGCAGACGCACGGCATGGGCCCGGCGGAGATGACCCGGATGTACGAGCACCACGACGCGGTGCTCCACGCCGTACGGGAAGGCGTGCTGATCACCGACGCTGACGGCCGGGTGCTGCTGGCCAACGACGAGGCGCGCCGGCTGCTGGACCTGCCGGCCGACTCGGAGCGGCGTCGGGTGACCGACCTGGGCCTGCAGGGCGACACCGCGCGGCTGCTGGCATCGGGTGACCCGGTCACGGACGCGGTGTGTCCGGCCGGGGACCGGCTGCTGGCGGTCAACAAGCGGCCCACGGCTCCGTACGGGGGCCGGCCCGGCAGTGTGGTGACGCTGCGGGACACCACGGAGCTGGCGACGGTCACCGGCCGGGCGGAGGTCGCACGGGAGCGGCTGAAGCTGCTGTACGACGCGGGGCTGCGGGTGGGGGCCACCCTGGACGTGACGCGCACCGCCGGGGAACTGGCGGAGGTGTCCGTGCCCCAGTTCGCCGACATCGTCACCGTGGAACTGCTGGACGCCGTCCTGCGGGGCGAGGAACCACTGCCCGGAACCGGCACCGTGCTGCGCCGCACCGCCGCCCGCGGCCGGGGCGACCTCTCCCTCCCCGTCGGCGAGCTGATCCGGTTCTCGCCCCACGGCCCCGTCGCCACCGCGATCGGCAGCGGCCGGGCGGTCCTGGAGACCGGCCCGAGGGCCTCCGACGACCTGCGGGCCACCCAGGAAGCCGAACGGGAGGGGCGCGCGATGGGCCCCGGCCCGCACTCCCTCGTCGCGGTGCCCATGCGGGCGAGGGGCGTGCTGCTGGGAGTGGCCAACTTCTGGCGGGTGAGCACCTCCGCACCGTTCGAGGAGGAGGACAGGACCTTCGCCGAGGAACTGGCCGCGCGCGCGGCGGTCGCGGTCGACAACGCCCGCCGCTACACCCGCGAGCACACCATGGCGGTCACGCTGCAACGCAGCCTCCTGCCACGAGGGATACCCGAGAGCAACGCGCTGGAGGCGGCCTACCGCTATCTGCCCGCCCGGGCCGGGGTGGGCGGCGACTGGTTCGACGTCATCCCGCTGTCCGGAGCCCGGGTGGCGCTGGTCGTCGGCGACGTCGTCGGCCACGGACTGCACGCCGCGGCCACCATGGGCCGGCTGCGTACCGCCGTGCACAACTTCTCCACCCTGGACCTGCCCCCGGACGAACTGCTGAGCCGTCTCGACGAGCTGGTGGCCCACATCGACATGAACGAGGCCGCGGCCCAGGAGCAGGACGGTCAGGGCATCACCGGCGCCACGTGTCTCTACGCCATCTACGATCCGGTCTCCGGACGGGTGGCCGCCGCCACCGCGGGGCACCCCGGGCCGGCGGTCGTCGACCCCGGCGGGAACGTCACCTTCCCCCGCCTGCCGGTCTCCCCGCCCCTGGGCCTGGGCGCCGGCCTGCCCGTCGAAAGCGCTGAGCTGACCCTGCCCGAGGGCTCGAAGCTGGTGCTCTACACCGACGGGCTCATCGAGGACCGCGGCCGCGACCCGGACGTCGGCCTGGAAGCCCTGCGCGCCGCCCTGTCGGGGACCGACCGCACACCGGAGGCCGTGTGCGCGGCGGTGGCCGAGGCCATGCTTCCCGCCCAGCCCGGCGACGACATCGTGCTGCTGGTGGCCCGCACCCGCCTCCTCGACTCCGCCGACTTCGCCGAGTGGCACGTACCCCGCGACCCGGCCGCGGTGGCCCCGGTCCGCACGGCGTGCGCGCGGCGCCTGGCGGACTGGGGGCTGGAGGACATCGGCTTCGCAACCGAGCTCATCCTCAGCGAGCTGATCACCAACGCCATCCGCTACGGCGGCGATCCGATCACCGTCCGGCTCCTGCACGGCCGCACCCTGATCTGCGAGGTGTTCGACGGCAGCAGTACCTCACCCCATCTGCGCCGCGCCAAGACCACGGACGAGGGCGGTCGTGGTCTGTTCCTCGTCGCCCAGTACGCCGAACGCTGGGGCACCCGCTACACCCCCGAGGGCAAGGTCATCTGGACCGAACAGTTCCTCGACGGCGGCGCGGTGGAACCCGGAGGGTCCGTCGACGCCCTGCTCGACCAGTGGAGCGACGAAGCCCTCTGACCGACCGGCCCGTAACCGCTCCGGGCGGCGGCCGGTGGTCGCGCCGCCGCCCGGACCCTCAGACCGCCAGGCAGGAGGCCCCGGGGACCTCTGACGGCAGGGCGATCGCGGAGGGGTCGACGAGGGTGGTCAGGTCACCGGCAGACGTGGTGGCACACTCGACCACTGCGACGGGGTCGGGCACGGCGGATGCGAGGGGAGCCGCGGCCCCGAGGAGCACGACGGTTCCGACGACGACTGCCGCGATGCGACGCATATGGATTCCTTCCTGAGCAGGACGGTGGGGCCGACTCGCCGGTTGGTGCGAGTCGGCCCCTGGCTACCCATGCCCGCCTCCGGACAAGCGGACTGTCACCCCTACGGGTAGTCACACACCGGTCGTGCGGTGAACCCAGTCCCTGACGTCCGGTGTGCCCAGGGAGACGATGCGCGCGCCGCCGGTGAGTTCGATGTAGGCGCTGGTGACGCCGATCTGTTTGGTGCCGAGCAGCACCGGGCCGCCCGAGTCGCCCTTCATGGGGTGGCCGCTGTCCTCATTGGCCCAGACCCAGCTCGGGGGCCCGTTCTCCACCCGGTCCACCTTCACGGAGCAGACCTTGAGCTTCCGGGCGGGGTCGTTGTTGTCATAGCTCGTACGACCCCAGCCGGATACCGCGAGTTCCGCTCCGGTGCCGGGCGTGATGCCCCGGGGGATGAGTTCGTTGGGTTTGACCGAGGAGCCGAGGGGCGAGGAGAGGCGCAGCGCCGCGAGGTCGTTGCGCTCGGTGAGGTGGTACGCCGCGACCTGGCGCCGCTCACCCTTGGCGAGGGTGAGGTGCCCGGCCCTTATCCACAGTCGCCCGGCAGCCGGATTGCCCCGGTCGGTGATGCAGTGCTTGGCGGTGAGGAGCCACCGGCTGGAGATCACGCCGGCGGAACAGATGAACTGCTTGTCCGAGGCCGGATCGGTGTCGGGCCCGAGCCACAGCTGGGCGGCGCCCCGCTGCTGGCCGGCCTCGCCGCCACCGTAGACGGCGTGCGCCCGCGGGGCGCCCCCGAGGAGGAGTGCGCCCGCCACGACGGCGGCGAGGAGAGCGATCACCAGCCGCCCGGGCCATGTCCTGGACAGTGGAGCGGAGTTCACCCGGATCAGCCCCACACCCGCGTCGGACGTGCCCCGTCCTGGTAGTGGGCGAGACTCTTCCAGCAGTCCACGGACAAGCTGATCGCGGTGCCGTTGACACGGCAGTAGTGCAGACCGCGCAGGTTGATGCCCTTGGTGTCGCGTCCGGCGACGACATTCACGTCGATCCAGACGCTGTCGCCCACGCTGTGGATGACACCCAGCCGGAAGTCCTCACCGTTGACCTTGTTGCCACTGCAGTGGGCGCGCGCATTGCCACTGGTGTCGGACAGCAGGCAGAAGTCGGCGACGAAGTGGGCCCGGTGGGAGATCATGATGTTGTAACTGCCCGCGGCGGTGGCCGAGGCGGACGTCGACGCGGCTTGGGCGGCTGTCGGGGACAGGGCCGCGACCAGAGCCGTCGCCGCCGCGGCCGCGGCTCCGCCCCGCGTGCGCTTCGTCCTCCCGCTCCGGCCGTCTCGGGGTGCCTGGGGCGTCGGCGTGGTCGTCGGTGTCGTCGTCAGCATGATGCTCGTCCTCCACGTGTGTTTACCGGGTGGGTGGGAAAGGTGCTTCTTTGTCGTCGCGCGGCGGTGGTCAGACCGCGCGGGCGATGCACAGGCGGCCCTTCAGACGGGGGCCCGCCTCGTAGAACAGGTACGACGTGCCTCCTTCCGTACCGAAGGAGGGCGCGGCCACGCGGCCGTTGTCGGCCGGGCCCGGGGCGTGGAAGACCCCGAGGTGGGCCTCCTTGTCGAAGCCGTCACCGACCTCGGTGAGGCGCATGCGGCCGTCGTCGCCGTGGTACGCGACGTACACGGTGCCGTTCCGCTTGACCAGCGTGGGCGCCGCGATGTCGGTGACCCCGTCGGGCTCGGGGTTCACCAGCGGATCCGGGCTGAACTGCCAGCCGTCCCAGCCGTTGGGCGACCAGCCGTAGAAGATGCGCCTCCGGCTCCGTACGCCCATGAACACCATCACGTACCGGTTGTTCCGCCCCGGCAGGGCGTGCTCGAAGACCCGGGCGTACGAGGTCTCCGACGTGCCGGGTACCAGGCGCGTGCTCAGGACGGGTGTCTCGTCGGAGAAGACGATGCCGTCCCGGGACCGCGCCACCCGCGTCACGGTGTTCTCGCCGTGGAAGTAGCAGAAGAACTGGCGGGTGGGGGCGTCCCAGATCACGTGCGGCGAGGAGACATGGCTGACCGTGGTCCCCGGCAGCCGGTTGTCGATCAGCGGATTGGACGGGTACTCGGTGAACGGCCCCTCCAGCGAGTCGGCGAACGCCACGCAGATGCCACCGGGGTCCTCGTGCGGCGCGTAGTACAGGTGGTACCTCGCCCGCGCGCCGCTGATCTTGTCGTACACACCACGGATCGTGGGGAAGATGAACTCTCCCGTCGGGTTGTACCGCAGCGGCCCGGCCAGCGCGTCGCGCACGTACCGGTACGCGGGCATGCCCCCGGGTCCGGCGGCTCGGGCGGGCACGGCCGCACCGCCGAGTCCCAGGCCTGCCGCCGTGGCGCCCGCCGCGGCGGCGCGCAGCACGGTGCGCCGGTCGACCGGGCGGCGCGGATCCCCGCCCGGCCCCTTCCTCGTACTCATCCGCTCCTCCGTAACTCCGCCTCGTCGGGCGGCGTCACCGAAGCTACGGCGGCGCGGGAAGCGTGAATTGCCGGTTCGCGTACGGGCATTTGTCCGAGAGCGCACTCAGGCGACGGGGGGTGCGGTGGTTACATTCGGTGGTGTACACGGGGGCGTGGGGGCGGAGTGGCCAGGCAGGGGGAGCAGTGGGTGATGTCGTGACCACGGCGTCGGTTCCGGTCGGTGAGCAGGTGGCGTACTGGGAGGAAATGCTCAGGGAGAGCTGTGTGCCGATAGCGATCAAGCCGGCCGCGGACGGGCCGTTCCGCGCCATGAGCCTCACCCGGCAGCTCGGGTGTGTGCAGATCACCACGGTCGAGGCCGACGCCAACCACGCGCGCCGCACCGAACGCCTCATCGCCCAGGGCAACCGGGAGACCCTCAACGTCAGCGTGCAGCACGGCGGGCCGGGGCTGATCGTCCAGGACGGCAAGGAGGCGCTCCTCGCGCCCGGCGACTTCATGTTCTACGACCCCACCCGGCCCTACTCCCTGGACTTCTCCGAGCCGTACCGGCTCCAGGTCTTCGCGCTGCCACGGCACGCGCTGGGGCTGTCGGAGGACGAGGTGCGGCGGCTGACCGCCGTCCGCATGCGGCCCGACACCGGGACCGCGGCGCTGGTGGCCTCGTTCCTCGTCCGGCTCGCGACCGACGCGGCCGCCTATCCGCCGCCGATCGGGGCCCTGCTCGCGCGCAACGCCGTGGACTGCTGACCACTCTGGCCGCCGAGCGACTCGGCGCGGACCCCGGGAGCGGCGGCGACACCGGGGGCACCGCACTGCGGCTGCGGATCCAGGCGTACATCGACCGCCACCTCTCCGACCCCGACCTGGCCCCACCCGCCATCGCCGCCGCGCACCACGTGTCCGTGCGCTATCTGCACCGGCTCTTCGAGACGCAGGGCACCACCGTCGGCCGGTGGATCCGGCACCGCCGCCTGGAGGCGTGCCGCCGGGAGCTGGCCCGGCCGGGCGGTGGCGGCCCGACCGTGGCCGCCGTCGCCCAGCGCTTCGGCTTCACGAGCCCCGCCCATTTCAGCCGGGTGTTCCGCGCGGCGTACGGGATGTCGCCACGGGACTGGCGTGCCAAGGCCTCACGGGGGTGACGCTCATGAGGGCGAGACCGATGAGGGTGCTGCTCACGGGGGTGACGCTCACCGTGGTGGCCGAGAGGCCGGTCCGGTCAAATCGCCGTCGGGACACCCGAGTTCCCCCATCGACGGCATGATGGGGGTGTGAACGCTCCCCAGCCCGGCCGGTTCCTCACCCCCGCCCTGCTGCCCGCCCTGTTGATGGTCTCCTACGTGTCCGCCCTGTGCCTGGGCCTGGCCGAGGGGGAGACGGTCTCCACGAGCGCCCTGGAGCACCGCGTCAGTCGGTTGTCCGGGCCTCAGTGGGTGGGCCTGATCGTGCTCATGGTGGGGGCGTCGCTGTTCCTGACGCATTACGCGCCGGTGCTCACCCGGCTGGCGGAAGGAGACCGCTGGTCGGGGCGGGCCGCCCGCTGGCTGCGCGCCCGCAAGCGCTACTACCGGGATCGTGAACGCCGGCGGCTGCTCCACCTGGAAGTCACCGCCGCGCACGATCCGGAGGTGCGGGTCGAGGCCCGCAGGCTCGCCGCCTCGCTGAGCGAGCGCTACCCCATGAACGACGCGATGCTCAGGCCCACGGCGCTGGGGAACGCGCTGGCGGCGTCGCACGAGCGCGTCGAGCAGGCGTACGGGCTCGACGTACCGCTCGCCTGGCCGCGTCTCTACCAGGTGCTGGGGCGCCGTGTCCGTACGGAGGCCGACACCCGTCGCGGTCTGCTCGACATGTACGTCTCCTTCTGCGTGTACGGCCTGGTCGCCGCGGCGGCGTCGGTCGTCGCCTGGCCCCGGGGGAACGTGGCGGCGATGCTGGCGTGGCTGGCCCCCCTGGTGGTCGTCGCGCTGTCGTACCCGAGCGCGGTACGGGCGGCCGTGGCCTACGCGAGCACGCTCAGGGTTGCCTTCGACCTCCACCGGTTTGACCTGTACGACGCGCTGCACCTGCCGGCGCCGTCCGACCAGAGCGAGGAGCGGATCGTCAACCGCGCCCTGTCCGCCCAGTGGGGGTACGGAGTCGTCACCGGTGCCCCCGAGCCGCCGGGGGAGCGGCGCCACGCGGCGCAGGGCCGGCACGAGTTCACCGGAAGCGGCGTGAACGTCCAACAGAACATGGGCCCGTTCGCGCGACGGCTGTCGTCCGAGGCGTCGCACGTGGTTTCCGGCACGGCGGACGTCGTCTTCCACTCCGGCGACGTGTACGGGACGCCACCGCAGTCCCGTCCGGTGGCCGTGGACCCGCCCCGTGCGTCCCCCGGGCCCTGGGACGACGACCGGCCCACGCCTCCGGTCACCGACGAGGACACCGACGAGCACGAGGACACCGACGACAAACGGATTCCGATGGCCGGTGCGGTCGTGGGCGGGCTGGCCGCACTGGCGGCCGCCGCGCCGGTATCGGGCACCCTGGCCATGACGGCCGTCGGCGTCGCGGCCGTCAGCAGTGCCCTCGCGCTGTCGGAGGCCGTCCGGCGCAGGAACGAACACGGCAGGACCGCGGAGCCGTCACCGCCCGAGCCACCACCGGCCCTCGGCTACGCGCACCGGCCGGCCCAGGCGTCGTCCGTGGTCCAGGTCGGCGGCGATGCCATCCGTGAGGCGCTCACGCCGTCGGCGCCCATCGCCTTCCGCGGCGGGATCGCGGTCGCCGTGGACCAGGCCCACGGCGTCCGCGACGTCGACGGAGAACCGCAGTGGCAGCTCCGGTCCGGCCAGGAGGCCACGCTCGTCGTGGCGCTCGGGCTCGGCGCGGTGCACCAGCGGGAGCCCAGAGCACTGCTCGGCCGCCGGGACGGGATTGCCGAGGAACTGCTGGTGGTGGCGGGACGATCGGCGCACAGCGTCGAACTCGACGTCGTCGTCGACGCACCGTTCATGAAGGTGGACCCGGCTCGTCGTACCCTGCGGGCCCCCGTCGACGACACCCAGCTGGAATTGCGGTCGGTGATCTCCGCCTCCGAACCGGGGACCTACGACGTGCGGGTCGCGGTCTACGCGGCCGGCCGGCTGGTCCAGGCGCTGCCCGTCACCGTCGAAGTGGACCAGGCGGTGAACCAGGCGGTGAACCAGGCCGTCACGCGCCACCACGACGACCCGGCGGTGTCGTGAGACTCCAGGCCGCCTCGCCGCACATCACCGTGCGGGCACTCAGCAACGCCGAGGGCTACCGGCTGGAGCTCACCGGCCCCGGCGACCCCGAGCCACTCGTGATGGACACCGCCGAACCCACGGTGCTCCGTCGGCACCACGCCGCCTTCAGCACCGCCCTGGAGCAGGCGAAGAAGGCATGGCAGAGCCCCGGCACCCTGGATCCCCGGGAGGCCGGCAACGCCCTCGTCGAACTCGCCGACGCCGGCCGCATCCTGCTCCTCAACGCGCTGCGCCGACCCTACGACAGCGTGCCGGAACTGGCGCGCAAGGTGGCCCGCTGGTGCCCGGCCCGGGGGGAGGACGCGGCCGTCATCCCGGTCGTGCACATCGCGCCCGGCTACGCCCAGTACCTGCCCTGGGAGGCGCTCCCGCTGTTCGACCCGTACTGGGAGGGCCCCGTCGAGGACGTGGCCGGACTGTGCGACGCGGCCCGGGTCTTCCCGGGGCTGTGCACCGTCGTCGAACGCGGCATGGAGGCGGGTGCGACACAGGACCCCTGCCTGGCCACCACGGACGGACGGCTCCCGCTGCGGTTCCTGTGGCACGCCGGCTATCCGGGCGCCCGGGCGGAGCTCGGCTTCTTCCGCAGCCGGCCGTCCATCCGGCTGGAGGGCCCCTCTCCCGTGGCCGGGGAACCCCTCCCCGAACCGGCCACCCTGGCCCAGCACATGGCGGATCCGGGCCTCGGGCTGGACGGGCGGCGCGTCGACCGCCCCCACCAGGTGCTGCACATGTCCTGCCACTGCGTGGCCCGGCCCGGCGGCTTCCCGGGCGACGAGGGGAACTTCGCCTTTCACCTGGCCTCGGAGTCGGGCGAGGATGTCGAGATCCCGGTACCGAAGATCCTCGCGCGGCTGATGCGCGGCTGGCGGGCCGCACCGGCCGACGGCGCCGCCAAGCCCCTGGTCTTCCTCAACGCCTGTGCCACGGCCGTCTACGACCCCTGGTCGCTGGAGTCGGTGGTCGCGCCCTTCCACAAGAACCAGAACCGCGGCGTCATCGCGACCGCCGCCAACCTCCCCGACCGGCTGGCCGACACCTTCTCCCGCCGCTTCTACCAGGCGCTGCTGACCGGTGGGACCGCCGGGGAGGCCCTGCACACGGCCAAGTGGGACCTGTTGCAGTCCCGCCACAACCCGCTGGGCCTGCTCTACTCCCTCCACGGCAGCTCGACGCTCAGGGTGGCCCCGCTGCCCCGAACCGCGACCCCCGCCGTGTCCGCACCCTCCTCCTGAAAGGCTGACCACCCATGAGCACCCTGCCGGACGCCTACTGGCACGAGATCCGCGGCCGTTACGAGCGCCTGCCCGTCTGGCTGCCCGGCACGCCCATGAACCTCGGCGACGTCGGCACCTTCCACAAGCGCAGGTGGACGAAGCTCACCACCCTCGCCGCCCTCGGTGTCGAAGCGGCGCCGGACGTCGAGGGCAGCCTGGGCAACCTCGACCACTCGTCGCACGACGGGGTGCACAGGACGGCCGGTCTGACCCGTGCCGGTGTCGACACGGCGGTCGCCACCGCCACCGGGAACGTCCACTACCGGTTCCAGCGCGAGGGGGCGTTCGTCCTGCACACACGGGACGCGACGGTGCATCGTCTCGCCGACCTCAAGTCCGTGGAGACCGCCGTGCGCGCCCTGTACGAGGAGAAGGAATGGCGGCGCGAATGGGTGGTGATCACCGAGGTGCTGGTCGGCGGCCCCAGCCTCGTCCTCGTGTCGGCGGGCCGCTCGGCGGAGGCCGGTGTACGGCTGCGCGCCGAGGCGGCCGTCGACCCCACCACGGCGGTCGCTCTGGCGCCCTCGTTCGTCGTGGAGAGCCAGCAGGGCCTCGCCGCCTCCCTGGACAGCCCGTCCCGGACGGCGCTCATGTGGCGCGGCCACGTGTTGAAGGACCCGTGGGTCGGCAAGCCGAAGATGGTGGAGCGCGGCGAGGACACGACGGCGGACGTGACGCCGGACGCGGGGGAGCCCGGCCGTCCGTACTGGGCGGAGGTGGAATACCCCGAGGACCTCGACCTCGACGAGGTCGCGTCGCCGTGAGTGCGCCCAGCGCCGCACCGGAGCCGGCCGGTGCAGTCGGATGTCTTCCGGCGGCTCGGCCGGTGCCGGGCCGTGACGATCAACTGGCTATGACGATCCTCGGCGGGGGCCTACTGTCTGCGTATGACACTTGCTCACGATGTGACCGGGGACGGCCCGGCAGTGGTATTGCTGCATTCCGGGGTGTGCGACCGGAGGATGTGGGACCCGCAGTGGTCGGCGCTGGCCGATGCCGGGTACCGGGTGGTGCGTTGCGACTTCCGGGGCTTCGGCGGAACACCCCTGACCGGCCGGCGTCACAACGACGCGGACGACGTGCTGAACCTGTTGGACTCTCTTGACATCGATCGGGCGGCGCTGGTCGCCTCCTCGTACGGCGGACGTGTCGCGGTGGAGATCGCCGCACGTCACCCGGAGCGGGTGACCGCCCTTGCGTTGCTGTGCGGGGGGCTGCCCGGGCACGAAACCAGCGATGAGCTGCGTGCGTTCGGTGATCGGGAGGACGCACTGCTGGAGGGCGGTGACGTCGCCGGGGCCGTGGAGCTGAACGTGGACACCTGGCTGGGGCCCGATGCCGGTGAGGCGGCCCGGGAGCGGGTGCGCGACATGCAGCGGCACGCTTTCGAGGTGCAACTGGCCGCGCCCGAGGGAGCGGGCCGGATCGAGATGGAATTCGACCTGTCGGCGATCGAGGCGCCCTGTCTCGCCGTCTCGGGCGGCCGCGACGTGGCCGACTTCCGGCAGATGGCGGCCGGGCTGCCCGAGTCGCTCCCCGGGGCACGGCACGTCGAGCTGCCGTGGGCCGGTCACCTGCCGAGTCTCGAACGGCCCGACGAGGTGTCGGACCTGCTGGCCGGCTTCCTGCGCGAGACGGTGGCCGCCGCCCGTACGACGTCGTGAGCCGTGACGCGGCATTACGCGGTGCGGGCGCTCACGTCGACCGTGGAGCGCGCCGCGGCGAGGTGGTGCACGGTGGTGTGTTCGGCGTGCGGGGCGAGCAGGTCCCGCAGTTCGTCCGCGGCGGTCTCGAGGAGGTGGCCGTCGCGGGCGGCGCGGAGGGTTTCGAGGACGAAGGTGACGTGGGTGGAGTCCTCGGTGACGCGTGTGCGATGGGCGTCGCGGTGGTTCCAGTGGCGCGTGAGGACGCCGGTGCTGTCGGCGTAGACGATCTCGCCGGGCTTGGGGTTCTCGAGGGTGCCGGGTTCGCCGAGGGGGGTGAAGGCGGTGCCGTCCGCGTGGCGGATGTCGATGTCGCCGGTGACATGGTCCAGGTCGAAGGCGCCGGCCGGCAGGCCGTGCCGGACGGAGACGGTGTTGTAGGAGTCGACGGCAGGGTTGATGCGCGGCATGGTGCCCCTCTTGGCGAGGCGGCGGCCGAGCGCGTCGACGCTGGGGCGGACGCGGCGGGGGTTGGTGCCGAAGGAACGGTACGCGGCGTGCCAAGCCTCGATGCGGGGGTCGGTCTCGTCGGCGGGGTGCCAGGTGCCGTCGGCGAGCCGCTGCTCGAGTTCCTCCACGGCGGCGGTGGTGCCGGGCCAGGGTTCGCGACCGCGCAGGCCGGTCGCGGTGACCAGGGCGACGAGGGTGTCGGGGAAGGCGTCGGTGACGGCGGGGGACAGGCGGAAGGCGGGCATGCGGGGGGTTTTCCGTTCGTGTGTCGTGGTCCGGGGCGGTGGTGTCAGGGCGTCCAGGGGCCGATGCGGTCCAGGCGGCGGCGCTGCTGGAGTGCCGTGGGGACGTCCAGGCCCTGGCTGCGGGCGGTGAGCCGGTCGGCGACGGCGGTGCGGTGTTCGACGGGCTTGTGGTCGTCGTACGTGAACTTGGCCCGTACCTCGGCGACTTCCAGCCGCAGGCCGCGGATGCCGGGCAGCATCCGGCCGTAGGGCGGCCGGTCGACGGCGACGGGAGCGTGGTCGCCGTCGGGCTGGAAGTGGGCGAGCTGGCGGCGCAGCAGCTCGGCCTCGGCCTCGGGGTCGTCGACGAGATGGTGATCGGATGGCCGAGACGGACGCAGCGCTGCGGACGCTCGCCCACAACGTCAGGTCCGGCTGGCCGACACCCTCGGGGTCTCCGCCCTGCTGGAGGGACCTGCCGAAGGCCGCGTCCGTGTCGTGACCGCCGACACCGTGGCGCCGCTGTGGACCGGCGCGCGGGGCAGCGAGGCCCAGCTCATGCTGACGACCTCGGGCCCCGCTCCCGTCGAGGTCTGGCGCTGGAAACTGGAACCCGGCGAGGAATACCCCAGCCACCCCCACCAGGCCGGAGTCGTGGAAACCGTCAGCGTCACCTCCGGCCGGATGACGCTGCTCGTCGACGGCACCGAGCACACCGTCGAAGCCGGACAGACCGCCACCTTCGACGGCGACGCCCCCCACACCTACCGCGGATCCGGAACCGGAACCTGCCACCTGATCATGACGGTCCGCCTGCCGCCCGGCCCCGGCCCCGCCGCCACCACCTGACCCGTGCGGGCAGGAGCGCCGCTCCCCGCCCACGAGGAAACCCCCGGCGCGCCCTGGCCCGTCACCGCGCCCCGCGCGTGCCGGCGACGGGTGAGCTGCGACCGGTGGCGCCCCTTGCCGGTGCGACCGAACGCCAGCGTGCGGCGGTGCGCCGGTCCGCCGCGTCGCCGCCGCCGGGCCGTCACCGAACCGCCACGGTGCCCGCAGGCACCCCGCGACGGGGTCCCGGCACACCGAGCCGCGGGGACGGCGACGGGTTCACCGGCTCAGGGCTCCGCGATCCGCCGGGGTGATGCGGTGCCCGGCCGCGACCCGGCCGGGCCCGACCGGGCGCGTCCCGCACGGTTCAGCCGCGCTTGGCCCGCCCGGTGAGCATGTCGCGGACCCGGTCGACCATCCCGGATCCCGGCGCGAGGATCTTGTTGAGCGGCGGGGTGTCGGGGGCGGAGGGATGCGGGCGGGTCGGCGCGGTCTCCTTCGCCCGGCGCACCTTCTCACCCAGCTCGTCCAGCATGCCGACCGGGCACACCTCGGCCAGCAGGGGGAAGAGGCGGTCCTCCTCGTCCCTGACGTGCTCGGTGACCGACGACCTCAGCCGGGTCACCAGGGGGTCGAACTCCGCGTCGCCGGGCCGGCAGCCCTCCAGCTCCTTCAGGAGACGCTCCACCTCGCTGTGATCCTCGATCTCCTTGTCGGCGAGGTCGTCACCACCGTCCACGTACCGGCGGACCACCGGGTACAGATGCTGCTCCTCGGCCACCGCGTGCCGGACCAGCTCCATGGTGAGCCGGTCGGCGAGCACCCGGCGCTCGGGGTCGTCCGCGGTGTGCGTTTCGAGCTGTGCGAACAGGGCGTCCACCTCGCGGTGATCCGCCGTCAGCTCCTCGATGACGTTTCCTCCGTGGCCCATCGTGGGGCTCCCTTCCGTTCATCCGGTCGACGCGGTGTCTGTTCAGGTCCGGGTCACTGCCGGTCGCCGTATGCCGGTGCCCCGGGGTCGTCGGCCACACGGGACGAGACCGGACTGGGCCACCGCCATGGCGGCGGACAGCCGTCGTCCAGCAGTCGTCCACGCGTGGACAGCGCCCGGCGTCCATGTCTTCCACCGTGGCCCGGACGCTTCTCGGGCATGGCGTGCCGCTCACCCGGACGGCCCAAGGACCCACATTGGTGGCAGCTCGGCTGATTGACCGCTTCCCCCTGGGGGCACCCGCCGACCGACCGAGGAAAGGGGTGCGGGTGGGCACGCACGAGGACGAACCGAGGACCGGCGGAAAGGCCGGGGAACGGCCGATGGGGGGATACGCGACGACACTGGCCGCTTATGCCGCCTATGCCGGGGCATGCACGGCCCTGGTCCACCGCCACGGCCGCTCGCCGGAGCGGCACGACGCGCAGGACATCGTCCTGACGGCGGTCGCCACCTTCCGGATCAGCCGCCTCCTCACCAAAGGGGCCGTCACCAGCCCGCTGCGGAGGCCCTTCACCACGTACGAGGGCACGACGGGGCCCGCCGAGGTGGGCGAACGGCCGCGCCACGGGCTGAGGCACACCGTTGGCGAGCTGCTGACCTGCCCTTTCTGTATGAGTGTGTGGGTGAGCACCACCTTGACCGCAGGGCGCTGCCTCTGGCCCCGCGCGACCCGGGCCGTTCTGGCCGTCGCGGCCTCCGTGGCCGGGGCCGACGCGCTGCAACTCGCGTACAGCGGACTCATGGAGAAGGTGACTCGCGGTGAGTGACCCGGCCCGGGCCCGGACGGTTCGCGCGAACGGCGTTTCCCGCCCGGCGAATCAACCCCGAGCCGCCTTGTAAGCGTCACGCAAGCCGGCTGCTGCCTCATGCTCGCCATCGGGGTGATAGGCGGCGTCGGCGGGTGGCCGCTCACACCGGCCCTCACACAGCACTTCGAGAGCGCTTTCTCCCGATCGCCCTGCGGCGCCTTCGCGGGATGACTCCGCACGCCCTACGGCGCAACGCCGCCTCCGCGCACAGGGGCGCCGTACGCGTGCTCCTCGCACATGCCCGGATGCCCCGCGTCCCCCTGTCCCGATCGCCCGGGCGCTGTTGAGGCGCGGGCCGCTCGCGCGCGCGGCCGTGCTCACCGTCGGCCCCCTCTCCCACTGGCGCCACGACCGCTGCGGCGGATTCTGCGGCGATCGCGTGCTCGGCCACGCGGAGTCGCGCGCCCGACCGCCCCGGGGCGGGGCCAAGACGAAGGCCGGGCAGCGGAGATCGGGGTCGGCGGCCGGGGCCGTCACGTCGTGCGGACGGACTTGACACCCCGTGCGGAGTGAGGGAAGTTAGGCCCGCCTTACCTTAGTAGTTCGTGTGGATGAGTGGCTGTGTTCTCGACGGCCGCCCAGTATTGGATCCAACGGAAGGACCAGCATGTCGGGACGCCGCGAGGACAGCGGCCAGGCTGAGGGCGGCACCGCCCACGACCTGGTCGGCATAGGCTTCGGCCCGTCCAATCTCGCTCTGGCCATCGCGGTGGCCGACCACAACCGCCGGGACCCCGAACGCGCGCTGCGGGCCCGCTTCGTGGAGCAGCAGGAGCGTTTCGGGTGGCACCGCGGAATGCTGCTGGAAGGGGCCACCATGCAGGTCTCCTTCCTCAAGGACCTGGTCAGCATGCGGGATCCCAGCAGTCGCTTCTCCTTCCTCATGTACCTGCAGGAGCGCGGCCGCCTCGCCGACTTCATCAACCAGAAGACGTTCTTCCCCACGCGGATCGAGTTCCACGACTACTTCGAGTGGTGCGCCGCCGAGTTCGCCGGGGACGTCGACTACGGGCGGCGCGTCGTCGAGGTCAGGCCCGTGCGCACCGGGGACCGCGTCGAGGCCGTCGAGGTCGTCTCCGAGAGCGTGGCGAACCCGGCCGACCGGCAGGTGCTGCGCGCCCTCAACGTCTCCGTCGGCACCGGCCTCACCCCCCGCCTGCCCGAGGGCGTCACCCAGGGCGAGCACGTGTGGCACACCCGCGAACTGCTCTTCCGCGCCCCGGAAGTGACCCACCCCCGGTACCGGCGCTTCGTCGTCGTGGGCGCGGGTCAGTCGGCCGCCGAGGCCGTCGACTACCTGCACCGGACCTTCCCCGACGCCGAGGTCAACGCGGTCTTCACCCGGTACGGCTACAGCCCCGCCGACGACAGCCCGTTCGCCAACCGGATCTTCGACCCCTCCGCGGTCGACGACTTCTTCACCGCGCCGGAGAACGTCAAGCAGGACCTCTACGGCTACCACCGCAACACCAACTACTCCGTGGTGGACGGTGAGCTGATCGAGCAGCTCTACCGCACCCACTACCAGGAGAAGGTCAGCGGCCGGGAGCGGCTGAGGATCCTCAACACCACCGAGCTGCAGGGTGTGGAGCGGATACCGGACGGCGCCCGTGTCGTACTGCGCTCGCTGACCACCGGCCAGGAGACGTCCCTGGACTGCGATGCCGTCGTCATGGCGACCGGCTATCGCCCCGTCGACCCCCGTGGCCTCCTCGGTGAGCTCGCCGCCGACTGCCTCGCCGACGACCGGGGCCGGCTGCGCGTGGACCGCGACCACCGCGTCCTGATGGCCGATCACGTCGACGTCGGCGTCTACCTCCAGGGTGGTACGGAGCACACCCACGGCATCACCTCCTCGCTGCTGTCCACGCTCGCCGTGCGCTCCGGGGAGATCTGCGACTCGCTCCTGCTGCGCCGTACCGCCGAGGCCCTGCGCGCCGACCGGGACAAGGAGATCGACGCGCTCCTCGGCTGAGGCCGAGCGCCGAGCGCGCCCGACGAAGGACGCCGCCCCCCGCACCGAAACGGTGCGGGGGGCGGCGTCCTTCGTCGGCCGGCTACTGCCACGCCCGGTCGTGCCCGGACAGCACGGCCGCGATCCGCCGCACCGCCGCCGGGTCGAGGAGACCGTCATGGTCCTCCGCGACCGTGTGAACCACGACCTCCCCGTCGGTGTACGGCTCCCAGTCCTCCGCCGGGCGCGGCGCGTCCGACGCCCTGAAGTGGAGCAGGGTGCCCCGGTACCGGGCGGGGGAGAAGGACGACAGCAGCCGGCCGGCCGCCGCGTGGTTCGCGCGCATCGCCGTCACCGCCGACTCCACCAGGCCCAGCCCCTCCACCGCGGCGTCCACGGTTTCCGTGCCCGGCTCCTCCACCGACGCGTCACCCGCGCCCGGATAGGCGTCGAGCAGCGCCAGCAGGCCGACGTCCTCACCCCGCTCCTGCAGACGGCAGGCCAGGGCCTGGGCGACCACACCGCCCAAGGACCAGCCCAGCAGCCGGTAGGGCCCGTGCGGCTGAACCCGCGTCAGCTCCGCCAGGTACACGTCGACCAACTGCTCCAGCGACTCCACCGCCGGTCCGCCCGCCAGGTTGGGTGCCTGGAGGGCGTGGATCGGTACGTCGTCCGGCACATGGGCCCGCAGGGCCGCGTACCGCCAGCCGAGGCCGGTGGCGGGCGCCGGGCACCACAAAGGCGCACGGTCCCCGGCCGGACGGAGGGTGAACAGCACGTCCAGGCCCGGCCCCGCGTCCGCCGCGGTCCGCAGCCGCCCGGCGAGCGCGGCCGCCGTCGGGTGACGGAAGAGGTCCGCCACCGCCACCTGCAGCCCGGTCGCGTCGTGCAGCCGGTCCCGCAGCCGCACCAGCAGCATCGAGTGGCCGCCGAGACCGAAGAAGTCGTCGTCGACGCCCACCTCCGGCACCTCCAGCACCTCCGCGAAGACCTCGCAGACCAGTGCCTCGGTGAGGTCCCGCGGGCCCCGGCCCGTACGCCGCTCCGCCTCCTGCGGCGCCGGCAACGCCCGCCGGTCGAGCTTGCCGTGGTCGGTCAGCGGCAGCGCGTCCAGCTCCACGAAGGCCGACGGCACCATGTAGTCCGGCAGCATCCGGGTCAGCTCGGCCCGCAGCGCGCCCGGATCGAAGACGGCGCCCGCCGCGGGGACGACGTAGGCGACGATGCGCTTGCCCCCGGGTCCGTCCTCCCGTACGTCCACGGCCGCCTGGACGACCGACGGATCGGCCGCCAGCGCGGCGGTGATCTCGCCGAGCTCGATCCGGAAGCCGCGTATCTTCACCTGGTCGTCCGTGCGGCCCAGGTAGTCGATCGTGCCGTCCGGCATCCAGCGGACCAGGTCACCCGTGCGGTACATCCGGGTGCCGGGCGGGCCGAACGGGTCCGCCACGAAGCGCTCCGCCGTCAGCGAGCGCCGGTCCAGGTAGCCGCGGGCGAGGCCGGCCCCCGCCAGGTAAAGCTCCCCGATCACCCCGGCGGGCACCGGCTGGAGCCGGGCGTCCAGGACGTACGCGGTGGTGTTCGCGGTCGGCCGTCCCACCAGCGGACGTTCACCGTCGGACACCCGCGCGGCCAGCGCGTCGACCGTGCACTCGGTGGGGCCGTACAGGTTGTACCCCGCCGTGCCCCGAAGCGCCCGCATGTCCCGCCACAGCGGGGACGGGACCGCCTCGCCGCCGACACCCAGCGCGAGCAGCGGGCAGCGGCCGTCCTGGACGAGTCCGGCGCCCGCGAGCTGCATCGCGTGCGACGGGGTGACCTCGATGAAGTCGATGCGGTGCTCGGTGATGAAAGACACCAGCAGGTCCGGGTCGCGCAGCGTGTCCTCGGTGACGATGTGCAGCGCGTGCCCGTCGAGCATCCAGAGCTGGGGCTGCCACGAGGCGTCGAAGGCGAACGACCAGCCGTGGGCCACCCGCAGACTCCGCCCGCCCGCCGCCGCGACGGTGGGCCGGTAGAGGAGTTCGCGGTGGCTGTGGAACAGGTTGGCGATGCTCCGGTGCTCCACCACGACGCCCTTGGGCAGGCCCGTGGAACCGGAGGTGTAGATGACGTACGCCGGGTGCTGGGGCAGCGGGTGCGGCAGCTCGCCCGTCTCCAGGCTCTCGCCCGTCTCCAGGCTCTCGTCCGCCAGCAGCGCCTGTGTCTCCGGCGCGTCCAGGACCAGCGTCTCGGTCCCGCCCTCTCCGGCCAGGTGGGCCAGCTCCCCGGTGGTGATGAGCAGCCGGGGCCGGGAATCGCCGAGGATGTGCGCGATACGCCCCGCCGGGTAGCCGGGGTCGATGGGTACGTACGCCCCACCGGCACGCATGACGGCCAGCAGCGCGACCACCGTGTCCGCGGCACGCGGCAGCAGCATCGCCACCATCCGCTCGGGCCCCACACCCCGGTCCCTCAGAACGCGGGCCAGCCGCGCCGTACGCCGCTCCAACTGGGCGAACGTGTACGCGATGTCGCCGCACACCAGAGCCGTGGCGTCCGGCGTGCGCTCCACCTGGCGGGTGAACAGCTCGGTCAGCGTCGCGACCGGCGCCTCGACCACGTCGCCCTTCCAGTCGACGAGCACGTGGCGGCGCTCGTCGGCGGACAGCAGGTCCAGACTGCCCAGCGGCCGGTCGGGGTCGTCGGTGACGGCCTGGAGCACCCGCAGGAAGCGGGTGGCCATGTTGGCGACCGTGTCGTGGTCGAACAGGTCGGTGCTGTACTCGACGCCCAGCCGCATTCCGTCGACACCGTGCTCCTCCACGATCTCGAAGGCCAGGTCGAACTTCGCGGTCCCCATGTCCACCGGCTCCTGCCGGACGGAGACGTCCCCGAGCGCCAGGTCCATCGAGGGCCTCGCCTGGTGGCTCAGCATCACCTGGAACAGCGGGTGGCGGGCCATGGAACGGGCCGGGTTGAGCAGCTCCACCAGACGCTCGAACGGGAGGTCCTGGTGCGCGTACGCCGCCAGGTCGGTCTCCCGGACACGGGCCACCAGCTCCCGGAAGCCCGGATCGCCGGACGTGTCGGTGCGCAGCACCAACGTATTGGCGAAGAAGCCCACGACGTCGTCCACGGCGTCGTCACCGCGCCCCGCGATCGGCGTCCCGACGGGGATGTCCGCACCGGCGCCCAGCCGGTTGAGCAGCGCCCCCAGCGCCGCGTGCAGCACCATGAACACGCTGGCGTCGCAGCGGCGCGCCAAGGCCCGCACGGCCCGGTGCAGGGACGGGGGGACGTCGACGTCGACGGTGGCCCCGCGCAGGCTCGGCACGGCGGGCCGGGGCCGGTCCGTGGGCAGCGGGAGCTCCTCCGGCAGGCCGTCCAGCGCCTTGCGCCAGAACTCCGCCTGCTGGTGCAGCACCCCGTTCGGGTCCCCCTCGTCACCGAGGAGCTGTCGCTGCCACACGGCGTGGTCGGCGTAACCGACGGGCAGCGGCGACCAGCCGGGCCGCTCGCCCCCGGCACGCGCGGTGTAGGCGTCCGCCAGGTCCCGCAGCAGCGGCAGCGCGGACCAGCCGTCGGCCGCGATGTGGTGCAGCACCAGGATGAGGACGTGCTCGTCGGCACCCAGGGCGAACAGCTCGGCGGCGAAGGGCGCCTCCTCGTCGATGCGGAACGGCCGCGCCGCCGCGTCCGCGAGCCGCCCGGCCAGCTCCGCCTCGGTCACCGGAGTGACCGGCAGCTCTGGCCGTGCGGATTCCGCGCCGAGGACGACCTGCCGGGGCGTACCGGCTTCGTCGGGCAGCACGGTGCGCAGCGCCTCGTGCCGGTCGGTCAGGTCACCGAGCGCCGACCGGAGCGCGGCGGCGTCGAGGGCGCCGGTGAGCCGGGCCGCGAAAGCCATGTTGTAGGCCGGGTTCGGCCCCTCCAGCCGGTACAGGAACCACATGCGCTGCTGTGCGAACGACAGCGGCAGCGGATCGGGCCGCATCCCGGCCCGCAGCGGCGGCCGGCTGCTGCGAGTGCCCAGCCGTTGCGCCAGGGCGGCGACCGTGGGCGCGTCGAAGACCGTCCGCAGCGCCAGCTCGACACCCATGGTCGAGCGGACCCGGCTGGCGAGCCGTGTCGCGAGCAGCGAGTGCCCGCCCAGGGCGAAGAAGTCGTCGTCGACGCCGACCTCCGGCACGCCGAGGACCTCGGCGAACAGGTCGCAGAGGATCTCCTCCGACGGGTTGCGCGGGCGGCGGCCGGCGACCGGCCGGTCGAGCTGGGGCGCGGGCAGGGCGCGGCGGTCCAGCTTCCCGCTGGGCGTCAGCGGAAGCGCGTCCAGCACGACGAACGCGGACGGCACCATGTGCTCCGGCAGCGCCGCCGCCAGGTGACGGCGCAGCTCCGCGGGACCGGCCGCCCCCGTCGCGTAGGCGACCAGCACCGGGTCGCCGTCCGCGCCGAGGTCGCGCCGGGCCACCACGGCCGCCTCCCGCACGCCGGGGTGCAGGGCCAGTACGCCCTCGATCTCACCGGGCTCGATGCGGAACCCGCGTATCTTCACCTGGTCGTCGGTCCGGCCGAGATACTCGATCACCCCGTCCGCGCCGCGCCGGGCCAGGTCGCCCGTGCGGTACATGCGGCTCCCGGGCGGCCCGAAGGGGTCGGCGACGAACCGCTCGGAGGTCAGCCCCGCCCGCCCGAGGTAGCCGTGGGCCAGCTGAGGGCCCGCCAGGTACAGCTCGCCCGGTACACCGGTCGGGACCGGACGCAGCGCCGCGTTCAGGACGTACGCCGAGGTGTTCCACACCGGACGGCCGATCGGCACACCGTCACGGTCCCGGCCGTCGCCGGCGCACTGCCAGGAGGTGACGTCCACGGCCGCCTCGGTGGGGCCGTACAGGTTGTGCAGTTCCACCGAGCCGCCGAACAGCCCGTGGAACCCGCGCACCAGGTCGGGCGTGAGCGCCTCACCGCTGCACAGCACCCGGGTGAGGCCCGTGCAGCCGGCGGCGTCGGGCTCGGCGAGGAACGCGCGCAGCATCGACGGGACGAAGTGGGCGGTGGTGACGCCCTGTTCCTGGATCAGCCGGGCCAGGTACTGCGGGTCCAGGTGACCCCCGGGGCGGGCCACCACCAGCGTCGCTCCGGTGATCAGCGGCCAGAAGAACTCCCACACCGACACGTCGAAGCTGGAGGGCGTCTTCTGGAGCACGCGGTCGGCCCCCGTCAGGCCGTACTCGTCCTGCGTCCACAGCAGCCGGTTGACGATCGCCGAGTGGGGCACGACGACCCCCTTGGGGCGGCCTGTCGAACCGGAGGTGTAGATGACGTACGCCGGATCCGCCGGGGAGACGGACACCGGGGGCGCGCCCTCGGGGAGCGGGAGAGCCGCCGCCTCCGGACCGTCGAGGGTGAGCACACCCTCCGCCGGGGGAAGCAGGTCCAGCGTCGCGGTGTCCGTCAGGACGGCGACCGGGCGCGCGTCGCGCAGCATGTAGGCAATGCGGTCCGCCGGGTAGCCGGGGTCCACGGGCAGGTACGCGGCACCGGCGCGCAGGACGGCGGCCAGCGCCACCACCAGGTCGGTGGAGCGGGGCAGCGCGACGGCGACCACCGTGCCCGGCCCCGCCCCCTGCCGGACGAGCCGGCCCGCGATCCGCTCGGCCCGGGCGTCCAGTTCGGCGTAGCTCAGCTCCGTGCCCTCGAACACCACGGCGGTCGCGTCCGGGGTGCGGGCCACCTGCTCCGCGAGGAGCGCGGTCAGGGTGGTGTCCGGTACGGCGTGGGCGGGGCCGGGCGCGGTCAGCAGCCGCGTCTCGTCCGGCCCGAGCAGGTCGACGCGCCCCAGGGGGCCGTCCGGTGCGGTGACGAACGCCTCGAAGGCGCGGTGGAGCCGCTCGGCGACGGCCCGTACCCGCTCCTCGTCCAACGCGTCGGGCCGGTACCCCAGTTCGAGCCGCAGGCACGCGCCCGGCAGCACGGTCAGCGCCAGCGGGTAGTGCACGCCCTCGTCGCCGCCGGCGGCCTCCAGGCGGAGCCCGGGGGCGAGTTCGGCCAGCGACTCGGGGTCGAACGGGTAGTTCTCCACCACGGCCAGCGTGTCGAACAGCTCCCGTCCGCCGGCCACGCGCTGCACCTCGGCCAGGCCCAGGTGCTGGTGCGCGACCAGCGCCGACTGCTCCTCCTGGAGGCGGGCCAGGGCCTTCGCGAACGGCTCGTCCGGGGGCAGGGTGACCCGTACCGGGACGGTGTTGACGAACACGCCGACCATCGACTCGACCCCGGGCAGGTCCGCGGGCCGCCCGGACACCGTGGTGCCGAACACGACGTCCTCCCGGCCGAGGGAACGTCCCAGTGTGAGCGCCCAGGCGCCCTGGACCACGGTGCCCAGGGTCAGGCCGCGGGACCGGGCGGCGGCGGTGACCGAGGCGGTCAGCTCCCGGTCGAGTTCGACGACGACCTTGCGCGGCGGGACCGTCACCGACTCGGACGCGCCGGGTGCCACGAGGGCCGGACCGTCCACGTCCGCCAGCGCGGTCCGCCACGCGGCCTCGGCGGCGGCACGGTCCTGGGCGGCGAGCCAGTCCAGGTACACCCTCGGGGAGGCCGCCGGCGGCAGCGGGCGGCGGCCGTCGGCCGCGTAGTGCGCGAACAGCTCCTGGACCAGCAGCGGCTGGGACCAGCCGTCGAGCACGATGTGGTGGTTGGTGAGCACCAGCCTGTGCAGCCCGGGCGCCAGGCGCAGCAGGGTGAACCGGACCAGCGGCGGCTGCCCGAGGTCGAACCCCCGCTCGCCGTCCCGGGCGGTGAGGCGTTCGGCCTCCCGGTCCCGCTCGCCGTCGGGCAGCCCCGCCAGGTCGGTGAAGCTCCAAGGGACCTGCACCCGGGAGGGGATGAGCGCCGCCGCCTTGCCCTGCCGGTTGCGGCGGAACGCGGCCCGCAGGCCCGGGTGGCGGTCCAGCAGGGACTGGGCGGCGGCCCGCAGCCTCGGCTCGTCCAGCGGCCCGCGCAGCGTCAGGGTGAGCCGTCCCACGTAGACGTCGTGGCCGTCGGTGTCGAGCTCCGCGCGGAACAGCAGTCCCTCTTGCAGCGGGGTCAGCGGGAGGATGTCCTCCAGCTTGGAGCGGGCAGTCACGAAAGCCTCCAGTCGGCTTCGAAATCGTCGATCTCGTCCTGGCTGAGGGAGATCAGGGAGAGGTCGGAGGGTGTCCAGCCCCCCGCGTCGGGCTCGTCGGTGTGGGCGACCAGAGCGGCCAGGTACGCCAGCCAGCCGTCGGCGAGGGACCGCACGACGTCGACGTCCACGGCTTCGCCCGCGTACGACCACGTGGCGCTCAGCCGCGCCCCCTCGGGTCCGGCCGCGACATGGACGTCGATCTCCAGGGCGTGGGCGAGAGGCAGGGCCGGGTCCACTCCGTGGAACAGGCCGTCGTCCTCCGCCACCGGCTGCCACGGTTCCCCGGCACCGCCGGAGCCGAACCGCCCCAGGTAGTTGAAGCAGATCTCGGGTACGGGCAGCCCGGCCAGGCGGCCCGCGGTCTCCGGGTTGAGGTGGCGCAGCGCCCCGAACCCAAGACCGCCGTCGGTCACGGCCCGCAGCTGCTCCTTGACGGCCTTCAGCGCCCGCCCCACCGCCGGGCCGCCGGCGCGGGCCTCGGCCAGGTCGACCGGCCCGGGATCGAGCCGCACCGGGTGCACGGTCGTGAACCAGCCCACGGTCTGGGCCAGATCGGTGCCGTCCGCGACGGACTCCTCACGGCCGTGACCCTCAAGCTGCACGCTCACCCCCGGGTCCGCGGCGCCACTGCCCGAAGACGCCCGCCGGTGCTCGGCCACGGCGAGGGCCAGGGCCGTCAGCAGGACGTCCTCGACCCCCGCGTGGAAGGCCGCGGGCACGCGGGTCAGCAGCGCCTCGGTGTCGTCGGTGCCCACGGACACGGTGTGCCTGCGGGAGGTCGCGGCGGTGTCCCGGGCGGGGTCGAGGGCGCGGCCCGCCACCGGCGTACCACCGGAGCCCAGGGCACGGGCCCAGTCGTCGGCCTGCCGGACGGTCGCGTCGCGCCGGGCGTACGCGCGCAGCAGCTCGCCCCAGGCGCGCAGCGACGTGCCGACCGGTGGCGCCTGCTCGCCCCGCCACGCGGCGGCCAGATCGGCGCACAGCACACGCCAGGACACGCCGTCGACCACCAGGTGGTGGATGACCAGGACCAGACGGCCGCTCGTGTCCGCGCCGTCCGGTTCCCACCACACCGCCTGCACCATGACGCCGGACGCGGGGCTCAGCCGGTCACGGGCGGCCGCGGCCTCCGTGGCGGGGTCCGCCTCGGCGCGCCGCAGCACGTCCCCGGCACGTACCGCGCCGGGCGGCGGGGCGTCGAGCTGCCAGGAGCCGTCCGCCGCGCGCACCAGGCGGGCCCGCAGGGCCGGGTGGCGGTCGAGCACCGCCTGGAGCACGGCGGTGAGCCGGTCGAACGTCAGCCCCGCCGGGGTGTGCAGCGTCATGCCCTGGCTGTAGCCGTCGACGGAGGCGACGGGAGAGGCCGATTCGGCGAGCTCCCGCAGCCACGCCATGATCGGCGTCTCCGGAACGCGCCCGACCCCGTCGTCCGGCGTCCGGTCCGGGCCGTCCTGCACCCGCTGGACGACGGTGGCCAGCGCGGCCGGTGTCTGGTGGCGGAAGACGTCGCGGGGCCCGAGCGCCCAGCCCGCCGCCCGGGCCCGGCCGACCAGCTGGAGGGAGATGATGCTGTCGCCGCCCAGCTCGAAGAAGTTGCCGTCGGCGTCCACCGTCTCCTGGTCGAGCAGGGTGGCGAACAGGTCGCAGAACAGCCTCTCCACCTCGGTCACCGGTGCCCGTCCACCGCCCTGTTCGGGCAGCTCGGGCACCGGCAGCGCGGCACGGTCCAGCTTGCGGTTGGCCGACTGCGGCAGCCGCTCCATCGGCACCCACAGCGCGGGCACCATGTGCTCGGGCAGCAGGGCGCTCGCATGGGCCCGCCAGACGGCGGGCTCGGCCGGGTGGCCGGGTGCCGCGACCACGTAGGCCACCAGACGGCGCGAGCCGGGCAGGTCGTCGCGGGCGATCACCGCGACCTCGGCGACGCTCTCGTGCCGCCCTAGGACGGCCTCGATCTCCCCCGGTTCGATGCGGAAGCCGCGGATCTTGACCTGGTGGTCGGCCCGGCCGAGGCACTCCAGCTCCCCGTCGAAGGTCCAGCGCGCCAGGTCGCCCGTGCGGTACATGCGGGACCCCGCCGGTCCGTACGGGTCGGCGGTGAACCGCTCGGCGGTCAGGGAGGGCCGTCCGAGGTAGCCGCGGGCGAGACCCGCGCCCGCGAGGTACAGCTCGCCGGTCACGCCCGGCGGGACCGGCCGCAGCCGCTCGTCCAGCACGTACGCCGTCGCGCCCCTGATGGGCCGTCCGATGCGGGGCGTGCCCTCACCGGTGACCCGGGCGACGACCGAGTCCACGGTGCACTCGGTCGGGCCGTAGAAGTTGTACGCCGTCGTCGCCGGATGGGCGCCGAGCTCCCGCCACAGGGAGTCCGGCATGGCGTCCGCGCCCGGGCCCAGCAGGGCGGGGCGGTGCCTGCCCTCCTCCAGGAGGCCGTGCTTGATGAGCTGCTGGAGATGGGCGGGCGTGAGGTCCAGGTAGTCGATCCGCTCCTCCGCGACGTACGCGGCCACGGCCTCGGCGTCCGGATAGCTCAGCTCGTCCAGGACGTGGAGCTCGTGCCCGCCCACCATCAGCAGCACCGGGTCGAGCGAGGCGTCGAACGCGAACGAGGCGATGTGCCCCACCCGCAGCCTGCGGCCGCCGGTCTCGGGCACCTCGGGCGGGAACAGCGTCGAGGTGTGCGCGGAGAACAGGTTGGCCAGGTTCGCGTGGGTCACCACCACGCCCTTGGGGCGCCCGGTCGACCCGGAGGTGTAGATCACGTACGCGGCGTCGCCGGGCCGGGCGGGCGTCGGGGGCACGGGTGTCTCCGGCGCCTCGGCGTCCACGAACACCACCGGCAGTTCCGGCCGCCGCGGCAGGCCGTCCGCCAGCTCGCGCGTGGTCAGCAGGCACACGGGAGCGGCGTCGTCCAGGGTCTGCGCCAGCCGCTCCACCGGGTAGGAGGGGTCCAGCGGCAGGAACGCCGCGCCCGCACGCAGGACACCGAGCAGCGCGGCGACCATCTCGTGGCGCGGCAGCGCCAGTGCGACGAGCCGCTCCCGGCCCGCCCCCCGCGCGGCGACCAGCCGGGCGATCCGCTCCACCCGGGCGTCGAGCTCGGCGTAATCGATCCGCTCGACGGCACCGGAGCCGGAACCGAGAACCAGAGCGACCGCGTCCGGGGTGGCCCGGGCCTGCCGGGCGAACGCCTCGTGCAGCAGGGGCGCCTCGGGTGCCGGCACGGGGCGGGCCAGCAGCGTGCCCCGCTCCTCCTCGGTCAGCAGGTCGTGGTCACCGACGGGCAGGTCCGGCCGGGCGACGGCGGCGGCGAGCAGCCGCACCAGGCGACCGGTCAGCTCCTCGACCGTGCTGGGGTCGAACAGGTCCGCGCTGTACTCGGCGAAGCCGCTGACCGCGTCCCTCTCACCGACCGGGTCGAACCGCTCGATGAACGTCAGGCTCAGGTCGAACGTCGCCGTGCCGGTGGACACCACGTGCGGCCGGGTTCGCAGACCCTCGACGGGGAGCTGCGACGCCGTGCCGCTCTGGTGTACCACCATCACCTGGAACAGCGGGTGACGGGCGGTGGAACGCGGCGGGTTGAGGATCTCCACCAGCCGCTCGAACGGAAGGTCCTGGTGCTCGAACGCGGCCACTGCCGTGTCCCGGACCCGCCGCAGCAGAGCCTCGAACGACGGGGCGCCCGAGACGTCCGTGCGCAGGACGAGCGTGTTGACGAAGAAGCCGACGAGGTCGTCGAGCGACTCCTCCCCGCGTCCCGCGACGGGCGTGCCGATCGGGATGTCGTCGCCGGCACCCAGCCTGCTCAGCAGGGCCGCCACGGCCGCCTGGTAGACCATGAACGGGGTGACGCCGAGCGTGGCCGCGAGCGTACGCACCTGGAGGGCCAGTTCGGGTTCGACGGTGAACCGGACCATCCCGCCCCTGTTGGACGACTCGGGCGGACGCGGCCGGTCGGTGGGCAGCCGCAGTTCGTCGGGCGCGCCCCGCAGGGCCTCCTTCCAGAACGCGGCCTGCCGCGCGGTCATGCTGCCCGGGTCATCGGCGTCTCCGAGCAACCGCCGCTGCCAGACGGCGAAGTCGGCGTACCGCACGGGCAGCTCGGGCCAGTCGGGCGACCGGCCGGCCGACCGCGCCCGGTAGGCGTCGGCCAGGTCGCGGACCAGTACCGGCAGTGACTGCCCGTCCCCGGCGATGTGGTGCAGCAGAAGCAGCAGCACATGCTCCTCGGGAGCGATCTCGAACAGCACGACGCGCAGCGGCGGTTCCTCTGCG
Source organism: Streptomyces sp. NPDC041796 (assembly GCF_055590785.1). Lineage (NCBI taxonomy): Bacteria > Bacillati > Actinomycetota > Actinomycetes > Kitasatosporales > Streptomycetaceae > Streptomyces > Streptomyces sp. NPDC041796. The sequence continues at coordinate 335,571 of NZ_JBVJAH010000008.1, forward strand.
AGGGCGAACACGTGTGCCGCGGCGGCGGCCAGTTCCGCCTCCACACCGGCGGCGGTCGAGCGGCGCACCTCCAGTCGCGGGCCCCGCTCCGGCTCCAGGACGACCTGGCACGGTACTCCGTCACGCTCGACGAAGACCGTACGCAGGATGTCGTGCCGTACGGCGACGTCCGCGACGGCTCCTGCCAGGGCGGCGCGGTCCAGCGGGCCCTTGATGCGGAGGGCGGTGGGGATGTTGTACGCCGGACCCGGCTCCTCCAGGCGGTGGAGCAGCCACAGCCGCTGCTGCGCGAACGACAGCGGCGCGGGCTCGCCCGCCAGACCGGCGGTGAGCGGCGGGTGTTCGGTGTCCTCGGCCCGGCCCTCGGCCTCGTCGAGTACGCGGGTCAGCGCGGCGGGCGTCGGCGCGTCGAACAGCGCGCGCAGGGCGGGCCGGGTCCCGAACTCGGTCTGGACGCGGGTGATCAGCCGTGCGGCGAGCATCGAGTGGCCGCCGAGCAGGAAGAAGTCGTCGTCCGGTCCGACCCCGGGAACATCGAGCACGGTGGCGAACAGCTCGCACAGCTTCGCCTCGCGCGGGGTGGCGGGCTCCCGGCCGTCCGTGCGGGTGTACACCGGCGCGGGCAGCGCCCGGCGGTCCAGCTTGCCGTTGCTGGTCAGCGGCAGCCGCTCCAGCACGACGATGGCGGCGGGCACCATGTGCGCGGGCAGCGTGGCCGCCAGCTCGTCCCGCAGCCGGGCGGTGTCGGGCGTCGCAGTTCCCTCGGGGGGCACCACGTAGGCGACCAGACGCGGGTCGCCCGGCTGGTCCTCGCGGGCGATGACGGCGGCCTGCGCGACGGCCGGGTCACGGCGCAGGAGCTGCTCGATCTCACCGGGTTCGATCCGGAAGCCGCGGATCTTGACCTGGTGGTCGACCCGGCCCAGGTACTCCAGGACCCCGTCCGCGGTCCAGCGGGCCAGGTCGCCGGTCCGGTACATACGGCTGCCGGGCTCGCCGAACGGATCGGCGACGAACCGCTCCGAGGTGAGCCCCGGCCGGCCGAGGTAGCCGCGCGCGAGCCCGTCACCGGAGACGTACAGCTCACCGGGCGAGCCGGGCGGCACCGGGTGGAGCCGGTCGTCCAGGAGCCGTACGGCCGTGTTGTGCACCGGGCCGCCGATGGGCACGACGGGACCGGAGTGATCCGGGGCGCAGGTCCACAGGGTGGCGTCGACGGTGGTCTCGGTGGGGCCGTACGAGTTGAACATCCGGGTGGTGGCCGACCAGCGCCGCATGAGCTCGGCGGGGCAGGCCTCGCCGGCCACGATCAGCGTCGTCCCGGCGGGCAGCGACCGCTCGTCCGGCAGCGTGGCCAGCACGCCGGGGGGCAGCGTCAGATGGGTGACCGCGTGCCGTGCGCAGAACTCGGCGAGTGGCGGCCCGAGCCGCTTCTCGGTGGGGACGATCACGAGCGTCGCCCCGGTGAGCAGGGCCATGGTCCACTCCCACACCGAGGTGTCGAAGCTGAACGACGCGAACTGGAGCACCGTGCTGCCCGGGCCGGCGCCGAGTTCCTCCGCCATGGTGGAGACCAGGCTCGGGATGCCCTCATGGGTCACCACGACGCCCTTGGGACGCCCGGTGGACCCCGAGGTGTAGATCAGGTAGGCCGCGTGACCGGGTGTCACGGGGTGTACGGCGGCCCGCGCGTCCCGGCTGGGCCGCGTGTCGTCGTCGAGGCGGACCAGGGGAACGTCACCCCGCGGAAGCCGGGCGGCGGACGCGGAGTCCGTCACCAGCAGGCCGGGCCGGGCGTCCTCCAGCATCAGCGCGATGCGGTCGGCCGGGTACTCCGGATCGACCGGCAGGTAGGCGGCTCCGGCCTTCATCACGGCGAGCGCGGCCACCAGGAAGTCACCGGAGCGCGGGAGGGCCACGGCCACCACGCGTTCCGGTCCGGCTCCCAGCGCCGCCAGGTCACCGGCGAGCCGGTCGGAGCGCTCGTCCAGCTCCGCGTAGGTCAGCCGGTGTTCCCGCCCGCCCTCGGTCTCCCAGACCAGCGCGGTGGCCCCGGGATCGCGGCGGGCCCGGGCCCGGAACAGCTCCGGCATGGTGGCGCCCTCCACCGGCCGCCGGTCGCTGCCCCAGGTCGTCAGGACCTGTTCGCGCTCGTCGGGATCCAGCAGGTCGAGGTCGCCGAGCGGCGTGTCCGGGGCGTCCAGCGCCGTTTCCAGCAGCCGCTCGAACCGGCCGAGCAGGCGCTCGACCGTGGACCGCGCATAGAGGTCGCGGCGGTACGTGGTGTCGAGAGTGAGGGTGCCCGAGCCGTCCAGGACGGCGGACACCGCCAGGTCGAACGCGGCAGCGCCGCCCGGTACCGGACACTCGGTCAGCCTCACACCGGGCAGTTCGAAACCTTCCCAGACGTCGCTGCGCAGCGAGAACATCACGTCGAAGAACACGTGGTGTCCCGCCGCGCGCTCCGGGCGCAGCTCCTGGACCAGCGTGTCGAAGGGCACGGTCTGGTGCGCGTAGGCGCTCAGACACACCTCGCGGACGTGCTGGAGGAACGAGCGGAAGGTGGTGTCCGGGCCGGCCAGGGTGCGCAGCACCAGCGTGTTGCCGAAGTTGCCCACCAGCCGTTCCGCGCCGCCTTCCGTACGCAGGACGGCGGGCGAGCCGACGAGGACGTCGGGCGCGCCGGCGGTCCGGTGCAGCAGCGCGTTGAAGGTCGCGAGCAGGGCCATGAAGGGGCTGACGCCCTCGGCGCGGCACAGCGCGTGCATCCGCTCGCGCAGCGGCGCGGGCAGCGTACGGACCAGCCGCCCGCCCTTCTCGGTGCGGGCGGGGGAGCGGGGGAAGTCCGTGGGCAGCGGGAGAGGGGCGGGCGGGGCCGCGAGACGTTCGCGCCAGTGGTCGAGGTCCGCCATGTTCCACGGCGCGCGCTGCGCCTCGCGCACGGCGAGGTCGGCGTACTGGAGGGGCAGTTCCGGCGGAGCATCGTTCTTGTAGACGGAGGCGACCTCCTGGAGCAGGACCTGCCAGCTGCCGTCGTCCCAGGCGATGTGGTGGGCGACCAGCACCAGAACGTGCTCGTCCGCCGCGAACCGCAGGATCTCCAGCCTGACGGGCGTGTCCACCGACAGGTCGAACGGGCGCTCCGCCAGGCGGGCCGCCGCATCGTCCGTGGCGGTCTGCCGGTCCTCGGGCGCGACCGCCGTCAGATCGGTCTCGCCGATGACCGGCTCGGTGTCCGGGGCGAGGACCTGGACCGGTTCCCCGTCGTCCCCGGCGCGGTAGACGGTACGCAGCACGTGGTGCCGCTCGATCACGGTCCGCAGGGCCTGCCGCAGCCCCGGAACGGACAACTCCCCTGAAAGGCGTACCGCTACACATATGTTGTAGGCGGTGCCACGGGGCTCCAACTGGTGCAGCAGCCACATCCTGCGCTGTGCGGAGGAGAGCGGCGCCGGTCCCTCGGTCAGGGCCGATGCCGTGCCCTGAGTGGTTTGATCCTCGTTGTCCGGCTTCCGGGCGATGCCGCGAGCAGCCAGTTGACGACGCAACAGCTCACGGCGTCGTTCATTCACATCTTTGCTGTGGCCGATGTTCGCACCCGACAAGAAGGTTCACGTCCCCTCAAGGCCTGACTGATGGGCCGAACCATAACTTAGGATAGCCTTATCTTGCTATCGTGAGCCCGCTCGCCGGGCCGCCGCCCGGTGGGTCGAGGCCCCGAGGCGGAGGACCGGCGTTGCGCATCAGAGAACTGGCCCTGGATCTGTCCCCCTTGAGGGCGGGCGGCCCGCTCGGGCTCGTACTGGCCACCCGCGTCCTCGCCCTGCTGTGCATAGGGCTGACCTCGGTCGGCGTGGTCGTGCAGGTCTACGAGCGGACCGGCTCGTCGGCGCAGGTCGGGGCCGTCAGCCTGGTCCTCGGCACGGGCCTGCTGCTCGGCTTCATGGTGGGCGGAGTGCTCACCGACCGCAGGGACCGCAAGGGCCTCATCCTGGTGGGTAGCGGCTGGGCCGTCGTCACCTTCGCGGCCCTGTCGGCGAACGCGGCGGCCGACCGCCCGGCGCTGTGGGTCGTCTATGTCTCGGGGGCCCTGTTCGGCTTCACGGAGGGCGTCGCGGAGACCGCCCTCACCGCCGTGGTGCCCACGCTGGTGAGCGAGGAGCACATCCCCGCCACCGGAGCCCTCGTGACGGTCACCACCACGCTCGGCTCGATCGCCGGACCCATGCTCGGCGGCGTACTGATCGCCGGCCCCGGGCTCGCCACCACCTTCGCGCTCGCGGCGGCCGGCACGGCGGCCACCACGCTGCTGCTGACCCGGCTCGGGCCGATGCCGCCGACGGGGCCGGAGGCCGAGTCCGCCCCCGTCGCGGACGCCGGTGCCGTGCCCCTGACCAAGGACGACACTGGCAAGCCCGACGAGGACGGGACCGGGGCCGTCGTGTCCGGGACCGCGACCCGGCCCGGTGTTCTCCACTCGCTGCGCGAGGGGTTCGCGTTCATCCGGGGCAGCGACGTCGTCGCCGCCGTGCTGGTCGTGGACCTGTGCGCCGCCCTCTTCGCCACGCCGACCGCCCTCTACCCGCAGTTCGCCGAGGAACGTTTCGGCGGAGGGGCGGAGTTGGTGGGTCTGCTCACCACCGCTCCGATGATCGGCGCCGCGGTGGCCTCGCTCGCCTCGGGGTGGACCGGCCGGACGCGCCACCAGTGGCGGGTGCTGTGCGGGGCGGTCGCCGCGTGGGGGCTGGCCTGCCTCGGGTTCGGACTCAGCCCGTTCCTCGGGTTCGGTCTGCTCTTCCTCGCGCTCGGCGGTGTGGCCGACACCATCTCGGAGATCATGCGCCGCACGCTGTTGATGCGGCACACCCCGGATCCCCTGCAGGGGCGGGTGAGCAGCCTCTGGCTCGCCCAGGCCATGACCGCGCCCGCACTCGGCGGTGTCCTGGCCGGACTTGTGGCTTCGGTCGTCGGCCCGGCCACCACCGTCGCCGCCGGAGGCGCTGTCTGCGTCGGCACCCTGGCCCTGGTCATGCTGCGCTACCGCGCCCTGTGGAAAGGCCCCGACGCCCCCACCCCGCGACCGGACAAAACGGCGGGTGACTCGGCGGTAGGGAGTAACAGTGACGCAACGGCGGCGCCCTGAGCCTTGATAGCAAGTACTTAGGTATGGCTATCCTTTCCATGTGTTTTTCACCTCGCAGGGCCGATCCGCGGCGCCCGTTCGACCGCCCGAGACGGTTCCGCGACGCACCACCCCGCATCTCGTCGCCGTACCGGCGTGCATCGGCGTGCTCGTGTTGCTCGCCCTGCTCTCCATGGCGCTGGGCACCAAGGCGATCGCCCCGGACCGCGTCCTCGAATTGCTGCTGAACCCGGACGGATCCGAGGAATCGGGAATCGTCCATCAGATGAGGCTGCCCCGCACGGAGTTCGGGATCGTCGTCGGCGCCGCGCTCGGCATGTCCGGGGCCCTGATGCAGGGCCTGACCCGCAACCCGCTCGCCGACCCGGGCCTCCTCGGCATCAGCGCCGGTGCATCGCTCGGCGTCGTCCTCACCACCGGACTGCTCGGCATCACCGCCGTGCACGGCTTCGTGTGGTTCGCCTTCGCCGGGGCACTGGCGGCGATGGCCCTGGTGTACGCGCTGGGCGGCGCAGGCAGCGGTGGGGCGACACCCGCCAAGCTCGCCCTCGCCGGGGCCGCCGTCTCCGCACTGCTCCAGTCCCTCGTGAGCGCCATCCTCCTGTTCGACGCCGCCGCGCTCGGCGACTACCGCTTCTGGGCCGTGGGGTCACTGACCGGACAACCGGCCGCGATCCTCACCGACGTCCTCCCCTTCATCGCCGTCGGGGCGGTGCTGGCCGCCACCACCGCCCCGGCCCTCAACAGTCTCGCCCTGGGCGAGGGCGTCGCCACCGCCCTCGGACAGAAGGTCGGCCTGGTGCGACTGCGCGGCGGCGCGGCCGTCACCCTCCTCGCCGGCGGCGCGGTGGCCCTGTGCGGGCCGATCGCCTTCATCGGCCTGGTCATCCCGCACGTCGCCCGCTTCTTCACCGGTCCCGACCACCGCTGGATCCTGCTGTACTCGGCCCTGCTCGGCCCGAGTCTGCTGCTCGCCGCCGACATCGCCGGACGCCTCGTCGCCCGGCCCGACGAACTCCACGTCGGCATCGTCGTCGCGGCCATCGGGGCACCGTTCTTCATCATGCTGGTGCGCCGCCGCCGGATCCAGGAGCTCTGAGGCATGCACGTCACCGACACCACGCACGGCGCCGCCGCCGTACGCAAGGCGGGCGGGACGGTCGTCCGGCTGCCCAGGACCGGCGCGTCCTGGATCCTCAGGCCCCGGAGCCTCCTCGTCAGCGTGCTGCTCGCCGCGGCGGTCGCCGCCGCGTTCCTCGCCGAGATCGCCTTCGGTGAACTGGACCTGCCGCTGACGGACGTGGTGCAGAGCCTCTCGGGCGGCGGCGACCCCGCGACCGCACTGGTGGTCCACGGGCTGCGCCTGCCGCGCGCCCTCGTCGGTCTGCTCTGCGGCGCGGCCTTCGGCCTGGCGGGAGCCATCTTCCAGACGCTCACCCGCAATCCGCTCGCGAGCCCCGACATCATCGGCGTCTCCGCGGGCGCCTCCACCGCCGCGACCGCCGGCATGCTGATCGGCCTGGGGTCGGGTCTCGGCCTGCAGACCCTGGCGCTGATCGGCGGGCTCGGCGCGTCGGCGCTCATCTACGTACTGGCCTGGAAATCCGGCACCACCGGCTACCGCATCGTGCTCGTCGGCATCGGCGTCGCCGCCCTGGGCGCCAGCGCCACCAGCTATCTGCTCCTCAAGGCCGGCATCTACCAGGCCCAGCAGGCCCTGATGTGGCTCACCGGCAGCCTCAACGCACGCGACTGGGAACACGTCGGCCCGCTCGCCGTCGCCCTCGCGGTGCTGCTGCCGTGCGTGCTGGTGCTCGCACCCTGGCTGGGCGGGCTGCAGTTCGGCGACGAGATCGCGCAGGTCCTGGGCATGCCGGTGCAGACCGCGCGGATCGCCCTGCTCGCCGTCGGAGCCGGACTGGTGTCGTTCGCCACCGCCGCCGCGGGGCCGATCGCGTTCGTCGCCCTGATCTCCCCCCAGATCGCCCTGCGCCTGGTGCGCGCACCGGGGCCCGCTCTGCTGCCGTCCGCGCTGGTCGGCTCCCTCGTGGTCCTGGCCGGGGATCTGGCGGGGCGCCAGCTGCTGCCCGGCACCGAACTGCCCGTGGGCGTCGTGACCGGTGTATTCGGCGCCCCCTGCCTGCTCTGGCTGCTCGGCAGGTCCAACCGCACCGGCTCAGGAGGCTGACCGTGGAAGAACGACCGCAGGGGCTCACGGCCGAGGGTCTGACCCTGGCGTACGACGGCCGCCGCGTGGTGAACGCCCTCGACGTGACGATCCCCGCGGGGCGGGTGACCGCGGTCGTCGGTGCCAACGCCTGCGGCAAGTCGACGCTGCTGCGCGGTCTCTCACGGCTGCTCACGCCGAAGGAGGGGGCCGTCTACCTGGACGGGCGGCTCATCCACACCATGCGGAGCAAGGAGCTGGCACGCGAGCTCGGCATGCTGCCCCAGTCGCCGGTGGCACCGGACGGCATCACCGTACTCGACCTGGTCAAGCGGGGACGCAGCCCGCACCAGTCGTGGTGGCGCCAGTGGTCACCCGACGACGAGCAGGCGGTGTACGGTGCCCTCGAGTCCACGGGCCTGCTGGAGCACGCCGAGCGCAGTGTGGACGAGTTGTCGGGCGGTCAGCGCCAACGCGCCTGGATCGCCATGGCACTGGCGCAGGGCACCCCGGTCCTGCTGCTCGACGAACCCACCAACCACCTCGACCTCGCGCACCAGATCGACATCCTGGATCTGGTCGTCGACCTCAACCGTGACCAGGGGCGGACCGTCGTCCTGGTGCTCCACGACCTCAACCACGCCTGCCGGTACGCCGATCACGTCATCGCCATGAAGGGCGGCGCGATCGTCGCCCAGGGCGTTCCCGCCGAGGTCATCAGCCGAGAGCTCATCGAAGAGGTCTTCGGCCTGAGCTGCACGGTCATCGAGGACCCCGCCGGAGGCGGCCCGCACATCATCCCGTTCGGCCGCCACCACGGCGGGCGCACCGGGCGGAAGTCGGCCGCCACCGCCATCTGAAACCGCTCGCCCCGATCAGCACCACCCAACTCCCCACACGCACGTACCGCTCACCTGCACATCACGCGGCAACAGTCGCTCGGAAGGACAGCCATGCCCCTTTTCAGAAGCACTCCCGCCATCGAGTCCGCGCAGGCGACCCGGCTCGACCGCCGTCGCTTCCTGGCCATCGGCGGGGCCGTGGCCGCCGCGGGACTGCTGGCCGCCTGCGGTGACTCCGACAAGGGCAAGGGCTCCGGGAAGTCCGGCTCCGACAAGGCCGCCACGGGCCCCTGGAGCTTCACCGACGACCGGGGCAAGAAGATCACCCTGAAGAAGCGCCCCGAGCGGATCGTGGCGCAGTCCCACCCGGCGGCCGCGCTGTGGGACTTCGGCATCCAGCCGGTCGGCATCTTCGGTCCGCAGAAGACCGCGGACGGCAAGACCAGCCCGCAGGTCGGCAACGTCGACCTGTCGAAGACCACCTCGGTCGGCACCAACTTCGGCGAGTTCCAGATGGAGAAGCTGATCTCCCTCAAGCCGGAGCTCATCGTCACCATCGCCTACGGTCCGATGATCTGGTACATCCCCGAGGACGTCATCAAGAAGATCGAGGCGGTCGCCCCGATCGCCGTCATCCAGCTCATGGGAGTAGCCGTCCCGGACGCCGTCAAGCGTTTCGGCGAGCTGGCCGCGGCGCTCGGCGCCGACCCGGAGAGCGCGGAGATCCAGAAGGCCAAGCGCGAGTTCGAGACGGCCGCCGCCGCGGTGACCACGGCCGCCAAGGCCAAGAAGGGCCTGTCCGTCGCCGTGGTCTCGGGCACCAAGGAGAACTTCTTCGTGGCCGACCCCGCCTTCCACGGCGATGTGAAGTACTTCCAGCAGCTCGGCCTCGACATCGTCAAGCCGGCCAAGCCGGAGGCCGGGTTCGAGTCCCTCAGCTGGGAGGAGGCCGGCCGTTACAAGGCCGACCTGGTCCTGGAGGACGCCCGCCCCGAGGGCGGCCTGACGCACCAGCAGCTGGGCGCCTACCCGACCTGGAAGGCCAGCCCGGCCGTCAAGGCCGGCCAGGTCACCGACTGGCAGACGGAGACGCCGTTCACGTACCAGCGCTTCACCAAGGTGCTGAACGACCTCGCCGGTGCCGTCACGAAGGCCCGCGCCGACGTCGTGTGACGCCGGCGAGAAGCCCCCTGCCGCGGCCGCGGCAGGGGGCTGTGTGCTGTGCGAGGCGGGACGCCTACCGCTCCGCCGACTGCGCTATCAGGCTCTTCGGCCGCAGATCCGTCCAGTTGGCCTCCACGTGGGCCAGCGCCTCCGGGCGGCCGACGGGGCCGAGAACGGACCGCCAGCCCTCGGGGGCGGCCTGGAAGGCGGGCCACAGCGAGTACTGGCCCTCGTCGTTCACCAGGACGAGGAAGGAACCGTTCTCGTCGTCAAAGGGGTTGGTCATGGGGTGACGCCTTCTTTCCTGTGGGACATGGGGACGTGTGGGGGAGGGACTTCGTCTCAGGTGCGGTCGCGCTCCTCCAGCATGCGCACGAGGGACCGCTTGTCGATCTTCCCGATGGCGGTCAACGGCAGGTCGGGCACCGTCTCCACGCGGTCGGGCAGCTTGAACGCGGCGACACCGCGCTCCAGGAGGAAGGCCCGCAGGGCCTGGAGCGTGGGAGCCGAGGGGCCTTCGGGGACGACGACCGCGCAGATCCGCTCACCCTGACCGGCGTCCGGCAGGCCGACGGCGGCACAGCGCCGCACCTGCGGATGGGCCGTGACGTGCGTCTCGACCTCCTCGGCGGAGACGCTCTCGCCGTTGCGGTCGATGGTGTCCTTGACCCGGCCCTCCACGATCAGGTGACCCGACGGCAGCCGCCGCACCAGGTCTCCGGAGCAGTAGAAGCCGTCCGGGGTGAAGGCGGTGGCGTTCACCTCGGGGGCGCGGTAGTAGCCGCGCAGGGTGTACGGGCCGCGCACCAGGAGCTCGCCGACCTCACCGGGCGCGACATCCTGTCCGTTCGCGTCCACGATGCGCAGCTCGTCGTCGTCGCTCAGGGGCCGCCCCTGGCTGAGCGCCACGGTTTCGGAGTCGTCGTCGGAGCGGGTGTAGTTGAGCAGTCCCTCGGCCATGCCGAACACCTGCTGCACGGAGCAGCCGAGCGTGTCGGGGATGGTACGGGCCAGGTCCGCCGAGAGCTTGGAGCCGCCGGCCTGGAGGACGCGCAGGCTGGAGATGTCCGCCGGATCCCACTCCGCCGCGTCGGTCCACAGCGGGATCAGCGGCGGCACCAGCGCGGTGTGCGTGACCCGTTCGGCCTCGATCAGGGGGAAGGCGTCACCGGGCGCGGGGGAGGGGGAGAGGACCACACGGCCGCCCACGGACAGTGTGCCGAGCATGCCCGGGCAGGCCAGCGGGAAATTGTGGGCGATGGGCAGGCAGGCGAGGTACACCGTCGTGGCCGACAGCTCGCACGCCTCCGCGCTGGCCCGGGCGTTGTAGCCGTAGTCGTTGTGGGTGCGGGGAATGAGTTTGGGGACGCCGGTGGTTCCGCCGGACACCAGGAGCAGCGCGATGTCGGCGGGGTCGGGGTCGGGGAAGTCGCGAGGTTCGGCGTCGACCTTGGCGAGCGCGGTGTACGGGCCGGGGTCGCCCGCCACGAGCACGTGCCGCAGACCGGGCGCCTCGGCCTGCACGGCGGCGGCGAGCTCCCGGTAGTCGAATCCGGCGTACTCGTCGGCGATGACGTACGCCACCGCCTCCGACAGCCGTGCCAGATGGCCGATCTCGGTGATGCGGTGCGCGGGCAGGGTGAGCGCGGGGATCGCGCCCAGCCGGGCGAGGGCGAAGAACAGCACGGGGAAGGCCCCGGTGTTGGGCAGCTGCACCAGCACCCGGTCACCGGCGCGTATGCCCAGGTCCGCCAGCCCGGCCGCCATCCGGTCGGCGCGTTCGTCGAGCTGCCGGTAGGTCAGCCGCTCCGGCCCGGCGACGATCGCGAGGCGCTCGCCGTACTCGGCCGTCCAGTCGCGCAGCAGGGTGCCGAGGGTCCGGCCGTCCCAGAGGCCTGACGCGACGTAACGGGCCGCGGTCTCGGTGGGCCATGGGGTGAGTCCCGACGACAGGGGCGAGGGAGGCTCTGTGGCGATGTGGGTCACGTTTCGGCTCGACTCTCGTGGCCGGAGGGCGACTGGCGCTCCTCGCTCGGTTTTCGCTCATGGTGCGGACGCCGGTGCTGCCATCGGCATCCACAAACAGGTGTGGTTAGGTTAACCTAACTCCCGTCGGTGCACACCTACTGTCGCAAGGGTGCTTATGGTGACCATTTCTGGTTCGGTCTAGGCGATTTGAGAGCGGTTCATCCGCGCCTCACCCCATTTCGCCCGCGTGCACACGCGGACGCGAGCGCGACTCTCATCACGACACGACGTCCTAGGAAGAAGCCGCTTCATGCTGTCGATCGACGACCTCCGGCGCGTGGTCACCGAGTTGCTCGGCCCCGGCGCCGAGCCCCCCGGTGACCACGACAACCTCATCGAACTCGGCCTGGACTCGCTCAAGCTGATGAGGATCGCGGACCGCTGCCGGCGGACCGGCCTGGACGTGGGCTTCGCCGACCTGGCACGGCGGCCCACCCTGGCCGGCTGGGGCGGGCTCCTCGCGGAGGCGGCGCCCGAGGCCCGGCCCGACGAGGCGACCACGCCCGCGGCCACCGCAACCCCGCCCCCGGCGGGCGTACCCACGGCGCCGGCACCAGGAGCTGACGCCGCGACGGACGAGGAACCCTTCCCCCTGGCACTGATGCAGCACGCCTACTGGGTCGGACGGGGCGGCTCCCAGGCCCTCGGAGCCGTGGCCGCCCACCTCTACACCGAGTTCGACGGCTCCGGCGTCGACCCGGCACGCCTCGGGGCGGCCGTCGCCGCCCTGGCGGAACGTCACCCCATGCTGCGCGCCCGCATCCTCGACGACGGCCGCCAGGTCATCGGGCCCTGGACCCGCGGAACCGAACTGCCGGTCCTCGACCTGCGTCACCTCTCGCCGCAGGAAGCCGGGGAACACGCCACCCGGCTCCGGGACCAGCTCTCCCACCAGCTCCTCGACGTCGAGGCCGGACAGGTCTTCGACGTCCGGGTGACCCTGCTCCCCGAGGGCCGCACCCGCGTCCACGTGGACGTCGACATGCTCGCGGCCGACGCCCGCAGCTACCGCGCGATGCTCGCCGACCTCGTCCACCTCTACGAGAACCCCGACCGGCCGCTGCCGCCCCTCACCTACAGCTACGCCCGGTACCTGGCCGAACGGCGGGCACAGCCGCCGCGAGAGCAGGACGTGCGCTGGTGGCGCGAGCGGCTGGGCGAGCTGCCCGGCGCCCCCCTCCTGCCGACCAGGCCCGAAGCAGAGCGCGAAGCCGCCCACCGGGTGACCCGCCTGCACCACTGGCTCGGCCCCGAGCAGCGCGCCCGGCTCACCGAGCAGGCCCGCCGGCACGCCGTCACCCCGGCGGTCGCGGCGGCCACCGCCTTCGCCGAGGTCCTCGGCGCCTGGAGCGGGGAGCCCCGGTTCCTGCTCAACGTCCCGATGTTCGACCGCCGCCCGCTCCACCCCGACGTGGACCGCCTCGTCGGTGACTTCACCAGCTCCGTCCTCCTCGACGTCGACCTGACCGAGTCGCGTACGTTCGCCGAACGGGCCGCGGACGCCCAGGAGCGGATGCACCGGGCCGCCGCCCACTCCTCGTACTCCGGCGTCGAGGTACTGCGAGACCTCTCCCGGCACCAGGGCTCCCAGGTGCTCGCCCCGGTGGTCTTCACCAGCGCGCTCGACCTCGGCGAGCTCTTCGGCCAGGACGTGGAGCGCTGCCTCGGCGAGCCGGTGTGGATCGTCTCGCAGGGCCCGCAGGTGCTGCTGGACGCCCAGATCACCGAACTGCACGACGGCCTGCTGGTCAACTGGGACGTACGGGCCGACGCCTTCCCCGACGGCGTCGCGGACGCCATGTTCGCCGCCTTCGTCGAGCTGATCGGCAACGTGTCCGACGGCAGCGCCTGGGACGTCCCCGTCGGGCCGCTCGCCACCCCCCGGCAGCTCGCCCTGCGCGCGGACGCCAACCGCACCGACGGACCGGTGCCCGAGCACCCGCTGCACCACGCCTTCCTCACCCGTGCGGCCGCCACCCCGGACGCCCCCGCCCTGCTCGGCGCGGACGCGACGGCGGTGACGTACGATCAGCTCGCCGAGCGCGCCCTGCGGGTGGCCGGAGCACTGAGCGAGCGGGGCGTGCGACCCGGCGACGCCGTCGCGATCAGCCTGCCCAAGGGCCCCGACCAGCTGGTCGCGGTCCTCGGCGTCCACGCCGCGGGCGCCCACTACGTGCCGATCGGCATCGAACAGCCCCCCGCCCGCGCCGAGTCGATCCGCACCCGCGCCGGCGTCACCGTCAGCCTCACCGCGCCCGGCACCGCCTCGGACCCGGGGCACCTCCCGCTGGACGAGGCATCTGCCTGGCCCCGGCCGCTTGGCGAGCCCGTGTTCGCCGCCCCCGGCTCCGTGGCCTACGTACTGTTCACCTCCGGCTCCACCGGTGAACCCAAGGGCGTCGAAGTCTCCCACCGCGCCGCCGCCAACACCGTCGACGACCTCGTCGAACGGCTCGGCCTCGGCCCCGACGACCGCACCCTCGCCCTGTCCGCACTCGACTTCGACCTGTCCGTCTTCGACATGTTCGCCCCCCTGTCGGCCGGCGGAGCCGTCGTCACCGTCGACGAGGCGACCCGCAAGGACGCCTCCGCGTGGACCCGGCTGGTCCGGCACCACTCCGTGACCCTGATCAACTGCGTACCAAGCCTGCTCGACATGCTGCTCACCGCCGCCGAGAGCGAACCCCTGGGGACGAGCCCCCGCGCGGTCCTCCTCGGCGGCGACTGGGTCGGCGTCGACCTCCCGGTCCGGCTCCACGCCCAGGTGCCCGGCTGCCGCTTCCTCGGTCTCGGCGGCACCACCGAGACCGCCATCCACTCCACCGTCCAGGAGGTCCACGGCGGCGTGGTGCCCGCACGGTGGACGAGCGTCCCCTACGGCACCCCGCTGCGCAACGTCAGGTGCCGCGTCGTCGACGCCCAGGGCCGGGACTGCCCGGACTGGGTCCCCGGCGAACTCTGGATCGGTGGCACCGGGGTGGCCGACGGCTACCGTGGCGACGCCGAACGGACCGCCGACCGCTTCGTCGAGATCGACGGGTACCGCTGGTACCGCACCGGTGACCGCGCCCGCTACTGGCCCGACGCCACCCTGGAGTTCCTCGGCCGGGCCGACGACCAGGTGAAGATCCGAGGCTTCCGGATCGAACTCGGCGAGGTGGAGGCCGCGTTGTCGGACCACCCGGCGGTGCGTCAGGCCACGGCGCTCGTGGTCCGCACCGGCCCCACACCGCGCCTGTGCGCCGTCGTCGCCGCCGCCCCCGGCACCGGCCCCGACGACGTCAGGGCACGCGCCGCCGAACGGCTGCCCGCCCACATGCTGCCGGACACCCTCGCCGTCCTGGACGAGATGCCCCTGACCGCCAACGGCAAGGTCGACCGCCGGGCACTGCGCGAACTCCTCGCCGCACAGGCGAAGGACGGCGAGCACGAGGCACCGGCGTCCCACCTGGAGGAGGTCGTCGCCCGGGTCTGGGCCCGCGTCCTCGACACCGAGAAGGTCGGACGCCACGACGACTACTTCCAGCTCGGCGGCGACTCCATCCTCGCCACCCGGATCACCGCCCAGCTGAGGGACGCCCTCGACACCGACGACGTCTCCGTCCACGACGTCCTCTCCTCGCTCACGGTCGCCGGGCTGGCCCGGACGCTCGCGGACCGCGACGAGGAAGGCCGCCTGGAGCTCGTCGCCGAAATCTTCCTGGAGA
This sequence comes from Streptomyces sp. NPDC041796, assembly GCF_055590785.1. Classification (NCBI taxonomy): domain Bacteria; kingdom Bacillati; phylum Actinomycetota; class Actinomycetes; order Kitasatosporales; family Streptomycetaceae; genus Streptomyces; species Streptomyces sp. NPDC041796. The sequence continues at coordinate 350,622 of NZ_JBVJAH010000008.1, forward strand.
TCGACTCCCTCTCCGACGAGGAGATCGCCGCGCAGCTGGACGACGAGGCCGAACAGCCGGAGCGGGCCGATGACTGAGTGGACCTCCCGCGCGGCGGACCACGGCACCACGGACACCTGGTTCCGCCGCTACGCGCCCCGACCGCACGCGGCGGCACGGATCGTGTGCTTCGGCCCCGCCGGCGGCGCTCCCGCCTTCTACCGTGACTGGGCCCGCGCGGTCCCCGACGACGTCGAGGTGCTGTCGGTGGTCCTCCCCGGCCGTGAATGCCGGCTGGCCGAACCGCCGTTGACCGGCATGGACGTGCTCGCCGGCACCCTCGCCGAGGTCATCGTCCCCCTGCTGGACCGGCCCACCGTCCTGTTCGGCCACAGCATGGGCGCCTCGGTCGCGTTCGAGGTGACGCGCCGGCTCGAGGCGGCGGCCGGTCCCCGTCCGGCCGCCCTGGTCGTGTCCGGCCGCTCCAGCCCCCGCCGACTGCGGGAACGCCCTTCCCTCCTGGCCGACCTCGACGACGACGGGATCATCGCCTACCTGCGCGGTCTCGGCGGCACCCCCGACGAACTGCTGGACGACCCCGAGGCGCGGGAGCTGATCCTGCCCCCGTGCCGGGCGGACTTCCAGGTCCTCGACCGGTACGCACCCGAGCTGCACCCCCCTGTCACCACCCCGCTGCACGTCCTGCTCGGCGACCGGGACCAGAACGTGCCAGTGGGGGACGCACCGCTCTGGGGCGAGGTCACCACCGGTCTCGCCGGGGTCCACGTCCTGCCGGGCGGGCACTTCTACCTCGTCCCCGAGCGGCCCGCCGTCATCGCCCACGTCCTCCGGGCGCTGCGCGAGGCGGGCGCGCCTCGGACCACGACCCCCGCCGCCCCGCCACGCCCCACCCGTCCCGAACGGGACGCCCGCCACGCCGGACATGCCGACTCCGGGAAAGAGAGAGAAGCCGTGACCTTCGCCCCTGCCTACCACGAGCGTCGAATACCGCTGACCGGCGACGTGCTGAGCACCGCGGCGGCACTGTCGGAGAGCTCGGCCGATGCCTACGTGCTCTTCGAGAACCGGGGTGCCGTCGGATGGGCGGAAGGCGAGTACGGCAGCGTCGTCGTCCGCGCCGACAGGACCACCCTCGGCCTGCACGGCGCCGACCCCGTCGACTTCCCCGCCGAACACGGGGTGCTGCACGCCCTGGACCGTGCCCTGGCCGCCGTGAGCCTCCAGGGCTGGCGTGCCTACGGGTGGGCCGCGTTCGAGCTCAGCTATCCGCTGCACGGCCTGCCCACCGCCCCGGCGGACACCGTCCTCGCCCACCTGGCCATACCGCTGCGGGAGGTCAGGCTCGAAGACGGCAGCGCCCTGCTGCGCACGCTGCACGCCGAGGACCTCGACCGCCTGGAGCAGCGGGTACTCTCCGCGGCCGCACTCGGCGGAGCGGTGGGCGGCACGCGGCGGGTGGCGGCGGACATCGAGCAGCACGACGCCGACGTCTACCGGGCCTCCGTGGCCGCCGCCGTGGACGAGATCCGCGCCGGACACCTGACCAAGGTGATCCTGTCCCGCGTCGTTCCGGTGACCGCCCCCATCGACCTGCCCGCCACCTACCTGGAAGGCCGGCGCGGCAACGACCCGGCCCGGTCGTTCCTGCTGCGCCTCGGCGGCTGGGAAACGGCCGGTTTCAGCCCGGAGATCGTCGCCCGGGTCACCGGCGACGACAAGCGCGTCGTCGCCCAGCCCCTCGCGGGCACCCGGGCCCTGGAGGGAGACCCGCACGCTGACGGCAACCGCCGCGCCGAGCTCTACCGGGACGAGAAGGAGGTCTTCGAACACGCCGTGTCGGTACGGCTCGTGGCCGAGGAGCTCGAACAGGTCTGCACCCGGGACTCCGTCACGGTCGACGACTTCATGTCGGTGAAGGAGCGGGGAAGCGTCCAGCACCTGGCCTCACGGCTGTCCGGTTCCCTCGCACCGGAGCGGACGGCCTGGGATGCGGTCGGCGCGCTCTTCCCCGCGGTGACGGCCTCGGGCATCCCCAAGGCCGAGGCGTGCGAACTCATCCACCGTACCGAGGGTGAGCCCCGTGGCCTCTACAGCGGCGCCGTCCTGACGGTCGACGCGGACGGCACGGTCGACGCCGCCCTGGTGCTGCGCAGCGTTTACCGCCATGAGGGCCGCACCTGGCTGCGGGCGGGCGCCGGCATCGTGGCGCACTCCAGCCCGGAGCGCGAACTGGAGGAGACGCGCGAGAAGCTCCGCAGCGTGTCGCGTTTCCTGGTCCCGGCCACCGACGCCGGGACCGGGGGGCAGTCCCCGGTCTCCGCCCCGGACGAGCAGTCCGCAGCGTTGGCCCGCTGAGCTCGGCGAGGGGCGGAAGGAGTCGGGGGGGGGGGGGGGGGGGGGGGGGGGGGGGGGGGGGGGGGAGCGGGGGGGGGGGGAGGGGGGGGGGAGGGAGGGGGGGGGGGGGGGGGGGCGGAGAGAGAAAGGAGAGCCGGTTTCTTTTTTTGGCGCGGGGCGTTGCGGGGGGGGGTGGAGTCCCCCCCCCCCCCCCCCCCTCCCCCCCCCCCCGCCCCGTACCCGACGGAGCGGAGCGAACCGGGGTACGACGGACAGCCGCGCGGATCGGATGATCCCGCGCGGCTGTCCGTTCGTGGGTGCGGGTGCCCGCTCAGGCGCCGGAACGCAGCTCCAGCGTGCAGCACTTCACGCTTCCGCCCGCCTTGAGCAGTTCCGAGAGGTCCACGCCGATCGGATGGAACCCCCGGCTCCGCAGCTGTTCCGCGAGACCGGTCGCCTGATGCGGCAGCACGACGTTGTAGCCGTCGGAGGTGGCGTTGAGTCCGAAGACCCGGGCGTCGGCGTCGGTCGCGAGGACGGCGTCCGGGAACAGCCGCCGCAGGACGTCCCGGCTGCCGGGGGAGAAGGCGGGCGGATAGTAGGCCACGGTGGTGTCGTCCAGGACCGTCAGCGCGGTGTCCAGGTGGTAATAGTTCGGATCGACGAGCGTCAGACTGATCACCGGACGGCCGAAGAACTCCTGGGCCTCCGCGTGCGAGCGCGGGTCACTGCGGAAACCCGTACCGGCGAGCAGCCAGTCGCCCACCAGGAGGTAGTCCCCCTCGCCCTCATTGACCAGCTCGGCCGTACGCAGGTCGGTGAAGCCGTGCTCCTGGAGCCAACTCCGGTACGCCGGGGCCTCGTCGACCCGCTCGGCGTCGCGGAACCGGGCGACGAGGGCACGTCCGTCGACGACCGTGGCGCCGTTGGCGGCGAAGACCATGTCGGGGAGACCGGGCAGGGGGTCGATGAGTTCGACGGTGTGACCGAGGCCCAGGTACGTCTGCCGCAACTGCTCCCACTGGGCGACGGCCAGCGAGGTGTCGACGGGCTTGCGAGGGTCCATCCACGGGTTGATGGAGTAGACCACGTCGAAGTACGAGGGTGTGCACATGAGGTAGTGCCGGGGCCGTGCTGTGCGCATGGGTGTGGGTCCCTGATGGTCGTGGTGACGGAGGCGGCGACGGGGGTGACCCGCACCTCTCCCCGGGCCCGCTGGAGCCGACACGGCGGCCGTCCGGAGGAACGCCGGTGGTGGTTCCCCCTGAGCGGGATGTCGATCAGAGGTAGTAAAGCAAGCCTTACCTAAATGGCGCAACGGCGCGCTACGATGAGGTGGTTGCCGGCCCTCGTGCGGCCGTCGGCGCCGTTGCCGCGGTGCCGCTCCACCGGCCCGGAGGACCGGTCACCCTCCTCATCCGTCTCACATGGAAGGCGGCCAGCATGGCCAGGGCCACGAACGGACCCATCGAGGACGGCCACCGGCGCATCGCGGAGCTGGACGAGGCGATCATCACCCTCATCCTCCGGCGCACCGACACCTGCGCGGAGGTGGCCGCACTGCGGCGCGCCGCCGGCGGCCCGGTGACCGAACTGGCCCGGGAGAACGAGGTGTTGCGCCGGTACCGTGAGGGTCTGGGGCGTCAGGGTACGTCGCTCGCGATGCTCCTGATCGAGCTGGGACGAGGGACGCGGTCCCTTCCGGAGCGACCCCTTCCGGATCGGTCCCTCGCGGAGCGCCCCCTCCCGGAGCCGGGGCCCCTCGCGGGTCGTGGGCCTCTCCCCGACCGCGGGCCCCTCCCGGACCGGGTGTCGCTGCCCGCGCCCCGTCAGGAACCCCGCGCGGCGGTGGAGCGGCGCTGACGCCCCTGTGTGCCGCTCGCCCGGCTCACGCGCCGCGCGCCGACCTGCCGGTCAGCAGCTCGCGCAAGAGCCGCTCGGTGGTGCACACACGGCCGTAGCGGGCGGCCCACCGCAGTGCCATGCGGTGATCCGCGGGGGAGAAGTCGGCGACCGCGTCGGCGACCACGAAGGGCTGTATGTCGTGCATGAAGGCGTCCGCCGCCGTGAGCAGCACGCCGAGGTGGGCGTACACGCCGCAGATGACCAACTGGTCGCGGCCCGTGGAGCGCAGCAGCCTTCCCAGGTGGCTGTGCAGGAAGGCGTTGGGGCGTACGTTCGCCAGCAGGTGCTCGCCGGGCCGGGGGGTGAGCGGTGCGACGATGGCGGCGTCGTCGGACTCGCGGCCGACACCGGGCCCCAGGACGTCGGCCATCAGCCCCCGCCTGTCGGCCGGTTGCCCGGCGGGTTCGGCGGTGAAGGCCACCGGCATGGCCAGCGCGTCGGCCAGATTGCGCAGGACGACGATGTTGTCGATCAGGTCCGTCACCGGTGGGAGTCCCGCCGGGAAGGTCCGGACGAAGTGGTTCTGCATGTCATGGACCAGCAGTGCGGCGCGCGCCGGGTCGATCGTCCACGAGGCGCGATGCGGGGGGACCGCGGAGCGGTCCGGCATGGCGTAGGACTCGATGACCGGTAAGCCCATGGGGGTTTCTCCTGCCTGGCGGCGCGCCCGCCGGGCGCTGACGGCCGTGGTTCGCCTCCGCGTGAAGATAACTTAGCCTAACCTAAGTTGCTGTTGGGGTGGCTGTGGTCACGGTAAATCCACGGCACAGTCTGGTTCACGCGGGTGTGGGGAAACGGAGCGAGAGTGACGGTCACGACGTACCGGGACGCCTGGGGCATCCCGCATCTGCGCGCCTCGGGAGCGCTCACGCTGGCTTTCGGGCAGGGAGAGAACGCCGCGCTCGACCGGGCCTGGCAGATCGAAGTGGAGCGTCACCGCTCCCAGGGCACCACCGCTTCCTTCCTGGGCGCCCAAGCCGTGCCGTGGGACCGATTCGCCCGTCGCGCCCGGCTCGACGACACCGCCCGGCGCTGCTACGACAGGCTCGACGACGAGACGGCGGCCTGGGTCTCGGCGTACGTCGAGGGGGTGAACGCGGGCCTGGAGCGCGGCGCGGCGGCCACCCCCGAGTTCGCGGCCACCGGCCTCGCCCCGCAGCCCTGGCAGCGGTGGACGCCTCTCGGTATCTGGCTCGCCCACCACATCCTCTTCGCCGGCTTCCCCACCAAGCTCTGGCGCGAGGCCGTCGCCCGACGGCTCGGCGACGAGGCCGTCGGACTCTTCGCCACCGACGATCCCGGAACCGCGGGGTCGAACGGCTGGATGGTCTCGGGCGACCTGACCTCCGGCGGCGCTCCGCTCATCGCGGGAGACCCCCACCGCTTCATCCAGGACCCGGGTTTCTACCAGCAGATACACCTGTCCTGCCCCGAGTACGACGTCGTCGGACTCGCCGTGCCCGGCGTCCCGGGAATCGCCCACTTCGGCCACACCGGAACCGTCGCCTGGGCGATCACCAACGCCATGTCCGACTACCACGACCTCTACCGGGAACGACTGCGCCGCACGGACGACGGCATCGAGGCGCTGGGCCCCGAGGGATGGCGGCGGGCCCACCATCACCGCGAGACCATCCAGGTCGCGGACGCCCACCCGGTCGAGGTCGACGTCATCGAGACGGAGCGCGGCCCGGTCATCATCGAAGACCTGCCGGAGACACCCGGAACGGCGCGACCCGGCGGCCCGTCCGGAGGCATCAGCCTGCGCTACCCGCCCCGCGTCACCGCGGACCTGGGGTTCGGCGTGCTCCCCGCCCTCCTGCGGGCCCGCACAGTCGCGGACGTGGACAGGGCGCTCGACCGGTGGATCGAGCCGGTGAACGTCGTCCACGCCGCCGACACGTCCGGAGAGCTGCTGCACAGGGTGGCCGGATACGTACCGGTCCGTCATCGCGACAACCGGCTGCGGGTGGTGCCGGCCTGGCAGCCCGGGCACGACTGGCGCGGCCGCCACGACACGCCTCGTGCCGACGTCGACGACATCGCCGTGATGGCGAACGCCCGAGGCATCGCCGCGCCGCTCGGTGTGGAGTTCGCGCCGTCGTACCGCGCCGACCGCATCGAGGCGCTGCTGCGCACCGCGCGGGACTGGACGGCCCGACGACTGACGGCCATCCACATGGACACCCACCTCGCGGCCGCCGCACCGCTGCTCACCCATGTGGCGCGGCTCGGCGATCTCCCCTCCGGCGCCGAGCGGCTGAGGCGCCGGCTCCTCGCCTGGGACCGTCACATGGACGCCGACAGCACGGCCGCGGCCGACTACGCACGCCTCCGCTCGGCCGTCACCCGCCGGATCGCCGCCTCCCCCCAGCTGAAGCCCCTGGCCGAACCGCTGCCGTATCCCGCGGTGTTCGAACCGTGGCTGAACCTCACCTCGAAGGTGGCCTTCGCACTGGAGAACCTGCTGACCACCGACCTGCTGCCCGGCCTCGACGTCCCCGGCCTCGTCCGCGAGGCCATGACCGCGGTCGCCGAGGAGGAACCCGTGACCTGGGGCGAACTCCACCGCCTCGCGCCCTGCCAGGTCCTCCCCGCACCCGAGGACGAACCATGGCCCGGGCTGGGCGGCGACCACGACTGCGTCCTGGCCACCTCCAGCACACCGGGCATCACCGACCTCAGCCCCCGCGGACCGTCCGCCCGGTACGTATGGGACCTCTCCCGCCGTGAGAACAGCCTCTGGGTCGTCCCTCTCGGTGCCCGTGGCATCCGGGGTGACGCACACCATCGTGACCAGCTGCCCTGGTGGCTTCGCGGCGAACTGGTGCCCGTCATCACCGATTTCACCCGGCTGATCGAGGAGTCCCGTTCAACGCCTCCCCCTGGCGCGTGCCCGCCGCCGTGCCGATGAGCTCGGCGATCCGCGCCTCGGTGGCGGCGGTCAGCTCCGTCAGGGCGTAGGTGGTGGGCCACATGGCCCCCTCGTCCAGGTTCGCCTGATCGCTGAAGCCGAGCGTGGCGTACCTGGTCGAGAACTTCTGGGCGCTCTGGAAGAAGCAGACGACCTTGCCGCCCCTGGCGTAAGCGGGCATCCCGTACCAGAGCTTCGGCGTCAGGTCCGGTGCGGCGGACTTGACGATCTCGTGGAGCCGCTCGGCGAGGACGCGGTCGGCGTCCGCCATCCCGGAGATCTTCGCGAGGACGTCGCTCTCCCCGTCCGCCTTCGCCCTGCGCGGGTTGCGGCGCGCGGACGCCTTCAGCTCCCGGGCGTGCTCCTTCATGGCCTCGCGTTCCCCGGCCGTGAACCCGTCGTACCTCGTGTCGGCGCTGCTGCCGGTGCTCCGGGCGGGCTTCTGCGTGTTCGTCATGGCAGGTTTCCTTTCTGGACGGTTGGTCCTGCACGTTCATGAGAGGGGACCCCCGGCCGGGGATCCGCCGAGGCGGTCAGCCGAGCCAGCGGCCGTCGCGCATCAGCCGGCGCCCCGCCAACTCGTCGGCCTCTCGCCAGGCCTGGACCTGGCGCGGGGTGATCCGGAACCAGCGGTACCGCGTGGCCGATTCCCGCGGGTCGAAGCCGGTGCGTGCGGCGAACCGGTCGGCCCGCTGCCGCGGCAGCGCCTCCAACTCGAGGACCTCGACCTCGCCCTCGATCATGGACACGTCCCGGGTGTGCCCCAGCCCGAGCCGAGCGGTCCGCGTCGCCGCCAGGTTCCGGCCCGTCGGGCTGTCGGCCGGGGTGGCCAGCAACAGCGTCCCGCCGTCCCAGTCGAAGGACAGCGGCACCAGGTACGGCACACCGTCCGCGGAGGCGCTGGCCACCCAGACGTCGACGTCGTCGGCGAGCCGGTGCTCCGTGTCGCGGCGGCGCAGAGCGCGGGAGCGCGGTTCGGCACGCACGCCATCCCGGATGCCGGACACCGGACGCGGCACGGTTTCGAGTCCCTGGGAGGGCGAACCGGTCATGAGGCACTCCTGTGGTCGTGGGGTCACGATCGCTCCCAGTGCATTCCGCCCGGGCCCGATCGGCGTGGTCACAGCCTCTCCCGCCACCGGTACGGGCCACCTCCGTGCCCACCACGGAAACCACCACGGATAATGACTCGGTGTCCAGTTCAGTGATCTCGGCCCGGGAAGCGGAAGTGCTCGCCCTGCTCGGGGACCACCTCAGCAACGCGGAGATCGCCGCGCGGCTGGTCATCTCCGTGCGCACGGTGGAGTCGCACGTCTCCGCACTGCTGCGGAAGCTGGACCTCCCGGACCGGCGGGCGCTCTCCCGGCGCGCGGCCGAACTCGCTCACGCCGAGCGGTCGCGCCCGGTGCCCGCCCTCCCCGCACCGCTGACGGCGTTCATCGGCCGGACACGGGAGCGCGCGGAGCTGGCCGAAGCGCTGAAGGCACGTCGGCAGGTGACCGCGATCGGCCCGGGCGGAGTGGGCAAGACCCGGCTCGCGCTGGCCGTGGCGGCGGAGGTGGCCGGCGACTTCGCCGACGGGGTGTGGTTCGTCGACCTGGCACCCGTCACCGATCCGGGGCGGGTGGGGGCGGCGGTCGCGGCGGCCCTGGGCGTGGGGGAGCAGCCCGGGCGCGGGATCGACGAGTCGGTGCCGGCCGCGCTGGCGGACCGTCAGGCGCTGCTGGTGCTGGACAACTGCGAGCAAGTACGGGACGGGGTCGCGCCGTTCCTGGAACGGCTCCTGGTGGCCTGTCCGCGGGTGCGGGTGCTCGCGACCAGCCGGGCCCGGATGATGGTGCCGTTCGAATGGGTCTACCCGGTGCCGCCGCTGTCCTGGTCCGACGGCGAGAGGTCGGAGGCCGTGACACTGTTCATGGAACGGGCGGCGGCGGTGGGCCCGCCGCCGGACCCCGCGGTACGCGACCGGATCGCGGCCGTCTGCGAACGGCTCGGCGGCATGGCCCTGGCGATCGAACTGGCGGCGGCACGGTGGCCCACCCTCGGACTGGACGGTCTCACGGCCGGCCTCTCCGACCAGTTGCGGATCCTCGCCGGGGGACCCCGCGCCGACGAGAGGCACCGGTCGGTGCGGGCGGCGCTGGACTGGAGCCATGACCTGCTGGAGCCGCGGGACCGGGCGCTGCTGCGCCGGATCTCGGTGTTCGTCATGCCGTTCACCGCCGAGGCGGCCACCGCGGTGGCCGGGTCCGACCCGCTGGACGCGGCCGAGGTCGCCGACGGGCTCGGCAGGCTCGCCGAGCAGAGCCTGCTCACCGCGACACCGTCCACGACCGGAACCCGCTACCAGGCGCTGGAGACGATCCGTCAGTACGGGACGGAGCGGCTCGCCGACGCCGGTGAGCTGACGGACGTCCGCTCCCGCCACCTGGCTTGGTGCCTGGCCGGCGCGGCTCTCCTCACGGGAGGCGAGGACGCGGACCGGCGCGCGCGGTTCGACGCGGTGGCGGAGGACTTGCGTGCCGCCCTCACCTGGGCCGCCGACCAGCCCGAGCACCGCGCGGACGCCTGCCGTCTCGCCCTGTCGCTCGCAGAGCTGGCCTTCACCCGCAACCTGCTCGGCGAGGCCCAGCAGCGGTTCGAGCAGGCGGCCGCGCTCGCCGGTGACGCCGCCGGTGCCGCCGCGCTGCGTGAGGCCGCCGGGGTGGCCGGATGCCGCCGGCTCGGCGACGACATGTTCCGCCTGCACCGCGCCGCCGCGGAGGCCACCCGCCGGGCCGGAGACAACGTGGGCGCCGGCCGTGACCTGGCGGCCGCCGCCACCGTCGCGTACCGCTTCTCCAGCGCGTTCACCCTGCTGCCGGGCGCGGAGGAGGTGACCGCCCTGCTCACCGAGGCCCGGGAGCTGGCCGGCGACGCCGATCCGGCCGCCGAGGCGGCTGTCGCCCTGGCCGAGGCGGCGGTGATCGGGGACGCCTACGGCGCGGTCCAGGGGGCCGCGGACAACACCGCGGAGGAGACGGTCGCGTACGCCGAACGGGCCGTCGCGCTCGCCCGGCGGGCCGGCGACCCGGTGGCCGAGTCCGCCGCCCTCGACGCGCTCTCCGGCGCCCGGAGCTGGGCGGGCGAGCCCTTCGGGGCCGCGGCCGCCGCCCGGCGCCGGATCGACGTCCTGGCCCCGGCACCCCGCACCCCCGCCCGTACGCACGAGTGGATCGACGCCCTCGCCATGGCCGCCGGAACCGCCCTCGGCGCGGGGGAGTTGCCACGGGCCCGCCGGTGGGGCAGGGAACTCGCCGACCACCCGCTGCTGGCCGAGGTGGGGCACCACGCCACGTCCTGGCTCCTGGTCGCGGACGCGTTCGCGGGCAACGCCGACGACGTGCTCACCGGCAGCGTGAGATTCCTCGACGCGTGGCGGCGCGGCGGCCGGCAGCGGTCGTTCTCGCTCGGCCCGGCCGCCGCGTCGGTCGCGATGATCCACGGCTTGCGCGGCGACCACGACGCCCGGGCGGCCTGGCTCGCGATCGTCGACGAGGCGGGCACCGCGGCGGAGCACCGTCATGGATACGGTGCGGTGCTCGACGCCATGGTCCTGCTCCACCACGGAGACCCGGCCGCGGCCCTGGAGCGGGTCGCACCGGAGCCGGCCGAGGTGTGGAAGTGGGTCTCCTGGATCTGGCTGCACTGGTACGTCGCGGTCCGCGCGGAGGCCTCCGTCCTCGCCGGGCACCCGGACGCGCGGAAGCGGGTCGACGCCGCCCGGGGCACGGTCGCCAGCAATCCGGTGGCCACCGCCCAACTGGACCGGGCCGAGGCGCTGCTGGACGGCGACCCGACGCGGCAGCTCGCCGGCGCGGCGGCATTCGAGGCGGCCGGCTGCCGCTACCAGTCGGCGCGCACGCTGCTGCTCGCCGGCCGCGATCATGCCGCCGCCGGCACGGCGGCCCTCGCCGCGCTCGGCCTGGCGCCCGCCCCGGCCCTCGGCTGAAACCCCTTGGTACGGACGGCTTCCCGACGCCGCTCGTCCAGCGCGGGTGTGTCCTTGCCGCCGTTCCGGTGAGGCACTACCGTGCCGAAGTGGATCTCTTCTCGCGCTCTTGGACGGCGTTACGCACGGCCGTCGACGAACTCTCCGACCAGGACTGGGAACGGCCGTCCGGCTGTACCGGCTGGCTCGTGCGGGACCTGGTGTGCCATCTGATCATCGACGCACAGGACGTCCTGATCACGCTCGTCACGCCCGCCGCGACCGAACCGACCGTGGACGCGGACACCTACTGGAAGCTCGTCGAGCCTCCCACCGGCGAGGACCCGCTCGACGCACTGGTTCCCCGGCTGGCCGCGGCCTACGGCGAGCCGCGGTGGCTCGCGTTCCACTTCGACGACGTCGGCTCCGCGGCGGGGCGCGCCGCCGTACTCGCCGACAAGGGCGCCCGCGTCGGCACCCGCGGCGAGGTGCTGACCGCCGGCGACTACCTGTCCGCGTACGTCATGGAGTGGACGTTGCACCACCTCGACCTGATCGCGCACCTGCCCTCGGCCGCCGAACCGCCCGCCGAGACGCTCGCGGCCGCCCGCGCGTCGCTGGAGAGGATCGCCGGGGCACCTCTTCCACCGGCCTTCTCCGACAAGGACGCCCTGCTGGTCGGTACCGGGCGGCGCGTTCCGACGGCGGCCGAGAGGGCCGCGCTGGGCGAGCTGTCCGCGAGGATCCCGCTCGTCCTCGGCTGACCGGACCACACCGACCCCGGCCATGCGGTGGTACGGGCGGGGGGGGGGGGGGGGGGGGGGGGGGGGGTGCGCCGCGTCGGCGTCCGGTGGCGCAATGAATACCATCATGAGTA